>NZ_JACHYK010000007.1:0-428805 GCF_014192825.1 Pseudomonas sp. OG7 | reverse complement strand
CCCGCGCGGGCCAGCACGGGCTCGACCAGAGCGCGGTAACGGGTGCGGTGGAACCCCGTTTCGCCCTGGCTGAAGGTGCTGACCAGCCCGTGCACGTAGCGCAACGGGCGCTCACCACGCCAGATCGTGAACAGCACCGGCTTGTCGAGCAGCTGGCCGAAGTCGACATCGTCTTCGAAGCTGATCAGTTCCAGGTGCAACTGGAACGGCGTGCTGATGGCCTCGTCCAGCTCGAACGACACCACCTCGAACTCGCTGCGGCCAACCAGCGGCTGGAAGGTAAAACGCAAATCGGTTTGGCTAGGCATGTGGCATCCCCCCGCTACTGCTGCAAGATGGCGTCGAGCGATTGCAGGACTTCGGCGGTGATCAGGTCGAGGCGGTAGCTGTAGTAGCTGTAGGCGCAGACCATGGCGATGGCCGAGAGCACCAGTGGGCTCCACCAGGGCCACTCCCAACGCCGCCCGCGGTAGGGGCGATGGACGACGTTGGCGTAGGGGTCGCAGACGTGTTCGGGGATGGGGCCGCGCAGTTCGCGGATGACCTTGTGCATGCGCGAGATCAGGGCCTTGATGATGTCGTCGCACCTGGGGTCGAGGGCGTGCTTGCCGCGCAGGCCCAGGCAAATGCTGAAGTACAGGAACTCCAGTACATCCTGGAATTCCTTGGGCGACTGCATGACGCGCTCGAGCAGCACGAAGATTTTTTCACCGCCCTGGGATTCGTCATGGAAGATGCTGAGCAGCGGTTCGTGGCTCCAGCACGAATTGTTGCCCCACGGGCGGCTCATGACGGCCTCGTCCAGGAACAGGCACAGGGCGTAGGAGTAGGCTTCCTGCTGGGCAGCGGGGTAGCCGTGCTGCCGGATTTCTTCGCGGATGTTACTGACCTGGTTTTGCACGGCCTTGTGCACGTAGGCGATGTTGGGCAGGTCATCCAGCGTACGCAGGCGAATGACCAGGCCGAACAGCGGGGTTGCCGCATCGAGCATCAGGTTTTTGAAGCCGCCACGTAGCTGGAACTGCGGGTCGGCGGGGTAACCTTCGTAATCCGGGTGATCGGCTCGCCTTCCCTCGTCGGCCGGGTAAGGCGAACCGCTTTCCTGCGGGCCATCGAGCATCCCGTGCAGGGTGTTTTCGGTTACATCACGGGCATCGGCAGCGCCCCCAGGTTGTACCGGAGGAATATCGAGTGGGCCGGGCATGAAGTGGTCCTTGTCTTCCAGCAGGCTGAAGACAGGCACACTATCGGGGAATCAATTCTTCAAGGAGTCTGGGGCTTCCTAAACGGTTGTAGGATCCTTCTCTTCGTCTAGTTTCTAAACATTTCCGAAGAGCCTGGCCAGGCAAGCCAGCTTCTTCTTGTACGAACGCCGCGCCTCCAGCGCCTGGTCCAAGGTCACCGCCAAGAACCGTGCCTGCTGGTTGGGCTGCATCTGGCCGATCAGGTCCAGGTCGGCGCTGATCACTGTTCCGATCATGGCGTAGCCGCCACCCGACACGGCATCGCGGTGCAGGATGATCGGTTCCAACCCTGCCGGCACCTGGATCGAGCCGATCGGGTAGCAGCTGTCGACGATGTTCGACGGATCCGACCCCGCACCGAACGGTTGTTCCCGTGGCTGAAAGCTCAAGGCACTGCCGCCTTTGTAGCGATAGCCGATACGGTCCGCTTCGGAGCCGACGGTCCAGGCTTCAGTGAAGAAGCTCTGCGCTGCTGCTTCGGTAAGGCGGTGAAAGTACAGCCCCGGCACCACACGCAACACCACTTCGCCGCCCAAGGCCTGGCGCAGGGCCATGGGCAGGCTTGCACCCGCGCGGGTCTTGCCGCTGGGCATGCCGACCGGCAGCAGGTCGCCCGCCATCAGTTTGCGCCCCTGGAAGCCGCCCAACGCTCCCAACGCGTAGGTGGAACGGCTACCCAGTACCTCGGGCACATCGATGCCACCGGCCACCGCCAGGTAAGCCCGCGCGCCTGCGGTGGGAAAGCCGAAACGCAACACTTGCCCGGCACGTACGGCAAACGCCGTGTCCGGGCGCTGCTCGCGGCCATCGAGCAACGCTGGCATCTGCGCACCGCATACGGCCACCAGTGCGTCCTGCTGGAACGCCAGTTCCGGCCCCACCAGCGCGCACTCCAGGCCTGCGGCGCCGGCCGGGTTGCCCACCAGGTGGTTGGCCGCACTCAGGGCGTACTGGTCGAGGGCGCCTGACGGCGGGATACCCAAGTGGTAGTAGCCTTCGCGCCCCAAGTCCTGCACAGACGTCGCCAAGCCCGGTTTGAGGACCTTGATCATGCCAATACCTCCTGCAGCGATTTGGGGTAGCCGACCGGGTCGGCGAGGAAGGCGTCCAGGGAAAACGCCACAGGGCGAATGCGCAGGTCGAAGCGGCCTTCTTCAACATCCGCCACGGCCTGGTCATAGGCACGGCGGTCGATGGGTTTGAATTGCACGATGTCACCCGGACGGAAGAACACCATGTGCGCTTTCAGGTAGTTCAAGGTCTGCTGCGGGTCGTAGATCGGTGCCGGGGTAACGCCGAACATCTGGTAGCCCCCTGCTCCGCGCACCGAGTAGATGCAGCCGAAACAGCCGCCATGGCCCAGGGTGAGCTTGGGTGTGTCGGTACGCGGGCGCAGGTACTTGGGCACCTGCAACTGCCGGTCGCGCTCGACCATCTGGAACATGAAAGGCAAGCCGGCAACGAAGCCGACCATCGACACGAACCACGGCGCGCCGCTGTGCGCGGCGATGAATGCCTCGACATCGGCCAGGCCGTTGATACGTGCCGCGTACTCCAGGTCGGTGCTGGCCGGGTCTTGATGACGGTCACGAAAGCGCATCAGGGTTTCGTGGGTCCAGGGGTCGTTGTACAGCACCGGGATCTCGATGATTCGCGTCTGCAACGAACGCTCGGCCACGGCCTGCGCTTCGGCACCGCGCACGGCTTCAAGCAGTGCATCGGGGGCGATACGGTCCGGGTCGAAGCGGATCTGGAACGAGGCGTTGGCCAGGCACACGTCCAGCACGCCCTCCAGGGCCAGGCGCTCTACGGCGCGGGTGACGGCCATGCCCTTGAAGAAGGCTTCCAGCGACATGCTGTCGCTGACTTCGGCAAACAGGTGCTCGTCGGCGCCGAAACTGTAGCGGATCGGGGTTGTAGCAAGCGATTCGGCCATGACTGTTCCTTTTTTGGAATCTTTATAGAAAGGCAGGCGAAAACAACCTATACGGGCTCCGGCTTGTGCCTGCCGGATGCCTCATGGGCTCAACGTGGCGCACGCACCACGATACCGGCTGCGTCCAGCGCCTTGCGCGTGGCTTCTACCAGGTCGAGCGCGCCGGGGGTATCGCTGTGCAGGCAGATGGAGTCGAACGCGATGGCCAGGTCCTGGCCTTCTACCGTACGTACCACGCCTTGCTGGCAAGCACGCAGTACCCGCTCTGCAACCGCCGTGGGGTCGTAGCCACGCACATTGCGGGTAAAGACGATAGAGCCGCTCAGGTCGTACTCGCGGTCGGCGTAGAACTCGCGGACCACCGGTTGGCCAAGGTCCTGGGCAATACGGCAGATCACCGAGCCCGGCATGCAGTACAGCAACAGCTCTGGCTCGATCACCCGCAGGTTTTCCACCAGCAGGCGCGCGGCTTCTTCGTCGCGCGCCAGGTGCATGTACAGCGCACCGTGCGGCTTTATGTGCTGCAGGCGCACACCTTGTGCACGGGCAATTTCTCGCAGTGCACCCAGTTGGTAAAGCATGTCGTCGACCAGCTCCTGGGCCGGGGCATTGATATGCCGGCGGCCAAAGCCCACCAGGTCTCGGAAACCCGGGTGGGCGCCCACTGCAACGCCCAACGCCTTGGCCCGCTCTACGGTGCGGCGCATGGTGCCAGGGTCGCCGGCATGGAAACCCGTGGCGATGTTCGCCGTGCTGATATGGCCCATCAGCTCGTTGTCGACGCCATCGCCAATGGTCCACGGGCCAAACCCCTCACCCATGTCCGAGTTGAAATCCACCACCTGCATGACTGTTTCTCCTGGCGCTTGTGACTGCATGCAAGCCACGTTAGATTCTCCACACCCCCTTGGGAAGATCTATAAACAGATAGGGTGTCTTCTGAAAATCAGATACCACAGGAGCCAACCGTGTCACTGACCCTGCGCCAGGTCCGCTATTTTGTCGCAACCGCCGAAATCGGCCAGATTTCCCAGGCAGCGATCCACCTGAATATCTCCCAGTCGGCGGTAACCACGGCCATCAAGGAACTGGAAGCCATGCTTGGCGTGCTGCTGTTCCAGCGCTCGGCTCAGGGCATGAACCTGACCGAGGCTGGCCGGCACTTTCTGAACCGCGCCTATGTGATTCTGCGCAGTGTCGATGACGCGTTGAACAGCCCGCTGCCGAACGTGCGTGCAAGCGGCCTGCTGCGCCTGGCGGCAAGCTACACCGTGATTGGCTACTTCCTGCCTCACCACCTGCAGCGCCTTGAACACTGGCACCCGGACGTTACCCTGGAGCTGTACGAGCAAGAGCGCAGTGCCATCGAGCAAGGCTTGCTGGAGGGGCGTTTCGACATGGCGGTAGTGCTCACCGCCAACCTCACCCACCCCGATATCGTCTCCGAGACGCTGTTCAACTCCGAGCGCCGGCTATGGCTGCCCGGCCACCATCCGCTGTGCGAGCGCTCGTCGGTAAGCCTGGCCGACGTGGCCTGTGAGCCGTTCATTCTGCTGACCGTGGACGAAGCCGAGCAAAGCGCCATGCGCTACTGGGAACACGCCGGGCAGCGGCCAAGCGTGCGTGTGCGGACCAGTTCGGTAGAAGCTGTGCGCAGCATGGTTGCCAATGGCAGTGGCGTGGCGATCCTGTCAGACCTGGTACACCGGCCCTGGTCGCTGGAGGGCAAACGCATCGAGACAGTGACCATCAGCGACCCGGTTACGCCGATGAGCGTGGGGTTGGCCTGGCACCGGGAGCGGGCGTTCAGCCCGGCGATGCAGGCCGTGCGTAACTACTTTCATGATGCATTTCTGGCGCCGCAGCAGTTGTCGGCGCGGCGTTGATCGTCAGCTGCAGCGGCACCTGAAACAGCTCCCAGCCGAACGATCAGGCAACGATGCCGTCATAACCTGAGCCGGTGCCGACACGCAAAGAGGACGCGAAATGACCCAGCCCGACCCGTCATACGTCAAATGGCTCGAAGACCGCGCCATGCTCAAGGCCTCCCAAGCGCGCGCCAGCCTGTATTCAGGCCAGTCCCGGTTGTGGCAGCAGCCGTACGCCGAAGCCCAGCCCCGCCGCGCCACCGAAATCGCCTCGGTGTGGCTGACGGTATACCCCGACGCCATCATCGCCCCGCCAGGCTGCTCGGTGCTCGGCGCCCTGGCCCACGAAGCGTTGTGGAAGCGCTTGTCGGATATCGGCATCCAGGGCCTGCACACCGGTCCGATCAAGTTGTCCGGCGGTATTCGCGGTCGCGAACTCACCCCCAGCGTGGACGGCAACTTCGACCGCATCAGCTTCGACATCGACCCTCTGTACGGCAGTGAGCAGGAACTGATCCAGATGAGCCGCATGGCCGCGGCGCACAACGCAGTGACCATCGACGACCTGATCCCCTCACACACCGGCAAGGGTGCTGACTTCCGCTTGGCAGAACTGGCACATGGGCCGTACCCGGGGCTGTACCACATGGTCGAAATACGCGAGGAAGACTGGCCGCTGTTGCCGCAAGTGCCCGCCGGCCGTGACGCGGTCAACCTGCTGCCGGCCCAGTGCGATGAGCTCAAGGCCCGCCATTACATCGTCGGCCAACTGCAACGTGTCATCTTCTTCGAGCCAGGAGTGAAGGAAACCGACTGGAGCGCTACACCACCGGTTACCGGCGTGGACGGCAAGACGCGGCGCTGGGTATACCTGCACTATTTCAAGGAAGGCCAGCCGTCTCTGAACTGGCTGGACCCGACCTTCGCCGCCCAGCAAATGATCATTGGCGATGCCCTGCACGCCCTGGACTGCCTGGGCGCCCGTGGTCTGCGCCTGGACGCCAACGGCTTTCTCGGCGTGGAAACACGGGCCAGCGACACCGCCTGGTCGGAAAGCCACCCCCTGTCGATTGTCGGCAATCAGCTGATCGGCGGTATGATCCGCAAAGCCGGCGGTTTCAGCTTCCAGGAGCTTAACCTCACCCTGGACGACATCGCACAGATGTCCAAGGGCGGCGCCGACCTGTCCTACGATTTCATTACCCGGCCGGCCTACCAGCATGCACTGCTGACCGGCGACACTGCATTCCTGCGCCTGATGCTCAAGGAAATGCACGCCTTCGGCATCGACCCGGCTTCGCTGATCCATGCCCTGCAAAACCATGACGAGCTGACCGTGGAACTGGTGCATTTCTGGACCCTGCACGCCCATGACATGTACCTGTACAAGGGCCAGACGCTGCCCGGCAGCATCCTGCGCGAACACATCCGTGAAGAGATTTACGAACGACTATCGGGCGAGCACGCGCCGTACAACCTGCGCTTCGTCACCAACGGCATCGCCTGCACCACGGCCAGCCTGATCGCCGCAGCACTGGGCCTGCGCGACCTGGAGCAGATCGGCACGGCAGAAATCGAACAGATCCAGAAGGTGCACCTGCTGCTGGTCATGTACAACGCCATGCAGCCGGGGGTGGTCGCGTTGTCTGGCTGGGACCTGGTCGGTGCCCTGCCCTTGCCTGCCGACGCGGTGGCCGAGCGCATGCTCGATGGCGACACCCGCTGGATTCACCGGGGCGGTTACGACCTGGCCGGGCTGGACACGCAGGCCGAGCAATCGGTGCGCGGCATGCCCCGTGCACGCGCCCTGTACGGAAGCCTGGACAGCCAGCTGGAAAACAGCGACTCGTTTGCCTGCAAGGTGAAGAAACTGCTGGCCGTACGCCAGGCCTATGGCATCGCCACCAGCCGCCAGGTGCTGGTGCCTGAAGTCAGCAGCCCGGGGTTGCTGGTGATGGTGCACGAACTGCCGGCCGGGCGGGGTATCCAGATCAGCGCGTTGAACTTTGGCCAGGACGTGATTGCGGAGGAACTGCAACTGACCGGGTTCACGCCGGGGCCGGTGGTGGACATGATCAACGAGACGGTTGAAGGCGACCTGACCGAGGATGGGCGCCTGATGGTGAACCTGGACCCGTACGAGGCGCTGTGCCTGCGGATCGTCAACAGCAGCGGGCATTTGTAAACCCGCGCAGAGGCCGACCTTGATTTTGCAGCACCAGAGGCATAGCGTTCGGGTGATTTCTTTTTGTGCCCAGGAGCAACTCCATGTACACCGGCATCGTCCAGGCCGTCCGCCCTCTGCTTGATGTGACCACCTACCCGGGCCACAACCAGTTCACCATCGACCTCACCCCGGAACTGCTCGACGAACTGAAGATCGGCGCCAGCGTCAGTGTCGAGGGCACTTGCCTGTCGGTCACCGAAATTCACGGTACGCAGGTCAGGTTCGACGCCATGAACGCCACCCTGGAACGTACCAACCTACGCAATTTCAAGGCCGGCCAAGGCGTCAACATCGAACGCTCGGCAAAAATGAACGCCGAAGTCGGCGGCCACCTGATGGCCGGCCACATCGCCACCACTGCGGAAATCGTCGAGCTGTCCATCAAGGAAACCGGTGCATTCATCACGTTTCGCATGCCGCCGGAATGGGGCAAGTACGTGTTCCCGCGCGGCTTCATCGGGGTCAACGGCTGCAGCCTGACCGTTGCCGATGTCGACGACAATGTCATCACCATCAACCTGATCCCGGAAACCCTGCGCCAGACCACCTTCGCCCGCTATAAGGCCGGCGAGCTGCTCAATATCGAGGTCGATCACCAGACCATGGTGCTGGTCGACGTGGTGGAGCGCACCATCAAAGGCACCCTGGCCCGCGAAAAACTGCTGCCCTGAGGTCTGCGCATGCTGCCCAATACCCTTCCCGCGCGCACGGCCAGGCGGCTGCGGCTGCAAACCCTGCGTGGTCGTGTCGGCCTCGGCCTGGTCGCCGCCCTGTCGGTGCTGGCTGGCATGACCGATGCCATTGGCCTGCTGGCGCTGGGTGACTTCGTGTCGTTCATGAGCGGCAACACCACGCGCCTGGCGGTGGCCATCAGTGAAGCCGACCTGGCCCTGGTGCTGCGCCTGAGTGGCGCGGTATTGGGCTTTGTCGCCGGCAACGCGCTGGGCGTACTGCTGGCGCGCGGCTTTCACCGCCGGGCCTGGCCCGTGTTGCTGGTGGTCGCCGCACTGCTGGCGTTCGCGGCCGTGTGGCCGTTGGCAGCCACCTTCCCGGCATTACTGGCCGCCACACTGGCGATGGGCATGATCAATGCCGTGGTCGAACAGGTGAACGGCCTGCCCATCGGCCTGACCTACGTTACTGGCGCCCTGTCCCGTTTCGGCCGTGGCCTGGGGCGCTGGCTGCTGGGCGAGCGGCGTAACGGCTGGCGGGTGCAACTGGTGCCTTGGGCCGGCATGCTGTCGGGGGCCGCGCTCGGCGCCTGGTTGCAACAACACCTGGGCCTGCAGGCACTGGCCGGCAGCTGCGCGCTGGCGTGTGTGCTGGCCCTGGTATCGCGGTTCATCCCGCGCGCCTGGCAGCGCGGCTACATGCCACGCTGATCAGTCGATCCGCGGGTGCTGCTGAGCCAGCACCTTGCGTTTCGCTTCCAGCTCGGCGATCTGCGCGTCGATGTCTTCGATTTTCTGCTCGATGTTGTCGTGGTGCTCCTGCAGCAATTCACGCGCTTCCTCGATGTCCGATGCCGCCGGTGCCGCACCGCGCAGCGGCTTGTTGGCGGTTTCCTTCATGGTCAGGCCAGTGACAAGGCCCACGGCGGCAATCGCCATCAGGTAATAAGCCGGCATGTACAGGTTGCCGGTGCTCTCTACCAGCCAGGCAGTGAGCGTCGGGGTAAGGCCGGCGATCAGCACCGATATGTTGAAGGCACTGGCCAGGGCGCTGTAGCGGATGTGCGTGGGGAACATCGCCGGCAGCGTCGAGGCCATCACGCCGATGAAGAAGTTGAGCATGACGGCAATGATCAGCAACCCGGCGAAAATCACCGCCAGCTCACCGCTGTTGATCAGCATGAACGCCGGAATGGCCAAAGCGAACAGGCCGACGCTGCCGACGATGATGAATGGCCGGCGGCCAAACTTGTCGCTGAGCAGGCCGATCATCGGTTGCACGAACAGCATGCCGACCATGATCGCGATGATGATCAGCACGCCGTGGTCTTCGCTGTAATGCAGGTTGTGCGACAGGTAGCTGGGCATGTAGGTGAGCAGCATGTAGTAGGTGACGTTGGTGGCAATCACCACACCAATACACGTCACCAGGCTGCGCCAATGCTGGGTGGCCACTTCCTTGAACGACACCTTGGGCCCGGAGGCCAGCCCTTCGCGGTCGCCCTGCTCCAGCTTGTCGACATGCTGCTGGAACGCGGGTGTTTCTTCCAGCGCATGGCGCAGGTACAGGCCGATGATACCCAACGGCAGGGCCAGGAAGAACGGCAGGCGCCAGCCCCACTCCAGAAACTTTTCCTCGCCGAGAACGGTAGAAATCAGCACCACCACGCCTGCACCTAGCACAAAACCGGCAATGGAGCCGAAGTCCAGCCAGCTACCGAGAAAGCCCCGCTTGCGGTCGGGAGCGTACTCGGCGACGAAAATCGACGCCCCCGTGTACTCGCCGCCCACCGAGAACCCTTGGGCCATCTTGGCCAGCAGCAACAGAATCGGCGCCCAGATGCCGATGCTGGCATAGGACGGTATCAGGCCGATAGCGAAGGTGCTGAGCGACATGATCACGATGGTCGCGGCGAGGATTTTCTGCCGGCCGAAGCGGTCGCCCAAGGCGCCGAAAAAAAGCCCGCCCAGTGGCCGGATCAGGAACGGCACCGAGAAGGTGGCCAGCGCCGCGATCATCTGCACGCCGGGGTCGGCGTTGGGGAAAAACACCTTGCCCAATGCGTAGGCGACGAAGCCATAAACGCCGAAGTCGAACCACTCCATGGCATTGCCCAGTGCCGCCGCAGTGATCGCCTTTTTCATCTTGGCGTCGTCGACGATGGTGATGTCCTTGAGGCCGATTGGCTGGACGCTTTTCTTGCGAGGTTTCATGCCCGTATCCCTGTCGATGAATGCTCTAAGGGTTCAGATACAACGGGACACTAAATAATTCAGCGCTTACCGATTTTTTGTGAATCGGCTTGCTGGCCTCTTCGCGGCTGAAGCCGCTCCCACAGGGGTATTACACAGCTTCAGGGCACAGGTGAACAGAGGCGCCGCAAAGCGGCGCCCTATCAATCAGATACCTTCGCGGGCCAGGTCCATGGCGAAGTAGGTCAGGATCAGGTCGGCACCGGCACGCTTGATGGCGCCAATGCTTTCACGCACCACCCGGCCTTCATCGATGGCACCGGCCAGGCCGCCGAACTTGATCATCGCGTACTCGCCGCTCACCTGATACGCCGCCAGCGGCAGGCGCGACGCGGCGCGGATGTCGGCGATCACGTCCAGGTAGGCGCCAGCCGGCTTGACCATCAGCACGTCTGCCCCTTCCTGCTCATCCAGCAGCGACTCGCGCACCGCTTCGCGGCGGTTCATCGGGTTCATCTGGTAGCTCTTGCGGTCGCCCTTCAGCGCGGTACCACCGGCTTCACGGAACGGGCCATACAGCGACGAGGCGAACTTGGTCGAATAGGCCATGATCGCCGTGTCATGGAAACCGGCGCCATCCAGCGCGCTGCGGATAGCCTGTACCTGGCCGTCCATTGCCGCCGACGGGGCGATGAAGTCGGCACCGGCAGCGGCAGCGATGACCGCCTGCTTGCCCAGGTTGGCCAGGGTGGCGTCGTTGTCCACACCGTGGTCGTGCAGCACGCCGCAGTGGCCGTGACTGGTGTATTCGCAGAAGCAGGTGTCGGACATCACCACCATTTCCGGCACGGTGTCTTTGCAGATGCGCGACATGCGCGCAACCAGGCCGTTTTCGTTCCAGGTGTCGCTGCCAACAGCGTCCAGGTTGTGCGATACGCCAAAGGTCATCACCGACTTGATGCCGGCACGGGCGTAGCGCTCGATTTCCTGGGCCAGCAGCTTTTCGGGGATACGATTGACACCGGGCATGCTGGTGATCGGCACGAAGTCATCGATGCCCTCTTCAACGAAGATCGGCAGGATCAGGTCTTCCAGGCGGAATTCGGTTTCCTGGAAGATCGTGCGCAGGGACTCGTTCTGGCGCAGGCGGCGGGGACGAACGGACGGGAATTGGTTGGACATGACAGCTCCAGGGCATTTTGAACGGCGTATACCTTATGCCTGTGGCGCGCCAGTGAAAAGGACAAATGACGAGATATTGTCTTGCGTCAAAAGCAATGGCTGTTTTGCGCCCTGGTTATCCTGTACCGGCCTCTTCGCGGGCACGCCCGCGAAGAGGCCGGTACAGGCAACCTATTACTGAAGCCAGGGCGGCGTCGGCTCTTCTGCCTTGGCCGGCCCATGCTCGGCCTCAGCGCGCGCGGCACGGCGGCGGGCGTCATCCATGCGGGCTGCATCGATCTCGCGCATGACCCCCGTCACGTCAGCTTCATGTTCGTCATCCTCGAACACCCCAGACAAAGGGCTGTCGGGAAGCAAGTCACCGGCCTCGTACAGCGCCCACATTTCCTGCGCATACCGGGTGCTTTTCAGCTCCGGCGCAAAACGCCCGAAATAGTGGGCCATGTTGTCAACATCGCGCTGCAGCATGTTGAAGGCATGGTTGTTGGCCGCCGCATCCACCGCCTGCGGCAAGTCGATAATCACCGGCCCGTCCGGGCCCAGCAACACGTTGAACTCCGACAGGTCGCCATGCACCAGCCCGGCACACAGCATCAACACGATCTGACGAATGACAAAGGCATGGAACGTGCGGGCATCCTCGGCTTCAAGGTGCACGTCGTTCAACCTTGGTGCGGCGTCGCCATCGGCATCGGTTACCAACTCCATCAACAGCACGCCGTCCTGGAAGTCGTAGGGCTTGGGCACCCTCACGCCCGCGCTGGCAAGGCGGAACAACGCCGCCACTTCGGCGTTCTGCCAAGCGTCTTCGGCTTCCTTGCGGCCGTACTTGCTGCCCTTGGCCATGGCCCGGGCCTGACGGCTGTTGCGCACTTTGCGGCCTTCCTGGTACTCGGCGGCCTGGCGGAAGCTGCGCTTGTTGGCTTCTTTATAGACTTTGGCGCAACGTACCTGGCTGCCACAGCGCACCACGTACACGGCGGCCTCCTTGCCACTCATCAACGGCCGCAGTACTTCGTCGACCAGGCCGTCTTCGATCAGGGGTTCGATTCTTTTGGGTGTCTTCATCAGGCTGTGTTCGGGGTCCTGGCTGCAATGGCGGACATCCTCTCACAGCCTGATGCGACTTGCTCGTCTGTCTTCAGACCAGACGTGTCAGGCGCCCTGCCCTACGCTGTTCACCGGCACTGCGCGTGCCCGGCGCCGCGTGACCAGCAGGCCGGAACACACCACAAGCACCGCCAGCACCATGGTCGACACCACTTCAAGGCGGTGATCCGGCCGGAACAGCATCAGCACCAATACGCCGCTGATGAACAGGATCACGCCCCAGGTCAGCCACGGGAACAGCCACATGCGGTAACCCAACGTCTTGCCCTGTGCAGTCAAGCGTTGGCGCAGGCGCAGCTGGGAAACGGCGATCACCAGGTACACCAGCAGGGCAATGGCGCCAGAGCTTGCCATGAGGAAGCCGAACACCTTGGCCGGCACCAGGTAATTGGCAATCACCGCCAGGAACGCAGCGCCGGTAGACAGCAGCACCGCTACCACCGGTGTGCCGCTGCGGCTGGTCACCTGGGCGCAAGCCGGTGCGTCACCGCGACGGCTCAGCGAATAGACCATGCGTGAGGCGGTGTACAACGACGAGTTGAGGCAGCTGGTCACCGATGTCAGTACCACAAAGTCGATGATGGCCTTGGCATTTGGCACACCCAGGGTATCCAGCACCGTAACGTATGAGCCTTCGGTGGCCAGGCGCGGGTCGGTCCACGGTACCAGTGCAATCACGATGAAGATCGACAGGATGTAGAACAGCGTGATCCGCCAGATCACCGAATTGGTGGCCTTGGAAATATGCTTGCCCGCCTCGTCAGACTCGGCTGCCGCAATCGTCACCACCTCGGCGCCGAGGAACGAGAACATGGTGATCAGCATGGCGCTGAGCACTGCGCCGAAGCCATTTGGCATGAAACCGCCGGTATCCCACAGGCGCGAGACGCCGCTGACGCCGGAACCCGGCAACAAACCGAAAATAGCGCATACGCCAAGCGCAATGAAGCTGACGATAGCCACCACCTTGACCAGTGCCAGCCAGAACTCGAACTCACCGTAGTTCTTCACGCTGAACAGGTTGGTAGCGGTCAGCAGCAACGTGATGACCAGCGACAATACCCAGATCTCCATTTGCGGGACCCAGGAATTGATGATGGTGGCGGCGATGTTGGCTTCGATCGGGATGATCAGCACCCAGAACCACCAATACAGCCAACCGATGGTGTAGCCGGCCCATTTGCCGATGGCGAGGTCGGCATAGGTGGAAAACGACCCGGTATCCGGCGAGGCAACCGCCATTTCGGCCAGCATGCGCATCACCAGCACGACCAGGCCACCGGCCAGAATATAGGCCAGGATGGTGGCCGGCCCGGCTTCAGCAATGGCACGGCCAGAGCCGACAAACAGGCCTGCACCGATCACGCCGGCAATGGACAGCATGGTGACATGCCGTGATTTCAATCCATGACTCAAATTGTTCTTGTGGGTTTGCATGGCGCTACCTTGTTGTTTTTGTCATGCCCGCGAAGGGGCCGTCGGCTGGCAGGATCACCGACGCAGGCGCGAAAAAGCCCGCCCTGCCCCAAATGGTGAGTAGGGCAGTTCGGGTTGAGTAAGAGGAGACCGCAAAACGTATTACGGGTGTGTCAGCTGGCAGCCCGCTGGCTGGCTGCACGATCAGCCTTGGGGAAGTGCCCCCCTTGCAGGCTGACCTGCTCGCACACCTTTTCGACAATGTAGGCGCCGATCGGAATGGCCGAGGTGGCGGCCGGCGACGGCGCATTGCACACGTTGACGCTGCGCGCGGTGTTGACGAACAGGAAGTCGTCGATCAGCTTGCCGTCGCGCGACACCGCCTGGGCGCGTACGCCGGCCGGGTACGGCGTGAGGTCGGCTTTGGTGATGCTCGGGCAGTACTTCTGCACCTGCTTGAGGTAGCCGCCCTTGAACAGCGAGTTTTTCATCTCGATCAGGCCCGGGCGGAAGTTCTTCGCCAGTACCTTGAGAATGCCGGGGGTCGTCAGGGTCTGGAACAGGTCACCAGGGCTGACGTCGGTCTTGCGGTAGCCCTCGCGCTTCATCGCCAGTACGGCGTTGGGGCCGACGGTGACGGTGCCATCGATCATGCGGGTCAGGTGCACGCCCAGGAACGGCATCGAAGGATCAGGAATCGGGTAGATCAGGTGGTTGACGATCTGGTTATGCTGCTTGGGCAGCAAGTAGTACTCGCCACGGAACGGGCAAATCACAAACTCGGTGCGCAGGCCCAGCATGCTCACCACGCGGTCGGCCATCAGGCCCGAGCACGTTACCAGGAAACGGCTGCGGAACTCGTCGCGCTGCGTGCGTACGATCACTTCGCTGGCCTGCTCCTGTAAGCCGACCACCTCGGCGCCATAGCGGATTTCACCACCGGCACGCTGAAACTCAGCCCCCATGGCAGCTGTCACTTGCGCGTAATTGACGATGCCACTGGACGGCACGAAGATGCCACCCATGCCGACGATGTTGGGCTCGCGCTCGCGCAGTTCGTCCGCCGACAGCCAATAGCGCTCCAGGCCATTGGCCGCAGTGCGCTCCCACAGCGCCTTCATGCGCTGCATTTCCAGGTCGTTGGTGGCCACCAGCAATTTGCCACACTCATCGAAGCGGATGCCGTGCTGGGTGCAGAAGGCCTTGGTGGCCTTGTTGCCTTCCAGGCAGAAACGCGCCTTGAGGCTGCCGGGGGTGTAATACACGCCGGCATGAATCACACCGCTGTTGTGGCCGGTCTGATGGCGGGCCGGGCCGGACTCCTTCTCCAGCAGGAGAATCTTCGCGTCCGGGTAGACCTTGATCAGGTGCATGGCCGTGGACATACCCACAATGCCACCGCCAATAATGATGAAATCGTACACAGCCTTACCTCACACGCAGGCATTGCCTGGCTGGCTCACCAAGGCCCGCGCGGGCCTTGGTGGCATCGTTTTTTTGCAAAAGCGCATGGGCGGGCGCCCGCCCGGCACCCTTGATTATTGCCCGCGCTGGTACAGCGGTTTTGGGAAGGCGACGTAACCACGCTGACGCATCAGTTCACGGCGCAGGCCCTCGTGCGGGGTGAAGCGGTCGCGGCCATGCAGCCAGAACAGGTTGTTGATCAGCAGGAAGCTCCCTACACCTACCGGTACCGACACCTTCTTCTCGCTGCCTTCCAGCGAGTCGGACAAGGCGTTCAGCCAGATACCTTCCTCGTAGTTTTCCGGCTGCACGAACTGATCAATGTAGCGCATGGTCGGGCGGCCTTCGCCATCGGTGTCGAACACCGAGTGGAACACATCCTCGGCAACCTTTTTGCTGGGTGGCGCGGTCCAGCGCATTTCGCGGCGTGCCATGGGGTGGCGGAAGAATTCCTCGCACTGCTCCCAGTCGTCCAGGTGCAGCAGCAGCGAGTTGCCACCTTCCATGTTCTTTTCGTCGATCTTCAGCATCAGCACGTAGTCGGTGATCTGGTTCACGAAGGTGCCGTCGTTGTGCAGCTCCATGACCCGGTGCGGCTGGCGCAGGTAGCTGTCGGAGTTGTCGCTGTTGACCACCACGAAGCGCGCATAGAACTGCCCACTCATGGCGTCGTAGTTGGAACGGCCGATCAGGTGTGCACAGGCGGTGGTGAACTTGACCATGTCCTCGGCCTGGCTCACGTCATCCAGGCCGATCGGGGTGATCAGCATGCCGCCGGTCGTGCGGTCGAGGATGGTGTTGAGCAGCACCGGACGCAAAGTGCCCTGACACAGCTCATCAAGAATTTCACCTACCCGGAAGCGCAGGAACGACTTGTACTCCAGCGCCTGCACTGGCCATTGGGCGACGGCCTGGACGAACGCTTCGACGGTTTCGCGGGCAAAGGTCAGTTCCAGCAGGCGCGGCGACTGTTTCGAGGGGGCGATGGTGTAACCACGCGGTTCGAGCGGCAGCGGCATCACAAGTTCGTCGATCTGCGTAAAGGCGTTCATGGCAGTGTCCTGGCAAAAAGGTGGTTGGCGCTATCCAGTGATGACCTGGATCAGTGCGGGCGAGCTAAAAATATCGCCACTCAATCAAAATGTCTACATTTTTATTTTTCATAGCTATTAGTCGTTAATGTCCATTGTTTTTCGTCCGCAGACGGTTTCGGTATGATCGCCAAAACGTTTTGAGGAACAGGATCTTGGAAGCGCTCGCCCCCCGACAAAACTCAGCATTCAGCGGGTATGAGAGGCTCAAGAAGGACATCATCCGTGGTGAATTCAAGCCCGGTGAAAAACTGTTGATGAGCGCCCTGAAGGAACGCTACGACCTGGGCGTGGGCCCGCTGCGCGAAGCGCTTTCGCAACTGGTGGCCGAACACCTGGTCAACGCCATCAGCCAGAAAGGCTACCGGGTGGCGCCCATGTCGCTGGACGAGATGAACGACATCTACGATGCCCGCGCCAACCTGGAGGCGATGATCATTGCCTTGGCCATCGAGCGCGGTGATGACGCCTGGGAGGCGTCAGTGCTGGCCCATTCGCATACACTGGCCAAGGTCGTGGAAGTAAAAACCCGCGAACAGCGCCTGGATGTGTGGGACGAACGGCACAAGGCGTTTCACACCGCCATTGCCTCGGGCTGCGGTTCCAAGCACCTGCTGCAGGCGCGCACCTACCTGTTCGACCAGGCCGAGCGTTATCGCCACCTGTGGCTGACGCAGACGGTGTTTTCCGAACAGGCGCTGGAGCTCAAGCGCCAGGAGCATGCAGCACTGGTGGAGGTGATTCTCGCCCGCGACGCCAAGCGCGCCAGCGCCATGATGCGCTCGCACCTGATGACTCCGGTGCCGATCATTGCGCAGATCATGCATGCCGAGGGTATCGGCGCACGCTAGATGAATTTTTCTTAAATCGCCGGTTGTCTATTCTTTGGCACAATCAAATCTCTACTAGATGCCCAGGAACCAGCATGCCTCGCGTACTGACCATCGAAGACGACGCCGTCACCGGCCAGGAAATCGTCGCCGAACTTACCAGCCACGGCCTGGACGTGGATTGGGCCGACAATGGCCGTGAAGGCCTGGCCAAAGCCATTGCCGGCGGCTATGACCTGATCACCCTCGATCGCATGCTGCCCGAGGTCGACGGCCTGACCATCGTTACCACCCTGCGCAGCCTCAAGATCGCCACGCCGATCCTGATGATCAGCGCCCTCTCCGACGTCGATGAGCGGGTGCGCGGCCTGCGTGCCGGCGGTGACGACTACCTGACCAAGCCGTTTGCCTCCGACGAGATGGCAGCGCGGGTCGAGGTATTGCTGCGCCGCAACAGCGTGCCCATGACCCAGACCCGCCTGCAGGTCGCCGACCTGCAGCTGGACCTGATCAGCCACGAGGCGCGCCGCGGAGACAACACCCTTAACCTGCTGCCCACCGAGTACAAGCTGCTGGAGTACCTGATGCGCCACAGCGGCCAGGTGATCACGCGGATGATGATTTTCGAGGAAGTCTGGGGCTACCACTTCGACCCAGGCACCAACCTGATCGACGTGCACATCGGCCGCCTGCGCAAGAAAATCGACTCCCCCGGCCAGTCGCCGCTGATCCGTACGGTGCGGGGCTCCGGCTATGCCATTGCTGAACCCGTCTAAAGGCTGGAGTTCTTCGACCAGCCGCCTGCTGGCGCTGTACAGCTTTTTGTTCGTGGCCTGGAGCAGCATCCTCATGGGGGTGCTGTATTTCGAGGTATCCAGCTACCTGAACAAACTTACCCGCCACTCCATGCTGCAACGCCAACACCTGTTCGCGCACATGAGCGGCAAGCAGCTGGATGACGCCCTGATCGCCAGCCAGGCCTTCGAAGAGCGCAGCTTCGACGCCTACGGCCTGTTTGACGCTCAGCTCAACCCGATGGGCGGCAGTGTGCGTACCCTGCCCCCCGAGCTCAGGCTGGACGGCAAGATCCATGAGTTGAAACGCTGCCTGGATGCCGACGACCCACACCTGCCCCGCGACAGCTGCGATGCAGTGGCGATCAAAGTGCAAGATGGCCGCTGGCTGGTACTGTTCCGCGATAACGGCTCACTCTTCGTGGTGACCCGGATCATTCTCGATGCCCTGCTCTGGGGTATCTCCTTGACGCTGATTCCAGGCTTTGCAGGCTGGTATTTGTTGCGCCGTCGGCCGCTAAAGCGTATCCGCGCGATCCAGGCCCAGGCCGAGCTTATCGTCGCGGGTGACCTGACTCACCGCCTGCCCTTGTCGGCCAGGCGCGACGAACTGGACATGCTGGCCGCCATCGTCAACGCCATGCTCGACCGTATCGAGCGGTTGATGCATGAGGTGAAGGGTGTGTGCGACAACATTGCCCATGACCTGCGCACCCCTCTGACTCGCCTGCGCGCCCAGCTGTACCGCATTCGCCAGCAGAGCGATGTGGACTCTGCTCAAGCCGAGGCGCTGGACCAGGCCATTGGCGAAACCGACACCCTGATGGCACGTTTTCGCGGGTTGTTACGCATCAGCGAACTGGAAGACCGCCAGCGCCGCGCCGGGTTCGTTCAGCTGGACCCGCATGACTTGCTGGTCGAACTGCACGACTTTTACCTGCCGTTGGCCGAAGATGGTGGTATCCATCTGGAATTGCACCAGCCCGCGCAGCTGCCGGCTCTGCACGGTGACCGCGAACTGCTGTTCGAGGCACTGGCCAACCTGGTGGGCAATGCTATCAAGTTCACGCCCGAGAGTGGGCAAGTGCGGATTTGCGCGACACAGGACGATAACGGCGTGCACCTGGCCATCGAGGACAGCGGGCCGGGTATTCCCGAGCAAGAGCGTACTGCGGTGTTGAAGCGGTTCTATCGCAGCGATGAAGGCCATCGCCATGCCGGGTTCGGACTGGGGTTGTCGATCGTTGCGGCGATCCTCGACCTGCATGGGTTCGGGCTGGAGATTGGGGAAAGTGAGCTGGGTGGGGCGAAGCTGGTATTGCACTGCCCGCTTGCGGGGCTTGGCAAGTGAAAGCCGGGGCCGCTTTGCGGCCCCAGTACGCCGATCAGTCAGCCAGACGCCAGGTAGTGGTGCCCTTGCTGTCCTCCAGCACCACACCCATCGCGGTAAGCTGGTCGCGAATACGGTCCGATTCGGCCCAGTTCTTGTCCGTACGCGCTTGTAGCCGCGCCTGAATCAGGCTTTCAACCTCGGCCGCATCGACCTTGCCTTCGGCGCCCGCTCGCAGGAAGTCATCGGCTTCCAGCTGCAGCACACCCAGCACATCACCCAGCTCGCGCAGGCGACCCGCCAGGCCGGCAGCGGCCTGCGGGTCGCTGTCGCGCAGGCGGTTGATCTCACGCACCAGGTCGAACAGCACGGCGCACGCTTCAGGGGTACCGAAGTCGTCGTTCATCGCCACGCTGAAGCGCTCGACGAACGCTTCGCCACCCTTGGCTGCCACGCGTGGCAAGCCGCGAAGGGCGTGATAGAAGCGCTCCAACGCGCCCTTGGCGTCACGCAGGCTGTCTTCGGAGTAGTTGATCGCGCTGCGGTAGTGGCTGGCCACCAGCAGGTAACGCACCACTTCCGGGTGGTACTTTTCCAGCACGTCACGGATGGTGAAGAAGTTGTTCAACGACTTGGACATCTTCTCGCCATTGATACGGATCATGCCGCAGTGCATCCAGGCGTTGGCGTACTGCTTGCCAGTGGCCGCTTCGCTCTGGGCAATCTCGTTCTCGTGGTGCGGGAACTCCAGGTCGCTGCCACCGCCGTGAATGTCGAAGCTCTCGCCCAGGCAGCACGTGGACATCACCGAGCACTCGATGTGCCAGCCCGGACGGCCCGGGCCCCATGGCGACTCCCAGCTCGGCTCGCCCGGCTTCACGCCCTTCCACAGCACGAAGTCCAGCGGGTCTTGCTTGGCTTCGTCGACCTCGATGCGCGCGCCGATGCGCAGGTCTTCGATTTTCTTGCGCGACAGCTTGCCGTAACCGACGAACTTGCCGACGCGGTAGTACACGTCGCCATTGCCCGGGGCGTAGGCGTAACCCTTGTCGATCAGGGTCTGGATCATCGCGTGCATGCCGGCGATGTGGTCGGTGGCACGCGGTTCCTGGTCTGGCGGCAGGATGTTCAGGCGACGCTCGTCTTCGTGCATCGCATCGATCATGCGGGCGGTCAAGGCGTCGAAGGTTTCACCGTTCTCGTTGGCCCGGTTGATGATCTTGTCATCGATGTCGGTGATGTTGCGCACGTAGGTCAGGTCGTAACCGCTCTTGCGCAGCCAGCGGGTGACCAGGTCGAAGGCCACCATGCTGCGGCCATGGCCCAGGTGGCAGTAGTCGTACACGGTCATGCCGCACACGTACATGCGCACCTTGTTGCCATCCAGCGGCTTGAAGGTTTCCTTCGCTTTGCTCAGGGTGTTGTAGATGGTAAGCACGGCGTTTCCTCAGCTGCCCCAGGAGTCACGCAGGGTGACAGTGCGGTTGAACACCGGGCGGCCCGGCTGGCTGTCTTTCAGGTCGGCGCAGAAGTAGCCTTCGCGCTCGAACTGGAAGCGGTCCTCGGGCTGGGCCTTGGCCAGCGAAGGCTCGGCACGGCAGCCGCTGAGCACTTGCAGCGAATCCGGGTTGATGTTGTCCAGGAAGCTGCCGCCCTCCTCGGTCTTTTCCGGGTTCGGCGAGCGGAACAGACGGTCGTAGAGGCGCACTTCGCACTCGACGCTGCCTTCGGCCGGCACCCAGTGGATCACGCCCTTGACCTTGCGGCCTTCAGGGTTTTTGCCCAGGGTGTCGGGGTCGTACGAGCAGCGCAGCTCGACGATGTTGCCGTCGGCGTCCTTGATGGCCTCGTCGGCGCGGATCACGTAGCTGCCACGCAGGCGCACTTCGCCGGCCGGCTCCAGGCGCTTGTAGCCCTTCGGCGGCTCTTCCATGAAGTCGTCGCGATCGATGTACAGCTCACGGGAGAACGGCAGTACGCGCATGCCCATGTCTTCTTTCGGGTGGCGCGGCAGTTCAAGCTGCTCGACCTGGCCTTCCGGGTAGTTGGTGATGACCACTTTCAGTGGGCGCAGCACGCACATGGCGCGCGGCGCGGTGCGGTCGAGGTCGTCACGGATGCTGAATTCGAGCATCGACATGTCGACCACGCCGTCGGAACGGTTGGTGCCGATCATTTCGCAGAAGTTGCGGATCGAAGCCGGGGTGTAGCCACGGCGACGGAAGCCGGACAGGGTCGACATGCGCGGGTCGTCCCAGGCGTCGACGTGCTTCTCGTCAACCAGCTGCTTCAGCTTGCGCTTGGACGTGATGGTGTAGTTCAGGTTCAGGCGGCTGAATTCGTACTGACGCGGGTGCGCCGGCACCGGCAGGTTGTCGAGGAACCAGTCGTACAGCGGACGATGCCCTTCGAACTCCAGGGTGCAGATCGAGTGGGTAATGCCCTCGATGGCATCCGACTGGCCGTGGGTAAAGTCGTAGTTGGGGTAGATGCACCACTTGTCACCGGTCTGGTGGTGGTGGGCATGGCGAATGCGGTACAGGATCGGGTCGCGCAGGTTCATGTTTGGCGAGGCCATGTCGATCTTGGCCCGCAACACGCGCTCACCGTCCTTGAACTCGCCAGCCTTCATGCGGGCGAACAGGTCGAGGTTGTCTTCCACGCTGCGCTCGCGGAACGGGCTGTTCTTGCCCGGCTCCTTGAGGTTGCCACGGTACTCCTTGGCTTGCTCGGGGGTAAGGTCGCAAACGTAAGCCTTGCCCTGCTTGATCAGCTCGACTGCCCAGTCGTGCAACTGGTCGAAGTAGTCGGAGGCGTAGCGCACGTCGCCCGCCCAATCGAAGCCCAGCCACTTCACATCACTCTGGATGGCGTCGATGTACTCCTGGTCTTCCTTGGCCGGGTTGGTGTCGTCGAAGCGCAGGTGGCAGACACCGCCGAATTCCTTGGCCAGGCCGAAGTTGACACAAATCGACTTGGCGTGGCCGATGTGCAGGTAGCCGTTAGGCTCCGGCGGGAAACGGGTGACGATGCTGCTGTGCTTGCCCGAGTCCAGGTCGGCCTGGATGATCGGCCGCAGGAAGTTCGCAGGGACAGCGGGGGCGCCTTTGGCAGCGGCGTTGGGCGCGTTGTCGGCAGTGGGCTTGCTCATAGGATCCTTGAATGCACGTGTCCGGCCTGGGTAGGCCGATTGAATCAAAGGGCCTATCATAGCCGAAGCAGTCAAGCTGCTGACAGTCGGGCCCGGACAAACTGGCGTGATTTATCACGGCTTTTTGCCGCAGCCTGGCAAAATGGCCAGTGCGCGCCATGTGTCGCGATCACCTGATCCTGCGTCAGGTAATAACCCGCGCCCTGCGCACCCTAATTTCTGATTGCCTTGAAAAAGCGAGTTTCAGCATGTCCAAAGTCAAACTGAGCACCAACCACGGCGACATCGTCCTGCAACTGGACGCCGAGAAAGCGCCGCAGACCACCGAAAACTTCGTTCAGTACGTCAAGGACGGCCACTACAATGGCACCGTGTTCCACCGCGTGATCAAGGGCTTCATGATCCAGGGTGGCGGCTTCGACACCAACATGAGCCAGAAAAAAACCCGCGCCACCATCCAGAACGAAGCCGACAACGGCCTGAAGAACAAGAAGTACAGCATCGCCATGGCCCGTACCATGGAGCCGCACTCCGCCTCGGCGCAGTTCTTCATCAACTCGTCCGACAACGACTTCCTCAACCACAGCGGCAAGAACGTGCAGGGCTGGGGCTACGCCGTGTTCGGCGAAGTGATCGAAGGCCGTGAAATCGTCGACGCCATCGAAAAGGTCGCCACCGGCTCCAAAGCTGGCCACCAGGACGTTCCGAAAGACGACGTGATCATCGAGAAAGCCGAGATCATTGAGTGATCCTGCTGATCTCCGATCTGCATTTGCAAGAAGAACGCCCGGATATTTCCCGGGCGTTTCTTGATCTGCTCGATGGCCGCGCCCGCCACGCCAAGGCGCTGTACATCCTGGGTGATTTTTTCGAAGCGTGGATTGGCGACGATGCCATGACGCCCTTCCAGCAGTCGATCTGCCAGGCCATGCGCCGGCTGAGCGACAGCGGCACGGCCATCTACCTGATGCACGGCAATCGTGACTTCCTGATTGGCCAGGCCTTTTGCGACGCTGCTGGCTGCACGCTGTTGAGTGACCCCAGCGTGATCGAACTGGGCGGCGAACAGGTGCTGCTGATGCATGGCGACACCCTGTGCACCCGCGACCTGGGCTACATGAAGATGCGCCGGTTACTGCGCAATCCGTTGAGTTTGTGGATCTTGCGTCACTTGCCGCTGTCGGCCCGCTACAAGCTGGCGCGCAAGCTGCGCAGCGAAAGCCGCACGCAAACGCGGATGAAGTCTACCGAGATTGTCGACGTCACGCCGGAGGAAGTGCCCAAGGTGATGGCGGAACATGGCGTGCGCACGCTGGTGCATGGCCATACCCACCGGCCGGCGATACACAAGCTGGTGGTCGATGGGGAGCCGGCACGGCGTATCGTGCTGGGGGACTGGGACCGCCGGGGCTGGGCCTTGCAGGTGGACGAGCAAGGGTTTCAGCTGGCGCCTTTCGAGTTTTCCTGAGATTGCAGGGTTGCCCGGGCCGGCCCTTTCGCGGGTAAACCCGCTCCTACAACGGACGCGTAAATCCTGTAGGAGCGGGTTTACCCGCGAAGAGGCGGCATGCCTTACTGCAGAACCACGTCCCCATTGTCCCTTTCACTGATCACCACTTCCCGATATTCCGGATCAGCCGTGATCTGCGCCTCGGTAAACGGAATCACCGCCAGCTGCTTGGCCGCAAACGCCTTGGTCTGGTCGCTGGCATGCGCTGAAGCCGCTTCGCTCGACTGCGAAAATGCCAATATTCCACGGGCCTCTGGCCCTTTGTCGGTAAAGCTGACCAGTTGCAGGTAGCTGGTACCACTCACCACCAGCCGCTTGCCCTGCCCGTGCGGCACACTGTACATCGCGTTGTACACGCCCAGCGCCTGCGGGCCACCCGGCACCGGCGTGCCATCGAGCGCCTGCTGTAATTGCCCCCAGCGCGCCTCACCCGCCACGCCGCTTTCATTCACCTCCTTGAGCGAAGCCAGCGCAGCCTCGTGCACCAGCCTGCTCACGGCCGCTTGCTCTACTGCCAAGCCTCGCGGGGTGTGCTGCGGATCGGCCGGGTTGAAGGCCACCCGCCAGCTTTCCGGGTGTTCGGCCAAGGCATTGAACAGGTTCTGGAAGTGCACCAGGCCAATGCCGCTGTCCAGGTCAGCCTTCCCATTCCAGGCCGCCAGGCTGCTGCAGACGGCTTGCACATCCACGGCTGCGCCCTTGCACCACTGCAGCAGGTCTGGCAGCACCAGGCTGGCCAGGTAAACCTCGTCGTCGGTCACCATGCGCTGCAGGTCATTCACGCCCAGCTTTGCCGTGCCCTGCAGGCGTTGCAGGGCAAAGCGCCCGCGCATGCCCAACGGCTGGTCATTGCGGCTGACCAACGGTGAATAACCGGTCAACGGCTGGGCCGGGTTGGCCATCCAGGCCGGGTCGTTGGAGTTCTGCACGAAGTCCTCGCGCTCAAGGCTCGGCAGCAGTCGCGCCGGGAAAATACCCGGTTGCGCGGCCTGCGCATCGACCTTCCACTGGCATGCGCTGCGCGAACCATCCAGCACCACCAGGCGTCCCTGCCCTTTCGGGTTACTGCAGGCGTCCAGCAGTGGCTGATCCACGTATGGCACCACCGACTGGTTCAGGTACAACGCACGGCCGCCTTGGTCCACCGCCAGGGTATTGACCCATGGGATGCCCTGCAGTTGCTCGACCGAGCCTTTCAACGCGGCCAGGCTGTCGGCACGGTTGATCTGGTACCACTGCTGCAGCACCCGGGTGTTGTCCAGATTGGCATCACGCAAGCTGTAGGCCGCCTGTGCATCCCAATCCAGGCGCCCAGGCCACTGCACCACCGGGCCGAATTGCGAGCTGTAGACCTGCCGCTCTACCTGGCTCAGGCTGCCATCCTCGGCCTTGACCGCAACGCTGATGGTTTGTCTCGCCAGTGGCAGCGATTTGCCATCCAGCAGGTACCGGGTCGGGTCCTTGGGATCGAGCTGCAAACGGTACAAGGTGAAGTGATTCGACGTATCGACGGTATGCGTCCAGGCCAGGTGCCGGTTGAACCCGATGTTGACTACCGGCAGGCCAGGCAATGCGGCCCCCATGACATCAAGCTGGCCGGGGATGGTCAGTTGCATCTGGTAAAAGCGCATGCCGCCCATCCAAGGGAAGTGCGGGTTGGCCAACAGCAAGCCACGGCCATTGACCGAACGCTGCGCGCCTACAGCCACCGCGTTGCTGCCGCGCTCCGTGGCAAAGCGCTCTTGCCTCGCCAGTGCGGCGCCGAAGCCAGCCGGTGCCTGCTGGCTGGTCTGTGCTGGAGGTTGCGCCCCCGCCAGCGCCTCGACGAACTGCCCGACACCGCCTTCGGCCAGCAGCCGGCGGGTCAACTTGACCAGGTCCTCGCTACTGATGGGCCTCACCCAGTCGCCATTGCCGCACTCGGCAGGCAAGCCTTGCCTGCGGCGCTCAGCCAACGCCCGGTTGTAGCCGGTGGCATAGCCCTCCAGCAGTGCTTTCACCGGCGCGGGCTGCGCCTGCAAGTACGCGCGAACCGCCGCCGGGCTGTTGAGCCAGGTGAAGAACAGGTCACTGGCCAGGTTGTCACGCTGTTCCAGGGTCTTGCCTTCGGCACCGAAATGGCGTGACCGCTCGCCGCTTACGGTCAGTACCTCGTTGGCCAGCAGGCACAAGTTGTCCTGCGCGTAGGCGTAGCCGACACCATAGCCCAGACCACGCTCATCCTTGGCCACGATATGCGGCACCCCGTAACTGGTACGTCGGATCTGCGCACTGGTATCAAGGTCGGGCTGCGCCTGAACGGTAACGCTGAAGGCCACCAGCGCGGCGGCCAGGCCAGCGCAAGTCATGGGGCGGGAAAGTGGAAACACGGGCACTCCTCGGGTTCGGGGGTCATCCCGATCAGACGAATGGCCAGATGAAAATTTTACGTATTACAAGGCGATGGAACGTCTTGATGAGAAAGCGGCATTTTTTTCACGAGTGGGTTGCAGTTTTTGCGTTCTCATTCGTCCTAGTAAGTGAGGCAACCACATTTCGGGTTCGTCCACGAAAAGGAGCATTCACATGTACAACCCGCAACCCTCGATCCAGGCTGGGCGCGTCCCAGGCAAAGCGCCCAAGGGACAGGGCATTTTTGCTGAGGAACGCACCGGCAACGAACAGATCCGCGAACTGCTGCGCACCTTTGGCCTGCGTACCAGCCTGATTCGCCTCAAGGTGATCGACGCCTTGCACGCCGCCGACCGCAATGGCCGCAGCATTGGCGTGCGCGGTGTGCACGCCCAACTGGAACAGTTGGATATCCCGCTGTCGTTCCTCAGCGTGCGCGAAGTACTCAAGCGCCTGTGCGCCGAAGGCGTCATTCAGCTGGGCAGCGACAAGTGCTACAGCCTGAACCCTCAGGCCCGCGCCGTGCTGGAGCAAACACCGCTGCGCTGAGCGTATGGCCGGCCAGACCTGGCCGGCCCGCACAGGTCAGGGCTTTACCTTGCGCCGCAGGATGCCATTGATCACCACGACCACCACCGCAATGGCAATGGCCAGCATCTGGAAGGTCTGCTCACTGATCGTGCCCTGCTTCTGCAGGTGGGACAGGCCCAGCATCAGGCCCAGTACAACCAGGATGATCAAAAGGGAATATTTCAGGCGCTGCACGTGTGTCATCGAAGGTTCCTTGCAACATCAGGGGCAAAAGGCTCGCAACGAGCCGCGGCAATGATACAACGGCCACCGCCCCCGGCGCTGCATTTCCTGCTGGGTGGGGCGGGGTCAGCCTGAAAGCATGAGGCTCCCAAGCACCCAGGCCGGAGTCACCATGTACAAACCCCTGCTGTTCACTTCGCTGTTTCTGACCCCCTTTTCCCTTCATGCGCTGGACACCCGGCAAACACCCGCCGAGCACCTGCTCGAACTGGGGCGCGAGCTGGCTGCCCATGCCGGCAGCAGCCAATGGCAACAACTGTGGCAACGCGTGCGCCAGGCCGGGTACCTGCAGGCCAATGCGGCGCCGGTCCATTTCAGCGTGCCTGCGGCCCGGCTACCCGACCTGGCCCGGCAAACCCTGGCCCAGGCCGATCAGGTCCAGGCTCAGCGCCAGACCCAGGCCCTGTACCGCCGCCACTTTGCGGGCCAGGTCATCGGCCAGCGCAACGGCCAGTCCCTGCATGCGCTGTGCCTGCTGGTTGACTGGCGCACATTGCCCCAGGGCATGCGCGCCACCCCTCAAGCCTACCTGGGTAGCGCCAGCTTGCTGAGCAGCTATCCGTGCGAGTGAAGGTTACCGGCCCCATCCCACAACCATTGCCATGATCAGATGAGAAATCACCAGTCCCCGCCAAATGTCGATGCCATTTCCTACAGCACCGGATATCGCTGCCTGCAAAACCTGTTCACCGAAGCTACAACTCCCAACCCATATGCCGCCTAGCGACGCGCCTTGGCAGTCGCACAGAATTTGCTCACACCTTCGACATACCGCCGCGGGTGATCGGGTCGCACATCCCACCCATCCCGAAGGAGCGCCATATGCAAACGCCAGACTTGAGCCAGATCGATATCAGCCAACTGCCCCACTCGCTACAGGCCCTGATCGACTGCATCGGCATCGAAAACGCCTACCAGCTGACCTGCGCCTTTGGCGGCAGGCCCAAGTACATCCCCAAGCACCGCGAGCGTACCAAGCTTGCCGACGTGCTGCCGGCCGATGCGCTCGATGCGCTGATCAAGCGCTTTGCCGGGGTCGCCCTGGAGATCCCCAAGGCTGACCACTTCCTGCGCCAGCTGCGCAACCAGCAAATCCAGAAGGAGAGCGCCAACGGCTTGTCCCGCAGCCTGTTGGCCAACAAGTACGGCCTGAGCCTGCGCCAGATCGGCAACATTCGGCGCCAGGAGCCTTGCGCTCGCTGATGCCACTGCACCGTGGCCGCCATTGGCGGCTTCCTTACCCCACTAGAAAGAGCATCCCGATATGTCGATAGACAACAGCCTTATTGGCTCGGTCATCAACGCCCTGCCGATGGACCGCATGATCGCCGGCCCTCTGCAGGCCATGGTCCAGGCGCAGGTAACCGCCAGCAAATCGTACGCCGACTTCCTGATGCAGGTGTGCGTCCAGGATGGCAAGGCGGTCGCCATCCAGTTCGACTACGACGAAACCATCGTCGATGAACAGGGCGAATACAAAGGCGTGGTCAGCAAGACCATGAAAGTGCCGCTGCTGGCTGCCATTACGCACCCGAACATTTCGATTGAAGAGGGCAACGTAGAGTTCGAACTGGTAATCAACCAGATGTCGGAGGATACATCCAGCAAGGACATGAACGCAGAAGCGACCGGCTCACTGGGCTGGGGGCCGTTCAAGCTGAACGTGAAAGGCAGCGTCAGCCACAAGTCCACGCAAACCCGCAAGACGGATACACGCGCCCGCTATGCCTTCAACACCACCCTGAAGCGCCAGGAGCCGCCCGAAGCGATGATGAGGGTGATCGAGTTCCTGACTGACGCGGCGACAAAGCCAACCGTTGTCAGAACCGCCGCACTGGAAAGCCCGGACGAGATTTCCCAGGCAGATACCCTGAAAGGGCCAAAACCGGAAGGCCCACCGGTGCCGTGAGACGTTTGAGTGCCCCATCCACCCCTCCTGCCCGCATCGGGAGGGGCACCACCTGGCTTGAGGAGTCGAATCGTTGCAAAAGCCCCCCGCCCCCATGACCTCCATCGACCTGCGCGAAATCACCCGTGGCCTGCAAGAAGCCGCCAGCGCCACCAACAGCTTGATTGCACAGCAATACATCAACCTGTTCGACCAGTTTTTCGAGTGCGACACCGAGGCGTTGGGCGCTCCCATGAAGGCCAAGATGGTCGAAGTGGCAATGGACGGCCAGCACATCATGCGCGTTCCCCTGTTTGCGTTGGTGTCGCCCAAAGGCCTGGCCCTGGAGCGTATGCAGGTCGACTTGTCGGTGCGGGTCAAAGGTACTGAAGCGCAGCAGGCCCTGCTGACGGCAGGCGAGAACAAGGCCGCCAGCTTCAAGGTCACCATCGGCGGCCAGGGCCGTCAGGGTGACAGCCGTGACCCTGACGAAGTGCAGATACGCATGCAGTTCCAGGCCAGCGAACCACCCGAAGCCCTGAACCGGCTGATCGAGGAATACACCAGCCTGATTGTCCCGGTACGTGCTCCCGCTGCCCCACCCTCGTCCGACACCAATGAGTTCATCGAGGCAGCCACCGTCCGCTGACGACCGCCCCGTCCCCCTTCAGAAGTCGCGTTTGTAGAAGATGTCCAAAGAGCTGGCCAACCCGCTGGCGGCTTCCAGGTACACCTTTTTGCTCAGTTTGTAGCGCAACGCAATGGTGTTTGCAGGCTCGAACACGCCCACGCCGTAACGCAGGCTCAACTTCTCGGTCAGATTGCCGCTGGCAACCACGCTGGTTGTGTTGCCAGAACCCTCGGTATCCAGCTGGAAATCGTCAATCCCAAGGCTCGAAGCCAGGCTGCCGGTAATGCCGGCGCTACCGGCCAGGCCCAAGCCCAAGGCCGCTTCGGCGAGCATGTTGTTGTCTTCGCCGGACGTGCCCAACGGTCGGCCCAACACCAGGTATGAAAGCGCTTGCTCCTGGCTCATGGCCGGTTCCGAGAACACTTTGGTGGTCGGCTGCTCGGCACTGCCGCTCAGGCGGATACCGGCAATGACATCGTCAACCTTGCGGATGGCTTCGATATCCAGATACGGCTGGTCAATCGGGCCGGCGAACAACAGCCGCGCCCGGCGGATGGTCAAGCGCTGGCCGTAGGCACGGTAGCGTCCATCTGCCAGGCTCAGCTCACCACGGGTGTCGAGGTTATCGCCGATGTGTACATGGCCAAGCAGGTTGGCGGTGAGGCCAAAGCCGCTGAACGACAGCTTGTCGCGGCCCACTTCGACGTCAATGTCCATGGCCATCGCCAAGGGCGGTTTGCCCTCTTCTGTCTGGTGGCCGACGATGACTGTGTCATCCGACACTTTGACGGTAGACGGGGGTAACTCGCGAACAGTGATCTTGCCCTTGGGCACCTGTACCTTGCCGGTAACCGCCAGCTTGTCGTCGATCAGGCGCAGGGTCAGGTCCGGGGCAACTTCCAGCGTGGCATAAGGCTCGACCGTGACCGGCAGTTGCTGGCCTTGCAAGCGCACGTCCATGCCCAGTGCCTGGCCCCAGGTGAGGTTGCCGCTCAACTGGCCACGCCCTGCCTCGCCACTGCGCCAGTTGCCGTCAAGCTGCACGCGCTCGCCGGCAATCAGCGCCTGCAATGACAGGTCCTGAAGGCTGGCCGGAAGTTCGGCGCCGCTGACTTCGCCACCACTGAGCATCAGGTTGCCGTTGACCTGCGGCGCCAGCAACGTACCGGAAAGCCGGCCACTGCCATTGAGCTGCCCGGCCAGCCGCTCGACCATCGGCACGAACGGCCGGGCTACCGACAGGTCCAGCCCGGCCAGGCGGAAATCACCCGACAACGGCTTGTTCTTGCCCAGCGGGTCGAGCCGGGCCGTGACGTTCAACTCACCCAGGCGCTCGCCGCGAAACGCCAGGCGCGTATCGATACGCCGTGGTGCCAGTGTGCTGTCCAGGCGCAGGGCCTGATAAGGGAAGTCGATCCAGCGATCTTTATCCTTCACACGCAGAGTGCCGCCACTGGCATCGACCACGACCGTACCCTTGGGGCCACTGGCCGGGATGTCCAGGTTGACATCAGCATTGAGCAGGCCTTGCCAGGCGAAGTCCTTCGGCAGCCATTGGGCCAGGCTGTCCAGCGGGAACTGCTTGAGGTGGTAGCGCAGACGCGGCTCGGGGGCCAGGCGCTGGTCATCACCACACAGGCTGGCCTGGCCGGAGCGCCAGCAATGGGCACCGAAATCCAGCTGCCCACTGGCCAGGCGCTGAAGCCGTGCCGGCGCCTGCAACTGCCAGTCCTGGCCACCGGCCTGAATACGCCCACTGGCCAGGCGCCCTCGCCAGTCACCCTTGCTCAACTGGCCATCCAGCCCAAGGTCGAGCTTGAGTTGCGGGCCGTCCAGCGCCAGGGTCAAGGCTTGCTGGCGAATGTCACCTTTGCCGTTGGCCTGCAGCGTGCCCAAGGCGGTGTCGCCCAGCTGGATGCCTGTGGCCTTGAGTTCGATTACACCGCGCTGGGCGTTGTCCAGCCGGGCCTCCAGGCCCAGCTGCTGCAGGCGGTTTTCGGCCTGGGCCAACCGTTGGCCCTGCAGAGTCAGCGTACCTTGCGGGGCCTGCAAGGTGCCGGCGACATCAAGCCGGCCCTTGACCTGGCCTTGCAGCCTTGGCCACAACTGGCCCAGGCGCGGCAAATCGAGGTCGATTCGCCCGGCCAGGCGCTGCTGCAGGCTGCCACTGCCGTTGATACGGTTGTCACCCAGCTGGATAGCCAGTACACCGAGCGTCCAGCTATGCCCTGCCCCCTGCGCCTCGGCCTTGAGCACTGCCGGCTGGCCACGCAGACGGCCTTTCAGGTCAAGTTGCGCGTCAAGGGTGAGCGCCTCGCCTTTCAGCTCGCCTTTGCTGCGTAGGGGCCCTGCCAGCGTGCCCGGCAGTTCGGCCAGCCAGTAGGCAGGGTCGAGCGCCGAAAGCTGCAAGTCGACATCCCAGGCCAGTGTGTCGGCAAAACGCACGGCGACACGCCCGGCAGCCTTGCCCTGCCCGGCGGTCAGCGCCAGCTGCGGCAACTTCACCTGGCTCAGGTCGCCTTCGAACGGGCTGGCCACGCTGAATGCACCCGCAGGGCCGTCAAGGTCGCCCTTGAAGCTACCCTTATAGTTGCCATCGCGATAATGCACTTGGGTATTGAAGGCCTTGAGCGTAACCTGGGGCGGCGTCTCCAATGGATACAGGCGCAACCACGGGAAGTCCTGCCAGTCCAGTTGCGCATCGGCGCTCAAACCTTGCTGCCAGTCGGCCGTGGCTTGCAGCTTGAGCCGTTGGGTGTCGCTGGCGGTCAGATCCAGGGCATCGACCCTGGCACCTTTACTGTCGACCAGGCCGGACAAGGCCAAGGCGATCGGCGACTGTTCAGCCGGCAGGCTGGCCGTACCCGACAGCAGATACCCCTTGAGCAAGTCGCCTTTTGCATCGAGCTTGAGCTGGTTCAACTGCAAAGTGTCAGGCAACGCGCCCGCTGGTTTGAATGCCTCGGAACGGATCTGCAAGGTCGCTGGCAGGTGCTCGGCCAACGCCTGCAACTGCCCGTTCAACGTGGCGTCGAGGTAACCGCTGCTGGTGCCTGCCAGCTTCAGGGTCTTCTGCAAATCACCCGTGGCGGTCAGCGCCAGCTGCCAGGGTTTGCCCTCTACGGCCGGTAATTGCAGTTGAGCCTGCAGTTGCAGCGGCCAGTCACCCTCGGGCTGCAGGTCACCCTGCACGGTCAGTTTCAGGTCATCGCGCTGCAGGTGCAGGCTGTCGATGCGCATGCCGGTGCTGGTCCAGTGCGCCGCCAGTTGCAAGTCGCCCAGCAGGTCACTGCCGTCCAGCCGCAGTTGGCCGACCTTGACCTCACCCAGTTCGATGGCCAACGGCAAGCGCAGCGCAGGCAGCTGCAGCGGGCCGCTGTCGGCCGGCTCGGCACTGGGTGCAAAGGCCATGTCGATACGCTGCGCCTGCAACTGGTCAATGCACAAGGTGGAACGCATCAGGCACGCAGGCGACCAGGCCAACAGCGGTGCCTGTACCTCTACTGTGCTGCCACCATCGGCCCAGCGCAGCCTGCTGGCCTGCCAACTGCCCGCCAGGCGCCCCTGAAAATCGGTCACTTCAAGCCCGGGCACCTTGCCCAGCACCCAGCGGCTGCCAGCCTCGGTGCCCACCAGCAGACCCAGTGCCAGGCCCAGGCTCGCGACAACCCCGAACAGGCCCAGCAGAATGTATTTGGTCACACGTTTCAAAGCTCAGGCCCCATGGAAAAGTGCAGGCGAATGCCCCCTTCGTCATCCAGCGCCTTGGCCAGGTCCAGGCGCAGCGGCCCGACCGGCGACACCCAGCGCACACCAAAGCCCACCCCGGTCTTGAGGCTGGGCAACTCCAGGTTGTTGAACGAGTTGCCTTGGTCAACGAACGTTGCAAGCCGCCACTTCTCGGTCAGCGAATACTGGTACTCGACACTGCCGGCCACCAGGTAGCGCCCGCCAATACGGTCACCGTCGCTGTTCTTGGGCGACAGGGTCTGGTAGTCGTAGCCACGCACGCTCTGGTCACCACCGGCGAAGAAGCGCAACGATGGCGGGATGTTGTTCTTGAAGCCATTGGTCGCACTGCCGCCGAACTGTACGCGACCGAGCAAGCGGTGGTTGTGGCCGAGCGTGGTCAGGCCCTTGAGCAGCACGTTGCCGTGCAACAGGTTGGTATCGGAAACCAGCCCTTCCTTGGCCGCCTGTACATCGAACTGCAGGCGGTAGCCGTTATGCGGGTCGATACGGTTGTCACTGCGCAGGAAGGAATAGCTGACGCCCGGCATCAGCAAGTTGCTCAGCCCGGAGTCGTCACCCAGCCGATACTCCTCGCGCTGGTACTTGAGCGATATCACCCGCTGCCAGCCACTGGGCAGCTTGCTGTGCCACTCGGGGCCGACCGTCAACAGTTTGCTGAGGGTGTCGGTACCGGCAATTTCCTCGTTCTGGTAGCCACCCGCGAAGCGCAGCTTGTCGGTCAGGGGCGGGTCGAGGGGAATGTCGTACCACAGGCCGACGTTCTGCCGCGGCGCCGACAGCTCGGTTTCCCAGCCGTAGCTGTGGCCCTGTGGGTTAACCCAGTGGCGAGTCCAGTTGGCCTTGCCGCGTGGCCCGACGTCGGTCGAGAAGCCCAAACCCAGGCCCATGGTGCGGGGTTTGCGGGTTTCCAGGCGCACATCCACAGGGACTTCATCGCCCACCGCGGCGGTGGGTGCTGCATCCACGCGCACACCTTCAAAATAGCCGCTCGACTGCAAGTCATTGTTCAGTTCGGCGATCAGCTCAGAATCGTAGGGAGTCCCCGGTTTGAACGACACCATGCGGTGCAGCAGGTCGTCGTCCAGTGGCGTGTCGCCACCGAAGGTGACGGCCCCCAGGCGATAACGCGGGCCACTTTGGTAGACCAGTTCGATATCGGCCACGCCGGCCTGCGGGTCGACCGCCAGGCGCTGGCGGGTAAAGCGGCCGCTGAAGAAGCCGTAGCGTGATGCCTGGTTCTGGATCAGGCGCTTGGCATCCTCGTAGTGGCCATGGTTGAGTTGTTCCCCGGCACGCAACGCCTTGCTGTCGGGAACGCGGAAGGCCTTCATTTCGCTGGCCGGGCCGTCGATGCGCACGGTCACGTTACGCAGGCGAATCGGCTCGCCGGGGCTAATGCGGATGATCAGTTGTGGGGAATGGTCAGCGTCACTGGCGGGCTTGACCTCGGTATCGATCTGCGCCTGATAGTAGCCAAGTGCCTGCGCCGCTTTGCGCGCCTGCTCCTCTGCCCCGCGACTGAAGCGTAAAAGCGCTTCTTCATCGCGGTCACCCAAAGTGCCTATATAGCCTTCGACATTGGCCTTGAGCGCCTTGTTGGCCGGTTTTACCTTCACCAGCAACTCGCTCTGGCCCCATGCTGCGAAACTGGCGGCCCAGAAAACCAGGCCCCAGGTCAATCTTCCTGAATACGTCATGCGGCGAATGCTACCAGAGCCAGGCGCTCAAGTGAGCCGCCTGGCAGCCTGTTCAGGCAAAAGCGGAATTTGAAGAGACCGGATTCGGATGGAAGAACACCCTTTCCCGGATGGGGCCTACAGCCACCTCGCCAATTTCCTCATAACCCTGACGCTGGTAAAACGCCAGGTAATGCTCGTTGCCGGTGTCCAGCACCACACCCTGGGTGCCAGGGTCGTCCGCGCACCAGTCGTGCACAGCTTGTAATAATTGCTCACCGTAGTGCTTGCCCTGGAACTGCGGGTGTACGCCCAACAACGGCAGTACATGCACCTGGTCAGTGGGCAGGCAGGTAGCCAGCGCGGCCTGATAGTCCATGTAGCGCCGGGTGCAGCGCGGGCCCGTACCCAGGATCATGCGCAGGCGCCAGGCCCAGCTGTCGGCCACGCCCAGCCGGCGCAGCGGCGGCACGATCAGTGCCAGGGCGATCAGGCGGTCCTCCACCAGCAGGCCGATGGCAGGCAGTTGCAGGTAGAAATGCTGGCGCACCCATTCGCGCACCATCACCCGAAGACGCCGCTCATACCCTGGGCGCTGGGCCTCGAAAATATAGGCAAAGGTGGGTTCATGGCGGTAGGCGTTGTACAGCAGCGAACGCGCCTCGCGGCTGTAACCATCATCGAGCAGGCAGACACGGGCCGGGGCGGCGTTGGTATCGGGCATTGCGGGCAGACCTCCTGGAATGGGCATACTGTGCCTTGGAGGTGCCCCTGCGCGCTTCGTTCACCCCCACCAGCACGTTAGCAGCAGGTTCGCCTGGCCGCCACGCTGGTGATGACGGGCGATGTCGGCTAGCATCGCGCCTTTTACCGGGATTATCTTTCCATGAAGATCGTCTGTTTCAACATCAACGGCCTGCGGGCCCGCCCGCACCAGCTGGCGGCGCTGATCGAAAAGCACCAGCCGGACGTGATCGGCCTGCAGGAAACCAAGGTCAGCGACGATCAGTTCCCGCTGGCCGACGTGCAGGCACTGGGTTACCACGTGCACTACCATGGCCAGAAAGGCCACTACGGCGTGGCCCTGCTGTCGCGCCAGGCACCGCTTAGCGTGCACAAAGGCTTTTCAACCGATGAAGAAGACGCCCAGCGCCGCTTTATCTGGGGCACCTTCACCGATGCCGATGGCAACCCGATCACCATCATGAATGGCTATTTCCCCCAGGGCGAAAGCCGCGACCACCCCACCAAGTTCCCGGCCAAGCAGCGCTTCTACAGCGACCTGCAGGCACTGCTGGAGGGCCAGTTCCGCAACGACCAGCCGCTGCTGGTGATGGGCGACATGAACATTTCGCCGCAGGACTGCGATATCGGCATCGGCCCGGACAACGCCAAGCGCTGGCTGAAGACCGGCAAGTGCAGCTTCCTGCCGGAAGAGCGTGAGTGGATGGAGCGGTTGAAAGGCTGGGGGCTGGTCGACAGCTTCCGTCACCTTTACCCGGATGTCACCGACCGCTTCAGCTGGTTCGACTACCGCAGCCGTGGTTTCGAGGACGATCCCAAGCGTGGGCTGCGCATCGACCTGATCATGGCCTCGCAGCAGCTGGTGCCACGAATCAAGGCAGCGGGCGTGGACTATGAACTGCGCGGGATGGAAAAGCCGTCGGACCATGCGCCGATCTGGCTGGAGCTGGGCTGATCGTCGGGACTATTGTGAGCTTGCCTTGAGGTTTGCGGTGCTTGCGATATCGAGCGCCGCGCGGGCGGCGCTCGATCTCACAAACACTACAAGACCCAGTTCTCACCACTCACAACCCCAGCCGCAACACCTCCCCCACCCCCGCCCCGCGCACATCGTCCGCCGCGCTGACCAGGGCAAAGTTGTAAGCCCCATGCGACCAATACCTCGCCTCCAGCTGCCCATCGACCCGCTGCCCGTCCGGCATGCGCCGATAAAGCTCGCCCGGTGAACGCAGGAACAGGCTGATGCGCTGGCCTTTGCCATCTTCAAACACCAGCAGTGCCGCCGGCCCTTGCTCGTTGCTGAGCAAGCGAGCGCCTACCGGTTTGAAGCCATAGCCCGCCAGATCCGGCAATTGACCCACGCGGCTGAAGTGCCGACCCAGCCAGTCGCGCAACTGCCCCGGGTCGCTGGCCTGGATATCCAGCGCCTGGCTGCCGGCAAACAAGCGGTGTGCCTGGACGGCATCGGCCATGGGCAGCTCGACCCGCGCCAGGGTGGCATCGCGCACTTGCCAGCCGCCCAGCCCTCCCACACCCAATGCCAGCATCACCACCGCCGCCGTCGCCCAACGCCGATGACGACGCTGGCGCAATTGCCGCCGCAACTGCCCAACGTCCAGTTGCGCGGCCCCGGGCATTTCGCCAAACCCGGCCAACGCGGTACGCAACCGACGGGCATCGGCACGCCAGCCCTCCACCCGCTCCGCAGCCTGTGGGTTGGCCGCCAGCCAGGCGTGCACCTCGGCCCGGCGCACAGGCCCAAGGCGCTCATCGACGTAAGCGTGCAATTCGTCTTCGCTGGGGATCAGGCGCGTCATTTCAGTCTCCGCAAGGCCGGGGGCTGCGGGTTGCCCTCGGTCAGTTCGCGCAAGGCATTGCGCGCGCGCGACAGGCGCGACATCACAGTGCCGATGGGGATGCCCAAGGCCTGGGCGGCCTCCTTGTAACTCAAACCTTCGATGCTGACCAGCAACAACAGGGCGCGCTGCTCTGCCGACAGCCGGGCAAACGCCTGCAGGTCGGCCTGGGCCAGGACGATGGCTTCGAGGTTGTCGCCAACCGGCTCCTCGTCACGCTCGGCGCGGCCGAACCAGGACAACCAGCGCGCATGCAGGCGCTCGCGGCGCTTACCGTCGAGAAACTGCCGATAAAGAATGGTGAACAGCCAGGCGCGCAGCGCATCAGCATCGCGTTGCTGGTCACGCCGGCTCAAGGCCCGCTCGACCGTGGCCTGCACCAGGTCGTCGGCGCTGCCCGGCTCGCGGGTCAGCCACACGGCAAAGCGGCGCAGGCGGGCCAGCAGCTCGCGCCACTGGTGGTCGTCCAGATCGTGCATGGCAAAGTCCCGGCCTTTGAAGTTGTCAGTGTAAAAGGCAGACGCCTGGCAGCAAATTCTATTCCCGCCGATGGAATAAGTTTTTCCCTGAGCCGTCGTACCGGCACATTCCCCCAACCGGACGATGACCATGAACTCACCCTTGCACGGCCCGGCCAAAGCGTTGCGCCTGGCTGCCATCGGCGCCGTGATGCTGGCCACAGGCGCCGGCTTTGCCTATGCCGCCGGCTGGCTCGGCGAAAGCCGGCTGACGCCGCAGCGCATCATCGACACCTTCGAAGCCCAGGCCGGGCATTACCCAGGCTACCGCAAGAACCACGCAAAAGGCCTGTGCGTCAGCGGCTACTTCCAGGCCAGCGGGCAAGCCGCCAAGCTGTCCACGGCGCGAGCATTCAGTCAGTCCCGGGTGCCGGTGATCGGCCGTTTCGCCATCGGCGGCGCCAATCCATTTGCCCCGGACACCGGCATTCCGGTACGTAGCCTGGCGATTCAGCTGAGCACCGACGACGGCCAGGTCTGGCGCACCGGCATGAATAACCCGCCAGTGCTGGCGGTCAGCACCCCACAAGCGTTCTACGAGCAAGTGCTGGCAAGCGCACCAGATCCGACCACCCACAAGCCGGACCCCGCCAGGCTACAGGCGTTCTTCGCTGCCCACCCGGAAAGCGCGGCGTTTCGCCGATGGGCGGCCAGCTACAAGCCCAGCGACAGCTTCGCCAGCACGCAATACCACAGCATCAATGCCTTCCGCCTGATCGACTCGGCCGGGGTGGCCCACCCGGTGCGCTGGCAGCTCGAGCCACAAGCCGCGTTTGCCGCGTTGCCTGCCCAAGTAGATGACAAGCAGTTCCTGCAACACGACCTGCAGCAGCGCTTGGCGCAAGCCCCGCTGCGCTGGACGCTGCGCCTGGTGCTGGCCGACCCGGGCGATGCAGTGGACGATCCTGCCCGCCCCTGGCCCACCGAGCGGCGCAGCGTAGACGCCGGCACCCTGGTGCTGGAGCACGTCGATGCCCCGGAACAAGGGGCCTGCCGTGATCTCAACTTCGACCCGCTGATTTTGCCGCACGGCATCGAGGCGTCAGGCGACCCGATTCTCGCCGCCCGCTCCGCCGCCTATTCGGAATCGTTCAATCGCCGCAGCCGTGAATCGCTCAGCACCGGAGCCCAGCCATGAGACCCAAAGCCTTCCACCCGTTCGCCCGTTTGCTGCACTGGTTGATGGCCGTGCTGATCCTGGCCATGTTGTTCATCGGCGTAAGCATGGTCGCCGACCTGTCACCGCACCACCCCGTACTGATCAGCCTGCACAAGGCCACCGGCCTGGCCCTGCTGGTACTGGTCGTGCTGCGCATCGCTGTACGCCTGGCCGTGCCTCACCCGCCGCTGCCGCAGGCGCTGCCGACACTGCAGCGCCGGGCCGCCGGGGCCTCGCACCTGTTGCTCTATGCCCTGATGCTGGCCATGCCGTTGCTGGGCTGGGCCATGCTGTCGGCCGGCGACTACCCTCGCCCGTTGGGCTTGCCCGCCATCGCCCCGCACAACCTGCAGTTGTATGCCGTGCTGCGCCAGGCCCATGGCTGGGCTGGCTACCTGCTGTTCGCCACGGTGCTGGTGCATGTGGCGGCGGCTTTGATGCACGCATGGGTGCGCCGCGACGGCGTGTTGCGTAGCATGTGGCCTGGCCCCCTGCGTCGCAGCGACTGACCGGCAGCAGCCCAGGGGTTCGACAAACGATAACCGTTCTTAATAAGATCGGCTTCACTTGCCGCACTACCCTGGACTGCCCATGAACGTCGCAAAGGATTCTGCAACCTTTCTACCTGCCAGCACGCTGGACTTGCGTCCACTGCTGCTGGCCAACATGGCCTGTACCATGTCGATGATGGCCTTCGTCGCCCTGATCGGCCCGATCGCCCGCCAACTCGGCATGGCCACCTGGCAGGCCGGCGCCGCCGTAACGGTGGCCGGCGTGGTCTGGGTGCTGCTGGCCCGGCCCTGGGGCCGGGCTTCAGACCGCCTGGGCCGCCGGCGCATTCTGTTGCTGGGCACTGCCGGGTTCACCCTGGCGTACTGGCTGTTGTGCCTGTTCGTCGAAGGCGCACTGCGCTTCATGCCGGGGGCAACCCTGGCCTTCTTCGGCCTGATGGTCGCGCGCGGCTGTATCGGCGCTTTCTATGCCGCCATCCCGGTAGGCTGCAACGCACTGATCGCCGACCATGTCGAGCCGCAGCGGCGCGCGCGCGCCATGGCCTCGCTAGGGGCGGCCAACGCCGTCGGCCTGGTGGTGGGGCCAGCGCTGGCTGCGCTACTGGCGCGGCATAGCCTTAGCCTGCCATTCCATATCATGTCACTGCTGCCGGCCAGCGCCTTCCTTGTGCTGCTGTTCGCCCTCAAGCCGCAGGCCCTGCCCCACAGCCACGCCCCCAGCCCGGTGCGGTTAGGCGACCCGCGCCTGCGCCGGCCCTTGCTGGTGGCGTTCAGCGCCATGCTCAGTGTCACCGTGTCGCAGATCGTCGTCGGTTTCTTCGCCCTCGACCGCCTGCACCTGGTCCCGGCAGAAGCGGCCCAGGCCGCCGGCATCGCGCTGACTACCGTAGGCGTGGCGCTGATGCTGTCGCAGATACTGCTGCGCAAGCTGGAATGGCCGCCGCTGAAAATGATCCGGGTAGGCGCCACGGTTTCGGCCATAGGCTTTGCCTGCGGCTCGCTCGCGGCTACCGCACCTTGGCTATGGGCGTGCTACTTCGTCGCGGCAGCCGGCATGGGCTTTGTCTTCCCGTCGTTCTCAGCGCTGGCGGCCAATGCCATGCAGGCGTCTGAACAAGGTGCTACAGCCGGCTCCATTGGCGCGGCACAAGGCATGGGCGCCGTGATCGGGCCGCTGGCCGGTACCTTGGTGTATGCGCTCGATCCGCGCTTGCCATTCCTGGCCGTGGCCGTGCTGTTGTTGCTGGTCGGGTTGTGGCCGATGCCGCGTGAACAGCGGCTTTGACAAGCACAGCGCGCAAGCGAGCAGAGTGTGTTTTAATGCGCATCGCTCATTATTATTGACACCTCTGATTACAAGGCGGCTATGGACACGGGGACGCGACTCAAACTGGTGCGTGAACGCAACAACCTCTCCCAACGGGAACTGGCCCGTCGCAGCGGGCTGACCAATTCGACGATCTCGCAGATCGAGCAGAATCGCGTCAGCCCTTCGGTCAGCTCCCTGAAAAAACTGCTTGAAGGCATTCCCATGAGCCTGGCGGAGTTTTTCAGCTTTGACGAGCCGGTGCGTGAAGAGCGCTACGTGTTCCGGGGTGGCGAACAGCCCGACCTGGGCCGCAACGGCCTGCGCATGTTGCTGGTCGGTGCAAGTGTCGAAGGCCGACAGATGCGCATGCTGCGCGAACTGTATGCCCCCGGCGCCGACTCGGGCGAGCCGATCGTGCATGCCGAGGGCGAAGAATGTGGCCTGGTCACTCGCGGCACCGTGGAGCTGTGGGTCGATGGCCAGGTCAGCGTCCTCAACTCGGGCGATGGCTACTACATTCCCACTACCCTGCCGCACAGTTTCAAGAACATTGGCCCGGACGAGGCCGAGATCATCAGCGCAAACACCCCGGCGAATTTCTGACCTTGCCGCAACGGGCCTCGCTGAACACGCGCGACATTTATCAATGCCTGCGCAACGCAGCCTTGGGCGTGCACACACTTGAAGTGTGTGCACGCCACGCTGATAGCCTGGTCGATGTGAGCATTCAAGGTTGGCGATTGATGTTGGCCCTGGATGCCGAAGGCCTTGCACACTGCGTCCACTGCCATACCCCGGGCGGCCAGCAAGCCGGGCTAGAAGATTGGCAGCGCTACGGCACCAACCTGGTCGACCTGCTCAGCCTCCGGGAGCTGACTTGCCTGCAATAGGGCCGGCGATCTCACGCAAAACCTTGCTCTCGCAGCCAGTGCCGCACCATCACTCGCTGTTCATCCAGAAGACCTGGCAACACTACCTCAAGTGCTTGCCCGCCATGTAGCCTCTGCACGATAGGCGCCAACTCCACCCCCTGCAAATGCCAAACCCCCAACGGCTGATCCGCCGTCACTACCACCTCAGCCTCATCCACCCACCCGTCACGCAATACAGGCCGCCGCTCGACCCGCACTGCGCTCCAATCTGCAGGCGCATGCAACGGCTGCGCATCCGGCCAACCTTGCCGCCGAGCCCAGAACGGCTGCCCTGCACGCCCCTGCTCCTGCCCATAGAAATCCCGCCCGATCCGGGCAAAGCGCAAGAACAGCTGCTCGACCCGCTGCTGGTGAAACTGCCGCGCCAATGCAGCCCGCTCGGGTTTGCGCAACAAGGTGTTGATCACGACCGGCGCCTGTAACGCCGAAGACAGTGACTGGAAAATCCCGTTCCCCGACAGCGGGTCAACGGCCATCGCCGCATCGCCGACCCGAATCCAGTCCTGCCCGACACATTCGCCGGCCAGAATTGCAGTGCTGCTGCGTGCATGCACCTGTGCCGGAACCCGCGCCCGGGCATCGAACAACTCGGCAACCAGCGCGCTGCAGGCTCGCCGCGCCACGCAGTAATCCCCCAAGGCAGCCTTGCCCGGCAGCCCGGCCGCGTCAAGGGTGACTTGCCAGTAACAGCGGCCATCCTCCAACCGCGCCATCCACGCCCAGCCATCCTCCAGGCTTTCCACCGCCGACGCAGGCGCCCCCGGGCTACCCTGCCACACATTGAGCAGGCTGACCGTTTCCGGTCCACGCAGCCGGTCCGGTGCCAGTGGTGCCTGACGGCCTCGGGCTTCGACGAGGAAGTCAGCCATCAGCACCTGCCCATCATCCAGGCGTACGTGATGACTGCCCTCGTGCACAACCTCGCGCACCCGCCCTTCGACCACACTCACGCCGGCACGCTGAAGGCCGTCGCGTAGCGCCCGGTCAAAACGCTGTCGATCCAGCAAGAACTCCTGGTTCATTTGCAGGTGCTGGCCATTCCAGTGCACCTGCCGGGTAGCCGGCATGGCCGCCCGGCTCAAGGCCCCGCCAAGGCCTGCATGGCGCAAGCCCTCCAGCACCCGCTGCGAAACCCCTTCAACTGCCGCGAAACGGCGCCACTCCGACACCACCGTCACTGAGTAGCCCAGCCGGCGCAGGCCGATGGCCGTGGCAGCACCCGCTGGGCCAGCACCCAGCACCACAATCCGCGGTTCAGGCATGGCCAACACCTCGTCGCTCGGGGCCGGTATACGCCGCATTGCTGCGCAGCCTGTCATAAACCTGCTGGCGATCCATGCCCGGTTCGTCACGCAACAACGCTGCAATCCTCCCGCTCAAGGCCGCGCAGCCCAGGCTCGCGCCCGCCCTGCCGCCCATGCCCACGTAACCGCCAAAGTCCGCCTGCCGGGTACCCAGCCACGACCACTCGCCCGGAGCGCAGCGGGCATCGCCGGTCACCCGAATCACCCCGCTGTAGCTGGCCGGATACACCGCCCCGCCTTGCGCCGGGCTGGATGCGCACAACAGCACACCCGCTGCCAACGCTTCGGCGCAAGCCTGGTGCAGCACAGGGCGGTCCTGCTGCAGGCCAAGGCTAAGGTTGACCAAGGTAGCCCCCGCCTCCACCAGCCACAGCAGCGCGGCCGCCACCTGCAAGGCACTGGTACTGGCCTGGGCACTGAACACCTGGGCCACCAACAGCGGCACCGGCCCAGCCTCACGCTGCACACCGGCAAGCACCGCGCTGCCATGCCCCAACTGGTCGGGCAGCACCTCTCCTTCACGCAACTGGCCGTCTTCCAGCCAGAAACGGCGCGCAGCCAGCAAACCGTTGGCCTGCTCCGGCGAGCAGCCGCTGTCGATGATGCCAACACGCACGTCAGTGCGCATGTTTGATTGCCTCCTGCGCCAGCACCTGCAACTGGCCATCATGCAGTTGCAAGTGCAGGTCGGCATCGGCCAGTGTCGAAGCTCGGTGGCTGATCAGGATGCGCGTGCGGCCAGCGAAAAGCTGGTCGATGGCCGCGATCACTTCGCGCTCGGTGGCTTCGTCCACTGCTGACGTTGCTTCGTCCAGTACCAATATCGCCGGGGCCTGCAACACTGCGCGGGCGATGGCGATGCGTTGTTTCTGCCCGCCGGACAACTGCTGGCCACGTTCGCCCAGCAGGCCGTCCAAGCCCAGTGGCAGGCTTTCGACCAGGCTGTCCAGCCGCGCCAGGCGCACGACCCGTTCCAGCTCTGCACGGCTGGCTTCAGGTACGCCGTAGGCCAGGTTCTGCGCCAAGGTGCCACGGAACAGCACGATGTCCTGGCTGACCACCGCAATGCGCCGGCGCAGCGCGGCCAGGTCCAGGTCACGCAGGTCAGTCCCATCCAGCAGGATACGCCCGGCGTCCGGGTCGTAGAAGCGCTGCAACAGGTCGATCAGGGTCGACTTCCCCACCCCCGAGGCACCGCTGATGGCCACCTTCAGCCCGCCCGGCACACACACCTGCACGTTCTTCAATACCGCACCTTGGCGCCCTTCATGAGCAAAATTCAGGCCTTCAAGGCGCAGCTCACCGGGGCCATCGGGCATCGGTTTCGGGTTGCTCGCCGGGCGCACGGCCACAACCTCCTGCTTCAGTTCCATCACCCGCCCCAGGCTCACGGCCATGCGCTGGACCGCTACGTACAGGCCCAGCAGGCTCTGCACCGGCCCTACTGCCATGCCCATGTAGGTGGAAAAAGCGATCAGCGCGCCCAACTGCCAAGTACCCTGGATCACCCACCAGCCGCCGACCAGGAACGCACAAGCGCGGCACCAGGAGGTGAGCGTACCGGGGATGGCCTGGGTGAAGAACTCGGTCACCTGCACGTTCAGCAACTGGCGCATGTAGCCTTGCCCAAGCTGGTCCAGGCGCCCTGCCTCGCGGCCTTGCTGCCCGGACGCCTGAATGAACTTCATCGCCGGCAAGGTCTCGACCAGGAACGACGACACATCCGCCGAACGCTCACGCAGGTTGCGCACTTCGCGCTCCACCTTGCGCCGCATCCAGCGCAGCCACAGCACTTCGATCGGTACCAACAGCGCCAACAGCAACGACAGTTGCCACGACAGCATCAGCATCAGCGCCACCGCGCCCACCAGGCCGATTACCGCCGACACCGCCGAGAACAGTGAGTCCACGGCAAAGCGCTGGATCTCCGCCACGTCGCCGTCCAGCCGCGAAAGGATGTCGCCCATGCGCCGCCGCCCGTAGAACGTTGGCGACAATTGTTGCAGGTGGCGGTAAAGGTCATCGCGCAGGGCGAACAGAATGCGCCCCGACAGGCGCGTGTGCAGGTAGCGGTTGACCCCGGCCAGCACCGTGCCCAGCAGGCCTGCGCCGATCATGATCGCCGCCATGTGCCAGAGGGTCTGGTAATTCTTGGCCAGCAGCCCCTCGTCGATCAGCATCTTGACCAGCCAGGGCTGCGCCAACGCCAGCAGCGAGGCGCCCAGCGACAGGCCCAGCAACAGGCCGATGGCGCGCCGGTGCGGGCGCACGAAACCATACAGCCAGGCCAATGCCTGGCGCATGAGTACAGGGTCGCTGGACTCCACCAGCCTTGCGAACAGGGGGCCCATGGTTCAGCCGCGCAACTGTTTGAGCTTGCGGTACAGCGTCGCCCGGCTGATCCCCAGCGCCTCGGCCGCAGCCGAAACGTTGCCTTGGTGGCGCGCCAGCGCGCTGCGGATCTGCTCCAGCTCGTTGTCCTTGAGGCTACCAGAGGGCGCGGTGCTGCTGGCCAGTTCGTCCAGCAGGCAATCGGTAAGGTGATCCAGGGTCAGTACCTGCTCGCCGTTCTCGCGCATGGCCAACGCCGTGCGCACCACCATCTCCAGCTGGCGGATGTTGCCCGGCCAGTCGAAGCCTTCCAGCAAGGCAGCCAATGCCGGGTCCAGCGTAACGCCACGGGCATCGGACTTGTCCAGCAACCCCTGAATGATCGCGGCCAGGTCATCCCGCTCGCGCAGGGCCGGCAAGCGCAGCGACACGCCGTTAACCCGGTAGTACAGGTCTTCGCGGAAGTGTTGCTCTTGTACCAGGCGCTTGAGATCACGGTGAGTGGCGCAGATCAGCGCCACATCGATGTCCTGTTCGTCGCCCGCCCCCAACGGCGCCACCCGGCGCTCCTGCAATACCCGTAACAGGCGCGCTTGCAAGGCCAGCGGCATGTCGCCGATTTCGTCCAGGAACAGCGTGCCGCCATGGGCCTGCATCAACCGCCCGACCATGCCGCCCCGGCGGGAACCGGTGAAGGCGCCCTCGCGGTAGCCGAACAGTTCTGACTCGATCAAGCCTTCGGGGATGGCTGCGCAGTTGACGGCCACAAACGGTTTGTCGGCGCGCGGGCTGGCCTGGTGCAAGGCCCGGGCGACCACTTCCTTGCCGGTACCGGTCTCGCCCAGCAGCAGCACTGGCAGGCCATTGCCCAGCCCCTGTCGGGCCATGCGCAGGTTGCGCGCCAGGCGCGGGTCGCCACCCGCCAATGCGTCGAGTGCGGGCGACTGCTTGCCCAGCGTCGGTTTGCTTGCCGGCGCGCTGCCATTGACCCGGCCATGCCGTGGCAGCTGCAAGGCGCGGAAGTAGAACTCGCCCTTGGCCGTCTGCACACTGCTCACCCCGCCCTGCCACAGGCGTGCAATAAACGCTGGTGAACGCTCGCCCAGCAGGTCTGCGCTGCGCCGGCCGATCAGTTCATGGCGTGGCATCTGCAACAGCTGGCAGGCACCGTCGTTGGCTGCCAGTACTTCACCGTCCAGGCTCAGTGCCAGCAGGCCGTGCCAGGCGCTGTTGAGGTATTGCGGGCGACTGTGGAAGGCCAGCACCAGTTGCTCGGGGTGGCACAGACCGAACATGCGGCTTTCGATGTTGCCGGCGGCCAGCATCAGCGTTGTCAGGCTGTCCTGTGGCTGCGCCATTACCCCTTCGCGGGTGATGTCGAGCACACCGATCACCTCGCCACGCGGGTCGCGCAGGGGCACCGATGTGCAGGAGAACGGGCTCAGGCGGTCGAGGTAGTGCTCGCCGCAGTTGATCAGCGTTGGCCGGCCTTCAACCACGGCCGTGCCGATGGCATTGGTGCCACGCAGCGATTCGCTCCAGCAACTGCCCGGGTGCAGATCACGCAGGCCCTCGCGGCCGAGCACGTGGGTCTGGCCTTCGATGGCCAGCACATTGGCCTTGGCATCGCCAAGGATGACGATGCCAGACTTGCCCTGGCGTGCGACCAGGTAGTCCAGTTCGGGGGTAACGGCGTCGACCAGCAACCGGTTGCGCTCCAGCAGCATGCGCAGGTCATGGCCCTGCTCCAGGCCCAGGCCGACTTGCTCGCCTTGCAGGCAATCCAGGCCATGGCCCAGGCTGCGGCGCCAGGACGCGTCAATCTCGTCGCGCAGCATGCCCAGCGGCAGCTCGCCCTCGCTGGCCAGCTTCAGGCGTGCCTGTCGGGATTCGTGCAGCGGGTCTTGGGCGTTTGTTATGAGTTGTCGCGCCATTTTCTACTCCGGCTGTACCCCGCGAAGGTGGCGGGGAACGGGCTTGGGAATTTTCCGCAGTGTGCGGGAGAAATCCCTGGCCGTCATCAGGCTGCGGTAGAAGGTGGCATATGGTGACGTTTACGTAAAGGGATGAAGCCGCGTGGGCTATTACGTTGCCTGCACCGGCCTCTTCGCGGGTAAACCCGCTCAATAGGAGCGGGTTTACCCGCGAAGAGGCCTCCAAACCCGATCACGGCTGCTGATTCTGGCTCAGGTACTTGTCCACCGTCGCCTTACCCTCCCCCACATCCCCCGCCACCTGCCACAACCGCCGCTCGATCCCCTGTGCCAGCAAATGCCCCACCGCCGCCTCGATCGCCGACAGCACGCACAGCTGCGCCGGTTCGTTGGTGGTGTACCCCACCTCGGCCTCCAGCAGCTTCTTGAACTCGATGAACTTGAACACCCCGGCACTGCGGCCAACCGAGTAGATGGTCTTGCTGGTCATCACATTGGCCAGCACCTGCCCGGTGCGCACGTCCACCGCACGCAGGTTGACGGTTACCTGGTCCACCCGGTATTCGCGTGAGATGTCTATCCCCAGGTAACGGGCGCCCTCGCCGCCGCTGCGCACGTTGGTGTCGTAGGCGATGATGCCGCCCTCCAGCATCAGGTTGGCGGCCTGCAGCGGTGGCAGCTCGCCCATGATGTTTTCCGGTACATCCGGTTTTTTCTGCGAAGCACGGATGATCTTGCGCTCGGTCAGCAGGTTCTGCAGCCCTTCACGCTCCAGCACCACGAACCAGCCGCTGGCGCTCAGGGCGTCCATCAGCATGCTGGCTGCGCCCTGGGTGACACTGGTGGAGAACGAGCTGGCCGGGGTGGGCTTGTACTGGCCGGTCTGGTCGCGGAAGCCGTACACCACGGCCATCAGCCGGCCTTTGGGCCGTGGCATGTTGATCAGGTCGTAGTAGGTCGAGGCGCGCGGCGTCAGGGTCGGGGTTTCCGAGTCCTGTTCAGCCGACATGGGTTCGCGCAGGCTGCAACCACTTTGCAGGCCCAGGGCGGTGAGGATCAGCAGCGTGCTCAGCAGACGTTTCATGGTGTTCTCTCCCCAACATAAAAGCCCTTCCCTCTCAGGGGTTCAGGCCGCTGACCTCAATGATCGAAATTTCTCCTGTGGCGCGATCGGTGACCTTGATACTCAAGGCCCCGGAATCGTCGATGACGTCGATGAGAAACGCATCGGTCGCCATGCTGCCGGTGCTGCCATTGCTGATGTTGTCCAGCAACTGCGACAACATCCGCGACTCCAGCTGGTTGCTGAAACGCTCCAGGGCCGTGGTGCCGGTAAAGGCCGAGGCACGGTCCTTGAGGTCGGGGTCGTCGTAGTCGTTCTGCGCCTGGGCGTTGTTCAGCAGCCAGGTGCCGTTGAGCGGGTTGCCGCCAAAGGCCGGGTTGACCGGGGTGTACACCAGCTCGGTGGCCTGGGCAGCACAGGCGCTGGCCAGCAGGCAGGCGGCGATGCAGCGGGGTATGCGGTGGTTCATAGCTCGTCCCTCTCCAAGTCGGTGGTGTCCTGTAGCAGGCGTTGCAGCTTGCGTTGAATGATCTGCTGCTTGACCAGGTCGGCGGCTGCAACGGCCTCGTCTTTGAGCTCGGTGGTGTTCGGGGGCAGGAAGCGGCGGTACATGACCTCACGTTCGAACTCCACGGTGACCAGGCTGCCCCAGCGCGCATCCGGGCGTTCGCGTACCACCAGGTTGAAGTCCAGGCGGCTGGTGGCCCGCAGGCGGTCGGCGAAGTAGTAGTAAAAGTCGTGGCCGATGTGCGAGATGGTGTTGTCGACGATGAAGCCCTGCATCTCGTCCTCGCTCGAGGCCTTGGCCGAAGTGGCCAACACCAGCAGCATGCTCAGGCAGAGTGCGGCCAGGGTATTCATGGCGTGTCTCCCGGGCCGCTGTGGGTTTGCACACCATCGGCGCCTTCGCTGAAGGCCTGCTCGGCGACGAACTGCCAGTCGCTGTAGTGTTCCAGCCCTTCGAAACCGGTCCACTCGGCGCTGAAGCCACTGCGCTTGAACGGGGTGGCGTCCGAGCGGCTGTGCACTCCCGTGATGCGGCCGTCGATCGAGCGCAGCAGGCCCCACTCGTCGCTGTTGGTAATGGGGTCGGGGTACAGCCTGCGAATGTGCCGCTTGGCCTGCGGAAAGCGGTTGTCCTGCAGCAAGTCGACCAGGTCTTGCGGGTACTGGGCCAGGCCCGGCGAGGCGCGGTAGTAGCTGCGCAGGGCCTGGGCGTACTGGCTGCCCACCCACAGCAGTTGGCGTTCACGGTCGCGCTGGGCGGCGCTGGCCCAGAGCGTGCCGGTGGCGGCCAAGGCCACACTGCTGACTGCAATCAGCAAGAGCACGCCCAGGTAGGTAAAGCCGCCGTTGGCCTTACCATTCAGCGAAGAGGCTGCCATCGCGCGCCCTCCCTGTGGCACCGCTCTTGATATCGCCCACGCCGCCAGCCACGCCTTCAGGCGGTGGCACCAGCTGCCAGGCGTCGCTGCGCTCGGTGATCGGGTCGACCGGGGTGTTGCGCAGGTAGCGCTGTTCTACCAACTGCTCCAGCGAATCCGGGTAATGGCCGGTGTCGCCGTAGTAGTGGTCCAGCGCCTCGCGCAGCACCGCCAGGCTCTGGCGCAGGGTGGCCTCGCGGGAGCTTTCCAGGCTGTTGAAGTAGCGCGGCATGGCGATGGTCAGCAGCGTGGCGATGATTGCCATCACCACCAGCAGCTCGATCAGGGTGAAGCCTTTGCTGCGTTTCATGGCTGTCACCATTGCCCGTAAGGGATGTTGTTGAGGCCTTTGCCGCGGGCCTTGGAGTACACATCGAACACATCTTCGCCTTCGCGGGGGTTGTCGGGGCTGCTGTCGTATGCGCGCAGCCCCCAAGCGCCTTCGTCCCTGTCCTTGGCCGCCACCAGCGGGTCGTGCGGGATGCGCCGCAGGAAGTAGAACTTCGCGCCCTTGGCACTGCGCACGTCACGCACGCCGTCAACCAGCACCTGCAGGTTTGGCGGGTAACCACTGGCGTCCAGGCGCTTCTCGATGTAGCCCGCGTCAAAAGCCCGCTTGTACGCGTCGATGGCATCGCGAATCTGGTACAGCGCTTCACGCAGTTGCTGCTCCTTGCCGCGGCGCACCACGGTTTCGGTCAGCGGCGCGGCCATGCTGGCCAGCAGCCCGAGCAGTGCCAGGGTCAGCACCACCTCGATCAGGCTGAAACCCTGCATGCGGCGCTGCGCTTTCATGGGCGTGGGCTCCCGTTGGCCGGGACGACCGCCATCTGGCTGTCCACCACTGGCGCGTCGGTGGTCGGCGCATTGCCGGGTACGTCCATGGGTGGCAGCGGTGCCATCTGGCGTACCTGCATGGCCGACTCGGTACCGGTGGAAAATTCCATGTCCGACGGGCTCTGGTAGGGCAGGTTGCGCACAATGCGGGGGGTAATGGCCAGCACCAGCTCGCTTTTGCTCATGTCGTCCTTGTTGCTGCCGAACAGCCGGCCCAGGCCCGGGATATCGCCGAGCCCCGGGATCTTGTTGCCGCTGGCGTTGTGGTCGTTGCGCACCAGGCCGGCCAGTACCTGGGTCTCGCCATCGTGCAGGCGCAGGCTGGTCTGGGCGTTACGGGTGTCGACCTGGACCGGGATGGTGCCTTGGCGGGTGGCCTCCAGCGGGGTAGCGTTGCTCACTTCCAGCGCCACCTTGATCGCCACCTCGTTGTTCAGGTGCACGGTGGGCTGTACTTCGAGCTTCAGGCCGACGTCCAGGTAGGTGACGCTTTCGGTGATCACCGGGCCCTGAGTGGACGGTACCGAGGTGGCGCTGATGATCGGTACGCGCTGGCCAATGTGGATACGTGCCTGCTCGCGGTTGCTGACGCGGATCACCGGGCTGGCCAGGGTGTTGATGTCCTTGTCCTGGGCGTTGATCTTGGCCTGCGGCGCCGGCGAAATGCTGATGCGGCTGGAATCGATGCCACGCAACTGGTCGAGCACGCTCACCGGCTTGCCATCGTTGCTCAACACGCCGAAGGTATTGGGCCATTGCAGGCCGAGGTCGAGGATGCGCGAGGTGGCCACTTCCATCACCTCCACTTCCAGCACCACCTCGGGGTTCGACTGGTCCTGCGACTGCAGCAGCTTCTCGGCCATGCGCACGGCGTCCGGGGTGTCGCGCATGGTCAGGGTGTTGAGGCGCTCGTCAACGAACACGTCGCGGGTCTTGAGCATGGTCTTGACCATGTTCAGCGCGGTGTTGGCATCGATACTGGTCAGGTAGAAGGTGCGCATGACCAGTTCCTGGTAGTCCTTGGTCTTTTGCGGCGAGTCGGGGTACACCATCACGGTGTTGTCGTTGACGATCTTCTGGCGCAGCTGGTTCTGCTCCAGCAGCAGCGCCACGGCATCCTCGATGCGCACCTCACGCACGAAGATGGTGGCCTTCATGTCCGGGCGCATGTCCTTGTCGAAGATGAAGTTGATGCCAGCGACCTGGGACAGCACTTCGAAGATGGTCTTCAGGTTGGCATCGCGAAATTCCAGGGTGACTGGCCGCTCCAGCTTGCTGCGCAGCTGCGGGTACGGCTGTGCGGTGCGCGCCTGGACGTTCTCGATGTCGCTGCGCAGGGTAATGCCCTTCTGGTTTTGCGGGTCCAGGCGCAGCACTTCACGCATGTAGCGCTCGGCGCCAAACAGGTCGCCCTGGCGCAACGCCGCCTGGCCCAAGGCCACGCGCTCGTCGAGGGTGCGGATCAGCTCCAGCTGGCGGATGCCTTCCTGGGCGCGGCGGTTGTTCGGTTCCAGGGTCAGCACCCGACCGTAGCCCATGCGGGCATTGGCAAAGTCATGGCGGATACGGTCGGCATCGGCCTGGGTGATCAGCGCCTCGACTGCGGCCTGCCGGCTATGGGCCAAGGCGATGTTCAGCTCGGTGTCGCGCGGGTCATCGCGCAAGGCCTCTTCCAGGCGGGCGATGCCGGCTTCGTACTGGCCCTCCTTCATCAACTGGTCGCTGTCCTTGCGTACCGCACTGGAACCGCAACCGGCTATGGCCACGCACAACGCCAAAAGCAGGAACGGAGCAGGCTTGCACAGCTTTGACGACTTCATGGTGCGCTCCCTACAGACAAAGTCTGCGACTGATGCAAAGGCAGGTAGACCAGGCTCAGCTCTTCGGCCGATACCCGATCGAGGCGGTAGGTGTCTTCGATCACGTCGCCCTGGCGCACGACGTAGAGTTTTTCGCCGCTCTGCAAAAAGATTTGCAGGTCGTCGTTGGTCCCCATGCGGCCGATGAACTGGAACGGCAGCTCAGGGGCGGTCGGGGCTGCCGCCACGACCGGCGCGGCGACCACAGGTTGTTCGGTGACGGTGGCCACGGCCTGGGGTTTGGTCCACTGCTGCTTAGGGAACAGGTCTCTGGAGGCCTGTTCCGGCCCTTTCGCGGCTAAAGCCGCGCCCACAGGTTCGGCGGCGCCCACAGTCCCTGTGGGAACGGGTTTACCCGAGAAGGCCGCGACGCCGTCGTCCTGGCCAAACCAGTGTCCCGGTGCCCAGGCCAACGCCGCGCTCACCCCGAGGAAGCCGGCCCAGATGACTGCACGTAGTGTGTTCATCACGACCTCGACAGATAAAGGGTCATGCGCAGGCGGGCATTCAGCTCGCTATCGCCGATACGTTTGCGTTGCAGCTCGAGGTCCTCCAGCACCAGGGTCGGCAGTTGCTTGAGCAGGCCCTTGAGAAAACCACGAATCTGCGGGTAGCTACCACGCACCGGCAGCACGATCTGGTAGCGCGCCAGCTGGGTCTTGGGGTCGATGCCCAAGGCATACTCGCCACGGGCCAGGCTGATGTGCTCGGCACTGGCCAGGTGGTAGAGGCGCTCGATCAGCTCGCTGGCCTGGGGCTGGCCCGGCAGCTGCTGGCGCAGGCTGTCGAGCGCCTGCTGCTCGGGCTTGACGGCGATTTTCAGCTCGCCACGCTTGACCCGCTCCACCTGTACGCTGGCATCCGCCTCGGTTGCACGCAGCTCGCGCACGTTCTGCCACTGCGGCAGCACCCCGGCGCACCCCACGCCCAAGGCCAGCAGGCCTACCGCCACCGCCGCCAAGCCGACCGGGCCAACGCGACGCAGACGCTCCTGGAGGATCAGGCTGTTCAGCTCAAGGGCGCGCATGGCCGGTCTCCCAGGTGGCGGTGAGGGTGAAGCGCACCGGGTGCTCAGGCTGCGCGGCCAACACCTCGTGGTTGAGCAGCGACACATCGCTGAGCTCGTCGCTGGCTTCCAGGCGCTGGTGGTACTGCAGCATCGCCTCAAGGTTGCGTGCCTCGGCGGCAATGCGGACCTGGCCCTTGCGTGCGTCCGGGGTCAGGCCCAGTAGTGCGACATCGTCCTGCGGCATGGCTTCGAGCATGGCGAACAACTGCTGCCACGGGCGTTGCAATTGCTGCGACACACTGCGCATCTGCGCCAGGCGCTCGGCCTGCTCACGGCTGGCAGCCGTGCTTTGCGCAGCGGCAGTGGCCGGGCGGCGCCCCAGTTGCAGCTCCAGACTGTGCACGCTGTCTTCCAGCTCGACCTGCTCGTTCTGCAAGGTGTACTGAAGCAGTACCAGGCCTGCGACCAGGGCACTGCCCAAGGCCAGCAGCGACCAGGCCAACGGGCCGCTGCGCCGGGGTTGGAATTCCAGTTCGAGGCGGCGCATGTCAGGCCACCGCCCGCCACATGGCGCACAACGGGTCGGCTTCGCTGGCCGGCTGGCACAGCTGCACCGCCGCCAGTTGCGGCACGTCGCCCCGGCCTGGGGCATGCAGGTACACCCGGGGCAGGTGCTCGCCATACAGCTCGCAGGTGCGCTCGATCAGCGCTTGCAGGGCTTGGTCACTGTCAGCGCAACCTTGCGCCAGCACTTGCTGCCAGGCGCCACCCGCAGCCAGCAGCAGCACGCTGCGGCGCGGCTCGGCCAGCACGAACAGGAAGTCACCCTGCGCCAGTTGTGACGAGCAGCGGTTGTAGGCGGCCATCAGGTACGGTTGCACCGAGCGCAGGCTCAGGCGACTTTCCCGGCCCAGCCCCTGCAACCGTTGCAGCAGGGCATCAGGCAGCGCCGTGGCGATGCGGGCGGCACCGGCAGGCTCGGGCGACAACACGATGCGCCAGTCGTCCAGCGGCTGCCCGTAGAGGTTTTCGAAGCAGGCCCGGGCATAGGCGTCCAGCTCGCGTGGATGGCCGATGGCGTCACTCCAGGGCACCAAGCAGAAGCGGCTGTAGCGGGCCGACAGCAGCACCCGCAGTTGAGCGCCACGTACAGCATGCTCGGCCAGCAGCGCGGCCAATGCGTCGACGGCAGCTTCCCAGGCCGGTTGGGCGCCGTCGCAGCTGAACTCGCGGCTGCCCAGCCACTGGTGTTGGTGTTTGTGCCAGCAACCCAAGCCGACACCCTCGGCGCCGAGCACGGCGCAGAAACGATCAGATGAATGTGACACGGTTGATCTCCTCGAGGGTGGTGCGGCCATCGCGGACCAGGTCCAGGGCCGAAGCGCGCAGCAGGCGCAGGCCGCGCTGGCAGGCGAGTGTCTTGATTTGCGACAGGGGGCGGCGCTCGACGATCATCTGGCGCAGGTCGTCGTCCAGGTGCAGCAGTTCGGCGATGGCGCTGCGGCCGCGGTAGCCACTGCCACGGCACTGGCCACAGCCCTGCACGCGGACGAACTTCCAGCCGGCCACGCCTTCGCGGGTCAGGCCCGAGCCATACAGGGTATCGTCATCGTGTTCGCAGGGCGTGGCGCAGTGCGGGCAGGCCAGGCGGATCAGGCGCTGGGCCAGCACGGCGTTCAGCGCGGAAACGAAGCTGTAGGGGTCGACCTGCATCTGGCTGAAGCGGCCAATCACATCGAACACGTTGTTGGCGTGGATGGTGGTGAAAACCAGGTGGCCGGTGAGTGCCGACTGCACAGCGATCTGGGCAGTGTCCGGGTCGCGGATTTCACCCACCAGTATCTTGTCCGGGTCGTGGCGCAGGATCGAGCGCAGGCCACGGGCGAAGGTCAGGCCCTTCTTTTCGTTCACCGGAATCTGCAACACGCCGGGCAACTGGTACTCGACCGGGTCTTCGATGGTGATGATCTTGTCCACACCGTGGTTGATCTCGCTGATCATGGCGTACAGGGTGGTGGTCTTGCCGCTCCCGGTGGGGCCGGTGACCAGGATCATGCCGTAGGGTTCGGCGGCCAGCCGGCGCAGGGCGCGCAGGGTCTCGTCGGCAAAGCCCAGGGCCTGCAACTGCACGCCGCTGACCCGGTCGGACAAGTCCTGCTTGTCGAGCACCCGCAGCACGGCGTCTTCGCCAAAGATGCTGGGCATGATCGATACGCGGAAGTCGATTTGCCGGTCACCCACGGCGACCTTGAAGCGGCCGTCCTGGGGGACGCGCTTTTCACCGATGTCCAGTTCGGCCATGACCTTGATGCGCGAGATCACCTGGTCGGCAAACGCGCTGCCACTGGCCTTGCCAGCGCCGTTGAGCACACCGTCGATGCGGTACTTGATGGTCAGGCCCTGGCCGGTCATGCTCAGGTGGATGTCGCTGGCGTGCAGCTTCAGGGCGTCGTACAGGGTGGAGTTGACCAGCTTGACCACGCGGCTCTGGTCTTCGCTGATGCTGGCCAGCGACAGGCGTTGCAGCGGGTCGCCTTCGCTGCTGGCCTCGGCGTCATGGTCGAGGGCATCGACGGCGTGGAAGCTTTCTTCGTGGCGGGCCAGGAAGGTGGCCAGTTCGGCGGCGTGGGCCAGGTAGAGTGGCGCGCCTTGCAGCACATCGTCGATCCAGGCCAGGCGGGCGGGGTCGAAGGGGTCGGCGAACACGCCCAGCAGTTGGCCGCCCTGCTCGATCAGCACGAATTCGCGTTTCAGGCACTGGGCCAGGGCCACCTTGTCGAAGCGCGGGGTGCTGGCCAGCAGGCTGTGGCTGTCCAGCACCGGGTAGTGCAGGGTCAGGCCGAGGCGCTGGGTGAAGGTGGCCGGGGTGTCGCAGGCCAGGCGTTCCAGGCAGTTGAGCAGGCGCTCGTCGCTGGCTTGCAGGCGGGCCTGGGCCAGCAGGTCGCGGGGGTAGGCTGAGACTGTTGCATCACGTGCTTGCGGCATGGCCTGCGACTCCGCTCAGGGGCGCGTCGCAGGCTGGCTCGGCCAGGGGTGCGGGCGCCGCTATTCCCCTGCGAGCAGTTGTTCGTCGTCGGGCCCTGGGGGCTTGGCGCCATTACGGCGGCGGTCGGCCAACACCCAGCTTCCATCGTACAACTGCAGGGGGAACGATTCGTTCCTGTTCTGGCGTCGTTCGACGAACCCTTCAGCCGGGTTGTCCGTGGCCCTGCGCCGGCGCTCGATGCCCATCAGGTCGAAGATCGCACGCGCCAGCTCCACCAATGGGAACGGCTTGAACAGGACATGGCTCACACCGAGTTCGGCGGCCCGCTCACGCACTTCGACAGTGGGGTGGGCGGTGATCAGCACGAAGTGGCACTGCCTGTTCTTGCGTACGGCCTCCAGAACCTGAAAACCCTCCATATCGGGCAAGCGGTAATCCAGCACGATCACTTGCGGTGCCAGGCTTGCAGCCTGTTGGATACCACTGGCACCGTCGTGGGCAACATGAGCTTCCAGGCCTTGCGCCTGCAGGTACGCTTGCAGGTTTTGCGCAAGGGTCTGTTCGTCATCGACTACCAATACTCTGTTCACCAAGGTCGACTCCCAAGTACTGCCCGGTTACCCGGTCTGCGAAGTGCGCCCTTGTACAGGCTTGAGCAGGCTTCGTGCCAGGCGTGAATAGTCATGTTGCACCGCTGTAAGTGTCTGATTTGCCAAGGGTGCCGGCCAACACCCGAAACGCGCCGGGCAGGCACACCCGCCCGGTTCCCCACATGCGGGGGAACTGATAGCACATTGCCAAACCTTAATTCCCCAGCATTGGGGGAAACGCCATCAGGGGCCTCAGTCTGCAACCTCCACGTTGGCGGCGTCGCGCAAACGTTGGCGCACGGACCGGCGCGCATCGGCCTCTCGCTTGCCGATAAGCGCCGCCCTGGCCAAGACCAGGCCCTGTTCACGTATGACCGAAGGGTTATCACTTTGGTTCTGCGCTCCTTGCAGTGTTTCCCGGTTGGCAGCATAGAAAGCCTCCACTTCGACCTGGCTCGGCGCGTCGACTGCACTGAGCTGGGCATACACCTGCTGGGCCGCCATGTCTTGCCGGGTGTACTCAGTGTACTGTGCCCTATCGAAACCCGCCTCCGCCAGACGCCGCTCGAAAATTGCCGGGCTGCCGAACGCCGCTTCGACCTCGCCCACATGCGCCGACACCTGCGCGTCACTGATGGCGATGCCTTGGCGCCGGGCTTCCTGCCATAGCAGCTCTTTGTCGATCAGCTCGTCCAGCGCTTGATCGCGCAGGCGCTTGTACAGGCCCGGGTTGCGAATGCTGGTCAACGCACGGCCCTGGGCGGTCAGGTATTCGCTGAAGTAACGCTCCAGGCGCGTCACGCCGATTTCCACGCCATTGACCCGCGCCGCAGGCACATCGGCCCAGCTCGCCTTGGCCAGCACCAACAGCAGGCACAGCAACACGATACGCATGGCAGCCTCCGCTCAAGGGGTATCCGGCACCGGCCGGTACGGGGTAACCGAGGTGAAACGCGGCCCAGGTAGCGCCACTGCTACCACATGGGCGCCCGCCATGCCCTGGCGGCGGCCTGGGCCAAAGCCCAAGGCGGGGGTCAGGCCGGTGGCCACATCGTGCAGGCCTTCCAGCGCGGCAATCAGTTGCTCGCGGCTGGCGTCACGGCCTATCTGCTTCAGCGCGTCGCTCAGCAACCGTAGCGCGCACAGGGTGTTGACCTGCAACGATGCCTGGCGTGGGTCGAGGCCCTGGCGCTGCTGCAGGCCGGCCAAGGTCGCCAACCCCTGCTCGGTCCAGTCTTCCGGCACATAGGGATAGGCCAGGAACACCCGTTGCGACCACTGCTCGGGCAAGCGCGCCATCGCACCGGCCACCTGGCTGGAGGCGGCGAACAGGTAGGGCTGACGGCCTGCCGCCTGCAACGCGGCGGCCAATTCGGCAAAGGCCTGGGCACGGCCAAGGAAGACGATGCCCCGCCCGTCCACGGCCTGGCCGTCGAAGGCTTGGATGGCAGGCGTCCAGCCTTGCTGCTGCAGGCGCTCGCGAACCTGTTCAGCCAATACGGCCTGCTCGTTGCCGGCATACACCACACGCAGGTCACCCGGGGCCAGGCCCAGCGCAGCACGGGCATGGGCGGCCAGGCTAAGCAATTGCACGGGCAGGCCGGGCAGCGGGTCGAAGATCTGTGGGCTGCCGCCGCTGCGTGGGGTGCTGCCGATCAGGGGCACATTCTGTGGCGCCAGCAAGGTTGCCAGGCGTTGGTCGAGCATGGGTGCCAGGGGCGAGATCAACGCGAACACGCGCGCCTGCTGCAGCAACTGCTGCAAGGCTTGCTCGGCGCTGGCGGGGTCTAAGCCCGGATCAAGCACGACCAGCTCCAGGCGGCGCCCGTGTATGCCGCCTTGCTGGTTGAGTTGAGCCATGCCGTCTTCCAGCACCGCACGCACCACCTGCCCGGCTTCGGCCAAGGGGCCGCTCGCGGGCAGCAAGGTGCCCAAGCGCAACACGCCCTCCTCTACACCGGGGTCGCGTTCCTCGGCCAGGCGCTTGAGGTAGGCGGTGAGGTTGCGCTGGTCGGCCAGGGTCAGCTCGAAGCGTGGCATGGCCGGGTCCAGGCGGTTGCCGGCCGGGTCCACGCCATGCTGAATGGCCCGGGCCAGGCTGCTGTCGGTATAAGCCGGGTAGCTGCGGCCGTTGGCCTCGCGCGTGCCTTGGCCGAGTGCCAGGCGTTGCCAGTCGAGGCTGGGCGGGCGCACCCCACCTTCCGCGCGACCACGGCCGTCGTTGCCGTGGCAACTGGCACAGGGCAACACGCTGGCGGGCACCGTCATGTCGCTGGCTCCAACCCGGGCTTGCAGTTGGGCGTCACTGCTGGAGACGCCCTCGCGGAAGAGGCGTTTGCCAGCAAGCTCGTGGTCGGTCAGGTCCAGCGCAAAGGCCGAAGTACCGCATGCCAAACCAATAAGCAAAACCGCCCAGGTCTTCATCATGCTCACCGGCCTGCCAGTGGCTGGGTCAGCAGCTGCATGCGCTGGGCAATGGCCATGGCTGGCGCATCCGGGCGAATCTTGCTCCAGCGTTTGCCCGCTACATCACCGGCAATCAACTGCGTCGAATGCTGCTCGGGGCTGGGCAGGAACTGGCCGATACGCCCGAGCACCAGGTCGACATTGGCCTTGTCACCGGTCAGGAACAACCAGTTCGGCCCATCCACCCCCTGTTTCTCGGCAAACGCCTTGAGCGCCTGCGGGGTATCGTTCAGCGGGTCGCTGCTGATCGAGACGAAGGTCACCTGGCTGGCCAGCTGCGGCCCCATGGCTTCGCGCACTTCACGCAGTTTGCGGGTGATCAGCGGGCAGGCGTCGGTACAGTGGGTGAAGATCACGTTGAGCATCACTACCTTGTCCTTGAGCACATCGCTGTAAAAGCGCAGTTGGCGGCCGTTCTGGTCCTTCAGCACGGTGTCGGTGAACCAGGCCTGGGCATCGCGGGTGCCGCCGCCGCTGGTCATCGCCTGGGGCGCCGGCTGTGGCGCTGGCGCCCCAGGCGCATGGCCCTCGTGGGCGAACGCCACCGAGGCGAGGATCCACAGGCAGCCGCCCAGTACCAGCCAGTCGAACGCGCGCATGCCAGCGCGGCGGGAAGTGACAGTGCTCATGGTTGCACCTCGTGATGGTCGGCGATGGCCGTGCTCTTGGCATGCACCCGGCGGGCGCTGAGGCGGTTGATTTCTTCGATCAGTACCGCCGGGTCGGTGAAGCCGTAATAACGCGTCCAGTGCCCGCTACGCCCGTCACCGACCAGAATCAGCGGCGGATGCTGGCTGAGGTCGGCGCTGAAGCTGCCCAGGCCCTTGAGGGTTTCGGTGATGGCGTACGGGGTGCCGGTCAGCCAGCTCCAGCCTGGCCCCTTCTGGAAGGCCTTGGCGTAATCTTGCAGGCGCTTGGCGTCGTCACGCTGCGGGTCCACGCTGATCGACACCATGTGGATTTCCTCGCCTATCCGGCCACCCAGTTGTTGCTGGACCTTGCCCATGATCGACGACACCACCGGGCACACCGTGGTGCAGCTGGTGTAGATGAAGCCCATGACCACCAGGTGGTCGCCTACCAGGTCTTTCTCCAGCCGTACCGGCATGCCGTCCTGGTTCAGCAGCGAAACGTCGGCAAAGCGCACGCTGGTCTTTTCCTGGCTCGCCGCCGGAGGCTGCTCGGCATGGCCTTTGTGATCGTGTCCGGCGTGGGCAAGGGCCAGGTTGCTGGCCAGTGCCAGGCTCAGGGCCAACAGTGTGAAAGCATGCTGGGTGTTCATCGCACATTCCTCACATCAGTCTGGGAAGCGTTGGTCGCTGCAGCCGGCAGGACGCGCAGGCTGGTGTAGTTTTCTTCGGCAAACTTGCGCCCCAGCGAGGGCGACTGCACATGCAGGTACCAAGCGCCAGCCTCGGGCAGGGCCAGGGCCGCCTGGTACACGCCCTCGCCCACCTCCTGCAGTTGCAGGTTGCGTGGCATCGACGACGGTGCCAGGAAGTAGCGCAAGCTCAAGTCGTTCAGGCCCAGGCGTGGCTGGCCGTCGTCACCGACGATGCGCACGCGCGCGTTGATGGCGCTGTGCTGCGACATCGGCTGGTCCAGGCCAATGAACTCGGCGTGCGCGCCCTTGCGCTTGCGGGTATTGGGGGCTTCGGCCACGTCGGTACTGAAGCAGTGGATGATTTGCGGCTGGTTGAGCAGGAAGGCCACGTCGAACTTGCCGGCGGCGGGCAACTTCACCGTCGAGCCGTACACCCCAGGCGCCACCTCACGCAGGCTGCGGTCGACGACGAGGGCGGCGCGGGCCTGGTGGCCACGGTTGTTGTAACCGGACATCGGCGCGTTCATGCCTTCGGCGTAGAAGTAGGTGGTGTTGTCCACCGGGTTGACCACGAACACCGAATTGTCGTCACGCGATACCGACAACCCCTGGGCCAGCGGCAGGTCACCGGCCTGGCGCGGCGCCGCTGGGCCGGCCTCGAAGCTCTGGACAATGGGCGAGCGCCCCTCACCGAGGCTGGACAGGTTGATCATGGTCACCTTCGGCGAAGCCAGGCCACGGACGTAGGCATAGCCCTTGGTGAAGGTGAGCTGGTACGGTTCGGCCGCCACCGGGATGTGGTGGATCAGCTTGTCGGTACTGGCGTCGATCACCAGCGCCTGGTTTTCCAGGGTGTTGAGCACGATGCCGTAACGGCCATCGCTGCTGAAGCGCATGGGGCCCAGGCCCTGCTCGGCCTTGACCGTATGGCGCAACTGGTGGCTACGGGCATCGAACACCCGCACACTGCCCTCCTCGCCATCGACCACGTACACCGCCTGGGACAGCGCCGAATAGCTGACCGACAGCGGGTGCGGGCCCACCTTGATGGTTGTGGCCAGGCGCATTTCCGGGATATCGATCACGCTCAGGGTGCCACTGTCACGGTTGCTGACGTAGGCAAAGCGCGAGTCGGCGCTGAAGGCGATTTCATGGTGCCCGGTGCCGGTGTTGAAGCTTTTCAGGGTGGTGCGCCCCGGTACGTCGATCACCGTAACCCCACCCTTGGCCGGGTCACGGCTGTTGTTGCCCACCCACAGCCGGTGCTGATCGGGTTGCAGGGCCACACGCAACGGCTGGTCCCCAGCGTCCAGATCGGCCACGCGGGTAAAGGTCTCGGTATCGATCACCGCCACCTTGCCGCGCTCGGGGATCGACACGAATACCTGCTTATCGTCGCTGGTGGCCGCCCAGTCCATGGGGCGCCCGGGCAGGTCGATGCGCGCCATGGTGCTGGTCACGCCGCCCACCGAGACGGTGGGGTCGATCACCGTCAGGCTGGCGTCGTTGTTCAGCATCAACAGGAAGTAGCTGTTCAGGTCGAGCAGCGGTCGGGCACCGATGCTGCTCTTGAGAAACAGCGCAACCCGCGCCTTGCAGCTCTGGTCACGGTCGCCCACCGGGGCCGACTGCGCCGGGTCGATCCACGCCCCCGGCGCCATGCCCGATAGCGGTTGGCCACTGGCCTGGTCGCTGAGTTTGAAGCGGATGTTGGCGAAGCCGCCTTCCTTCAGCTCGCCCCCGGCCAGCGACCGGGCCTCGAACTCAACGGTTACGCCATCACGAATGAGCCGGTGCGGCGCCTGCGGTTCGGCAGTTTCCTGCAACAGCTCGCGAGGATCGCACCAGAGCTTTTCATACGCCACGCCCAGGCCGATCAGCACCACGCCCAGCACTACCCCCAAGTAAGCAGGGCGAGTCTTCTTGTTCATGCTCGCGCTCCCCTTCCGTCACTGCGCCGGGGCCGTAGCCGGCGGCGCTTCGTTGGTCACTCGCAAAATCCCCCACAGCCCCGAGAGGTTGCCGTAGGCGGCGTAGTCGCGGAACAGGTAGTCACCCGCCACCGCGTTGGCACCGCCGGCACTGGGCAGCATGAAGCTGAAGTGTGCCGCTGGCAGTACGCTTTCCTGGGCGCCGATGTACATGGCCATCGGGTTGTAGCCGAAACGCACCGAGCCGATGCCGGGCAGGCTCATCGGGTAGCCATCCGCGTCACTCTTTTCGGCCTGGTAGTTGTGCAACGGCCACAGGTGCCCATCGAGCTGGTAGGTGATACCGCGGCTGCCACCACTGGGCATCAGCACATGGCTGCGCACAGGCTGGCCGGGCTTGGCATACAGCACCGGGGTTTGCGGGTCACCGCCGACCAGGGCGTTGCTGTAGGCCATGTGCGCGTTCGACACATCGGCGAAGCCAAAGCCATCGGCATGGCCGAAGGGGGCATCCGGTGCCAGGCCAAAGCGCAGCCACAGCGGTTCGGTCTTGTAGTTCATGGCCATGTTGCCGTTGTCTTTCGGGTCGCCCGGCACGCCATTGCCTTCGGTGGCGATGCCTTCGACCGGGCGGCCGTCAGCCCAGCGCATGTTCATCGAGCGCTGCCACACCGTGACGAGGTCGCGGTAGTCGGGCTGGCCGGTGACCTTGACCGTGGCCTGGGCCCGGCTGGCGGTGTCCTCGGTCCAGGTTGCGGTTTGCGGCAGGATGCTCATGGCGCCCACCAGGCCTTTCTGCGGCTGCTTGATGAAGTCTGACGGCGCCAGGTTCAGGCCACCGAACTCGATGGCGGTGGTGTTGATGTTGTCGACCGTGCGGCCCAGTTGCAGCACCGGCTTGCCTTCGCGCTCCAGGTGCCCGGCGTAGTACTGGTACACCCGGCTTGGGTAGGCCCCACTGTTGCCCGCCCGGGGTGGCACGGTTTGCACCGGGTTGGCGCCCACGTTGACACCGTCGGACTTGGTGATGTCGTAGGCCAGCAACTGGGCATGCAGGCCCACATGGCTGGAAGGCCGCATCAGGTTGTTGTTGAAAGCGGTGGAGCCTTCGCTGTCGAAGCGGTCACGCTTGACCACGTTCTGCATCACGGCAGTACTGGGCAGGTCTGGCATGACCGACGGCAGGCGGTTCTCAAGGGTGATGCTGATGCAGTCGCCAGCGTTGGCGCGCAGCACCAGCGGCTCCACTGGCACACCAGCCTTGAGCTTGCCGGTGGTGGCGTCCAGGTCGGCCTTGCGCACGTACAGCACGGCGGTCGGGTCATGCAGCGGTGCGCTGTGGCCGCCGACGGTGAAGGTGGTGCCATCCTCTTCGTCCACCACCGTGACCTGCGGGATGCTGGTCTTGCGGCTGTTGAACACCAGGGTGCCGCCATTGGCTTTTAGTGGCCCGCCGACATGCTGGCCCGCGCCGGCCGGGTCGTTGATGCTGACACCGTTGCGGTTTTCGAGGATGTCGTTGGCCAGGGCCGCGACAATCTCGTAGCTGCGTTTGACCGTGGTGCGGGTACCGATGCCGTTGGGGTTGGCTGTGGTTTTCGGGCAAATGCCCTCAAAGTTCACGGTATTGCGCATGGCCACTGGCTGGGTGTTGTTCGGCAGCGGGAACAGGTCGGCGCGTTGAGCGGTGTAGTTGCGCATCACCCCCCAGATACCGTTCCAGTAGCCTTCCAGGGCGGCGTCCATGGAGTACAGGTAATCACCATTGGTAGCGGCGGAACTGGAAATCATCGACACCGGTGCCATGAAGCCCATCTGTTCGGAGATACCGATCATCTGCGAGGCCTTCCAGCCCGAGTTGGAACTGTTACCGAAGCCCGAGCCATTCTGCAGCCACTTCACACCGTGCAGGGTGACGTTGTGCTCCTCTTCGTGGCCACCGGCGTGCAGGCGCAGGCGCACGTTGTCGCCAGAGTAGGTGCGCAGCATGGGTGTGAACGGGTCGCCCGGCTCGCTGCCGGCCTTGTTGATGTGCGGTGGGAACAGCGTGGTCCCGCCGGTTGGGCCAACGGCCGAGGTGATTGCCGACGGCGCCATGTTCATGGCCGGGATTGCACGGTCGGTACGGCTTTGCAAGGCGTAGCTCAGGTCGCCGGCCAGGCCGTCCGCCTGCATGCCGCGTTTGCCGTCGGGGCCGACCTTGTTCGGGTCGAACACGCGCAGGGCCAGCGGCTCGTTGCGGTAGTTGACGACGAACATGCCCGGGTCATCCACCGAAATCGCCTGTGGGCAAGGCCGGCTTGGGCAGCCAGGGGCCAGGCCACCGCGGGACTCGACCACCGATTCCAGCAGGTTGGATGCCTTCTGCCGGACCGGCGGGTTGATGGCATAGCGGAAGCTGTCGGCCGTGGCCGGGTAGGACTGGCCATTGGGGATGCCGTCTGGGCCTGCGCCCACATACACGCCGGCTTCATAGGCATGCTGGAAGTCGCTGTACTCCAGGAAGAACTCACGGTAGCTGTCGTTCTTGCCGTCGCCATCGTGGTCGCCGGTCTTGATCACCGCCTGCCACGAAGTCGGCCCGCCGTCCTGGCGTGTGGCCGGGTTGTACAGTTGTTCGCCGGTTTCGGCATGGTACCAGGTGGAGCCGGCAGGCTCGGCCAGCACGGTGGCATACAGCCCGAGCTGCTGGTGGGTCGATGGGCCGAGGTGGTCGTGGGTAAAGATGGTGCCCAGGCCACGGTCGACGTTGTTCACGTTTACCAGCGGGTCCGCAAACCAACGCTGCATGGCCGTGCGCGCGCCCAGCCAGTCAGCCCGGCCAAAGCGGCCGAAGTACGGGTGCTGCTTGGCTTTCGGGCAGGCAGCAGTGCCGTCGCGGCTGTCGCCTTCGGTGCAACCGTTGTAGGCACGAATGGCATGCACACGTTCCACCACGCTGCCGGGCGAGAGAATGCCGTCTTCGTAGTTCCAGCCGTTGGCCGAGCCGTCAGCGGCGGTCAGGTCCCACTTGGGCAGGTGAATGTGCTGGCCGATCACGTCGGTGGGGGTACGCACCTGGTAGTCGTCCATTTCGTAGTACGACGGGATCAGGTTGGTGTGGGTGTACATGGTGCAGTCAAACGTGTTCATGCGCATCACCAGCGGCTCTGGCGGGCGCTGCTTGGTGATCACCGGCCAGGCGTCTTCCCACAGCGCCAGAATGCGCGCCTGCGGGAAGTGGTAGCCAACCTTGTTGTACACCGCGTCGAACTGGATGTTGGCGCCTTTGTAGATGCGCGGCCGATCGGCGGTGAAGGTGGACGAACCCCGGAAGTTCATGCCGGTGAGGCTCTCGCCGCTGACGTACTCGCCTACCCCTGAGGTTTGGGTCAGGCGTTTGCCACGGTCATCCATGCAAGGCTCGTAGAACGGCGCACCGGCCGTGGGCAAGGCACCGTTGGTGCGGAACGCCTTGGCAACGGGTTGGCTGCCGGGCACCAGGGCAAAGCTTGGGTGCTCGGCCTTGGCGTGGAACTGCATGGCGGCCTGCTCGACATCGGTGCCTTCTTCAGGCAGGTAGATGGGCTTGGCCTTGTGCACCACCTTGGAGAAGTCCAGCTTGGTGGTGGTGGTCACCGCTTCGCCGCCTGCAGACACGCCGTCCAGCGCATGCCGGCCCAGGCCGCCATCCCAGCCATCGACCTGGTTGGGGTCCAGGTTTGCCCACAGGGCTTTGCCGCTGTCTTTCAGCTGCCGGGCCAGGGCCGGGTCGAGCATGTCCAGTGGCGGGGTTGGCGGGCGGTTGCCCACGCTGCTCTCCATGCCGCCGATCCAGAACGGGTAGCCCGGGTTTTTCAGGGTGCCATCAGCGTTGCGGTTGGCATCGGTGCGGTCGACCAGTGCCAGCGAACCCACGGCCTTGCGCGCTGGCATTTCGTTGGCGTGATCGTCGTCGCCCTCTTCTTCGTCGTCATCGTCATTGGCAGCGACCAGTTCTTCGGACAGCTTGGGCACCACCACCACCTTGCCCGGCATCGGCGCCATGGCCTTGCCAGGCAGCGGCACGATGGCGGGGATCGGCGTACCGGCAACGATTTCGCCATCAGGCAATGCCCGGGCGCCAACGGCTGGCTTGCCGCTGCGCAGGGCGAACGGCGTACTGTGGAAGCCATTTTCGCCCTGGCCGCTCACTTCCAGCCGGGTGCCTTCTTCGAACACGTCATGTACCCGCCACATGGCCCACATGCCTTGGGCGAAGTGCGGGTAGAAGTGGCAGTGGTAAATCGCATCGCCCGCCACGCGGTTGCGGTTGCCCGAGCCGCCGTTGGCGATTTCGTAGGTGTAGCCGATGCCAGGGCCGATGCCTTGGGCGTCAATGTAGTCGGAGTTGTCGTCGTTGGGGTTGAACAGCCACTGGTGGCCGTGCAGGTGGAAGATGTGCTGTTCGTGGCCATTGTGGGTGTTGCGGAACTTGGTGAAGTCGCCAATGTAACTGTGGTGCACGTTGGCGGGTTCTGCCGGGTACAGGGCCATGTTGGCCTTGACGCCCACGGCGCTGGCCGGCGGCGTTTCGCCTGGGCGAATGTTTTCAAGGCCGACGTTGGCTGGCACGTCCACGAGGGTGCCGATATCGCCTACGGTGTGGGCACTGAGGAAAAACTCCTCGTACGCGCACGACAGGCAATCATGCATCGGCCCCACGCCCAGGCGGTTGGCGACCACTTCAGCGCCCATACCGCCAGAGCCGTAGTTGATCATGAACGAGTCGCGGGTCGGCTCCAGCACATGGCCCATCACCGGGTCCGCCCAATAGCCCGGGAAGGCTTGGGTGGCAGCCACTTCATCGGCAAACTGCGAGGCGAAGTCGCGGAACGCTTCAAGCCGGTTGGGCAGTGCCGGGTTGCGCTTGTTGACGCTTTCCAGCGGGTAGGTCGAGCGCGGGAAGCTGCCGTCGGGGTTCGGCCCCATGACGATGGCGTCGGTTTCACTGTTGAGGATTTCATTGCCGTCGACCATGGCAATGATCGGCTTGCCTGCTTTGCCCTCGGTGAGCCACGGTTCGGCCTGCGGGTAGCGGGCCTGGTAGTCGATCACCGGCTGGCCGGTGGCGGTACGGCCGGTGGTGGCCAGGCGCATTTCTTCTTCGGTCAGGGTGTTGCGGTAGGTTCGCCCACCTTTGGGTACCACCACCACCTGGCCGAACAGGCCGTTGGCAACGTTGCCCGCCCCGCCCTGGCCACCAAAGGTGGCGCCTTGGCTGGTGGCCGCAAAAGCCCCCTCGCGCTCAGCGTACAGGGTGTAACTGCGGGTATTGCCGGGCGACACCAGGAAGTTGCCATTGCGGCCCGTGTTGGCGGCGATGTCGCCAATGCTGTTGACCGCCTGCATGCCGTTCACCTGGAAGCCGACATGCCGGTCATTGACTTGCTCGTCGGCAACGAAATGTTCACCGCCTTCGTTTTCGACCTCGGTTTCCGGGCCTTCCTCCTCGCCTTCGGCCTCGTTTTCTTCGGGGTCGATACCGTGTTTGTTGGGGTTGGCCTGGTACGCCAGCAGGTTGGTCAGGTTGACCGTGAGGCAGTCACCGGCGGCCACCCGCAGCACGATCGGCCTTGGGCGCTTGTCCGGGCGCAAGGTGACCTTGCCCGGGACAGCGGCCCCGCCCTTGCTGAGAGGGACCTGCTTGTCGTCCACCACATCTTCACGAAGGGCGAACATCATGCCGTTGGCATTTTGCGCGCCAAGGCGGTTGAACATCAGTGGCTGGTCCAGCGCCACCACATTGGCGACCAAGGTGCGCTGGCACTGCACGGCCGCCTCGCTGGTCGTTTCCCAGCCGAGCAGGGCCAGAACGAGTGATGACAGAAGGGGGCCTTTGCGTGGCGTAGACATGCTGCACCTCCGGGGCACGGGGACTCTGCGGAGGTGTGGAGCAAGGTGTGTGCCAGAAGAATATTTATATTCTTTTCAGTTAGTTACGGTAGCAACCGAAACAGATTGGGGAGGATCACCCGGCAGCATTCCCCCGAAGTGGGGGTACCTCGCTGGATTTCTTGAAGACGACGTGATCACTGTGGGAACGGGCATGCCCGAATTCCCAAACCGCCGCACCTTCGACCAGGAAATGCTTAACCCGCTCTCTATCTCTGCGCCACAGGTTGTCCCCGCTCATTGGGCCTCTGCGTCAGACGGTGCAGTACGGGATTCACGGTCGATGTCCGCTGGCCATTCAACCTTTGGTGCCAGGCAATGCATGTGGCTCAGGCCATCGTCGTCGTTCCAGTCGCGGGGTGGGTGCACGAATTTGGGCAGGGCTTCAGGGCCTTGTTGCATGAACAGACGGGCAATGGCCCAGTAGGCCTCGCCCTGACGCAGGGTATGCGTGAAGAAGACACGGTCAATGACTTCGTTTGTCTCAGGATTACGGACTGACAGCATGACGTTTTCGATCAGGCCTCCGTGGCCGGGGGCGTAGATACGGTAGACCTCGGCAGTGACGTCGTCCCAGTTATGGGCGACGGGTCGGACGCCCCAGCGTTTGCGACTGAAAATGAATATGCGGTCGTACCTGAACTCGTAGATGTAGATTTTTCTACGTAGGCGATTGAAACGAATGGGTTCGTCTCTGGGAAAGACAAAATCCTGCTTTATGTAAGGGATGAGTACCCATAGAGCTAACGGTGGACCGAGTATAAACAACACATTCTCTAACCAGTCGCGCTGCCAGCCATAAACCAACAAACTCCAGTACAAAAATAGTGTCATTCCGACCCCAAAGCACAAACTCGGGATCCCCACTAGCGCTGAAAAACCTCGAAGACTTATGGTTTTTCTTGGCAGCTCGAGGTAAACATCATTAATATAATTAGGCGAAGGGTTGACCTTCTCTACCCAGCAGAGGCCATCTGGTGCCTTTCCCGTTGGAGGCAGATCATAGCTCCAACCTATAGCACGCTCCCATAAAACCTTGGGCTTAAGCGTCATTCATTCATCTCCCGAGAGCAAACTTCAATATAGGCGTCCGGCAAATTGCGGTCGGGCCAATACATAATCAGCAGAGTGGCGGCGAGCAAGCTGTGGGTCCCAATCATAGGAACCAGGGGCACAACCCCAGAAATTTCAAGCTGAACACTGCCGTCTTCGACGGCATAGGGTCTCTGGTTTTCATCAATGGAAAAATCACTCGCATAGTCCGGGTGGCGCGGGGGTGAAAATTTAGAAAATGACGATGATGGTGAAAGTGATTTCGTTGCGTGTGCCAGGTAATCGCCCGAGGCAATAGTCTCTCCACCTACGAAATCCGGAAACGTTCCATCACCGAAACGATGCGCTATCAGTTTCAAGCGATAGGCGGACTTCGCTTTAGTAAACCTGGGTAATGCGGCGAGAAACCTGAGCTGCTGCACCGTGTTCAAGCTGACCAAACCTCCTATCTTGGGGAGGGTAGGGTCCGTAGCCAAACTCGACTCAAAGTGTAGCTTTGCCTGAACGCCCAACGTTGCAGCATTGAGCTCAGCGAAGGCTATGTCTGAAAATTCCGGAGCATTCCAGTGTATGGAAGGGGTTTCATTAGCAAGCCCAAAATAGCATCTACGCACCCAGCGCTCGAGATCAGTTGAATCATTGGGTTCCGCTCGCTTGCTCAACTCATAAGCAATCAAAGTTAATGTGACTGCAAGGCCCAACGGACCAAATACGAAAGGTTTGAAAACTGTAACTGCAAATGCCACGGCACCCAAACCATAAGCAAAAGCCACAACAACATATTTCTTAGCAGCTAGAGTATCACCGGCGGCCATAGTTCGCTTGATTGCCAAAATCGCTTGTACCGTGTCAAAAACCCCTGCAACTGCACTCAATACCGCACCAATTTTTATTATGGCCTCTCCAGTGATAGCAGCTCCTTCAGCCCATGGCCTACGTATGGCGCTGGCGCTGGAGCGCATTACGAGCCCAATCAACTCAATCTGTCCGCCCAATATTCCTAATTGGGACCCATGCAATGCGAGCTTGGCCTCATGCGCCTTGGGCCCAATCTCGGTTTCTGCTTTATCCTGGTTTCTGCTCAGGCTGTCGTGTTGCAAATACAACCCGCCTATCGCGAGCAATACTTCCCAACTGCCTGCCACACCCCGCAAGCCGCTAAAGCCAGTTCGCACCAACTGCGCCGCCTGCTGCGAAGTAATGCGCACTTCCTCCAACACCTTGCGCGCATTCGCCTCCAGCGTCCCCGCCGCCACCGAGATATCCACCAAGGCAATCTGTGCCGCACTGCTCGCCTGGGTCACCTTCATGCTGGCTCCCTCAAGCAGCCGACCACGCACCTCTTCAGCCGTACCCTCCACCCACACCGTTACGCTGATCATGGTGTGGGTAAACCGTGGATCAAGCACGGCCAGGCTCATCAGCCCGTGCTGCATGATCGGCCGCACCTTGTTCCAGGCCTTGGTTGAATAGAGGTCGAAGTCTTCGACATTGCGATGCATCCGATCCCTGGGTCGGTGAACACCGGTGGTCCGTCGCCGGTCATGGGCTCCAGCGACGGCACCTTCTGCGCCGCCCACTCCCGGTGCGTGGCGCGAATGACTTGCAGGATCTGCGACGTCTGCAGCTGGTAGGCCCGCATGGGGTCTTCGCGCCAGACCTGGCGCTTCACCACCCAGTTCAAGCGCTGATGGTTGAACTCCTGAATAAAACCCACGGTATCGTCCAGCACCACCGCCAGCACACCCTTCTCCAGCGTGTGCCGGTTCATCGCGTTGACCAGGTATCCCTTCAGGGCAAACCTTCGCAACCAGCGGGTGTGGAAGCCATGCGCACTGTCGAATGGCGAACACCCATGCTGCGCGTACTCGAACACTTCCTTGTCGACCCGCAGGTTGTCGGGCGTCATGGCGATGCCCAGCAACTCGGGGTTGTTGCGCGCCTGAGTCAGGTCCAGCCCTTCGAAGCGATGGGCAGGCGCCTGGCCCTTCTTGTAGGCATTCAACACGCTGACCGGCCAAGGGTCGCTGGAGAAGGCCAGCCAGGCGCTGCCATAGCGGTCGGTGTCGATATTGAGGAAGGACGAAGGAATGTCGTGGTTTTCATTCACGCATTTTTCGGGCAGTGATGCGGGGAGGCCCTCCGACGGCTCGTAGGGGTTGAAGCGGCGCAGGTGGCCCTGCTCGCTCACTTCGTAGGCATGCCAGACCTGCTGGTCGAGCAGCACGTACAGGTAGCCCATGCGCAAGGTGCGCACCCCTAGCTTCGCCGAGACATGCAGGCTGCCGGCCACGGTGCTGAGGCCCTGCGGGCGTGTGTCCGGCACCAGGGCGCGGCGCAGGGGCAGGATCGGCAGGCCTTGGCGTTCACAGGCCATGCACTGGTCGGAAGGGAGCCCGGCTTCGGCTGTCGCAATGGCGATACGTTGACTAAGGGTCATGAGCGCCTCCCGATTTTTCGAAGGGAATCGATCAGGCAGCCCCAGTTCGCCTCGAAATAGAGAGCAAGCAACGGAGAGGTATTGGTTGGGCCGGGCATGAAGTGGTCCTTGTCTTCCAGCAGGCTGAAGACACGAACACTATCGGGGAATCAATTCTTCAAGGAGTCTGGGGCTTCCTAAACAGCTGTAGGATCTGTCTCTTCGAAAAATTACCAGACATTTCCTGGGCAATTGATAAATACTGGCCTCGTGCAGTGGCCGTCAGCAAGTTACACCCCCTTTGGGAGCAACTGTCTTGCACAAAACCTGTAAGCTGGCGCGATCGCTGTGGGAGGGTCGTACCCGCTTCCCAAGCGATCGCGCCAGCTTCCTTCAGCCGACCAGACCGCGTATGCAGAAGTACAGGATCGAAGGCCCCATCAGGCACCCCAACCCCGTATGGAAGGTGGCCGTCAACGCCCCATACGGCACCAACCGCCGATCCGTCGCCGCCAGCCCCGCCGTCACCCCCGACACGGTCCCCGCCAAACCACCAAACACCATCGCCGAACGCGGGTTGTCCAGCGCCAACAGGCGCGCCGACACAGGTGTGAACACCATCACCAGGATCGCCTTGATCAGCCCGGTAGCGATCGAAAGCGCCATCACATCCGAGCTCGCACCGAGCGCCGCCCCGGTCACCGGCCCGACGATGTAAGTCACCGCGCCCGCACCGATGGTGGTCATGCTCACGGCATCGCGGTAGCCGAAGGCATAGGCCACCGCCGCGCCGACAATGAATGGCAGCACTGTGCCCAACAGCAGCGCGACTGCGCCAATCATGCCGGCTTTGCGCGCTTCGGTGGCCTGCACCTCGAAGGCCGTGGCAACGATGGCGAAGTCGCGCAGCATGGCCCCGCCCATCAGGCCGATACCGGAGAACAGCGCCATGTCGGCCAGGCCCTTCTGCCCTCCGGTGACAGTGCCACCTACCCAGGCCAGCACCAGGCCGATGACGATGGCGATGGCCGAGCCATGCACCCGGCCGAAGGTGAGGTATTTAGACAGCAACACCGACAACCACATGATGGCGCCCACCACGGCAAAAGCGGTGATCAGGCCGTTGTGTTCGAGGGCATTTTCAATGATCGGCCACATGTTCAACGACCTCCTGCAGGGGCAACCTGCGCCTGGGTTTCGGGGCTGGGCTCAAGCGCGGGCAGTGGCTCACCCCGGTGGCTGCGGCTGATCAGGGCGATGGTCAAGCCGCACACCAATACCGCACCTACCGCGGCCAGCAGCGCAACCGGCCCACCGTGCAGGGCGGTGACCACGTTCTGCTGGGCAGCCATGGCCACCACGACCGGGATGTACATCGCACCCCAGAAGCCCACCCCGAATTCACATTCCTTGCTCATGCCGCCGTTGCGGTGCATGTACAGCCGTGCGCAGATCAGCAGGATCATGGCAATGCCGACCCCGCCCACATTGGATTTGACGCCCAGCAGCACGCCCAGGAAGTCGCCGACGATAACGCCGGCCAGCGTGCAGACCGCCAGCAGTGCCACACCATAGATGATCATTGTTGTTGTCCTCAGGTAGTGTCGAAGTTGCTTGTTGTTGTTCTTCGCCATCCGCAAACCCGCCATCATCGGTCGCCGGCCACCTCCTGGCGCAACAGCGCATCCAGGGTGTCCCAACGGGTACCCTCCACCGCCACCACCCTGCCCTGTTCGAACACGGGCCGGGCCAGCCCCCCGAGCACGCTGCCGGGTGGCATTTCAAGGTGCAGGCGCACGCCGCGTTCATAGGCGTTGCGCAACGTAGCACGCCAGTCGACCACCCTTGCCATGTTGCCGGCCAGGTCGTCGCGCAGGTGCTGCGGGTCGAACACCGGTCGTGCGCTGCTGCCGCTGAGGTAGGTAATGCGTGGCCGCTGAAGCTCGACCGACGCGAATGCACTGGCCAATTGCGCAGCCGGGCCGTCGAGCAACCGGCAATGCGACGGCACGCTGACCGCCAAGCGCCTTGCCACACCTTGGCCCAGGCGACGAGCCTTGGCCGCCACCTCAGCCATCGCCGTATCGCTACCGGCAATCACAATCTGCTTATCACTGTTGAGGTTGGCGACGTATACCTCACCGCCCACCTCAATCAGCAGGCGCTCGACACTGGCCAGGTCCAGGCCACTGAGCGCGGTCATGCCGTAACCTTGCGGATAAGCACCTTGCATCAGCTCGCCACGCAAGGCGACCAGGCGCACGGCATCGGCAAAGCCCAAGGCGCCCGCCACGACCGCTGCCGGATAAGCACCAATCGACAAGCCCGCCACATAATCCGGTGCCGGGCTGCGTTGCATCAGCCAGCGCGCCCAGGCCACGCCGCTCAGCAGCAGGCACAGCTGCACGGCGCGGGTGTTTTGCAGGGCTTGCTGGCTGTCCATCTCAAGCACCTGCTGGCCGAGGACATCGCTGGCCTCTTCCAGCAGTTGCCCGCAACCTTCAGGCAGGCGTTGCAGCATGCCCACCTGCTGGGCACCTTGGCCGGGGAAGGCGAACAGGCTGCTCATGCGGCACGCTCCATCACGGCCCAAGGGTCGCTGACCAGACGCGGGCCGTGGGGCGACTTGAGCAGCACGCGCAGGGCAAAGCTCGCCCACTCGCGCAGGGCAACCGCACCCGACGGGGTTTCCAGTTGCACATCGATACGGCACGGCGCGCAGTCGAGAATATCCAGCAGCTCCCGCGCCTGGGCGCGGGCCAGCGGTCGTGGCGTGCGCAGCAGCAGGTCCAGGTCACTGCCGGCGTGCACCACTTCCATACCGGTCGCAAGCTGGTACCCCACCCCACCCGTCGGCCCCCAGGCCAAGCCACGGGCCTGCAATACCGGGGTGACCGAAGCCAGTGCCTGCAATGCAGGCCATGGGCTTTGCCCATGCACGCGCAGGGCTTCAGGGCCTTGCTGACGCTGGATATCGGTCAGGCGCATCAAGGCACCCAACCGCTGCGCCCGGCCGTGACCGCGAAGCCCCACCGCCACCCAGCCCGCTTCACAGGTGGCACGGCGCACCACCACCGGCTGACCGCTTGCCAACACCTCCAGCGCCCACTGAGGCGCGTCCGTGGGCAAACCCGACACGGGCATCCCCCACAGCAGGTCGTGCGGCCTTGGCGCGTTCATCTCAAGCGCCCTGCCACTGGCGGCGCAGCTGTTCACGTACCTGACGCGAGGCACTGCGGTTTTCACCCGCCAGCCGCGACGACAGGTCGGTCGAACTGCCAATGTCGCGCACGGCTTCGGTCAGGCAGGCACGTACTTGGGCAATGTCGGCGCTGCTCGGGGCTTCGGCGTTGTCCACGGTCAAGCGGCGCCACAGCAGGCCCAGCGAGGCATAATTATCCAGGTCGTAGGCCATGGGCGGCACTTCGGCGGCCAGGGCCTCCAGTTGCTCGACGCTGCGCAGGGTAATCCGCGCCGCCGCCGCCTTGCCCATGGCGTGCACCATCACCCCGGCATCGTCCAGAGCGATCAAACGCTGGGCCTGATAGCCATGAGCCAGGAAGGCACCGGACATGGCCTTGCCAACCAGCAAGCCGATCACCGGGTGCCCGGCCAGCCGCGCCTGGGCATAGGCCTGCACGGCACCGGCCAAGGCCTGGTGGATACCCAAGGCCTCCTCACGGCGGCCATAGGCCTGGCTGGGTACATCGATCACCGCGACAATGGCCCGCTTCTGTCCGTTGCGGTCAGCCGCCACCGCCTCGCTCACGGCCTTGGCCAGGCCCCAGCCTTCCAGCAGACCGACCTCGCCCGAGCGTGCGCGGGGGAACGGGTTTTCAGCATCAGGCACCACGGCGATGAAGCGCACCAGGCGGTTGTCCAGTTCGCCGTCGATCACCAGCAACGATGCGGGATAGCCCGGCAAGGCTTGCCCGCCGGCCAGGCCCGACAGCCAGTTCAAGGCACGGTTCATTGGGCTTCTCCTTGATAAAGGGCGCGTACGGCAGCGGCATCCAGTTGCGGGCAGTCATCCCCCAGCCGGGCCAGCCTGTCCAGGAACCAGGCATGCTGGCTGGCGCGATCTCTGGAAGGTGCGTCCAGCAATTGCAGCAAGCGTTCGCGCAGCGCGTCGATGTCGTCGGCCACATAGCCGTCCACCAATCCGCTGGCATGGCGCTGCTCACCACCGCTCAGGCTCCAGATGAAGGGGCGATCCTTGGCGTCGTACTCGCCAATGCCGGCTTCCTGCTCGATCACTTGCGGGCCGTTGAGGCCCAGGCGGGCTTCGCGGGTGACCAGCAAGTGGCTGCACAGGCCGGCGGCGATGGACATGCCGCCAAAGCAGCCGACCGAACCTGCGATCACGCCGATCACAGGTTGCCAAGCCCGCAGTTCGACAATAGCGGCCTGAATCTCGGCAATGGCTGCCAGGCCCAGGTTGGCCTCTTGCAGGCGCACCCCGCCCGTTTCCAGTAGCAACACGGCGCACGTGGGGATGCCGTTGCGGTTGTCTTCGATGGCCAGCTCCAGCGCACCGGCGATCTTTGCACCGCCCACCTCACCCATGCTGCCACCCTGGAAGCCACCTTCGATGGCAGCAACCACAGCATTGCGCCCGTTCAGCCGACCTTTGGCGATCACCACGCCATCATCAGCCTGGGGCACGATGCCTTGGCGCGGCAGCCAGGGTGACATCAGCCGGTCGAACGGCCCCAGCAGTTCACGGAAGCTGCCCGGATCGAGCATGGCGCGCGCACGTTGGCGGGCGCCCAGTTCGACAAAGCTGCGGCTCTGCAGCAAGCGTTCGGTGTCAGTCATGGGCAATCTCCTCGAAGCCTTGCTCAAGGCGTAGGCGCACCACACCAGGGGTGGCGCCAAAGTCATGGATGTCGATGTTCACAGCCGGCCAGGCGCGACCCTCGAACAGGCGCTGGAACAGTTGCGCCCAGCGGGCAGCGCTGCCGTTGACCGAGGTGACCACCTGGATCTGCAGGCTGCCGGCAGTGCCAGGTTCGATCAGCACCTCCAGATCGCCGGAGCTGACGCAGCCCACCAGCGTGCGGCCACGGCCCGGTTCAGCGGCGGGGAATTGAAAATTCAGGGTCTCCATGTCACAGGCTCCCGGCTTTATCGAGGAACAGGCAGGCGGCCAGCAAATCGGCGGCGCCGCCCGGTGAGGCGTTCAGGTGCAGCAGGTGCTGGTCCAGCTCGCGCAGTTGCCGGCGCCCGGCCAAGGTGGCGCTGCCGCCTTCGGCCAGTACGGCCAGCGCGCCTTGCTGCACGGTGGCCAGACCGGATGGACCGCTGCGCCAGAGCACGCAGGTGTCGCTGAGTACGGCCATGATCGCCAGCAGCGCGTCGAGCCGGGCGTGCTGCTCACTGGCACCGGCGGCGCGGCTACGTTGCAGTTGTGGCAGGCCGTGGCCGATGACGGCGGGGAAGCCTTGTTGCGCCTGCTCGCGGGCGCCGCCGGTGCCGTAGCGGCGGCGGACCTGCTGGCCGTGGCTGTCTTTCGGGACCATGGCCGGGTCGTCCAGCAAGGCGAGGCGCCCGGCGCGGACGGCAAGGGTGTTGGCGTTCGCAAGGGGATCGAGGGCCGTGACCGCTACCAGCAGGCCGAGGGCCCAGATTGCGCCGCGATGGGTGTTTACCCCCCCGGTGGTGGCGAGCATGGCGACCTCGCCTTCACGACCGAGCTGACCGAGCGAGGCACGCAGGGGTTGGCAGATTTCACCGAAGGATTGCGCGGCTTCGGCCATTTGGCGCAGGCAGGGCCACAGTGACAGCGCCGAAGCGTGCATCAGAGGCAGCGACATGTCGGGGTGGGCGCCGTTGCTGCGGCGGTCCACCAGGCCGGGTTTGGGGGACAGGTCGGCTTCGTCGATCAGGGCTTCTACGGCCAGGTCGGCCAGGTGGTCATGCAGCGGGATTTGGGTTGCCTGGGCTGGCCTCTTCGCGGGCATGCCCGCTCCCACAGGGATCGCACCAGTATCAAGTTCAGCAGTGACCCTGTGGGAGCGAGCGTGCTCGCGAAGCTGCACATGCGGTTGCAAGTCGTGTGCATTCATCACCAGCTCCTGAACCGTGCAGGCGGGTTGTAGAGGCCGCCGGACCACTCGACCAGGTCGGCGATGCTGCGCGCGGCCAGCAGTTCGCGGCTGGCGTCGGTGCGCTGGATGCCGAGGTCTTCGGGCAAGGCGATCAGGCCCTGTTGGCGCATGCGCAAGGTATCTTTCGGGTCATGCCGCAGGCCGATGGCGGTGACCCCGGCCACGGCGGCGATCATCTGCTGGCGTTCTTCCAGGCTGCGGGCCTTGTACAGGTAGGCAATGCCCTCCTCGGTCAGCAAGTGGGTGACGTCGTCGCCATAGATCATTACCGGTGCCAACGGCATCCCCGCCTTCTTGGCCACTTCCACGGCATCGAGGGTTTCCACGAAGGTAGGCTTGCCGCCTTCCTGATAGGTCTCGACCATTTGCACCACCAGCTTGCGGCCGCGTTCGAGCATGGTGTCCGGCACCGTCATGTCGAGCCAGGCCGGGGTAGCGTGGCGTCGGCCGCGCGGGTCGTGGCCCATGTTCGGTGCACCGCCAAAACCGGCCAGGCGGCCGCGGGTGACGGTGGAGGAATGGCCATCGCCATCCACCTGCAAGGTGGCGCCGATGAACAGGTCGACAGCGTACTGCCCCGCCAGCTGGCACATCATGCGGTTGGAGCGCATCGAGCCATCGCGGCCTGTGAAGAACACGTCCGGGCGTTGGGCGATGTAATCCTCCATGCCCAGCTCGGTGCCGAAGCAATGCACGCTTTGGACCCAGCCGGCCTCGATAGCCGGAATCAAGGTTGGGTGCGGGTTGAGCGTCCAGTTGCGGCAAATCTTGCCCTTCAGGCCCAGCGACTCGCCGTAGGTGGGCAGGATCAGTTCGATGGCGGCGGTGTTGAAGCCAATGCCATGGTTCAGCGACTGCACCTGGTGTTTTTCGTAAATGCCACGAATGGCCATCATCGCCATCAGCACATGCACCGGCTTGATATGGCGCGGGTCGCGGGTGAACAGCGGTTCTATGTAGAAGGGCTGGTCGGCGACCACCACGAAATCGACCCAGGAGGCCGGGATGTCCACCCGTGGCAGGTCGTCCACGCGGTCCACCAACTGGTTGACCTGGGCAATGACGATGCCGTCGCTGAAGGCGGCCGGCTCTACCAGTGCCGGCGTGTCTTCGGTGCTGGGGCCGGTGTACAGGTTACCGTCACGGTCGGCCATGAAGCCGGCCACCAGGGTGACGTTGGGAATCAGGTCGACCAGCAGCCGCGAGTAAAGCTCGATGTAGGTGTGGATGGCGCCGACCTCGAGCAGGCCATCTTCCAGCAATTGGCCGATGCGCAGGCTCTGCGGGCCGGCAAAGGAAAAGTCGAGCTTGCGGGCGATACCGCGTTCGAACAGGTCCAGGTGCTCGGCGCGGCTAACGCTGGGCATGATCATGTGCAGGTCGTGCAGGCGCCCGGGGTCGACCTTGGCCAGCGAGCGTGAGAGGAAGTCTGCCTGCTTCTGGTTGTTACCTTCCAGCACCACCCGGTCACCGGGCGCCAGCAACAGTTCCAAGGCTTCGACCATACGTTCGGTGGGCAGCACCACGCCGTCGGCGAGGTGGCGTACCCGATCGAGGCGGCGCTGCTTTTCGGCACGCCGCCGCGACCATTGCGGCGGTGGATTCTGCGTTATTGTCATGGTGACTCCACGGGTTCGCTGTCGTGGGGTCACCATAGGGCTGTGCTGCCTGACGGATCAATCAAGCTAACGGCGGGTTTGTTACGCTCAGATTAATGATTTGCCTGGCTGGGGGACTGGCTAGCAGCAAAAATGCACGATGCCCCTGCATAATTGTCGATTGTGCAAGGCAAATTCGCATGACAGGATCCTGCGATCCTCCAGCGAACTCCAGACTTCACTTGGAAAATCAATAACAAAGCAGGGAGAACGCAATGACTGCGCACGCTCAAGCCTCGGTAACCGAGCATGTACTGGCCGAGGTCCGTAACCAGATCGGCCACCTGACTCTGAACCGCCCCGCCGGCCTCAATGCCCTGACCCTGGATATGGTCCGTAGCCTGCGCCAGCACCTGGACCAGTGGGCCGAAGACCCGCACGTGCGCGCGGTGGTGCTGCGCGGCGAAGGCCCAAAGGGCTTCTGTGCCGGTGGTGACATCCGCTCGCTGCACGACAGCTTCAAAGCTGGCGACACGCTGCATGAAACCTTCTTCGTCGAAGAATACGCCCTCGACCTGGTCATCCACCGCTACCGCAAGCCGGTGCTGGTGCTGATGGACGGGTTTACCCTGGGTGGCGGCATGGGCCTGGCCCAGGGCTGCGACCTGCGCGTGGTTACCGAGCGCAGCCGTCTGGGCATGCCCGAAGTCGGCATCGGTTATTTCCCGGATGTGGGTGGCAGCTACTTCCTGTCGCGTATCCCTGGCGAGCTGGGCACCTACCTGGGCGTCAGCGGCGCACAAATCCAGGCGGCCGACGCGTTGTACTGCGGCCTGGCCGACTGGTACCTGGCCAGCGACCAACTCGCCGCCCTTGACCAAGGCCTGGACCAGCTGAGCTTTGGCGACAACCCGCTCAAGGACCTGCAAAACCTGCTGGCCAGGCTGGGCACGCAGGTGCTGGACGATGCGCCACTGGAAAAACTGCGCCCGGCCATCGACCACTTCTTCGCCCAGCCTACCGTGCAGGCCATCGTCGAGCAGCTGCGTGCCGTCAGCATCGCCGACAGCCATGCCTGGGCCGTCGCCACTGCCGACCAGCTGGAAAGCCGCTCGCCGCTGGCCATGGCGGTTACGCTGGAGATGCTGCGCCGTGGCCGCCACCTGGGCCTGGACGACTGCTTCGCCATGGAACTGCACCTGGACCGTCAGTGGTTCCGGCACGGCGACATCATTGAAGGCGTGCGCGCGCTGATCATCGACAAGGACAAGCAGCCCCGCTGGAACCCGCCGACCCTGGCCGCGCTGCAGCAACAGCGGGTCGACCAATTCTTCGAAGGCCTGTGAGCCCGGGAGTACACAGATGCAAGACCTGGAACTGAGCGAAGAACAAATCATGATCCGCGACATGGCCCGGGACTTTGCCCGTGGCGAGATCGCCCCGCATGCCCAGGCCTGGGAAAAGGCCGGCTGGATCGATGATGGCGTGGTGCGCAAAATGGGCGAACTGGGCCTGCTGGGCATGGTGGTGCCAGAGGACTTCGGTGGCAGTTACACCGACTACGTGGCCTACGCCCTGGCCGTGGAAGAAATTGCCGCAGGCTGCGGCGCCACCGGGGCGATGATGAGCATTCATAACTCGGTAGGCTGCGGCCCGCTGCTGGCTTACGGTACTGCCGACCAGCAACAGCAATGGCTGCCCCGCCTGGCCAGTGGCGAAGTGATCGGCTGCTTCTGCCTGACCGAACCGCAAGCAGGTTCCGAGGCACACAACCTGCGCACTCGCGCCGAGCTGGTCGATGGCGAGTGGGTCATCAATGGCGCCAAGCAGTTCGTCAGCAATGCCCGCCGCGCCGGCCTGGCCATCGTCTTCGCAGTCACCGACCCGGAGCTGGGCAAGAAAGGTTTGTCGGCGTTCCTGGTGCCCACCGACAACCCGGGGTTCAAGGTTGACCGCAGCGAGCACAAGATGGGCATCCGTGCCTCGGATACCTGCGCAGTTACCTTCGACAACTGTCGCATTCCTGCCGCCAATATCCTGGGCGAGCGTGGCAAGGGCCTGGCCATCGCCCTGTCCAACCTGGAAGGCGGCCGTATCGGTATCGCCGCCCAGGCCTTGGGCATCGCCCGCGCCGCGTTCGAAGCGGCACTGGTGTACTCACGTGACCGCGTGCAGTTCGGCAAGCCGATCAACGAACACCAGAGCATCGCCAACCTGCTGGCCGACATGCAGGTGCAGGTGAACGCCGCACGCTTGCTGATCCTGCATGCCGCCCGCCTGCGCAGCGCCGGCAAGCCGTGCCTGTCGGAGGCATCACAGGCCAAGCTGTTCGCGTCCGAAATGGCCGAGCGGGTGTGCTCGATGGCGATCCAGGTGCATGGTGGGTATGGCTACCTGGAGGACTACCCGGTGGAGCGCTACTACCGGGATGCGCGGATTACGCAGATTTATGAAGGGTCGAGCGAGATTCAGCGCATGCTGATTGCGCGGGAGTTGAAGCACTATCCCCTGTAATTGAACTGCAACAGGCCCTTTGTGGGAGCGGGCGTGCCCGCGAAGCAGGCGATGCGGTGGATGGCACCGGCTTCGTCGGTGTTCGCGGGCACGCCCGCTCCCACAGGATTGGCGAGTGGCTCAAGAAAGCGTCAGTCGCCTACCGCCAATACCGCGCATCATCCACCACCTTCGCATGCCCTTCGAACAGCGCCGGCAGTTGCTCCTTGAGGTAGTCGATCCAGGTCCGCACCTTGGCATCCAGGTAATGCCGTGACGGGTACATCGCATACAGCGCACTTTCGCGCAGGCGGTACGGCGCCAGCAGCCGGCACAAGCGCCCCTGCTCGATGGCCTGGCTGGCGGTATAGAACGGCAGCAGGCCGATCCCCATGCCCAGCTCACTGGCCACCAGCATGGCATCGGCCACATTGGTGGAAAAATTGTCACGCGGTGCGATCACGCACTGATCCACACCCTGGGGGAATACCCAGTCGCCTTCATACATGGGATAAGCCATGCGCAGGCAGCGATGCGCATGCAGGTCCTCGGGGCGTTCAGGCACGCCATGTCGCTCCAGATAGCTGGGTGCTGCGCAGGGGATACTGAAGATATCGCCAAGCGGTACAGCGATCAGCTGTGAGTCCGGCAGCGCACCGTCCACGGTGATCACCACGTCATGGCCTTCGGCCAACGGGTCAGGGTTGCGCTGGGACAGCGTCAGCTCGATCACCACTTCCGGGCACAACGCGTTGTAGCCGGCCACCAGCGGCATCAGCAACAGCCCAAGGCCGTGCGGGCAATGCAAACGCAGGTGGCCGCGAGGCGTGAGGTGCGCGCCACGCGCCTCACCCACCGCTTCTTCGGTCAGCAGCATGATCTGACGCGCCCGCTCCAGAAACCGCTCGCCGGCCTCGCTCATGCGCAGGCGCCGGGTGGTGCGGTGCAGCAGGCGGGTCTGCAGCTGGTTTTCCAGCTCGGCAACAATGCGCGAAACCTGCGCCGCAGAGATGTCCAGGGCATTGGCGGCTGCAGCGAAGCTGCCGCATTCCACCACACGGGCGAAGGTACGCATGGCATGCAGCATGTCCATGACAGTGTGCTCCTTGTTCAGTCTTATTCTTGCGTTACAGGCAGGAATCTATCACGACTTAGCCCATTTATTGTGGATCACCAATGAATACATCATTAGCCATACATTGAACACAAGGAGCCTGTCATGAAACGTTCGATCGCTGTAATTGCCGTTGCCGCTGCCCTCAGCACGTTCGGTGCCTTCGCCGATAGCGCCAAAAACCAGCCTGTGAGCAGCAATTACGAGTACGGCATGCCGCTGGATGTGGCCAAAGTGATCTCCATCACCCCGGCCAGCAATGCCGCCGACTGCCAGGTTGGCACGGCGCACATGGTGTACGTCGACCATCAAGGCCAGAAACACGAAGTGGACTACCGCGAAATGGGCAACTGCTCGCAGCAGTGAGTCAGGCCAGCACCTGGGTGATCCAGCCCACCTGCCGATTGAAGTCGTCGATCTTTACCTGAGGCACCGCATCGCGGGCACGTTCGAAGTTGGCCAGGGTTTGCTGCTTCTGTTTCAGCATACGCCGCCACTTCACCCGAAATGCCTCGCTTTTCTCCTGCAACAGCACCGGGCCGAAGTACAGCTGTTCAGCGGTGTACGCAGCCTCGCCGGGCTCGGCAACGATGATTTCGTAGTCGAAGCGGTTTTCGCGCAGCAGTTCTTCGTTGACGATACGGTAACCGTTACCCGCCAGCCACTCGCGCAGCTCGCGCTCAGCGCCATTGGGCTGCAACACCAGGCGCATGACGCCAGCAAGGCGCTGCTTGCCGGCCTGCAGAATGTCGCACATGGTGTCGCCCCCCATGCCGCAGATGCTGATCACCGAAATACGGTCGTTTGCCTCCACTGCGGCCAGGCCATCGGCCAGGCGCACGGTGATGCAGTCTTCCAGGCCGTTCCTGCGCACGTTGCGCTGGGCCGAGGCGAACGGCGTTTGCGCCACCTCCCCCGCTACCCCGGCCTCGATCACACCCCGCAGCATCAAGGCCACCGGCAGGTAGCCGTGGTCCGAGCCAATGTCGGCCAGGCGCGCGCCCTGTGGTACATGGGCAGCCACGCGCTCCAGGCGCCTGGACAAAGTCTGTTCGTTCACCGTAAACCCCCGGTTTTGCAATGGGCGCGATTCTGACGGTGAACGCCGCGCATTTCAAACACCGGGGTACCCTCGACCCGCCCGCCCTGCTCGCGTAGGCTTGCCGCTTTCCTTCCGTTGCAAGGCAAGACACCATGGCTAACGCAGAAATCATCTACACCCCGGACCCGGACGCCGAGTCGATTTCGTCCGACGTCGCCGAATACAACGGCGTACTGGTCACCACCCAGATCCCGACCCACGCCGATGGCAGCCTGGAACTGGGCGGTATCGTCGAACAAAGCGAATGCACCCTGCAGGCGCTGAAAGTGGCGCTGGAGAAAGCCGGCAGCGGCATGGACCGCGTGCTGCACCTGACCATCTACCTGACCGACATGGCCGACCGTGCCGCGTTCAACGAGGTGTATCAGCGTTTCTTCAGCAAGCCCTGGCCGGTGCGTGCCGCCGTGGGTGTCGCATCCCTGGCGTTCGAAGGTATGCGCGTTGAAGTGACCGCAATGGCCGCCAAGCGCTGATATACCTGTAAGGGCCCTATCGCCGGCTTGCCGGCGATAGGGCCGGTACAAGCAATACACCTCCCGGCACCCCGATGATGCCGCCAGCCCGTTTCGCCGCTACAATGCCCGCCTAAACCGTGACAGCCCGAAAATATAACGACATGTCCCTTCCAAAGAATCACCTGGAACTGCTCAGCCCTGCCCGTGACGTGGCCATCGCCCGTGAAGCGATCCTGCACGGCGCTGATGCCATCTACATCGGCGGCCCGAGCTTTGGCGCGCGCCATAACGCCTGCAACGAAGTCAGCGATATCGCCGAACTGGTCGAGTTCGCCCATCGCTACCACGCACGCGTGTTCACCACCATCAACACCATCCTCCACGACAACGAGCTGGAGCCGGCGCGCAAGCTGATCCACCAGCTGTACGACGCCGGTGTCGACGCACTGATCGTGCAGGACCTGGGGGTGATGGAGCTGGACATTCCGCCGATCGAGCTGCACGCCAGTACGCAGACCGACATCCGTACCCTGGAGCGGGCCAAGTTTCTCGACCAGGCCGGTTTCTCGCAACTGGTACTGGCCCGTGAGCTGAACCTGCAGCAAATCCGCGCCATTGCCGCCGAAACCGACGCCGCCATCGAGTTCTTCATCCACGGCGCGCTGTGCGTGGCCTTCTCCGGCCAGTGCAACATTTCCCACGCGCAAACCGGCCGCAGCGCCAACCGGGGCGATTGCTCACAGGCCTGCCGCCTGCCGTACACCCTGAAAGATGACCAAGGCCGCGTGGTGGCGTTCGAAAAACACCTGCTGTCGATGAAGGACAACAACCAGACTGCCAACCTGGCCGACCTGGTCGATGCTGGCGTGCGCTCGTTCAAGATCGAGGGCCGCTACAAGGACATGGGTTATGTGAAGAACATCACGGCCCACTACCGCAAAGAGCTCGACGCCATCCTCGAAGGCCGCCCGGCTTATGCCCGTGCATCCAGCGGCCGCACCGAGCACTTCTTCCTGCCCGACCCGGACAAGACCTTCCACCGTGGCAGTACCGACTACTTCGTCACCGACCGCAAAGTCGACATCGGCGCCTTCGACTCGCCAACCTTCACCGGCCTGCCGGTGGGCGTGGTGGAAAAGGTGGGCAAGCGTGACATGCAAGTGGTTACCGACGTACCGCTGACCAACGGCGACGGCCTCAACGTGTTGGTCAAGCGCGAAGTGGTGGGCTTCCGTGCCAACATCGCCGAGCCTCGCGGCGAATTCGTGGAAGACGGCCACACGCGCTACCGCTACCGTGTCGAGCCCAACGAAATGCCTGAGGGCCTCTACAAGCTGCGGCCCAACCACCCGCTGTCGCGCAACCTCGACCACAACTGGCAGCAGGCCCTGCAACGCACCTCGTCCGAGCGCCGGGTTGGCGTGGAGTGGCACGCGGTACTGCGCGAGCAGCGCCTGATGCTGACCCTGAGCAGCGAAGAAGGCGTGAGCGTGCAGGTGGCCCTGGATGGCCCGTTCGGCGTGGCCAACAAACCGCAGCAGGCACTGGACCAGTTGCATGACCTGCTCGGCCAGCTGGGTACCACGATGTACCACGCCGACAGCATCCAGCTGGACGCCCCGCAGGCGTACTTCATCCCAAACTCGCAGCTCAAGGCCCTGCGCCGCGAAGCCATCGAGGCACTGACCGAAGCGCGTATCAAGGCGCACCCGCGTGGCGCGCGCAAGGCCGAGACGACGCCGCCACCGGTGTACCCCGAGTCGCACCTGTCGTTCCTGGCCAACGTGTACAACCAGAAGGCCCGAGACTTCTACCACCGCCACGGCGTGCAACTGATCGACGCGGCCTACGAGGCCCATGAAGAGCACGGCGAAGTGCCGGTGATGATCACCAAGCATTGCCTGCGCTTCTCCTTCAACCTGTGCCCCAAGCAGGCCAAGGGCGTGACCGGCGTGCGCACCAAGGTGGCCCCCATGCAGCTGATCCAGGGTGACGAAGTGCTGACCCTGAAGTTCGACTGCAAACCGTGCGAAATGCATGTGATCGGCAAGATGAAGAGCCACATCATCGACCTGCCGACCCCAGGCAGCGCGGTGGCCCAGGTGGTGGGGCACATCAGCCCGGAAGACCTGCTGAAAACCATCCCGCGCGGGCCGCATTGATCTTCAATCTGTACGGGCCTCCTCGCGGCTTAAGCCGCTCCCACAGGGAAATCACAGCATTCGAAGCGGTGAAAATCCCTGTAGGAGCGGCTTAAGCCGCGAACACCGGCGTAGCCGGTGCCAGCCAACAAAATCCTCGGTTCCAATCAGCGAATCTGATGCTTGTGCAGCAGCCGGTAAAACGTCGGCCGTGAAATCCCCAGCACCTTGGCCGCCACACTCAGGTTGTCACTGTGCCGGTTCAGCACGTCGCACAGTGCCTGGTGCTCGGCCCGGTGCTTGTACTCTTCCAGCGTACCCAGCGGCTGTTGCTCCTGGTCGAGCAGCTGCAGCCCCAGGTCCTGCGCCTCGATCTGCCGCCCTTCGGCCAGCACCAGGCCACGGCGCACGCGGTTGGCCAGCTCGCGCACATTGCCCGGCCAGTCATGCCGACCCATCGCCGCCAAGGCATGGTCGCTGAACGAGCGCGGCCGGCGCCCGGTTTCCAGGCTGTAGAAATGAGCAAAGTGGCTGGCCAGCATCGAGAGGTCGCCATGCCGGTCGCGCAACGGCGCGGTCACTACCTGCAACACATTCAGGCGGTAATACAGGTCTTCGCGAAATCGCCCTTGCTCGATGGCCCGTTCCAGGTCCACGTGGGTGGCGGCTAGCACACGCACATCCACCGGGATTGGCTGGCTACCGCCCACCCGCTCAATGTGCTTTTCCTGCAGAAAGCGCAGCAGGTTGGCCTGCAACTCCAACGGCAAGTCACCGATTTCATCAAGAAACAACGTGCCCCCATGGGCCGCTTCGATGCGCCCGGCCTTGCGCTGGTGCGCACCGGTGAAGGCGCCCTTCTCATGGCCGAACAGTTCGGACTGGATCAGGTGCTCGGGAATAGCCCCGCAGTTGATGGCAACGAAGGGCTGCTCGCTGCGTTGCGACTGGCGGTGCAGGGTGCGCGCCACCAGCTCCTTGCCGGTACCGCTTTCGCCTCGGATCAGCACCGGCGACTCGGTGGGCGCCAGTTTGCCCAGCAACTTGCGCAACTCACGGATGGGCCGGCTTTCACCGAGCAGTTCGTGGGTGGCTTCATCCACCTTCACCGCCCCTTTGCCACGCAAGCGCGCCATGCCGAACGCCCGGCCAAGGGTGACCTGTACGCGGGAGACGTCGAATGGCAGGGTGTGGAAGTCGAAGAACCATTCACAGACAAAATCGCCGACGGCAGGCATGCGCAGTTGTTCGGCACTGAGCACGGCAATCCATTCGGTATTGCTGCGTTTGATCATGTCCTTGACTGCATCAGGGTGCCTGAGGTGCGAAGCCTGCAAGCGCAGCAGGCCTACATCACAAGGGTGGTCCAGCGCCCCGCCGAGCGCGCAGGTGTCTACATCCCAGCCTGCGCTGCGCAGGCCCGGTAACAATCGGTGGCAGTCGTCGCAGGGGTCGACGATAAGCAAACGGCGTTGGGCGGCAAGCTGTTGCATAACCGATCCTTGGCGCCAGTTTTTGGTTTTATGAAGTAAAACAGCAAGTTGTGGCGCCCGTTTAACAGTAGCAACGAAGTTGACGGTTCCCAGTACCGTCTGTCTGCCGACGCATTTTTTTACAAAGCATCACGGGAATTTTCGCGTTTTATCGACATCACATGGCGGCGCAGGCAAGAACGGATTCGGCCCTGACAAAAAATTTTACATCCATTGTGTGACTTGCCGCCGGACAACGAGCATCAGTACACATAACCCCGCGCTGCACTTCGCGATGATTGAGGCGACTTTGAAGCAACGCGGACTTAACTTCGCTGTTTGGGACCATAGAGAGACCGAACCATGAATGCCCCGCTCCGTGTCAACGAAGCACTGCTGATTGCCGACCACGCCTTCGAACCTTTCCAGTGCGTAGCCTGGGATGCACCCAACGGTACTGGTGAACTGAGCCTGGCAGTGATCGACCGGACCAGCACCCGCATCGGCAGCAAACAAGTGTCTTCGCGCATCTATTCCGACCCGGCCCAATGGGCCAGCCTGATCGAGGAAGTGCGCGCCGAACTGTGCGAAAAAGGGTACGACCTGCAACCGTGGTCGATGCCGAAGTAATAACGCCCGGCAATCAAGTGCGTGCAACGTCACGCACTTGATTGCATGCAAAGTTGCTGTTCTGGCAACTTTTTCTATGGCGACATAGTGTCGCGCCAATCAGTCCAAGATTTTGAAGTGCTGCAAGTGCTGGTAATCGGCCTGCAATTGCTCAGCCAGACGCTGTGCGCGCCCAAGACGAACGGGGGCAAGTTCCATATCCACCAATAACGTTGCACAAGGCATGGGCTGCACGGCGTTGCAGTGCTGCAGGCGACCGTCGGTAAAGACCAGGCAGCGCATGGCTTCAGTCGGATGGGCGCGCTGGCGCGCCAGAAGCCAGTGCCGAGCCTGTTCCAACGCGGCGATCAGCGGCGTACCGCCACCGGCACCCAAGGCTTGCAGCCAGGGCTGCAAGGCCGCCGAGGCCTTCAGGCCGTGGCGTTGCCATTGTGGCGTTTGCCCGCTGGCGGTGAGCAGGGCCAACCGGGCGCGCTGGCGGTAAGCCTGGTCGAACAGGGCTGCCAGCAGCCCTTTGGTTTGCGCCAGCGCCTGATGACGACGGGTGGAGGCCGAGGCATCGACAATCACCAGCCACAGCTCTGCGGGCCTGGCTTGGCGCTGCTGCCAGCACAGGTCCTGGAGCAACCGTGGCCGCCCCTTGAGCAAAGTCGGCAGCCAGGCCACCCGACCGGTCGCCGCACTGCGTGCCCGGCCACGGCTGGCCCCGCCCTGCTTGCCCGCGCCAGGTCTGGCATCCGCCCCTTTGGCAGGTGGCTGGCGAATGCTCAGGGCTTTTTTGCCCAGTTCGGCACCTCGCGGCGGGCACCGCTGGCCACCGGCTGCGCCGGCAACGCCCCCCAGTCACCCTGCCCGCCCTGTTCGCCAGGGTGACTGGCACCCGGCTGATCGGGCTGCGGCGGTGCCGACGGCGCAGGGGCCTGGGGCGCCACTTGGCGACGATGGCGCAAGGCAAACTCGGCCACCGCGTCGACATCCGCCTCTTCAATAGCCGCCCCCCCGCGCCAGGCGCAGTGGGCGCGTGCAGCGCGCAGCCACACCAGGTCGGCGCGCAGGCCGTCGACGCCAGCGGCATAGCAGCGCTCGGTGATCCACGACAGCGCCTGGTCGTCCAGCGCTATGCCGGTCAAGGCCCGGCGCGCCGCCTGGCAGCGTTCGCGCAACTGCGCCTGGGCCGCAGCCCAGTGGGCACAGAAGGCGTACGGGTCGCTGTCGAAGGCCAGACGACGCCGAATGATCTGCTGACGCGCCTCAGGCTCGGGCGAACCTTCCAGGGCCACGTTGAGGCCAAAACGGTCGAGCAGTTGCGGGCGCAGCTCGCCTTCCTCCGGGTTCATGGTGCCGATCAGTACGAAACGGGCACTGTGCCGGTGCGAGATGCCGTCACGCTCGATACGGTTGGTGCCACTGGCCGCCACGTCGAGCAACAGGTCGACCAGGGTGTCGGGCAGCAGGTTGACCTCATCGACATACAGCACGCCACCGTCAGCCTGGGCCAGCACGCCCGGGGAGAACTGCGCCTTGCCCTGCCCCAGCGCCGCGCTCAGGTCCAGGGTGCCGACCAGCCGTTCCTCGCTGGCACCCAGCGGCAGGGTGACGAATGGCCCCTCGCCCAGCAGGTCGGCCAGGCCACGGGCCAGCGTACTCTTGGCCATGCCGCGCGGCCCTTCGATCAGCACACCGCCGATTTTCGGGTCGATGGCCGTCAGGCACAGCGCCAGCTTCAGGTCGTCGGCACCGACCACCGCGGCCAGCGGAAATTGTACGGGTTCACTCATTTCAAGCCTGTTCCTCGCCGTCGAGCAATTGCGCCTCAAGGGCCTCTCGGTAGTCGCCTGGTGCCTGCCACAGCCCGCGCTGCTGGGCCTCCAGCAGGCGCTCGGTCAGGTCGCGCAGGGCCTCGGGGTTGTGCTCGCGCATGAAGTCGCGGGTCGCCGGGTCGAGCACGTAGGCATCGGCGAGCCCCTGGTAATGATGGTCGTCGATCAGGTGCGTGGTGGCGTCGAAGGCGAACAGGTTGTCGACCGTCGCCGCCATCTCGAAGGCGCCTTTGTAACCGTGGCGCTTCACCCCGTCGATCCACTTGGGGTTCAGCGCACGGGCGCGGATAACCCGGTTCAACTCTTCCTTGAGGGTACGGATGCGCGGCCGGTCGGCCTGGCTGTGGTCGCCGTGGTAGCTGGCCACGGTAGCACCGGACAGGGTTTCCGATGCGGCCAGCATGCCGCCCTGAAACTGGTAGTAATCGTTGGAGTCGAGCAAATCGTGCTCGTGGTTGTCCTGGTTCTGCAGCACCGCCTGCACCTTGGCCAGACGCTGGGCGAACTGGGCGCGGGCCGGGGTGCCTTCGTCACGGGCGCCGTAAGCGTAACCGCCGTGGTTGAGGTACACCTCGGCCAGGTCGTCGCGGCTGTGCCACAGGCGCCCGTCGATGGCGTTCTGCACTCCGGCGCCGTAGGCGCCAGGCTTTGCCCCGAACACCCGCCAGCCCGCCTGGCGCGAAGCCTGCTCGGCGTCCACGCCTTGCGCTTGCAGCGTGGCACGCTCGCTGCGTACACGGGCGGCCAAAGGGTTGAGGTCGTCGGGTTCATCCAGCGCAGCGACGGCCTGCACCGCCGCATCGAACAGGCGGATAAGGTTACCGAAGGCATCGCGGAAAAAGCCCGAAACGCGCAACGTCACATCCACCCGAGGGCGGTCGAGCAGGCTCAACGGCAGGATTTCGAAGTCGTCGACACGCTGGCTGCCAGTGGCCCACACCGGCCGCACGCCCATCAATGCCATGGCCTGGGCGATGTCGTCGCCGCCCGTGCGCATGGTCGCCGTGCCCCACACCGACAGGCCGAGCTGGCGCAGGTGGTCGCCGTGGTCCTGCAGGTGCCGCTCAAGGATCAGGTTGGCCGAGGCGAAGCCCAGGCGCCAGGCCGTGGTAGTGGGCAGGTTGCGCACGTCCACGGTGTAGAAGTTGCGGCCGGTGGGCAGCACGTCGAGGCGCCCACGGCTCGGCGCACCGCTGGGGCCTGCGGGCACGAAGCGCCCGGCCAGCGCTGCCAGCAGGCCATTCATTTCGGCTGCACCGCACGCGTCCAGGCTAGGCGCTACCGCTTCGCGCAAGGCCTGCACCACATCGTGCACAGGCTGCCATTCGTTCTGCTCGGGTAGCGGCACCGTGCCGGCCAAGGCCTGACCGATCACCTGAAGTGCCAACAGCTCAAGGCGCTCGCGGGTATCTCCACAGGTGCGCCACGGTTCGCTGCTCATGGCCTGCAATTGCGCTGGGCGTGCGCCCTGCCAAGGCTGCCCAAGCTCACAATCGAGCGGATCGAAGCCCGGCACCAAGGCCTTGGCCAGGGCACGCAACAAGCTGGCATTGCCGCCGCGCCCGTCGCCCCGTTCAACCCGCAACAGCGCCAACAGGGTATCCAGCCGCAAGCGGCCTTCGGGCGACTGGCCGAACACGTGCAGGCCATCGCGAATCTGCGATTCCTTCAGATCGCACAGGTAGGTGTCCAGGCGCGGCAGCCATATGGCGGCATCGTCCAGCTGCCCTTCCAGCTGCAGCTCGCGGTCGATGTGGTTGGCCTTGACCAACTCCAGGATGTCGCGCTGCAACTCGCGGGCACGCCGTGGGTCGAGCATCTGCGCTTCATAGAACTCGTCGGCCAGCTGTTCCAGGTGGCGCAACGGGCCATAGGTCTCGGCGCGGGTCAGCGGCGGCATCAGGTGGTCGATGATCACCGCCTGGGTACGGCGTTTGGCCTGGGCGCCCTCGCCAGGGTCATTGACGATGAACGGGTAGATGTTCGGCAGCGGGCCGAGCAAGGCGTCTGGCCAGCACTGCGCCGACAAGCCGACGCCCTTGCCGGGCAGCCATTCGAGGTTGCCGTGCTTGCCGACGTGGATCACTGCATCGGCCGCAAAGGCATGGCGTAGCCAGAAGTGAAACGCCAGGTAGCCATGCGGCGGCACCAGGTCGGGGTCGTGGTAGACCGCGCTCGGGTCTACCTGGTAGCCCCGGGCCGGCTGAATGCCGACAAAGGTCAGGCCATAACGCAGGCCGGCCACCATCAGCCGTCCGCTGCGGTACATCGGGTCCTGCTCGGGCGGCCCCCAGCGGTCCAGCACGGCCTGGCGGTTGGCGTCGGGCAGGCGCTCGAAGGCGGCCTGGTAGTCGGCCAGGCTCAGACTTTGGGCGCAGGGGCGCAGGTCCAGGTGGTCGAGGTCGTTGGTTACGCCGCCAAGCAGTTGGTGGATCAGTTGTGTGCCGCTGCCCGGCAATTCGGCCAGCGGATAGCCCTCGGCCTGCAGTGCCTTGAGAATGTTCAAGGCAGCGGCAGGAGTGTCCAGGCCGACGCCATTGCCAATGCGACCATCGCGGGTTGGGTAGTTGGCCAGCACCAGGGCCACGCGCTTCTGCGCATTGGGCAGGCGCGCCAGTTCAACCCAGCGGCGGGCCAGCTCGGCAACGAAGTCCATGCGTTCGGGGTGGGCGCGGTAGCACACCACATCGGACTGGCTGCGCTCGCTGCGCCAGGCCATGTCCTTGAAACTGACCGGCCGGGTGATAATGCGCCCGTCCAGCTCAGGCAAGGCAATGTGCATGGCCAGATCGCGCGCGCCCAGCCCCTGTTCGCTGGCTTCCCAGCCAGGCTGGTTGTCCTGTGCGCAGATGGCCTGCAATACCGGGATGTCGCGGCGGAACGGGCGCAGGTTGGGGCGTTCGGGGCTGGACAGGGCAAAGCCTGTGGTATTGACCAGCACTTCGGCGCCGACCTCGTCCAGCCAGGCTTCGACCTGCTCCAGGCAGGCGCTTTCCTTGAGGCTGGCCACCGCGATCGGTAACGGGTTCAGCCCGGCAGCCTGCAGGCGCTGGCAGAACACGTCGATGAATGCGGTGTTGGCCGCCTGCAAGTGCGAGCGATAAAACAGCAGCGGCGCTACCGGGTGCTCGGGGTGCCAATGCGGGTACCAGTCTTCCAGCGTGGTGCTGCCCTTGGCCGGGTGATACACCGCCGTGCGCGGCAAGGGCTGCGGCTCCTCCCAGGCATAGTCACGGCCCAGCCACTGGCTGGCCAGGCAGTTGAACAGGTTGATGGCGTTGGCCTTGCCGCCTTGGCGCAAGTAGTGCCAGAGGCGCTCGGCCTGCTCGCCACCGACAGTACCCAGGGAGGTCAGCTCCGGGTCCGGGCGGTCATCGCCCGGCACCATAATCAGCTGCACGCCACGGGCGGCCAGCTCGACCAGTTGCTCGACGCCATAGCGCCAGTAACCGACACCGCCGTGCAGCGACACCAGGATGACTTTGGCATGGCGCAGCACCTGGTCGATATACAGGTCGACCGACGCGTGGTTTTGCACCTGCATCGGGTTGGCCAGACGCAGGCTGGGGAAGTCGTCTGGCAATTGCTCGGCGGTATCGGCGAGCAGTGCCAGGTGCGAATCGCCGCTGCAGAGAATCACCAGCTCGGCGGGGGTCTGGCCGAGGTCGGCAATGCTGTCATCCGGCACGAAGCCGCCGGGCTGGGTCCGCAGCAGGTGCATGGGTCAGGCGCCCAGGGCCTGGCGCAGGCGCGCTTCCAGCTGGGCAGCGTCAAGGTCCTGGCCAATCAGCACCAAGCGGGTAATGCGCGGCTCGTCAGCACGCCAGGCGCGGTCGAAGTGTTTGTCGAAACGGGTACCCACGCCTTGCACCAGCAGGCGCATCGGCTTGCCCGGGATGGCGGCGAAGCCTTTGGCGCGCAGGATGCCGAACTCCACCACCAGCTGGGTCAGGGCATCGAGCAACAGGCTTTCGTCGGCTTCTGGCAGGTCGATGGAGATGGAGTCGAAGGCATCGTGGTCATGATCATCATGGTCGTCACCGTCGTGGTGCGAGTCATGGTGGGTACGGCGGCCATCGATGTGCGCCTCGGACTCGGCGCCCACGCCCAGCAGCACCTCCAGCGGCAGCTTGCCGCTGCTGGCTTCGATCACCTTGACGGCTGGCGGAAGCTCTTCGGCCACTTCGGCACGGACCTTGGCCAGGCCTTCGGCGTCGATCAGGTCAGCCTTGTTCAGTACCACCAGGTCGGCGCTGGCCAGTTGGTCGGCGAACAGTTCGTGCAGGGGCGATTCGTGGTCCAGGTTAGGGTCGAGCTTGCGCTGGGCATCGACCTGGTCCGGGTAGGCAGCGAAAGTACCGGCCGCCACGGCCGGGCTGTCGACTACGGTGATGACCGCATCGACGGTGCAGGCATTGCGGATTTCCGGCCACTGGAAGGCTTGCACCAGCGGTTTGGGCAGGGCCAGGCCGCTGGTTTCGATCAGGATGTGGTCCAGGTCGCCACGGCGTGCCACCAGCTCGCGCATCACCGGGAAGAATTCTTCCTGCACGGTGCAGCACAGGCAGCCGTTGGCCAACTCGTAGACACGGCCACTGGCTTCTTCTTCGGTGCAGCCGATGCTGCACTGCTTGAGGATTTCGCCGTCGATCCCCAGTTCGCCGAATTCGTTGACGATGACCGCAATGCGACGGCCCTGGGCGTTGTCGAGCATGTGGCGCAGCAAGGTGGTCTTGCCCGAGCCGAGGAAGCCGGTGACGATGGTGACGGGGAGCTTGGCCAGTGTTTTCATGTCGCAGTGCCCTTGGCAGTGTGGCGCGGGCATGCAGGACGACAGCCACGGGCCAGGCCGGCCGGGCTTGTTCGCCACCGGATCACCCCGCCCGGTTTAAAGTCGAAAACGTGACGAGGCAGGTCTCCTGGCTCGCACCGTTCCATAGGCCTGACAAACAGCAGGCGGTGGCGGGATGACGCCTTCCCGCGCGCGGGCGCAGTGGCTGTGTCGATCCGTTATCGGTGCTTACAGTTGCGGGGGCAGCCGCGGCTTGTACCGCGTTCCCGTCTTAGCTTCGGCGTGGCCGAAGAACCTCGAAGTGGCAAGGCTACGCAGTGGTTGGCGGGTGGTCAACCGTTGCGCAGCGCTGGCTGACCACAAGGCACCCAAGTGCGTTACAGTGGCGCCTTCATCCACGGTCAAGGACGCCCCATGCAGCTCGCCCCCGCCATACCGGTACTGCGCATCTTCTCGGTCGACAAGGCCAAGGCGTTCTACCTCGATTTCCTCGGTTTCAGCGTGGACCGGGGCCTGCAGATGCAGGTGTATGACCCGTTTGGCAACCGCCTGCGCTTTTGCCAGCAGATCGATGACGAGGCCAACCCTTGAAAGCGTTGGGCAAGCGCGATATGGCCCGGCTGGAGCGGGAACTGGTGGCGTGCCTGACCGAAGCCTGCGAAACCGCCAAGGCGGAAATCGTCGGTTTCAGCTGGCTTACCCACCGGCTCGACCCCGAGGATTTTCCGGGCAGCCTGCGCATTACATGGGTGTTCGAGCAAGAGGCCGACAAAACCGCTGCCGTGGCAGGCCAGGCGAAGGCGCGTATGCTGGCACTGACCAGCCAGGCGTTGGAGCAGGCCGGCATCCCGCTAGACCACCCGGCTTGGCATGTGCGTTTCGACAGTGAAGAGGCCTGCGCACACGGCCAAGGTGGCGACTGGGCCACGCGCTTGCAGAAGCAGCGCTGAAGCCAGCTGGCGGGCGGTGCTTTACCCGCCCCTGCCAGTCCGTTAGGCTTCACGTTCCCCTGCTACGAGGTGTTCGTTCAATGCGCCACTGATGCCGCCGTCCCCTTCGACGGCCAGTCTTCAGCCTCCGGTTCGCTCCGGAGATGTCGCGGCATTTGTGGAGTTGTGCATGACGAACACGTCAATCCTGACGCTGGACAGCGTCTCCCTGACCTTGCCTGATGGCAGGCAGCTGTTTACCGACCTCAACGAAACCTTTGATCGCCGCCGCACTGGCCTGGTCGGGCGCAATGGTGTGGGCAAGAGTTTGCTCGGTCAGATTCTGGCCGGCCAGCGCGAACCGAGCAGCGGCCATTGTCGACGCCTTGGCCGTATTCACCTGCTGAACCAGCAGGTGATCGAACAGAGCGCCACGGTTGCCGACCTGGCCCAGGCCGGCACGCTTTTCGCAGCGCTGGAGCGTATCGAGCAAGGCGGCATCGCCCCCCAGGATTTCGACACCGTTGGCGAGCGCTGGGATATCCGCGAGCAATTGCAGGCGCACCTGCAGCGCCACGGTCTGGGCCAACTCGGCTGGCACCAGCCCGCCAACAGCCTGAGCGGTGGCCAGGCCATGCGCGTGGCGCTGATTGGCGCGTGGCTGAGCAATGCCGACTACCTGATTCTCGACGAACCCAGCAATCACCTGGACAGCGAAGCCCGCGCCCAGCTGCTGGGCATGATCGAAGCCTGGGACCGGGGCCTGCTGGTGATCAGCCACGACCGCAGCCTGCTGGCGCACATGGTGCGTATCGTCGAGCTGTCCGGCCTGGGGTTGCAGGCCTATGGCGGCAATTACAGCTTCTATACAGAGCAAAAGGTCAGCCAGACGACCCAGGCCCAGCAGCAACTCGCCCGATTGAAGCAGGCGCAGCAACGCCAGGCCCGTGAACTGCAACGCCAGCGCGAAGACCTGGAGCGCCATCAGGCCCGGGCCGGGCGCCAGGCCAGGCACGCCAATCAGGCCAAAATTCTGGTCGATCGCCAGCACGAGCGCAGCCAGGCCACGGCGGGCAAGCAGCGCCGCGACCACGGCGAAGCCCGGCAGGCCCTGCATGATCAAGTCCGCGATGCCGCGCGCAAGGTCGAGCAGGACACAGCCATTACCTTGCATGCCCCCACACCTCAGCGCCATGCAGGCCGCGAAGTGCTGGCCCTCCAGGCGCTTCGCCTGCCCCGTGGCACCCGCAAACCGCTCGACCTGCGCGTATGCCTGGGCCAGCGGGTGGGTTTGGTCGGGGCCAATGGCAGCGGCAAGTCCACCCTGCTCAGGCTGCTGAACGGGGAATTACCGGCATCGCCTGACAACGTGCGCCTCACGGGCGAGACGGCCCTGCTCGACCAGCATTGCAGCACGCTATGCGGCCACAGCAGTGTGCTCGACCACCTGGGCAGGGCCAACCCGGCAATGGCCCAGGGTGAATTACGCAGCCGCCTGGCGCAGCTTGGGCTGGATGCGGCCCGTATCGAACTGCCCAGCAGCCTGCTCAGCGGCGGAGAACGGATGAAGGCGGCACTGGCCGCCGTGTTGTACCGCGAACGGCCGCTCGACCTGTTACTGCTGGACGAACCCGGTAACCACCTGGACCTGCCGTCACTGGCCGCACTGGAGCGCATGCTCGGGCAGTTCGGCGGGGCGCTCATGGTGGCATCCCATGATGCAGTACTGCTGCAAAACCTGGCGCTGGATGAGTACCTGCAGTTGTAGATACCGAAAAAAATGCATCGCAGGCTATCAATTCGTGACTGGCCGTTCCCGATCTGCCACGGATGTATTATGGTGGCGTGGTGCGCATATAACAGCAGCCCGAGCGATCGGGCACTTGCAAGACAATGAGGGTGTCATGAGCAACGAAAGCATTAATTGGGACAAGCTGGGTTTCGACTACATCAAGACCGACAAACGCTACCTGTCCGTATGGCGCAATGGCGAGTGGGACAAAGGCACCCTGACCGAAGACAACGTACTGCACATCAGTGAGGGCTCTACTGCCCTGCACTATGGCCAGCAGTGCTTCGAGGGCCTGAAGGCCTACCGTTGCAAGGACGGCTCGATCAACCTGTTCCGCCCGGACCAGAACGCCGCCCGCATGCAGCGCAGCTGCGCCCGCCTGCTGATGCCGCACGTGCCCACCGATGTGTTCATCGAAGCGTGCAAGCAAGTGGTCAAGGCCAACGAAAAGTTCGTGCCACCGCACGGCAAAGGCGCCCTCTACCTGCGCCCGTTCGTGATCGGCACCGGTGACAACATTGGCGTGCGCACCGCCCCCGAGTTCATCTTCTCGGTATTCGCCATCCCGGTTGGCTCGTACTTCAAGGGCGGCATGAAGCCGCACAACTTCCAGATCTCCAGCTTCGACCGCGCCGCCCCACAAGGCACCGGTGCGGCCAAGGTCGGTGGCAACTACGCCGCCAGCCTGCAGCCAGGCGCTGAAGCCAAGAAGGCCAACTTCGCCGACGCCATCTACCTCGACCCGCTGACCCACACCAAGATCGAAGAAGTCGGTTCGGCCAACTTCTTCGGCATCACCGCCAACAACGAGTTCGTGACCCCGAAATCGGCCTCGGTGCTGCCAGGCATCACCCGCCTGTCGCTGATGGAGCTGGCACAATCGCGCCTGGGCCTGACCGTGATCGAAGGTGATGTCGAAATCAACAAGCTGGACCGCTTCATTGAAGCCGGCGCTTGCGGTACTGCGGCGGTGATCACCCCGATCGGCGGTATCGAGTACAACGGCAAGCTGCACGTGTTCCACGACCTGGAAAAGGTCGGCCCGGTTACCCAGAAGCTCTACAACGAGCTGACCGGTATCCAGAGCGGTGACGTTGAAGCACCGGCAGGCTGGATCGTCAAAGTCGCCTGAGGCGCTTTAGCGGTATGAGAAACGGGGCATGCCAGCAATGGCATGCCCCGTTTTTTGTAACTTATGATCGGCGACAATTTGCTGCGGGGAGCCGTCCTCAGGAAGCATGAACCCTGCCATCCACGCCGCCTGTCTACTGGACCGATTCGGGCTCCAGGTTCGCAGGCTTGAAGCCCAAGCTGCGCATCAGATCACGTGCCGCCTCAAAAAACATCTGCCTGAGGCTTTCGGCATATTGTTCCGTCAAACGACTCGCAGGCCCTGAAATGACAAGGGCGCCCATCAACTCGTGCTGCGCACCGTAGATGGGCAGAGCCATCGAAGCAGCATGCGGGTCGGTTGCGCCTTTGGAGTAGTAGGGTTTGTGCAAGGCAATGCCGATCTGATAGGGCGCGCGCAAAGCCTGCGCCCCCGCTGCTTCGTCCATCGGGCGCATGTCACCAGGTTGCAGGTTCAGGCGCAGTGAGTGCGAGGAATTGACCCGGTACTGACACATCCGATACGCACCGTGACGCACATAGAAGGACGCCGTTTCACCCGACTGTTCAGCCAGGTGATGCAAACGTGGCATCACGTGCCGTTCGAGGTCGAGTGTCTCCTGATACACAGCGTTCAAACGCATCACTTCACTGGCCAGCTGATAGCGTCCATCGGCCATACGCGTAATGAACCCATGGTTTTCCAGAGACACCATCAAACGCATGATGGTGCTCTTGATGAGCCCGGTACGCTCAACCAGCTCGACCAGGCTCAGCGCAGAATCGCCTATCCGAAAAGCGGTCAATACGGTCAAAACACGGTCTGCCGATGCCACACCATTCACCGCTGGACGCGGCCGCGCTTTCACCATTTGCAAAACCTCACACGATTGAGGCCCTCCATTCAGCACGAGGGCAGAAAAATCCCATTATCCGACAACGGTCGGCCCCCGCCAACGTCGCATTTACTGTGGCCAGGTAAAAATGCCCCGGCCACTGGCGTTCTGGCGCTGTACGTTCGCTCCTGAGGGTCGCCACCGAATCAGGCAGTACACCTGACCCGCAGTGATGGGCATGGTGCAACATGCTGGGCAACTCCGGTCACTGGACCAGCTCAGAACAGCGGCAGGGTGTAGTTGATGATCAGACGGTTCTGGTCGCCATTGCGCGCTGCCTCGCTGTGCGACTCGCCGTTGCGCCAGGCCACGCCAAGCCCCTTGAAAGTGCCGCCCTGGATCACGTAGTCCAGCGAGAAATCGCGCTCCCATTCCGACTGTTCGGCGCCGCCAACGGTCTGGATATGGTCGCCTTTCAAATACATCACCGAAGCCTTCAGCCCCGGTATGCCCATGGCAGTGAAGTCGTAGCCGTACTGGGCAAACCCGGTACGCTCACCGGCCCGCGTGAAGCTGAGCAGCATCTTGTCGGTCCACAGATACAGGCTGCTGCCGCCAGCACCCTTGTCGATCGAACCCTGGTTGATCTGCACGAAGTTGCTATCGTCGGAAACGCTCTGATAACCCAGGGTCAGCGAATGGCCTCGCAGGCGATAGGTTAACGCCGCACTCCATAGATCATTATTGATTTCGCCATCGCTGCCACTGGTGTAACCACCGACGGTGTATCCCTGGTTACGCCCCGAAGCACTGCCGTTGGCGCCATCCGAACGGGTGCGGAAATAGCGCAGGTCAGTCGTCAACGAGCTGTCATCAGTCAACACCAGTGTGTGATTGAGACCGGCGAACTGTTGCAGGTAATAGTCTTCGAGCTGACCGGCGTAATACTGCATCAGCAGCGAATCGGTGGCGCGATAGTCAGCACCGACAAAGTTGAAACGGTCACTCTCCTGCGTGCCGCCGCTTACGGCCATGCCCGTGAGGTCGGTCGAAGCCCGGCCCCTGGCGCGATTGAGCGCGCCGCCGATCAGCGTGAAGTGATCGATGTCCTTCGATTGCAGGTGCACACCTTGAAAGCTCTGCGGTAGCAACCTGCCATCAGAGGCCACCAGCACCGGCAGCTTGGGCATCAGTTGCCCCACTCGCAGCTCGGTCTGACTCATTTTCATCTTGGCGGTGACACCGGCGCTGCTCCAGTGGTCAGCGGCACCATCGCCATCGGACGGAATCATGCTGCCGCCCTGATGCCGCCCCCTGCCGCTGTCCAGCGTCAGGCCCAGCATGGCCGTGGCGTCCACGCCAAAGCCAACTGCACCCTCGGAATAGCCGGAGCGCACGTCCAGCAGAAAGCCTTGCGCCCACTCCTCGGTTTTGGAGGGCTGGGCCGTGCCGTCACGGTTATCGCTGTGGAAGTAGAAATTGCGCATCGAAAGATTCGCGTGGCTGTCACTGATCAGGTCGGCTTGGGCAGACAGGCCTATGACACTGCCGCCAGTTGCCAGTGCAATGCGGCAGATTGAAGGGAAGGATTTCAAGAAACAGACTCCAAGGGATCGCTATTATTATTTTGAAACATCATTTCTTTTTTATGGAGTCATATTACCTCCGCATCGTCAATAGGTGCCGCCATTCAGCGCATAAATTAAGGAATGCGCGTAAAATTCGCTTCACGCCCTCGTCCGATTGTGGTTTATTTCGCAACGACGTTGCATTAAAACAATAGAAACAATCGGACGCCCTGGCGTCCCCTGGCCCTACAGGAGCACCCATGAGCTTCTTTGCTGCCCCGCCTATCGTCGAAACCACGGTTTTCACCCGCCTGCCCGAGCATTTTCGCGACCCGCGCCCGACGGCCTGGGCCAATGCCAATCGCCAAGGCCGCGCCATCGATTCGTTCCTCGAGGGCCCTTCGCTTGATCGCCAAGGCCGCCTGTACGTAACGGACATCCCCTACGGGCGCATCTTCCGCATCTCGCCTCAGGGCGAATGGGAACTGGTGTGCCAGTACGATGGGTGGCCGAACGGCCTGAAGATTCACCAGGACGGGCGCATCTTCATCACCGACTACAAGCGCGGGATCATGCTGCTCGACCCACAGACCGGCGCCATCGAAGCGTTACTCGACTCGGCCGGCTCGGAAGGTTTCAAAGGCGTCAACGACCTGGTTTTCGCGCCCAATGGCGACTTGTATTTCACCGACCAGGGCCAGACCGGCCTGCAGGATGCCAGCGGCCGTGTCTACAAGCTCGACGCCGCCGGTAACCTGACCTGCCTGCTGGGTACCATCCCCAGCCCCAATGGCATCGTTTACGACCCGCACCTCAATCACCTACTGGTGGCAGTGACCCGCGCCCAGCAGATCTGGCGCATCCCGCTGGGCAATGGCTCGATCGTCGGCAAGGTCGGCGTTTTCGCCCAGCTGCATGGCGGGCTGGGCGGGCCCGACGGCCTGGCCCTCGATGCGCAGAGCAACTTGTACATCGCCCATACCGGTTTCGGCTCGGTATGGAAGCTGTCGAAAGTCGCTGAGCCACTGCAGCGCATCGTCTCCTGCGCCGGCATCAGCAACACCAACCTGGCCTTCGGCGGCGCCGATGGGCAGACCTTGTACATCACCGAATCCGAAACCGGCAGCATTCTGCAGGTTCGCACCACTGCGCCAGGGCTGCCGATGTATTCCCATAGCTGATCCGGCCCCTGTCAGGGCACACAACAACTACAAAAGAGTGACGACATGAACCACGAAAACCTCTCCGCCCAGGCGCCGCTGAGCGACGCCGAGGGTGAACGCCTCATGCGCCGCATCCTGTGGCGCCTGCTGCCGTTCATTTTCTGCTGCTACGTGATCAGCTATCTGGACCGCACCAACGTCGGCTTCGCCGCCCTGAGCATGAACCAGGACCTGGGCCTGACCGCGACGATGTTCGGCTGGGCGGCCGGCCTGTTCTTCTTTGGCTACTTTATTTTCGAGCTGCCCAGCAACCTTTTGCTGCAACGCTTCGGCGCACGGGTGTGGATCGCCCGGATCATGATCACCTGGGGCCTGCTGTCGATGGCCACGGCGTTTGCCACCGGGCCGGTCAGCTTCAGCATCCTGCGTTTCCTGCTGGGCATCGCCGAAGCCGGCTTCACCCCGGGCATCTACCTGTTCTTCACCTACTGGTTCCCGGGCAAATGGCGCGCCAAGGCAACCGCCGCTTTCCTGCTGGGTATCCCTACCGCCAACATCATTGGCTCTCCGCTGTCGGGCTGGCTGATGCAGCAGCACGGTGTGCTGGGCTTGAAGAACTGGCAGCTGCTGCTGGTGACCGAAGCCCTGCCCGCCGTGCTGCTGGGCATCGCCTGCCTGTGGGTGCTGGTTGATACCCCGGCCAAGGCCAAATGGCTGACCAACCGGGAAAAAACCTGGCTGACCGACAAAATCACCAAAGAGCAGTCGGCAATCGGCGCCTCCCACGGCAACACCCTACGGGCCGCCCTGACCAACCCCAAGGTATTCACACTCGCTGCGGTCAACTTCTGCTGCATCGTCGGCTCAATCGGTATCGGCATGTGGCTGCCGCAGATCATCAAAGGCCTGGGCATTCCCGGTGGCACACTGGGCTTCGTAGTTGCCCTGCCCTATGTACTGGGCGCGGTTTCCATGACGCTGTGGGCCCGCCTGGCCAACCGCAGTGAACATCGCCTGCCCTATGTGGTGAGTGCGCTTGGCATGGCCGCGGTGGCGCTGGTGGCCTCTGCACTGATCGCTGACCCCATCATGAAAATCGGCGCATTGTGCATCGCGGTGGCGAGCATCCTGTCATTCCAGGCGACCTTCTGGGCCATCCCGTCGAGCTTCCTAACCGGCCGCGCAGCAGCAGGCGGCCTGGCAATGATCGTGTCGATCGGAAACCTTGGCGGCTTCACCGGCCCGTTCATGATCGGCCTGATCAAAGACGCCTCAAACAGCTTCACTCTGCCGTTCTTTGCGGTGGCGTCAATCTTGATGATAGGCACCTGCCTGATGCTCTGGCTGGGCGACCCGGCCAAGCAGCAGACACCTCAAGGTCAACGTCAAACCGTCTGACCTATCAGCTGCGGCGCCGCATGCCGTACTGACCCAACAACCCCACCACCAATACCCCGCCGGCGATCCCCAAGGTCGCCGGCGCACCCCACCGGGCCGCGATCAGGCCCGCCGCCATGCCGCCCAAGGCCTCGAAGCCAAAACGCATGGCTATATAGAAAGCAATCACACGGCCACGCAAATGGTTTGGCGCGCCGCTTTGCAGCTGCATATTGGTACTGACGTTGCTCAGGGTGATGCCAAAACCCAACACGCCCAGTGCCAATAGGGCCAAGGGCAGCGCCCCTGCCATCCACAGCCCCACCAAGGCGACTGCGCACAGCACCGCGCCGCTATCAGTGAACTGTCGCAGGCGAGGCAATGCACCGCCAACTGCCAGCACCAAGGTTGCCAGAAACGCACCTGCACCCGCCGCACCCCACAACCAGCCAAGCACCCTGGCATCGCCAGCAAACACCGCTCTGGCCAGGATCGGCAGCAGTGCCGCATAGCAGGACGCCAGCAGGTTGACCATGATTACATTGACCAGCAATTGGCGCACATTGCGCGTCTGCCACATGTACGCCAGCCCTTCGCGAAACACTTGCGCAGTGGAACCGCTGGCCTTGGGGCCGGCCGTGCCGCGCACTTTGATCAGCCCCCCAAGCAAGGCCAGGAAAGCAGCTGCTGTAAGGGTGAAACAGGCTGCCTCACCCGCCAGGGCAATGAGCGCGCCAGCCAGCGGAGGCCCAACGAAGCGCGCGGCATTGATCAACATGGCATTGAGCACCAGCGCATTTGGCAGGTCGGCCGGATCGTCGACGAAACTGCCGATCAGCGCCTGGCGAAGGGGGGTTTCCAGGGCATTGAGCAGGCCCAGCAACAATGCCATGCCAGCGATGATCGGACCATCGACCCAGTCGCGCCAGGTCGCAACCGCGAGCACGAGCGACTGCACGATCAGGATCAGTTGCACAACGATCAGCAACCGACGCTTGTCATGCCGGTCGATCCAGGCACCCGCCAATGGGCCGATGAGCAGTTGCGGCGCCAGCGAAAGAAAGGTGATCAGCCCCAGCAGCACGGCGGAGCCGGTCAGGTGATAGGCCAGCCAGGCCAATGCAACCTGCTGCACCCACTTACCCAGAGTGGAAACACCCTGGCCGGCGAAATAGATCTGAAAGTTGCGATGAGCAAGCGCCCGCACTGCGGCGGGCCAGCGTTTGCGATGCGGTGACGACGAATCGGACAAGTCTGCGAATCCTCAATAGACCCGCGACCGACACCGACCCGGCAGCCGCTGCGCACCCCATCGCAAGGTGCGCAGCGCATGCTGGATCAGCCCGGCAGCAGGCAGCCTTTCTTTTTCAATGACTCCAGGACCCAGGAACGGTCGTTGGTGCCTTGGGCAATTTTTTCCATCTGTGCAGTTTCGGCAGTGTGCTTGGCGGTGGCGCCTGCATATACCTCAGCGACGTGGTCGTAAGGCACGCACAGCAGGCCATCGTCATCCCCGATCACCAGGTCACCCGGCTCGATTACCATACCATCAATGGCAATTGGCACATTGATCTCGCCTGGGCCGTCCTTGTAAGGGCCACGGTGCGATACGCCTGCAGCGAACAACGGGAAGTCGCCCGCGCCAATGTTGGCCGCATCGCGGATGGCGCCGTTGATGACGATACCCGCCAGGCCACGCCTGACAGCGTAGGCCACCATCATTTCACCGATCAGTGCGTTGGTCAGGTCGCCGCCGGCATCTACCACGATCACGTCGCCCGGCTGAGCTATGTCGATCGCGTAGTGCAGCATGAGGTTGTCACCTGGACGGGCTTTGACGGTCAAGGCCGGGCCGCACAGCACGCCTTCGCGGTGCATGGGGCGCAGGCGGGCGCCACCGGCAGTCATGCGGTTCATCGAGTCGCTGACGTTAGCGACTGGAACCTCACGGTAACGTGCAACCCATTCATCGCCGACTTTACGTGCGCGCTCAAGCACTTGGAAGCCAATGCTCATGTGACATACCTCTCTTGGTGTTATTCGATGTCATCGGTCACTGCCGAATCTGTTTTTTAGAATGTCATTTCATTAGAACCATGGCAATGAATTTTTTCGCCTTGATAATCAGGTTTTAGAGATGCATTGTTTTATTTTCTTGCAACGGCATTTCATTATGATAGGGTTTAGACCATTGCCGCAGTGGCGCGGCAGAGTCCCCCCCCGAACTGCCCCTGACAAGAACAAGGTATCTACATGTCACGTACCATTCTGCTGACCGGCCCCGCGCTTGCCGCCGAGGCTATGAACCTGGCCGCCGAACAGGGCGTCAAAATCGTCCCGACTACGCCCTACCTGCCGGCCGAAGAGCTGGAGGCCATCATTCGTGCCGAGCAACCCGATGCCATCGTGGTCCGCCAGGGCAAACTGACCCGCGCCATGATCGAGGCTTCCGACAACCTGAAAGTGATCGCAAAGCACGGCGTGGGCTACAACACCATCGATATCCAGGCCGCCGCGGACCGCAGCATCCCGGTCTCGATCGCCGTAGGCGCCAATGCCCAGTCGGTAGCCGAGCTTGCCTTCGCCCTGATGTTCAGCGTGGCCCGCCAAACCGCACTGCTCGATGCACGCATGCGTGACGGGCATTGGGACAAGACCTCGGCCAACGGCATTGAGCTGTCGGGCAAAACCCTGGGCCTGATTGGCCTGGGCTCGATCGGCGGCATCCTCATGGACCTGGTCTCGCCACTGCGCATGAAGGTCAAGGTGTTCGACCCCTACCTCAAGCACCTGCCAGATCGCCCGCACGTTGAACGTGAGGAGGATTTCGATCGCCTGCTGGCTGAAAGCGATATCATTAGCCTGCATTGCCCGCTGACCGAGACGAATCACAACCTGATCGGCGCTGACCAGCTCGAGCGCATGCGCCCAGGCGCCATCCTGATCAACACCGCCCGTGGCGAGTTGATCGACACCAACGCCTTGGTGAAAGCGCTCAGCGAACGCCGCATCGCCGGTGCCGGCCTGGACACCTTCAACCCCGAGCCGCCCCCTGCCGACAGCCCGCTGTGGGGCCTGCCGACGTTGGTCGCCACGCCGCATGTCGGTGCCAACACCACCGAGGCCCGCGACCGTGTAGCCCTGGTAGCGCTGAAACAGATTCTCGATGTCTGGGCTGGCAATGCTCTGGACCCGCGTTGCGTGGTCAACCGCCACCTGTTCGCCAACTGATCACCCCACGCTTCGCGCGCCGGCCTGGTAAAAAGCGGCGCGCTCAGGACGCATCACTCCAGAAAAAAAACAATTGGAGAGCACCATGACTTCAGCAACATCCCTGCCGGATGAACTCGAACGCAGCACCATGCGCCGTGTCGCCTGGCGCCTGCTGCCATTCCTGATCGTCTGCTACCTGATCGCGATCATCGATCGCGGCAACATCGGCATGGCCTCCCTGCAGATGAACGAGGACCTGCAGCTCACGGCCAAGATTTTCGGCTTTGCCAGCAGCCTTTTCTTCTTTGCCTACTTTCTGGTCGAAGTGCCCAGCAACCTCGCCATGCAACGCTACGGCGCACGTATCTGGATCGCCCGCATCATGATCACCTGGGGGCTGATCTCGGCAGGCACTGCATTCGTCCAAGGCGCCAACTCCCTGTACGTGATGCGTTTTCTGCTCGGTGCTGCCGAGGCAGGGTTCTTCCCGGGTGTACTGTTGTACCTCACCTACTGGTTGCCCTCGGCCTACCGTGCACGGATGGTGGCGCTGTTCATGGTGGCGATTCCTGCCGCCAACTTCATCGGTTCACCGCTGTCGGGCCTGCTGCTGAGTCTGGATGGCTGGATGGGCATGCGCGGCTGGCACTGGCTGTTCATTCTCGAAGGCATCCCTGCCGTCCTGCTGGGCATCGCCTGCCTGTTCGTCCTCACCGATCGCCCCGAGCAGGCCAAGTGGCTGACCGACGAGCAGCGCGGCTGGCTCATCCAGCGCCTGGCTGATGAAGCCGCGAAAAAGACCGCCATCGGCCATATCTCCCTGTGGAAGCTACTGCGCCACAAAGACATCTGGGTGCTGGCACTGATCTACTCGGGCGCTTCCGCCGCCGGCAGCACCATGAGCGTATGGGCTCCGCAGCTGCTCAAAACCTTCGGCCTGAGTGCCATGGAAATTGGCCTGGTCAACGCCATCCCTTACGGCATCGCCTCGGTACTGATGATCATCTGGGGCCGCAGCTCCGACCGTACCGGGGAGCGTCGCTGGCACACCGCGATGACCATGCTGCTGATCGCAGCAGGCTTGCTGATGACCTTGTTCACGTCGTCCCTGCCGGCAACGGTCTTGATGCTGACCATGGTCCTGGTGGGCGCCTACTCGATGAAAGGACCGTTCTGGGCACTGGTGTCGGGCTGGCTATCTTCCTCTACCGCTGCAGCGGGGCTGGCAGCCGTGGGCGCCATGGCCAACCTGATCGGCGGAGGCCTGATGGTCAATGCCTACGGCGCTATTCACGATGCCACCGGCAGCTACTCCCTGGCACTGATGCCGTTGGCCGCGCTGTGCACCGTGGCCGGTGTCGCAGTGCTGTTGATTGGCCGCAAGCGCCAGCGCCAGCAAGCTGAAGCAAGCGGCGCCGTCAGCGCAAAATAAGCTGCACAAGCCGCACTTCGATGCCCACTTTCCTGCCACAGGAATGTGGGCATCGTCATTTGGCAGCAAAAAAAGAGGACATCTAACGTCGCGTGCCACGTTTCTTTGCTCATGAAAGCTTGCGCAGTCCCTTGCTGGGGCGGGCTTGTGTCGCAAAAAGGCCGCGTCGGGGAATATTCACACAATGCTGCGTTGCATCAGCAGGTGCCGGGCTTTGTCGAAGGCCCAGTTGTACAGCACGGTGTAGGGCAGGATGATCACGAAGAAGCCCAGTTCCACCATGAACGCCTGCAGCAGCGAGATATCCAGCATCCATGCCGCCACCGGCAAGCACCACACCACCAGCCCGGCCTCGAAGCCCAGACCGTGTACAAAACGCGCACTGGCCTTCCAGTGGATACGCTCGGTGTGTACCCAGCGATCGACCAGCGCGTTGTAGACCATGTTCCACAGCATGGCGATCACCGACAGGGTGACTGCCAATGCTCCCGCCGTCGCCAGCGATTTGCCCATTACCCAGGACAACAACGGCGCGCACAACAACACCGCGAACACTTCGTAACCCACGGCGTGAACCAGGCGTTCGGTGAAAGACACGTTTTTCATTGCAAAATCCATCCATTGCGTAAGTCGTGCTTTCCATTTTCTTTGGTAAAACTGATACTCGCGACATAGCAACCATCGGTTTTATCAATACCATGCGCTATTCACCCGAAGCTCTGGTTGCCTTTGTCGAAGCCGCGTCGCTGGGTTCGTTTTCCGCAGCGGCGCGCAAATTGCGCAAAAGCCAGTCCACCGTCAGCATTGCCATTGCCAATTTCGAGGCGGATATCGGCTGCCCGCTGTTCGACCGGGGTGGCCGCCACCCCACGCTGAATGAGGCGGGTCGACAGGTGCTGAGCCATGTGGAGGCCATTCTCGATGCCAGCGCCCAGCTCGATGCCTTGGCGGTGCGGCTGGCGGAGAACGTGGAGCCGCTGGTGTCGGTAGTGATGTCGGACAGCTACAGCGTCACCTTCCAGGGCGCGGTAATGGCCCGCTTCGCCCAGCAGTACCCGCATACCGAGCTGCGTTGCGGCCCGGCGGAGGACGCTGATGTGATCGACATGGTCCAGCAGGGCCTGGCGCATGTCGGCATCCTTGCCACTCAACCCGGCTACCCCGCCGACGTTGCCGTTGCCCGCTTGCCCGAACAGGCGGAGTTTGGTGTGTACGTGGCCAGCGGGCACCCGCTGGCGGGCCTTGGGAAGGTGCAAACGCAACACCTCGAAAACGCCCGGCAGCTGTACATCAAGACCTATGCCCCCAGCCTGCATCACGGCCGTGGTCAGGCTTGGTCGGCACCGGATTACCTCACGTTGCTGGAGTTCGCCGTGCGCGGGTTTGGCTGGGCCGAGCTGCCGAGGGCGCTGGTGGCACGGTTTGGCACTGAGTTGGTGGAGTTGCAGCTAGCGGGTTACCCGCGCCGGGTGGATATGGATGTGGCCTGGTCGAGCCGACGGGCGTTGGGACCGGCGGGGCAATGGCTGGTACGGCAGATGCTGGGGCGGTAGACCTCCTTTACGCCCCTTGTGCACCAAAACGCAAGATCCAGTACACCCAGCGACAAGCCTTCCCCCCACCCTCCCCCGTAGCCTGTCACCACGCGCCGCCCCGCTGCGGCACGCACCCAAAGTACAAGAACAAACGTTGGTGACCTATGCAGACAGTAGATCCGATCACCCTTGCGGTTGTCCGGGGTGCGCTGGAAACAGCGCAACGCGAAATGACCCTGACCCTGGAAAAGACCGGCCGGTCCAGTGTGTTCAACCTGGCCCACGACTATTCCAACTCGCTGTTCGACCACCTGCCGGAAATGATCCTGCAGGGCCAGGACATCCCCATTCACCTGGGCTCGCTGATCCCGGCCATGAAGTGCGTGGCCGAATTCTTTGGCGACAACATCGCCGAGGGCGATGTGATCTACCACAACGACCCGGCCTACAAGGGCAGCCATATTCTCGACTGCTGCATGTACAAACCGGTGTACTACCAGGGCGAGCTGGTGTTCTGGACCGTGTGCAAGGGCCACCTGACCGACATCGGCGGCCCGGTGCCCGCCGGCTACAACCCCGATGCCAAGGAGATCTACGCCGAGGGCCTGCGCATTCCACCCGTCAAGCTGTGGGAAAAAGGCAAACGCCGCGAAGACGTGATCAACTTCATGCTCACCAACATGCGCGCACGCCCCTATCAGGAAGGCGACCTCAATGCCCAGTACGGCGCCTGCAAAGTGGGCGAGCGGCACTTGCTGGAGCTGCTCGACAAGTACGGCGTGGCCCAGGTGCGTGCCTGCATCGCCGAGCTGAAGAACATGGCCGACCGGCACATGCGCGCGCTGTTGCGCGACGTGCCGGACGGTGATTACAGCGGCACCGCCGTGCTCGAAGATGCCGGCCACGGCCTGGGCGAGCTGGCCATCACCGCCCATGTGCAGATTCGCGGTGACCAGGCCCATGTGCGCATCGACAGCCCGCCACAAGTGCCCTACTTCATCAACTCCTACGAGGGCAACTCGGTGTCAGGCGTGTACTTGGGGCTGATGATGTTCGCTCAGGTAGCGCCGCCCTACAACGAAGGCCTGTACCGCTGCGTCACGGTCGATGTCGGGCCCAAGGGTACCCTGTGCAACGCCGAAGAACCGGCGCCCCACGTCAACTGCACCACCACGCCGATGGAAACCCTGGCCGATGCCGTGCGTACTGCGCTGGAGCAAGCCTCGCCACAACGGGTTACGGCCTCCTGGGGGCATACCAGCGGTATCAACATCGCCGGCCATGACCCGCGCAATGGCAACAGCGAGTATGTGACCATGGTGCTGGCCTCGATCATTGCCGGTGCCGGAGCCAACAAGGTGATGGATGGCTGGCACGCGTGCGGCCCGCTGTGCTGTTTCGGCGCGCTGATGAGTGGCGACATCGAGCTGCTGGAACATGCCTACCCGGTGCTCATCCACCGCTACAGCCTGATGGCCGACAGTGGCGGCGCTGGCGAATTCCGCGGTGGTTCGGGCACCCGGCTGGAGATCGAACCACTGGACCACGCCATGACCGTGGTCGGCTTCGGTGAAGGCCGGCAACTGCCCACCGCCGGTGCCGCCGGGGCACGCAATGCGCTGCTGGAGCCCAAGCTGGGCCGGCTGATCCACCGCCACGCCGATGGCAGCGAAGACCACTACACGCAAAACCCGATGCTCACCCTGCAGCCCGGTGAGCGAATCATCAACATCAACCCCGGTGGCGGTGGCTACGGCGACCCGCTGCGCCGGCCGATTGCCGCAGTCCTGCAAGACTTGCGCAACGGCCTGGTCTCGCCCCAGGGTGCAGCCCTGGAATACGGCGTGGTCGTCGATGCCGATGGCCAGCTCGATGAACCCGCAACCCGCCTTGCCCGCGCCCCGCACTGACCGGAGACCCATCATGCGCAACCAATATCGCCTGGGCATCGACGCCGGCGGCACCTTCACCGATTTCATCCTGGCCGACCGCAACGGCGGCGTGCAGCTGTTCAAGGCCCCGTCCACACCGCAGGACGGCACCCTGGCCATTCGTGCCGGTCTGGCGCAGATCGCCGACGCCACCGGCCGCAGCCCGGCCGAGCTGATCGCCAACTGTGACCTGTGCATCAACGGCACCACCGTAGCGCTCAATGCACTGATCGAGCGTACCGGGGTCAAGGTGGGCCTGCTGTGCACCGAGGGCCATGAAGACAGCCTGGAAATCCGCCTGGGGCACAAGGAAGAAGGCCATCGCTACGACGCCCACTACCCGCCGGCGCACATGCTCGCCCCCCGCCACCTGCGCCGCCCGATTGGTGGCCGCATCCTCGGCGATGGCCGTGAACACAGCCCGCTGGACGAACGCGCCATCCACGCCGCCATCGATTACTTCCGCGCCGAAGGCGTAGAGGCCGTGGCCATTTCCTTCCTGTGGTCGGTGCGCAACCCCAGCCACGAGCAGCGTGCCGCCGAGTTGGTGCGGGCAGCCCTGCCCGGGGTATTCGTCTGCACGGGCTGCGAGGTGTTTCCGCAAATTCGTGAGTACACCCGCACCTCCACCACGGTGGTCAACGCCTACCTCAGCCCGGTGATGGCGCGCTATGTGGCGCGCATCGACAGCCTGTTCCACGAGCTTGGCGTGCAACAACCGGTGCGTTACTTCCAGTCCAACGGTGGCCTGGCGCCCGGGCACCTGATGCGTGAGCGCGCGGTCAATGCCATCAACTCCGGCCCCGCCTCGGCGCCCCAGGCCGGGCTGGCGGTGGCACGGCCGTTCGGTATCGACAACGTCATTACCGTGGACATGGGGGGCACCTCATTCGACATCACCCTGACCAACGCCGGGCGCACCAATTTCAGCAAGGATGTGGACTTCCTGCGCCAGCGCATAGGCGTGCCGATGATCCAGGTGGAGACGCTGGGTGCTGGCGGCGGCTCCATCGCCCACCTGGACGAGTTCGGCATGCTGCAGGTCGGCCCGCGCAGCGCCGGTGCCATGCCGGGGCCCGTGTGCTACGGCAAAGGCGGCAGTGAGCCCACGGTAACCGACGCCAACCTGGCGCTGGGTTACCTCCCGGATGGTGCATTGTTGGGCGGCAGCATCCGCCTGAACCGCCAGGCGGCGCTGGATGCCATACGCAGCAAGATCGCCGAGCCACTGGGCATCAGCGTGGAGCGGGCGGCGTTCGGCATCACCACATTGGTGAACCTGAACATGGTCAACGGTATTCGCCGCGTGTCCATCGAACGCGGCCATGACCCGCGCGACTTCGCCCTGATTGGCGCAGGCGGTGCGGCGGGCATGCACGTGGTGCGCCTGGCCGAGGAAATCGGCATGCAGACCGTGCTGATCCCCAAGGTGGCCTCGGGCCTGTGTGCTTTCGGCCAGATCCTGTCCGATGTACGTTACGACCAGCTCACCAGCCTGTCGATGCGCCTGGACACCGGGCACGTGAACCTGGAGCAACTCAACCAGGCCCTGGCCGAACTGCGCCAGCAAGGCCTGGCCAACTTGCGCGAAGACGGCTTTGGCGACCAGGCCAGCAGTTGCCACTACACCCTGGAAATGCGCTACCAGGGGCAGATCCATGAATGCAGCGTGGAGCTGGCGCAGCATGCCCTGGATGAAGCAGGCCTGGCGGCGCTGATCAGCCGCTTCCACAGCCGCCACCAGACCCTGTACTCGTACAGCGAACCCGACAGCCCGGTGGAACTGGTGAACCTGGAGTGCTCGGTGATCGGCCACCTGCCGCGCCCACCGCAACCTGAGTTGCAGGGCCCGGCCGAACCGCCGGCAGCCACCCCGCAAAGCGTCCGGCCGATGCTGTTCAGCGCCGACGGCGCGTGGCAACCCACGCCCGTGTTCAACGGCAATCGCCTGTTGCCGGGGCAGACCGTGCAGGGCCCCTGCGTGATCGAGGAAGACACCACCAACATCGTCTTGCCGCCAGGCTGGCAGGCGCGCCTGGAGCCCTCGGCCACCTACCGGGTGACACGCGGGGCTTGATCAAACGGTCGGCGTGCGCCGATCATGGGCCTGAAAGCCGCCTGGCAACCTTGCGTTGCCGGGCGTTTTGCACAATAACAAGAGCTGCTTGAGTAGCTTGCCTGCAGTTCCTTTTTTCAATGCTGCCCTCTTTGAAAAAGGACCCACCATGCCCACAGAACTCTCGACCCACGGCTGGGCACAGCCGGAGCGCCAGACGCGCTGGGCCGAAGCCATCAGTGACACCTATTTCCCATTGAGCCTGCAGTTTGCCGCCGAGCAGCCGTTCAATGGCCACCTGCAGCGCTGGAGCACGCCCAGCACGCCGCTCAGCCTGTCGCGCCTGCGCTCCAGCCCGCTGGGCTACTCGCGCAGCAAGGCGCACATCGGCCAGGACCATGAAGCGTTCTACCTGGTGACCGTGCCGCACAGCAGCGAGGTGTACTTCGAACAGGACGGCCACCCGATCAGTTGTCGCCCGGGTGGTTTCATCGTCGAGCGCGGCGACGCCCCCTACCGCTTCCATTACGGTACACAGAACGACCTGTGGGTGCTCAAACTGCCTGAGCAGGCTCTGAAGGCCAACTTGCTGGGGCACAAACGCTATACCCGGCATTGCTTCGATGCCAGCCAGGGCCTGGGGCGCATCTTCGTCGAACAGCTGGACCTGTGCGCCCGCCATTTCGATGCCAGCCCCGTGGCTGCCCGGCATTTGCTGCTGGAGCAGGCCTCGGCCACCCTGTTGCTGGCCCTGCAACAGGACGAACGCGTACTGGGCAGTGAAGGCAGCAACCTCAGCACCCTGCACCTCACCCGGGTGGAGCAGTACGTGCTGCACCATCTGGGCGACCCCGAACTCACGCCACAAAACATCGCCAGCGCTTGCGGGCTGTCGTTGCGTTACCTGCACAAGCTGTTCGCGATCACGCCCTATACCCTTGGCGAGTGGGTGCGCCTGCAACGCCTGGAGGCTGTTCACCGGCAACTGCGCGACCCGTATTGCCACCTGACCATTGGCGAACTGGCGTTTCGCTGGGGCTTTGCCGATCAGGCACAGTTCACCCGCGCGTTTCGCCAGCAATATGGGTGCACGGCACGGGAGGTCAGGGCTGCGCGTACGCACTGAACGGTGCAAGCGGCGGTCACTGCGCGACCGGGATCAGTCTTCGGCCGCCACGTCCACCACCTGCCAACTGTCATCCGGATCGAAGCGTTTCATCGCCTTGGCCAGCCTGTCGCCCTGTGGCCCGAGGTCTTTTTCGAACACCTGGCCGTCATGGCTGATCATGAAGCTCATCACACCGGTATCATCGTACCTGGCCGGCCAGGCGACCATGGCGAAACCACGGCTCATCTGGTTGCCTATCAGGTAGCTGTAGGCGCCGCCAGGGGCGGAGGGGCCTTGTGCATCGAGAATGCGGAAGTGGTAGCCGTACCAGTCATCACCGACCACATGTTGGCCGAACAGCGGGCCCAACGGGCTTACCTCGCCGTCGCCATCCTCGTCCCAGTACAGCCCGTCATGTTTGCCGGGCTCGCTGAAGATTTTCCGCGCGTACTCCAGCGCACCGTTGCCGTTGTGGTCCTCGGTGGCGTAGTCCATTTGCGCATCGTGATAAGCCAGCAGCGACTGCAACACACCCAGTTCGTTGCGGCCGATGCGCCGGGCGCGAATTTCGGCGCTGCCGGCCTTGAGGTCGAACCGCCACCCCTGGCTGCTTTTGGTCAAAGGAATGGGCAAGGTCCAGTGATCGCTGCCCACCGCCAGAATGGCCTTGCCCTCGCCCGTCATGTCGATGGTGTGCTGCGCACGGTACTGCGCCAGGAAGGTGTCCACGTCGCTGCGTTGCACACCGCCGCGCGGTATGTAAGTGCGCCAGTCATCGCCCAGCAAATGGGCCAGGCGGGCTTCATCCGGTTTTTCCGCGCCCAGTGCCGTAACGAAGGACTCCACAGCCTTCTCCGGCGTTGGAAAGGTTTCTTGAGCAGCCGCCAGGCAGGACCAGACCAGGCTTACAATGAACAGCAACCCTGCAAAAGCTGGACGGTTCATCGACGGCCACCTCCGCCGCGACGCATGGGCGCACTGGGTCGGGAGATCGGGTGTCCGGCGGCACGTGAGGTGTTCGGGCGCTGAGCGAAGGACTGGCTGGTGCGACCACGGTTAGCCTGCAGGTTGGTACGCGAAGGCGAGCGTACGCCGTCAAACGCATTGTTACGTGCCCGGCCGGCGGTATTGGCGGGTCGGTTCTGGGCCACTTGCCGGCCTTGGGCTGTGCGGGGTTCCTGCCGACGCTCGGCGCCCCTCGGGTTGTCGACACGCGATTGCATACGGTTACCCGCTGCGTTGCCCGTCTGCGCCTCGCGCATTTGCTGACGCGCCTGGCGATTGCTGGTGGCGGGCCGTTCGATACCGGCCCGGTCCATCGAAGCCCTGGCCTTGTCGCGCGCCTGGGCACGCTGTGCGTCGTCGCCACGGAAGGCCGTGCGCTGGGTGGCACCGTCCAGCTGGCGGCCATACTGCTGGCGGCTGCGGGCGTCACGGTAAGGCACGCCATCGCGGTTGGCCGTGTTGTGCTGCCATTTGTTCTGGTTGTTGGTGATGCGGTTGTTGGCGTTGATGTTGTTGTAACGGTTGACGTCGATATCGATGTCATTGTTGCCCCAGTCACAGTCACCCCAGAGCGAAGCCACGATTGCCACGCCGGTCCCGAAGGCCAGGCCGGCCACCAATGCGGAGCCGGGGTAGTACATCGGCGGTGGCGGGTAGTACACCGGCGGCGAGGCCGGATAGGCCCAGGTGCCATACACCGTGGTCGGGTTGTAGCTGGGCACGTACACCACCTGCGGGTCGGCCGGCTGGATGACGATGGTGGACGGCGCGCTGCTGGCCGCCTGTGTCGACGGGGCGGCCTGCACGGTCACGTTCTGGTACTGGTTGCTTTGCAGGTTGCCGGCAGCCTGTGCCTGGTGGCGCAAGCGCTGCACGGCGCCCATGACATCGTCGGGCTGCGCCAGGAAGGCGTCACCCAGGCGCTGCACCCACACCGGGTCCTGGCCGAGGGTCGCCAGCAGCTGCGGGAAAGCCACCAGCGCTTGCACACTCGGGTCCCAGGGCTGCTTCGCCACTTGTTTGACAGCGTCGTCACCCGAGGCTTTGGGGTTGGCCTTGGACCAGGTCACGGCTTCACTCACCTGCCCCGGGTAAGTGGCCGCCATCAAGACCTGGGCCAGCAGCGCATCGGGGTACAAGGCAACCGGCGCCAGCATCTGGTCCAGTTGCTCCTGGGTGAACACCGGGTCCTTGGCCGTGACCGTGTCAGCTTGCGGGGCTGGGTCGGGCGCGGGTACGTCTTGCGCCAGCGCCGGGCCGGGTGCCGCGTGCAGGCACAGAAGCGCCGACAGCAAAGCAAACAATGGCATACGCATCGCTTTTCCCCATGAGGTCAGACCGCGTGGGTTAAGGGTAGCAATGACGATGCTTTTAACCAGAAGTGGCGCGCAAACTTTTCGCGCTCCAAGGAGGATGAGCTGCTACTTCTGGTTCTATAGCCCAACGTGGGCGGTGAGGGGCTGCTCACCCCCCTAAAGCAATGATCGCCAGGATCAACAACGCCCCGACGCCCGCCAGTACCACACCGGTCAATTGGGTGCGGCCACCGGAGTAGCGTGCCAGCAGCCAGCCCGCCAGGTAAAGCATGGCCAGGGCGACAAGGTGCGACACACGGATCGCTGTGGCGGTGGTGTCGATCAGCAGGAACGGGATGACCATCGGGAACGTCGCCAGCACCACCAGCAGGAACGTGGCCATGGCGGCTTTGAAATCATCCAGGCCCAGTCGTGGCGGCATCGGCCGGGCGACATCGCGCAGCATGCGCGCACGCAGCATTTCCAGCCCGTCTTCATCCAGTGCCAGGCTGACGCGTTCGGGCAGCGCATCGCTAATCAATTTGCGCCCTTGGCTGCTTGGCGCAGCCTGCAGGCGGGTCAACAAGGTACGGCTGCGGGTGCGCTCGGTCCAGGTGCATAACAAGTAGATGACCGCATCGGCCAGGCCCCAGGCCAGGTTGCAGCCGAACGCGGCAACCAACATCAGCCGGGCATCTTCGCGCCCTGACGTAGCAACACTCAGCGAGCCAATGAAAGTCATGGCCATCAGCAAGCCGAAGATGACTTCAGTAATGCGGTCGATCGGCTCCAGAACGCCCCATTTACGCGGTTGTTCATCTCGGCCCATCACGCCTCCCCTCCGTCGATAGTCACTATCGAGAATGGCAATTTCTACCAGGCACCGTGGCCGAATAACCTTGCTCCATCGACTCGCCGCCCACGACCCTGGCCCCTGGAGCTACCCCAATGAACACCTTGGCTCGCCTGCTGACCGCCACGTTTGCCGTTTTATCCATCGCTGTCATCAGCGGCTGTGCCAGCCACCCTGAATTGCGCCCGTATACAGCCGAAGAAACTCGCCAACTGCAGTTGGAATCGTTGCAGCGCCGCGGCCTTTCCCTGGACGACTACGAGCAGCAACGGCGGGTGATTCAGCGTGCCGGCAACCTGCCAGTGGTCACCGAAGCCGCCGATGCAGACCGTTCGACCAAAGGCTGAGTAGTGCAGGCTGCGGTTCCCTGCGCCCACACGCGCAGGTATGCTCTACCGCTCAACCGCAAGCCTTCCAGGACGGAGACCATGACCAGGCCCCTTCTGTTGCTGAGCGCTGTACTGCTGTTTAGCCCTGTTCTACTGGCCCAGCAGATCAAACGCGAACTGGGCAGCTTCGACTTCACACTCGGCACCACGCCCTCGCGCACCATGGCCCAAGGCCTTATCTCACCCAGTGCCGTCGGCGCCTTCCATGGTGGGCTGGACTTAAGCCACCCCAATGGCTGGTACCTGGGCCAGTACGCGCCCAGCATGGGCGTTGCCCCCAACTCGACCCTGCGCCTGGACAGCTACCTGGGCTACAAGCACCATTTCGACAGCACCTTGGGCTACGAGATGGGGTTGATCCATTATAGTCAGCCGAATATCGCAGGGCCCGACAGTTATGCCCTGTACGGTGGCATCTCGGTGTTCGGCAGCCGCTTCGGCGGCGCGTTGCGCGATAACCCCGACAACCGCACCGGCACGCTGTTCGCCGATTTTGGCCAATTGCCGCTGTTCGATGTCGACCTGACCGTAAAGCTTGCCCACCACCAACTGGGTACGCCGTTCACCATTGGCGACGGCAGCCAGGTGAATGCCTTTTCCGATTGGTCGCTGGAGCTGTCGCGGCCCTGGCTTGGCATCGACCTGAACCTGGTCTACAGCAACTCCAACCTCAGTGGCGGCGGTTGCGATGCGTATTCGGGCATGAACACCTATTGCGACAGCGTGGTCACGCTCAAGGCACAGCGCAGTTTCTTCTAGCGCTGTGGCGCCAGCGCCAAGGCTATGCCGCCCAGCACCACCACCACGCACGCAATCAGCAAGCGCAGCGTCAACGTCTCACCAATCAGAGCAACACCGCCCAGAGCGGCAATCACGGGCACACCGAGTCGCAAGGTTGCAGCCCAACGTTCGCTGGCGCGTCATTGCAGTGCTGCCACAGCCTCGATTTCCACCAGCATGCCGTCCAGTGCCAGTCGTGGCACCGGGATCAGGGTGCAGGTCGGTTTCATATGCGGCCCCCATGCCCTGTCAGCCTCCGCTACCCATTGGCGCAGGCGCGCTTCGGAATGTTCGACAATCAGCAAGGTCAGCTTGAACACCTGGGCCAGGCCAGCGCCTTTCGATGCCAACGCCAGCTCCAGGTTGGCCAGCGCCTGGCGGGCCTGTTCGGCGAACAGGGGCGACAGCTGGCCATCGCTGCCCTCCCCGCCTTGGCCGGCGATGAACAACAGCCGGCTGTCGGCGCGTACCTCGGCGACGTGGGAATAGGCATTGCCACTGGGATCGTACAGGCCCTCAGGGTTGCTCGACTGGAACACGGCTGGATGGGTCACGACATGCCCTCGCTCGGATGGAAGAGTGGCGGAGTATCGGACCTCAAGTAAACTCTAGGTCAAGCGCAGCGTAGGACGTTTCGCACAGAAGGCGAACTTATGTGAACCACGCGTCTGTTTGCGCGGCGCTCGTCACGCGCTAGATTCCCAGACCCGGCACGGAGGCCTGTATCCAACAAGGAAAAGCGCATGAGTAATTTTGATTTCCAGCTGGCCTATACCATCAAGCCGCACACCGCACGCGATGATGGCGACGCCGCCTTGGCACGCGTACATATAAGGGAAAATCTCGGCCTGGGCACCGTTGAGCACATTGAAACCACCTTGCTGGGAACGGTCGAACTCAAGGGTTCCACCCTCGCAGAGCGCAAGCTCGAGGCTGAGAAACTGATTCACGAATACATTCATAAAGCGCTCAAGCAGCTGCGTGTGCTGTCGACCGTGAAGTTCTACGGCTGCCTGATGGTGAACGGGCTAGGCCCCGCCATACGCTTCGACATCCTGCCCAAGTGAGCCTCGCCGGCATCAGGCGCCCCTGCGCCTGATGCCGGCCACCGTCACTTTTCCTGCAATACCGCCCTGCCCTTCACCACCCGGGGCCCGCGCCATGCCCAGAACAGCAACCCGGGGAATGGCGCGTACACCACGAACACGACCCACAGCATCTTGCGTTCGGCGCGCCGATCACTGCCGATGATGTGCCAGATCGCCCAGACCTCCAGCAGGATGACGAAGGCCGCGACGATGATCCAGATCGTTCCGATTTCCATGAGCGCTCTCCCATTTGGCATGTAATGGGTTGGGTTTCAGCAAGCGCCGAGGGTTCAGATTGTTTTGTCTGGCGCCAGGGCAGCCCATTCAGTGCGGTGCTTTTTCCAGCGCCGACTTCAGCGCCGCCGCATCGGTAAACGCCCGCTGGCCCACCAGCACTCCCTGCTCCAGTTGCAACCACTGTACCAGGCCATCCTGCCCGGAATAGCGGCTGGCCACGCGCCCTTCACGGTCAAGCAGCACGCGGTAGTTGTATGCGCGCATGGCGGGGATGGCGAACAGCTGGCTGATGATCGCCGGCATGCGCTGGATGTCGGCAACGAACACGGCATGACGCGCCTCGAGGTAGCCCTTGGGCTGCTCGGCCAGCGCAGCCTTTACCATCTTTGCGCCGTCCATGTCGCGCGCTACCAGCAGGATCTGCGTGCCAGTATCAAGGCTGTAGGCGTGGTCATACTGGTCAAGCAGCGTGAACGGTGCCAGCTTGTCGCCCGGCTCCAGGGCATTGGCCAGCAACGGTAACAGGCTGCACAACAGGGCAATGGCGTACTTCATCAAGGATGTCCTCGGTAACAGGGGGCGGCATGGCGGCGAAGGGCCAAGCCAGGCAGGTTGCCTGAACACGACCTGAAATACGACACACCCACCCGGGAGATTGTCTTTCCCCCAGCCAGCCGCCACACTCTGCGGGCCAGCCAGGAAGCGGAGACCAGAGTGCCCACGCCACGACAGTTCAGCAAGAAGACCGGTACCAGCAACATGCTGCGGCTGAAATCCACCAGCGCCAATGCCCAGGCCCCGTACAGGGTCGACTTCGTCCTGCTTGAACATTTCTCGATGGCCAGCTTTACCGTTGCCATGGATGTGCTGGTCACCGCCAACCTGCTGCGCGCGGACAGTTTCCGGTTCACCCCGCTGTCGATGGATGGCGACCGGGTGCTCAGCGACCTGGGACTGGAGCTGGTGGCCACCGAGCTGTCCGCCGAGGCGCTGAAGGAGCTGGACTTGCTGGTGATCTGCGGCGGCCTGCGCACGCCCCTGAAGTACCCGGAACTCGACCGCCTGCTGGACGACTGCGCGGCCCACGGCATGGCCCTGGGTGGCCTGTGGAACGGCGCCTGGTTCCTTGGCCGCGCCGGGGTGCTGGACGACTACGGTTGCAGCATCCACCCCGAACAGCGCGCCAGCCTGTCCGAACGCAGCCCGCAAACGCGCATCACCCCGGCCAGTTTTACCCTCGACCGAGACCGCCTCAGCGCCGCCAGCCCCAATGGCGCCATGGAGCTGATGCTGGGCCTGGTGCGCCGGCTGTATGGAGATGGCCTGGCCGAAGGCGTGGAGGAAATCCTGTCATTCTCCGGAGCGCGTTACCGTCAGGTTGGGCCGGGGGCGAAGAAGTCCATGAGCCTGCACCTGCGCACCATCGTCGAACTGATGGAAAACAACCTGGAGGAAACCCTCAGCCTCGACCAGCTGGCCGCCTACAGCGGGCGCTCGCGACGGCAGATCGACCGGCTGTTCCAGGCCCAGCTGGGCACATCACCGCGGCGTTACTACATGGAGCTGCGCATCACCAAAAGCCGCCGCCTGCTGCAGTACTCCGACCTGTCGGTGATGGAAGTGGCAGTGGCCTGCGGGTTTGTTTCGGTGTCGCATTTCAGCAAGTGCTATGCAGCCTACTTCGGCTACCCACCTTCGCGGGAACAGCGGCTGGGCGAGTGAGCGCCGTTCAGGCGCGTATGTAACGCAGCACGGCGTCACAGATCATGGCTTTGTGGCGCAGCTTGATCTCGTCATCTAACAGGTCGATCTGGAAGATCTCGCCAAAGGTGTGGCGGTTCGACACCCGGTAGAAGCAGAACGAGCTCATCAGCATGTGCAGGTCGATCACTTCGATGCCGCCACGGAAAACCCCTTCCTGCACACCACGGCGCAGGGTGTTGCCCAACGCTTCGAGCACCAGGCTGCTCATTTCACGAATGGCCGGCGACTGCTTGACGTACTCGCCATAGTGGATGTTTTCAGTGCAGATGATGCGCACGAAATCGACGTTGCGATCGTGGTGATCGAAGGTGAACTCCACCAGACGACGAATCGCCTGCTCAGCCGGCAGCGACTCCAGGTCCAGGCTTTGCTCGGTCTTGCGGATGTCGCCATACAGCTTGATCAGGCACTCGCAGTACAACTGCTCCTTGCTGCCAAAGTAGTAGTAGATCATGCGCTTGGAGGTGGCAGTGCGTTCGGCGATGGCGTCGACGCGGGCGCCGGCCAGCCCTTGCTGGACGAACTCGTTGATGGCCGCCTGGAGGATATCCTCGCGCGTTTTCTCGGGGTTGTTCTTGCGCGTTCTGCGCCCCCCTTCGGTTTCAGGCTGGCCGAGGCCAACTACGGAATCACTCATACCCACTCACAGGCTATTTATTGGAATGAGGGGATTATCCGTGAGCGCGGCCATGCAGGGAAGCGCGCTGTTGGTCGGGTAGCCATAAAGCCTCACGGGTGGCTGGCCGTGAAGTCATTCACGGCAAGCCGCTGGCATCACTCGCGCTGGGCAGTATCGCGCTCCAGCGGCGGGGTCAGGTGCAGCACGCGATTGCGCCCGCCTTCGGCCAGCAAGTAACCGCCTTTGCCATCCGCCACGATCGACTGTGGCGCCTTGAGGAAGGTCAGCACGGTGTGCTGAACGCCATCGGCGTCAACACGCAGTAGCCGGGCACGGTGGGTGTTGTCTTCGCTGATCCACAGGCCGCGCTGGTCACAGTACAGGAACGTCGGGTTGCGCAGGCCTTCGACCACCACCGGGTCGCTGCCATCGTCGGACAAGGCGCGGACCTTGCCATTGGCCTTTTCGGTGTACAGCAAACGGCCTGCGCAGCGGGTGAGCCCTTCGGTTTCGATCAGGCCGGAACGCAGCACATCGAGCTGGCGGCTGTTCCAGTCGTAACGCATCAAGCGACCATTGCCTTTGCGGTCTTCGATGGCATACAGGTGGTCGCCGTCATTCCACAAGCCTTGCACGCTGTCGCCGTCGAAAAGGGGGGTCACCTGGCCATCGCGGGCCAGGCTGACAGGTGCCCGGCCGCCCTCCTGACTGAACACCCACCCCCCGTGAGCCGCCACCATGCCGTCGGGCTTGGACAGGTTGTCGACCACCACGACGCGGTCGCCGGTCGCGGTGATCTTGAGGATGCTGCCACGGCCATCATCCAGCTCGCGGCTGACCAGCAGGCTGCCATCGGCTTGCGGCAGCAGCGAGGCGGCTTTGGTCACATCGCGGTGCAGTACCTCGACATCCCAGCCTGAGGCTGCCTGAACCGGGTAAAAGCTCTGCCAGGCGAAAAAGCCCAAGGTGGCGCTAATCAGGCCGGTGGTGGCAGTCAGGGCGATGCGGGTGCTGCGCTTGCGCAGGATGTGCGGCATGTAGGGGCTCCTCGGGATTGCCGCGATGCTAACAAGCGAATGTGAAAAAAATGTCGAAGGTTGCAGAGCATTACAAAGAAACAAAAGGATATAAAAATAACTAAACATTCTAACAAACAGGAATATAAAAATTGAAAGCCAAACGCCACCTCCTTAGGCTGGGCACATCGTTTCCCACTCGGTTTCAAGGAGCAAACCCATGCCAACCCGTGCTTTCTCTCCCCTGCGCCGGCTGCTGATCGGCGGCCTGCTGGCCAGTGTCGCCAGCGCCCTGCTGCCTTGGTCCGAAGCTCTGGCCGACGATGCCAAGACCCTGCGCATCGGCTACCAGAAGTTCAACAGCATCAACATCCTCAAAGGCAGCGGCGCCCTGGAAAAAGCGCTGGCACCCCAAGGTGTAACCGTAAGCTGGCACGAATTTGCCGCCGGCCCGCAGTTGCTCGAAGCGTTGAGCACGGGCGCCATCGACCTGGGTCATGCCGCCGATGCACCGTCCGTGTTCGCCCAGGCCGCCGGTAAACCGGTGGTGTACCTGGCCGCCGAACAACCCTACCCGCGCGGCATCGGCCTGGTAGTGCGCGAGCAGGACCACCTGGCCAGCGTGCAAGACCTGAAAGGCAAGCGCGTGGCCACCGGCCGCGGCTGGAACGCCCAGTACCTGCTGGCCGTAGCGCTGGAGCAAGCTGGCCTTACCTACAAGGACATCACCCCCGCCTACGTCAACAACGCCGCCGACGCCGTGGCTGCCCTGCAGTCCGGCAGTGTCCAGGCCGTCACCCTGTGGGACCCGTTCCTCGCCGCAGCAGAAAGCCAGCCTGGCCTGAAGAACCTGCGTGACGGCAGCGGCCTGTCCAACAACCGGACGTTCTACCTGTCCACCGCCAGCTATGCCGATCAGCACCGTGCACTGCTGAAAACCTTCTTCAGCGAACTGCGCAAGGTCAGCCAGTGGGCCAACGCCAAGCCTGCCGAGGTTGCCGCGCTACTGGCGCCGCAACTGGGCATCAGCGCCAACGTGCTGGAAGTGGCCAGCGAACGGCGTAACTACAATGCCGTGGCCATCACCCCGCAGATCATTGCCGAACAACAGAAACTGGCCGATACCTTCCAGGGCCTGGGCCTGATTCCACGCAAGCTGCAGGTGGCCGACGCGGTCTACCCGGCTTCCGTGTTGCCTTGAGCGGAGCGCAGCCACCATGCCCCGCCCGATCCGCTTCAACGCCTTCAGCATGAACGCCGCCAGCCACCAGTCCCCCGGCCTGTGGCGTCACCCGCGCAACACCAGCGTGGCATTCAACCGCCTGAGCTACTGGACCGACCTGGCTCGCCTGCTCGAGCGCGGCCTGTTCGACGCCGTGTTCATCGCCGATGTCCTGGGCATCTACGATGTCTACCAAGGCGGGCCCGACGCCGCCTTGCGCGGCGGTGTGCAGGTGCCGGTCAACGACCCACTGCTGCTGGTACCGGCCATGGCCGGGGTCACCGAGCACCTCGGTTTCGGCGTTACCTTTTCGCTGACCTACGAACACCCCTACCCCTTCGCCCGGCGCATGTCCACGCTCGACCACCTGAGCAATGGCCGGGTTGGCTGGAACATCGTCACCGGCTACCTCGACAGCGCCGCACGCAACCTCGGCCTGGCGCGCCAGCTGGGCCACGACCAGCGCTACGACCTTGCCGAAGAGTACCTGCAGGTGCTGTACAAACTATGGGAAAAAAGCTGGGACGACGACGCCGTGCTGCTGGAACGTGACAGTGGGCGCTATATCGAACCTTCGCGGGTGCACCCTATCAACCATGTGGGCGAGCACTTCCAGGTGCCCGGCATGCACCTGTGCCAGCCCTCGCCCCAACGCACGCCGGTGCTGTTCCAGGCCGGCGCTTCGGCACGTGGCCAGCAGTTCGCCGCGCAGCATGCCGAATGCGTGTTCATCAGCGGCCCGACGCCCACGGTATTGCGCCGCTACGCCGACGGCATCCGCCAGGCCAGCGAGGCCGCCGGGCGGGGGCGTGATGAGGTGCTGATCTACGCCCAGGCGCTGTTGATCGTCGCCCCCACCCGGGAAGAAGCCGAGGCCCGCTTCGCCGAATACCGTCGCTACGTCGACCTGGACGCTGCCCTGGCACTGCTGTCGGGCTGGACCGGCATCGACTTTGCCGGCCTCGACCCCGACGCGCCGATCGAGTATGTCGAAAACGATGCCGGTCGCGCCGCCCTGGCCGCGTTCACCGCCGCCGACCCCAAGCGCCGCTGGACCGTGCGCGAGGCCGCCGAATTCGTTGGCCTGGGTGGTCGCGGGCCGGTGCTGGTCGGCTCAGCCAGCGAGGTCGCCGACCAGTTGGAAAACTGGCTGGACCAGACCGGCATCGACGGCTTCAACCTGACCTATGCCGTGCAACCGGACGACCTTACCCATGTCGTCGATTTGCTGGTGCCAGAACTGCAACGCCGTGGCCGCTACCCTTCGCGCTACACCGAGGGCACCCTGCGCCACAAGCTGTTCGGCCAAGGCGACCAGTTGCCGGCACAGCACATTGGGCGTCAGGTTGACATTCAGCGATCAAATACCGGGTATTCCAACATTTAATTTGTGGATGCCACGCGCTCGACCCTATTCTGTCGCCACATCCCCTGCGCCGCACCGGCCGGTGCGGTTCACGGCATGGGGAGAGAACAACAAGTCGAGACCGTCCATGTCGAACCATTCGTACTTCGCCCCCCACGGTGGGCACCCGGCTCAAACCGAGCTGCTGACTGACCGTGCCATGTTCACCGAAGCCTATGCCGTTATCCCTAAAGGCGTGATGCGTGACATCGTCACCAGCCACCTGCCGTTCTGGGACAAGATGCGCATGTGGGTCATTGCCCGCCCACTGACCGGTTTTGCCGAGACCTTCTCCCAGTACATCGTCGAAGTGGCCCCGGAAGGCGGCAGCGAGCGCCCAGAGCTGGACCCGAACGCCGAAGCCGTGGTGTTTATCGTCGAAGGCGAGCTGGACATCACCGTCGAAGGCAAGCATCACACCTTGGTACCGGGCGGCTACGCCTTCCTGGCCCCGGGCGCCGAGTGGAGCCTGCGCAACAACAGCAAGTCCAACGTCACCTTCCACTGGCTGCGCAAGCACTACCAGAAGGTTGAAGGCCTGGACGTACCTGAGTCGTTCGTTACCCACCGCGACAACGCCACCGTCATCGAAATGCCGGGCACCGAAGGCCGCTGGGTCACCACCCGCTTCGTCGACATGGCCGACATGCGCCACGACATGCACGTGAACATCGTCACCTTCCAGCCGGGCGGCGTCATCCCGTTCGCGGAAACCCACGTGATGGAACACGGCCTGTACGTGCTGGAAGGCAAGGCAGTGTACCGCCTGAACCAGGACTGGGTCGAAGTGGAAGCCGGCGACTTCATGTGGCTGCGCGCCTTCTGCCCGCAAGCCTGCTACGCCGGCGGCCCAGGCAAGTTCAGCTACCTGCTGTACAAGGACGTGAACCGTCATGTGCATTTGACGCTGAACCCTAAGCGCTAAGCTCAGGCTGATGCTCTAAGCCCGCCAATCTGGCGGGCTTTCTGTTTGCCGCGCATACTGAAACACCCATCCCCCGCACGGTACCGGCCATGCCCCGCTGCCTGCTGCTTACCCTCCTGTTGCTCTGCACCCCTGCCCTGGCCGCCGATGCCTGGACCCTCGCCTACGACCGCGAGGGCATCCGCGTGTACCTCAGTGGCGTGCCCGACTCGCCCTACCAGCAGTTTCGTGGTGTGAGCACCATGAAAGCCAGCGTGCGCACGCTCACCGACCTGCAGGAGAACCTGCGGGTGGCCTGCAAGTGGCTATATGCCTGTGACCAGATGCGCCTGCTGGATGTGGACGGTGCCAATACCTGGGTGTACCTGACCACCAACCTGCCCTGGCCGACCATGCCACGGGACATTGTGTTGAAGGTGAGCAGCGAACGCCTGGATGACGGTACGCTGTTGCGGCACCTGAGCGCTGAGCCCGACAGGATTCCCAAGGTTGACGGGTTGATCCGTGTGCAGCGCCTGAGTGGTGAGTGGCGAATGAAACCGTTGGGTGATCGGTTGACCGAAGTGACGTACCAGTTGCAAGCCGACCCGGCCGGAGATGTGCCGGGCTGGCTTGCCAATCGGTTCGTGGTGGATGCGCCGTTGGTGACGTTGCGTACGTTGCGGGCTGTTGCCGAGCGCCAGCCCTGAGATGTCACCTAGCCTGAGCGAGCCCTTGTAGGAGCGCGTTAACGCTTGAGCACTCGGCCCTCTTCCGGCGCAGTGCTTTACGCGTTGCACGTTTGATGCATCGTCAACCTCTTATTCTTTTTTTCTGTAAAACTTCCACGCCCCACAGCGCACCAACAAGTGGGTGCCAAGGTGCAGGTTTCATGTCATTTAAATGATGAGAGCGCAGGCAGTAACAAAAAATCAAACTAACGCCCGATGCAACTTCGCAGCGGACTTTCTTAGTGTTTGAACGCACCTTCAGAACGTGCGCCTGAAACCGTCCCGCGAAAGCCGTTTCATTCTGCCATCGGCCCAGGTCAAGCGGAACGCTACAGAATGCACACCGGCAAAGGGATTTTTTGCAGAGTGAAAAGCTTGGGTGACAGTTTGCGCAATGCGCCTGTCAAAAGGCCTGACCCAGCGGTCACATCTTGTAGGTCGAGAGCAGGATGCTGGTCTCGGTATTCTCGATGTGCGGGATTGACCGAATGGTGTTGAGCGCCCGGTCGAAGGCTTCGAGGGTGTCGGCGCGCAGCTCTGCCATCAGGTCCCAGCGGCCATTGGTGGTATGGATGGCCACCACGTTGGGATGCCCGCGCAGCGCGTGCTTGACCTCTGCAGCGTGGTGGCCACTGATGCCGATGCTGGTGATTGCCCGCACGCCCTGCTCCAGCGCGTCGGAGCGCAGGCGTACTGTGTAGCCAATGATCACGCCCTGCTCTTCGAGCCGGGTAATGCGGTTTTGCACGGTTGCCCTGGCCACCTTGAGCTTCTTCGCCAGGGTCAACACAGGGGTACGTGAATTGTCCCGCAACAGCGCAATCAGTTCCCGATCGATCGTATCCATAACGCCTGCCAATAATCAGATTGCTACTTGGGGGTGGCAGATTGTCTAGAAAGCTGATGAAACTGGCAACCTGCATTCTTCCGATTGACGCAACCTTTCATCAAAATGTTCATGCCACTCCAACAATCTTAAGCGTGCCGCCTGCCGTGATCAGGGCGACCGCGCAATAACAAGGTGCAAGAGCATGACGTATTTCATTGATGTTCCAACCATGTCGGACTTGGTACATGACATTGGCGTAGCGCCGTTCATAGGCGAACTGGCTGAGGCCATCCGCGAAGACTTCAAACGCTGGCAGGAGTTTGACAAGTCTGCGCGTGTTGCCAGCCATTCGGAAGTGGGTGTTATCGAATTGATGCCAGTTGCCGACAACAGCCGCTATGCCTTCAAATACGTTAACGGCCACCCGGCCAATACTGCCCGTGACCTGCATACGGTAATGGCCTTTGGCGTGCTGGCCGATGTCGACACCGGCTACCCGGTGTTGCTGTCCGAACTGACCATCGCCACCGCCTTGCGCACCGCCGCCACCTCGTTGATGGCCGCGCAGGCCCTGGCTCGGCCGAACGCGCGCAAGATGGCGCTGATCGGCAACGGCGCACAAAGCGAATTCCAGGCGCTGGCCTTCCATAAGCACCTGGGCATCGAAGAAATCGTTGCGTACGACACCGACCCGCTGGCCACCGCCAAGCTGATTGCCAACCTCAAGGAATACAGCGGCCTCACGATCCGCCGGGCCGGCTCGGTAGCCGAAGCCGTGAAAGGCGCGGATATCATCACCACTGTTACCGCCGACAAGGCCTACGCGACCATTATCACCCCCGACATGCTCGAACCCGGCATGCACCTGAATGCCGTGGGTGGCGACTGCCCGGGCAAGACCGAGCTGCACGCTGATGTACTGCGCAAGGCCCGCGTGTTCGTCGAGTACGAACCACAAACCCGTGTTGAAGGCGACATCCAGCAACTGCCGGCGGACTTCCCTGTCGTCGACCTGTGGCGTGTCCTGCGCGGCGAAACCGAGGGGCGCCAGAGTGACAGCCAGGTCACCGTATTCGATTCGGTGGGCTTCGCCCTGGAGGATTACACCGTACTACGGTACGTACTACAGCAAGCTGAAAAACGCGGCATGGGCTCGAAGATCGACCTGGTGCCGTGGGTGGAAGACGACCCGAAAGACCTGTTCAGCCACACCCGTGGCCGCGCCGGCAAAAACCGCATCCGACGCGTTGCCTAACCCAGACTCGGTATTCCCCAACAACGGGTTCTCCACCCACCCCGGAGGGCACATCGTGATTTACTCAGCAGATCTGTCAGTTTGCCGGTAACGCCATCGAGCTGGCCGGGCGTGACGGGCGTATTGTGGCGCTATCACGCAAGGCCGTCGACAGGATGATCGCGGGCATTCACCTGTCGCCGAGAATGGCTGCGGCCTGACCACTGACGCGGTCGGTGTAGGAGCGCCATGTCGTCAGACACGCTATATCCCACCGCCCGCCAGCAGTTGCGTCATCACCTCGGCCAACGCCTTGACCATCACATCCGCCGTCGGCCGATGCACGATGACGATTTCATAACTGTCGACCTCCGGCAGCCCCTGCCCCAACCCCAGCACCCGATGCTCGCCAGTGGCCGCCCTTGGCGGTAGCAGGCTGACGCCCATGCCATCGGCCACTGCCGCCTGGATACCACTGAGACTGGAACTGGTGAAACTGATGCGCCAGCGCCGCCCCATGCCTTCGATGGCGTTGATCATGTCCTCGCGGTACAGCCCACGCGGCGGGAAGGTCACCAAAGGGATCGGGTCCAGCTCGAAGGCGGGGGTGCGCGCACTGTCGATCCATTGCAGGCGCTCGGGCCAGCAGGCCACGCCCTCGCGGGTGTTGCGCCGCTGCTTGAGCAACACCAAGTCGAGCTCACCGTTGTCGTAGGCCTGGCTGAGGTCGCGGCACAGACCACTGGTCACTTCCAGCTTCACCTGCGGGTGCAGGCGGCTGAAGGCCGACAGCGCATTGGTGGTGCGCCCGCCAACGAAGTCCTCGGGCACACCAAGGCGCACGGTGGTGCCCACCATCGCCCCGGCCAGGGCTTCGAGCATCTGGTCGTTCAAGGCCAGCATGTGCCGGGCGTAGCCGAGCAAGGTTTGCCCGGCATCGGTGGGCAGCACATCGCGGTTGCCCCGCACCAGCAAACGGTGGCCGACCATGTCTTCCAGGCGGCGTACCTTCTGGCTGATGGTCGACTGTGTCGAGTGCAGGCGAGCGGCAGCGGTGGTGAAGCTGCCGCAATCGGCCACCACCACAATGGCGCGTAGCAGGTCGAGGTCGAACAGCGCCCTATTCGATTTCACGCTAATGGACATCTGGGTATTCAACTACTGAATGGCAAGACTGCGTTCTATCACGGCTAGTCGCCAAGGGCCACACCTTCACGCCGCGGGTCAGCCCCGCCCGACCAACCCTCGCCACTGCGCTGGATGATCTGCATACCGCTGGTCATGGTCATGGGCGTTACCTCGTGCCCCCAGGCTGCCAACTGCCGGATCAGCGCCGGGCTGCTCAGCCCCGCTTCCACCTCGGTGCCAGCATTGCGGCTGCCAAAGTTGGGCAAGCCTGCGGCCTGTTGCGGATCGAGCTGCCAATCCAGCAAGCCAACCAACGCCTTGTTCACATAGCCGATGATCTGCGAGCCGCCCGGTGACCCCAGGCTGGCCACCAGATCGCCCGATGCTCGCGAGAACACCAGCGTTGGTGCCATGGCCGACAGCGGCCGCTTGCCCGGCTGTACCCGGTTGGCCACGGGTTTGCCGTGCTCCTGCGCAATGAACGAGAAGTCAGTGAGGTGGTTGTTGAGCAGGAAGCCCTTGACCATCAGGTGCGAGCCGAACGCCGCCTCCACCGAGGTGGTCATGGCCAGGGCCTGGCCGCTGTCATCCACCGCGCTGAGGTGCGAGGTGGAAATGCGCAATGGCGAGCGATCCGGGGCCAGGGCCAAGTCGGCGCCCTGGGGTTGGCCCGGGCGAGCCCGCTTCATGCTGTGTTCGCCAATCTGCGCTGCACGGCTGGCCAGGTAGTTGGCGTCGGTAAGCGCCTTGACCGGGACCGGCACGTAATCGCTGTCGGCCAGGTACTGTGCGCGGTCGGCATAGGCCAAACGCTCAGCCTCGGCGATCAGGTGCACGGCCAGCGGTGATGCCTCCAGGCCAGCCGGGGATGCATTCGCAAGCGGGCGCAACACTGCCAGATCGCGCTGCGGCGTGGCGCGTTGTACGGCTTCGAGAATGCCCAGGGTCTGCAACACCGTCACCCCGCCCGAGGACGGCGGCGGCATGCCGCAGATGCGCCAGACCTTATAGGGGCCGCACACGGGCTCGCGCTCTTTGGCCTGGTACTGCTGCAAGTCCTGCAACGAGAGGTAACCGGCATTGGCATGGCTGCGCACCGTGGCCACGATGGCTTCGGCAATCTCGCCGGTATAGAACGCGTCAGGGCCTTGCGCGGCAATCTGATCGAAGGCCTGCGCAAGCTCGGGGTTGCGCAGGATCGCTCCCACCGCCAGCGGCCTGCCCTGCTCATCCAGGAAGTAGCGGGCCATGGACGGTGACCGGGCAATGAACGGGTCAGCGGACAACAAGGTGTGAAGGCGCTCGGACACCGGGAAACCGTTGCGTGCCAGCGCGATGGCCGGCGCGAACAGATCGCGCCAGGGCAGCTTGCCGTGCTGATCGTGTGCCAGTTTCAAAGCACGCAGAACACCCGGCACGCCCACCGAGCGCCCGCCAATCTGCGCCGCCCTGAATGGCATCGGTGTGCCGTCGGCTTGCAGGAACAACGTTTGCGTCACAGCCGCCGGTGCGGCCTCGCGGCCATCGAACGCCTGCACGCGCTTCCCGTCCCAATAGAGGATGAATGCCCCGCCGCCAATACCGCTGGATTGCGGCTCGACCAAGGTCAGCACCATCTGCATCGCAATGGCCGCATCGATGGCGCTGCCACCGGCACGCAACATTGCCCGCCCCGCTTCGCTGGCCAACGGGTTGGCTGCAGCAACCATATGGCGGCTGGCCTGCACGGGCTGCAAGCCTGTGCGGTAGCCAGAGGCCAGCTCGGGAGGTGCGGGCAGCACCTGGTCGGCACAGGCCAGGCCACTGGCGGCTACCAGGCAAAGGGCGCTGATCAGGGGTGGAAAGAAGTACATCGGCATGCTTCCTGCGAACTTCAAAAGCCCCGAAGATACCCTGTCGTACCCCTGAAAAAAACTAAGCCACTTCCTCGAACGGCAAGCCCACGTAGTTCTCGGCAATGTTCACCAGCCCGGCTGGCGACGTCAGGAAGTACTCGCGGTCGGCCTCTTGCATCTTCTGGTCCCAGGCGTCTTTGTGGCTGCCGAAGTCGTGCAACAACTGGGTCATGAACCAGCTGAAGCGCTCGCCTTTCCACACCCGGCGCAGGGCCAGCGGGGAGTATTGCTGCAGCAGGTCGGTGCGCCCTTCGCGGTAAACCTTGACCAGAATGCGATACAGGTAATTCACGTCCGACGCTGCCAGGTTCAAGCCCTTGGCACCGGTAGGCGGGACGATGTGCGCCGCGTCACCCACCAGGAACAGGTGACCATACTGCATCGGTTCTACCACCAGGCTGCGCAGCGGGGCGATGCTTTTTTCCAAAGCCGGGCCTGTGACCAGGTCAGCCGCTACGTCGGCGGGCAAACGGGCTTTCAGCTCGTTCCAGAAACGCTCGTCCGACCACGCTTCGACCCGGTCCTGCAAAGGTACCTGCAGGTAGTAGCGGCTGCGTGTTTGCGAGCGCTGGCTACACAACGCGAAACCACGCTCGTGGTGGGCATAGATCAACTCGTGATTGACCGGCGGCGTGTCCGAAAGCAGGCCCAGCCAGCCAAACGGATAGACCCGCTCGTACTGCTTCAACACACCTTCGGGAATGCTCTGGCGCGATACACCGTGGAAGCCGTCACACCCGGCGATGTAGTCGCAATCCACCCGGTGCAACTGGCCGTCCTTCTCAAACGTGAGGTAGGGCTTTTCGCCCTTCAGCTCATGTGGCTGGACATTGCTGGCGGAATAGATGATCGGCGCGCCACTGGCTTCACGGGCCTGCATCAAGTCACGGGTGACTTCGGTCTGGCCGTATACCATGACGGTCTTGCCGCCGGTCAGGGCTTTCAGGTCCAGGCGTTGGCGGCGCCCGCCGACCAGCAACTCGACCCCTTCGTGCACCAGGCCCTCACGGTCCATGCGCTCGGCCACACCGGCTTCGCGCAGCAGGTCGACAGTGCCTTGCTCCAACACCCCGGCACGGATGCGGCCAAGTACGTATTCAGGCGTCTGGCGCTCGACGATGACGTTATCGATGCCGGCCTTGTGCAGCAGTTGGCCCAGCAGCAGGCCAGACGGACCTGCACCAATAATTGCAACCTGAGTTTTCATTGTTGTTGTCTCTGTTCGGACGATGCCGGCCCTGGACTGGCAGTGGGGCGGCATCTGCTGTTAGGGTTTGCCCTTGCATTTTTACTGGCAAAAAATGCTACCGAAGTGTGCTATTCCATCTAAAACCTGCACTTTTATAAAAAACGTTCGATTAACGGACAGGCTACCCCTGATGAAATCCACCCTCCCCGGCGTTCCGTTGTTCAAGCTGTATGGCGAAAACCAGGCCTGGCCCGGCACCGACCTGCTGCACTGCGAATCGATCCCTGCGCGCAGCCGCCTGCACCACTGGGAGATCAAGCCACACCAGCATGCCGAGCTGTTCCAGTTGCTGTATGTACAGCGCGGCCAGGCCCAGGTGGAGATCGAAGGGTTGCGCAGCGCCATCGGCGAAGCGGCGATCCAGGTGGTGCCGCCGATGACCGTGCATGGCTTTCGCTTCAGCGCCGATATCCAGGGCTATGTGCTCACCTTCGGCACCGCGCTGGTGGCGAACCTGGAACAGCGCCTGGGCATGCCGCTGGCGGTGCTGGCGCAACCTGCGTGCTACCCGCTTGGGCATGACCGTGTGCACCTGCGCAGCCTGATCGACACCTTGCAGCAGGAGTACCAGGGCAATGCCCCGGCGCGTGCGGCCATGCTTGAAGCGCTGGTGACCGCGCTGATGGTGTGGATCAACCGCCGCCAGCAACTGGGGCAGGCACCGCGTAACCGCGACGAACGCGACCGGCAGTTACTGGGGCAGTACCTGCGGCTGGTCGAGGCGCATTACCGCGAGCATCTGTCAGTAGAGGCCTTTGCCGCACGGTTGAACGTTCCAAGCCTGCAACTGAACCAGCTGTGCAGGGCTTTGAGCGGGCAGACTGCGTTGCAGGTGGTGCACCAACGGTTGCTGCTGGAGGCGCGGCGTAACCTGATTTATACGCGGATGAGTATCGGGCAGTTGTCGGATAGCCTCGGATTCACCGACCCGACGTACTTTGCCCGGTGGTTCAAGCGGTTGACCGGGGAGACCCCTAACGGGTACCGACGCGCGGCGCAGCCGGACTGATTGCGGCAGGCTGCTTGACGTATACGTCAACCTGCCCTCAGGATACCCGCATACCCCACGCCGAGCCCCAGCATGAGCACCCAGACCTACAGCATCTCCGACCTGTCCCGCGAGCTGGACATCACCACCCGGGCCATCCGCTTCTATGAAGAGCAGGGCCTGTTGAGCCCCGAACGCCGTGGCCTGGAGAGAATCTATTCGGCCCGCGACAAGGTCAGCCTCAAGCTCATCCTGCGCGGCAAGCGCATCGGCTTTTCACTGGCCGAGTGCCGCGAGCTGATCGAGCTGTACGACCCCACCAGCGGCAACCTCAAGCAGCTCAACAGCATGCTGGCAAAAATCGCCGAGCGCCGCGCCCAGCTGGAGCAGCAGATGCTCGATATCCACCAGATGCAACTGGAACTGGACACCGCCCAGGAGCGTTGCGAACAAGCCCTGGCCGCCACCCTGAACAACAAAGACAACCGTTGAACCCCACAGGAAACCCGCCATGTCCTTGCCCCAACACGTCCGCCTGGTCGAAGTCGGCCCCCGCGACGGCCTGCAGAACGAAGCCCAGCCCATCAGCGTTGCCGACAAGGTGCGCCTGGTCAACGACCTTACCGAAGCGGGCCTTGCCTATATAGAAGTGGGCAGCTTCGTCTCGCCCAAGTGGGTGCCGCAAATGGCCGGCTCTGCCGAGGTGTTCGCCGGTATCGACCAGCGCCCCGGTGTTACTTATGCAGCGCTGGCACCCAACCTGCGCGGTTTCGAGGACGCGCTGGCTGCCGGGGTGAAGGAAGTGGCAGTGTTCGCGGCCGCCTCCGAAGCGTTTTCGCAGCGCAACATCAACTGCTCTATCAGCGACAGCCTCAAGCGCTTCGAGCCGATCATGGAAGCTGCGCGCAACCACGGTGTACGCGTGCGTGGCTATGTGTCATGCGTACTCGGCTGCCCTTATGAAGGCAAGGTCAGCGCTGAACAGGTGGCCCCGGTGGCCCACGCACTGCACGACATGGGCTGCTACGAAGTATCGCTGGGTGACACCATCGGCACCGGCACTGCCGGCGATACCCGGCGCCTGTTCGAGGTGGTCTCTGCCCAGGTGCCGCGCGAGCAACTGGCCGGGCACTTCCACGACACCTATGGCCAGGCCCTGGCCAACGTCTATGCCAGCCTGCTCGAAGGCATCAGCGTATTCGACAGCTCGGTGGCCGGGCTGGGCGGCTGCCCTTACGCCAAAGGGGCTACCGGCAACATCGCCAGCGAAGATGTGGTGTACCTGCTGCAAGGGCTGGGCATTGAAACCGGCATCGACCTCGACCGGCTGATCGCCGCCGGCCAACGCATCAGTAGCGTGCTGGGCCGCGGCAATGGGTCGCGGGTAGCGCGGGCGCGCAGCGCGCAGTAAGTCATACGGGTGTCACACAGGTGTGGGTGAAGTGTTACCGACCCCACATTTCACAGCAAAAAATCGGGTAACAGGGAAACAAATCGGCAGAATCTCAGGCCAAGCACTTTTGACGAAAACCGCTAAGCCACTGATTTTAAAAGACTTTCAAAAGTTGGCACGCACCCTGCTATATCTTTGGTACAAGAACAAAAAAAATGTGACACCCAATAAAAACAACAGGTAACGGCTCTGACATAACAAGAACAACACGGCAGAGGCGTAGCAAGCAGATTTTTTTGGAGTAGACACGCTTTTCAGGGGTACGCCCCGCGGTCTGGCACAGAACAATAAAACTACCTCAAGGTAGCGGCAGCCAGGTTCGGATCAGCCATGATGAAAGCAGGTCAGCGCTCAAAAAAATACGTTTGCTCTTGACCCCGCATGGGGGTCGCCCGCAACACCAGGACAGGCTGACAAAAACAACAAAAGGCCGGTCCCAATAATAAAAAAAGAGCAAGCAACAACGCTTTGAGGGGAGCTTCGGCTCCCCTCAGTGCTTCCCGCCCTCCTCCTTTCTTCTCCTTTCAGCCCCCTGATGCAGCAACCCGCCTTGCATTGTGGTCCACCCTGTAACCCTACAAGGAGGACAACGCCATGCCCGTTGAAATCGACGAAAACACCCGCCGCTGCACCCTGATCGGCGAGAACCTGCGCATCGAAGGCGATGGCCCTGCTATCGAAATCGTCACCGACGAACACCTGCGCATGTCAGTGGCACTGCTGGCAGGCCAGCGCGTCCCCATTACCGAAGCCGAGGCCGATGCGTTGACCGTAGCGGGTGCGGTGGATAGCCGCAGGCATCTGAAGGCCAGCGTGCCAGGCTCGGTAATTTAAGGCCTGGCGGTCGAAGCCGGGTAATCTGATATGGTTTTTATCGCAAAATCTGAGCCTGTGCTGATAACAGCCTCAGGGCCATAGTGCTCATGCCTGATCGAGGCCTGATGAGCACCGAGCCATGAACAATAGAATCCCTTTCACAGAGATCGCCCCCACCCCAGCCAGCCCCCGACCGCGACACACCGACAGCGGCATTCACACCCGCAGCTTCAGCGGGCTGTACCGCAACCTGCGCATCGGCTTTGCCGGTGCCCTGTTCGTGCTGTTCTTCGGCACCGCCTGGCTGAACTGGAACGGACGCCAGGCCGTGTTGTGGGACCTGGCCAACAGCAAATTCCACATCTTTGGCGCGACCTTCTGGCCACAGGACTTCATCCTGTTGTCAGCGCTGCTGATCATTTGCGCCTTCGGCCTGTTCGCCATCACCGTGTACGCCGGCCGCGTGTGGTGTGGCTACAGCTGCCCGCAGAGCACCTGGACGTGGCTGTTCATGTGGTGCGAAAAGGTCACCGAAGGTGACCGCAACCAGCGCATCAAACTGGCCGCCGCGCCCTGGAGCCTGAACAAACTGGGGCGCCGCACCCTGAAACACAGCCTGTGGCTGGTCATCGGTCTCCTCACTGGGCTGACCTTCGTCGGCTATTTCACACCGATTCGCCCTCTGGCCGCAGAACTGTTCACCTTGCAACTGGGCGGCGTGGCGCTGTTCTGGGTGCTGTTCTTCACCGCCGCCACTTACATCAATGCCGGCCTGCTGCGTGAAGCGGTGTGCCTGCACATTTGCCCGTATGCGCGCTTCCAGAGTGTGATGTTCGACAAGGACACCCTGGCCGTCGCCTATGACCCACGGCGCGGTGAGGCCCGTGGCCCGCGCAAGAAGGGCAGCGACGTCCAGGCCCAAGGCCTGGGCGACTGCATCGACTGCACGCTGTGTGTGCAGGTGTGCCCCACCGGCATTGATATCCGCGATGGCTTGCAAATGGCCTGCATCGGTTGCGCAGCGTGCATCGACGCCTGCGACGGGGTGATGGACAAGATGGGTTACGCTCGCGGGCTGATTGGCTACAAGTCCGAACACAGCCTGCAGGGCGGAACTACTCACTGGCTGCGCCCACGCCTGCTCGGCTATGCCGCTGCGCTGGTGGTGATGATCGCGGCGCTGGTGGTGGCCTTGCAACTGCGCCCGATGGTGTCGCTGGATGTGATCAAGGACCGTGGCCTGTTCCGTGAAAATGCCTTGGGCCAGATCGAGAACATCTACCTGCTCAAGGTCATCAACAAGACCGAGCGCACCCAGCACTATGCGTTGCGCCTGCTGGACGCCGACGGCTTCACCTTGCAGGGCAACACCGCGTTGGTCATCCCGGCGGGCGAAATGAGTGAACTGCCGGTGTCGGTGGCGATGCTCGCCGAGCGCCCGACCAGCAGCTCGCAAACACTCAGCTTCGAAATCAGCGAGCGTGACGACCCCGCCATCCGCAGCGTGGCCCACAGCCGCTTCGTCGCCCCCATGAACCGTTGATCCCTTACACTGACGCCACCTTGCCTGCCAGGCTTCGACAGAAGGCCAGAATGAAACGCTACGAACGCTTTGCCGACGACATTGCCGAACTGATCCGCTCCGGGGTACTGGGCCCCGGCCAGCGCGTGCCCTCGGTGCGCTACGCCAGCCAGACCCACGGGGTCAGCCCTTCTACCGTTTTCCAGGCCTATTACCTGCTGGAGCGGCGCGGGCTGATCCGCGCCCGGCCGCGCTCGGGGTATTTTGTCAACGCCCACGCCCCACGCCAGTTCAGCGAACCTCAAGCGCTGCAGCCGGTCAGCGAGTCTACCGATGTCGACGTCAGCGCCTTGGTGTTTTCGATCCTCGACTCGATCAAGGACCCCAACACCATACCGTTCGGTTCGGCCTTCCCCAGCCCCGAACTGTTCCCGCTGCAACGCCTGTCGCGCTCGCTGGCCAGCGCCAGCCGCAGCATGGACCCGCGCATGGTGGTCACCGACCTGTCGCCCGGCAACCCGCAACTACGCCGGCAGATTGCCCTGCGCTACATGGTTGGCGGGCTGATGCTGCCCATGGAAGAACTGCTGATCACCAACGGCGCACTGGAGGCCCTGAACCTGTGCCTGCAGGCAGTGACTCAGCCCGGCGACCTGGTAGCCATCGAGGCCCCGGCCTTCTATGCCTGCCTGCAGGTACTGGAGCGGCTCAAGCTCAAGGCGGTGGAAATCCCGGTGCACCCGCGCGAAGGCATGGACCTGGGCGTGCTGGCACAAACCCTGGAGAAGCACCCGGTCAAGGCCGTGTGGTGCATGACCAACTTCCAGAACCCGGTGGGCGCCAGCATGCCGGAAGCCAAGAAACAGGCCCTGGTGGAGTTGCTGGCGCGCCATGAGGTGCCGTTGATCGAAGACGACGTGTACGCCGAGCTGTACTACTCGCAACAGGCGCCCAAACCGGCCAAGGCCTTCGACACCCAGGGCCTGGTGATGCACTGCGGCTCGTTCGCCAAAAGCCTGGCACCGGGCTACCGCATCGGCTGGGTCGCGGCCGGGCGCTTTGCGCAGAAGATCGAACGGCTGAAACTGATGACCTCGCTGTGTGCCTCGATGCCGGCCCAGGCGGCAATTGCCGACTACCTGCAGCACGGCGGCTACGACCGCCACCTGCGCAAGCTGCGTTACGCGCTGGAAGGCCAGCAGGCCAACATGCTGGCGGCCATCGCTCGCCACTTTCCGGCGCAGACGCGGGTCAGCCAGCCTTCCGGTGGCTACTTCCTGTGGCTGGAACTGCCCGAACAAATGGACGCCCTCAAGCTGTTCCATATGGCCTTGGCGCAAGGCATCAGCATCGCCCCCGGGCCGATTTTCTCGCCCACCCGGCGCTTCGGCAATTGCATCCGCCTGAACTACGGAAGCCCTTGGCATGACGGCGCCGAACGGGCCATGGAAACCCTCGGGCGGATCATCCGCTCCTTCTGACCATCGAGCACCCGGCGGCCGAACGACGGCTGCCGGGCATCGCCCGCCAACTGTACTGACCCGCTATTCGCATGCAGATGAACACGCTAAAGTCAGAGCCTCCCCTTTTGTCGGACGTCGGCATGCCCTCCCGCGACCTGCGCTCACTGCGCCAACACGTCGAAGCCCTTCAGCGGCAGAACGCGCAACTGGAATCCCAGCTTGCCAGCCTCCAGGACCACGATCAGAACTTCTACCGTTCGTTGTTCGACACCATGGACGAAGGCTTCTGCATCATCGAGTTCTTCGACGGCCCGCACGGCCCGCTCAGTGATTACGTGCATGTACTGGCCAACGCGGCCTACGCCAAGCACGCCGGCATCCCCAACGTGGTCGGGCAAAAGCTGCGCGAGATGGTGCCCGATGAAGCCGATGACTGGGTAGCCCGCTATGGCGCAGTGCTGCGCACTGGCGAGCCCCTGCATTTCGAGCAGGAACTGGTCGCTACCGGCCGTGTGCTGTCCGTTACCACCTTCCGCGTGGAGCCTGCCGAGAAACGCCAGGTAGCGGTGTTGTTCAAGGACGTTACCGAACGCCGTCGGGCAGAGCAGGCCCTGCAACGCCTGAACGAAGAATTGGAGCAACGGGTAAGCGCTGCACTGGCAGAGCGACGACTGTTCGCCGAGCTGGTCGACCACAGCGTGGTCAATGTGCATGTGGTCGACAAAGACATGCGTTGGCTGGCCATCAATCGCCAGGCGAAACATGACTTTCAACGGTTGTTCGGGCGTACGCCTGAAACTGGCGATTACTTGCCAGACCTGATCGACGATGAGCCAAACGTTCGGACATTGAGCTTGTCCATGTGGCAGCGTGCCTTGGCAGGCGAGCAATTCGTCGAGATCGGGACATTCGGCAAGGCGCCCGAGCAATACCATTACGAACTGCGTTTCAATGCCTTGCGCGACCAGGATGGCGAAATACAAGGCGCTTTTCTGTTCGCCTATGACATCAGCGAGCGCGTACAGGAGCAGAAGCGCCTGGCCAAAGCCGAGGAAGCCCTGCGCCAGGCGCAGAAGATGGAAGCCGTGGGCCAGCTCAGTGGTGGCATCGCCCACGATTTCAACAACCTGCTGGGCGGTATTCTGGGCGCGCAAGAGCTGATGCGCCAACGCCTGAACCAGTCACGCTTCGACGCCATCGAGCCATTGCTGGAGCTCTCCAGCGGCTCGGCTCAACGGGCTTCTTCGCTGGTGCACCGTTTGCTGGCGTTCTCACGCCAGCAGACCCTGCAGCCCTGCTCAACGCAAGTGGCAACATTGGTGGCTGGCATGGAAGAGCTGTTACGCCGCACCATTGGCCCGGCCATCACCCTGAGCAGCCGGTTTGCCTGCGAGCTATGGCCAACGTTCATCGACCCACCCCAACTGGAAAGCGCCCTGCTCAACGTGTGCATCAACGCGCGCGACGCCATGCCAGGGGGCGGCGTTATCGATATCGTCGGCGACAACCTGCTGCTTGACGCGGTACAGGCCCAGGCGCTGGAACTGCCCGCCGGCGAATACGTGCGGCTGAGCATCATCGACAACGGCAAGGGCATGTCGGCGGAGGTGGCCAAGCGTGCCGTAGACCCCTTCTTCACCACCAAGCCCATGGGCCAGGGCACTGGCCTGGGTTTGTCGATGACTTACGGGTTCGTGCGCCAATCGGGTGGGCAACTGCGCGTACTTTCGACGCTGGGTGAAGGCACGCGCATCGAGCTGCTTTTGCCCCGCCACTATGAGCAACCCAAGCCGCCTGCCCCCAAACCGCAGCGCAAGGTACTGGAAAAAGAGAGTGCAGTGGCGCGGCGTATCCTGTTGATCGAAGATCAGACGGCCTTGCGCCTGGTGGTTTGCGAAGTGCTGGAAGAGCTGGGTTACCGGGTTGATGCATTCGAGGACGGCCCAACTGCCTTGGCCTACCTGCAAAACGGCGAACGGCCAGACCTGTTACTGAGCGATATCGGCTTGCCCGGCGGCCTGAATGGCCGCCAGGTGGCTGAGCGCTGCCGCGAGCGCTACCCGGACCTCAAGGTGCTGTTCATCACCGGCTACGATGAAAGCGCGGCGCTCAGTGACGGCCAGTTGCTACAAGGCACGCTGGTGCTGACCAAGCCGTTTGAACTGGAGGTGCTGGCCGAGCGGGTCCGCACCCTGCTTGAGGATTGACGGGCGCGCTCAGCGCCCGCCACCCAGGTCGATGAAGCTGCCCGTGGAGTAGGATGCCTTGTCAGACAGCAACCAGAGAATGGCTTCGGCCACTTCTTCAGGGCGCCCGCCCCGGCCCATGGGCAAGCCGGGTTTCAGCTTGCTGACGCGGTCCGGATCACCGGACAGCGCATGGAAGCCGGTGTGAATGTAGCCCGGGCGAACGCCATTGACCCGCACGCCCTCGCCAGCCACCTCTTTGGACAGACCAATGGTGAAGGTATCGAGTGCGCCCTTGGAGGCGGCATAGTCGACATATTCGTTGGGCGAACCCAGGCGTGCAGCCACCGATGACACGTTGACGATGGCCCCGCCCTGCCCGCCATGCCGACGTGCCATGCGCAGCAGGGCGTGCTTGGCGCAGAGCATGGGGCCGACGACATTGGTTTTCATGACCTTGAGCAGGCGAAACTCGGACATATTTTCCACCCGGCTTTGCTGGCCGATGGTGCCGGCGTTGTTGACCAATGCGGTGACCGGGCCGAGTTCATCATCAACGCGCTGGAACAGCTGGATGATTTCATCCTCGACGCTGACGTCGGCGCGCACGGCAATGGCCTCGGCGCCCAAGGCGCGGACCTGGCCCAGGATATCTTCGGCGGCCTGCTCGTCGGTGTGGTAGTTGATGCAGATGCGGTAGCCCTGACGGGCGGCCAGCAACGCCGTGGCGGCGCCGATGCCACGGCTGCCGCCGGTGATGACGATGACTTTTTCCATGGATCTGCCATTCGTTCCGGGGAGGGAGAGCCGACAATAGGCGAAATAGCTGTGCGTGGGAATGACCAAGGTCAGGTCAACCCACTCCTATGTTCGCAGCCGTCTTCGGCACCAAGCACTAGAAAGCGAAGCCCTGCCCCAACTCGCTCTCCATCCACTCCAGAAACCGCCGCACTCGCGGGAAGCTGGAATGAGCCCTTGGGAAAACGAGATGGTGCGCTGCCACAGGGACTCGCAACGCATCGGGTGCGACTTCGACCAGCGCGCCAGAGAGAAGATACTTGTGAGCGAGAATTGAACTTTCGAGCGCGAAACCAAGGCCGTGGCTCGCGGCCTCCAAGGTCATGTAAGAGCGGTCAAAACTCAATGCATAAGGTTTCTCAGGGCGCTCCAACCCATGTTGAGCGAACCATTGCGGCCATTTGAGCAGGGTGGCCTCAGACAGAATAAGGTCTTGGCTCAGCAGGTCGCGTGGATGTGAGACAGCACGCTTGGCAAGCAGGCCCGGTGACGCCAGAACAGTGAACGTCTCATCGCGTATCGTGCGGACTTCATAACTTGGCCAGTTCGGTGTGCCGTGGCGGATATCAACATCAATCTTGTCCCGGCTGAAGTGCAAGGACTCGTACGAACAGGAGAGGTTGATCTGGATATCAGGATGCGCCAGTCGAAACGCCTCCAGCCTCGGCATGATCCACAAAAGACCAAAACTGGGTGACGAGTGCAGCCGCAGGCAATCAAGGCTGACGTCGCTCGCTGCACGCTCGGTGGCAATTGCCAGGCTATGGAGCACACCCGAAATTTCTTTCAAGTACTGCTCGCCTACCGGTGTAAGCCTCACACCGCGAGCCTCTCGAATGAACAACTGGCGACCGATCATTCCCTCTAGATTGGCGAGTTGATGGCTGACAGCTGAAGGCGTCAAGTCGAGTGTCTCGGCAGCGCGCGCTACATTGCCGAAACGTGCGGTCTGTTCAAAGCACTGAATTGCCCTCAACGGTGGAATGACGGGTATCGCATCGGCAGTGACTTTCATGCATCGGCTTCCGCTGTAGATATTGACCTTGCTTGGAAGACGCATTCAATCATTGGCCATCGCGCAATGCGAGCCATGAATTTTCTTCAGCAACGAGTGATTTTTACCTTATTGCTCGGCCTGCACCTGAAGAACAAGCTGCGCCTATCGATTCAGGTGAATCGAACCCATAAAAATAATCAGAGGTTTCACTCATGCTTCTTCAAGGAAAAGTCGCCATCATCACAGGCGCAGCATCGGCACGTGGTATCGGACGAGCCACTGCCACCACGTTCGCACAACAGGGTGCCCGCGTGGTTATCCTGGACCTGGATGAATCCGCCGCTCGCGACGCTGCCGCCGCGCTTGGCGAAGGGCATCTGGGGCTCGCTGCCAACGTCGCCGACGAAGCTCAAGTGCAGCATGCCGTAGCGCAAATCATTGAGCACTTCGGCCGTATCGACGTGCTGGTCAACAACGCAGGCATCACTCAACCGTTGAAGATTCTGGACATCAAGCACAGCGACTATGACAAAGTGCTGGACGTAAGCCTGCGCGGCACATTGCTGATGTCGCAGGCAGTGATCCCGCACATGCGCCAACAGCAATCCGGCAGCATCATTTGCATGTCGTCGGTATCGGCGCAGCGCGGCGGTGGCATCTTCGGTGGCCCACACTACAGCGCAGCGAAAGCCGGCGTGCTGGGGCTGGGTAAAGCCATGGCCCGTGAGCTGGGCCCTGACAACGTGCGGGTAAACTCGATTGCACCCGGCCTGATCCACACCGACATCACAGGCGGCCTGATGCAGGACGAGCGCCGCCACGCGATCATCGATGGCATCCCGCTGGGTCGCCTGGGTGAAGCACAGGACGTTGCCAACGCTGCGCTGTTTCTGGCCAGCGACCTGTCCTCCTACCTGACAGGCATTACCCTGGATGTGAACGGCGGCATGTTGATCCACTGATGACCGGCCGGATGTAGTTGCGCTGGCCTGTCGGCTGGCGCTGTTCTGAATCGACGTTACAGCCGTTAGCTGTCAATAAAAACAAGAGATCAGACCATCATGACAACCCTGTCTCTGGAGGCGGTCGTCAGCGTCCGCGCCAACGCGTATCGCAAAACTGCCTGGCGATTGATGCCGTTCCTGATGCTGTGCTACCTGTGTGCTTATCTGGACCGCGTCAACGTTGGCTTCGCCAAGCTGCAAATGATGAACGACCTGTCATTGAGCGAGGCCGTCTACGGCCTTGGTGCGGGCATGTTCTTCCTGGGTTATTTTCTCTGCGAGGTGCCCAGCAACCTGATCCTGCATCGGGTTGGCGCTCGGCGTTGGATCGCTCGTATCATGATTTCCTGGGGCATCATCTCTGCCCTGTTCGCCTTCGTCGAAACGGCCTGGCAGTTCTATGCGTTGCGCTTTTTGCTCGGCATTGCCGAAGCGGGCTTGGCACCAGGGCTGTTGCTGTACCTGACCTACTGGTTTCCCTCCTACCGCCGCGCAAGAATGACGGTGCTGTGGTTCGTGGCGATCCCCCTGTCGGGCATGGTTGGGGGGCCGATCTCCGGCTGGATCATGAACAGCTTTGCAGGCTTCCATGGCTGGGCCGGCTGGCAGTGGATGTTCGTTCTCGAAGCCATTCCGACTGTCATCGTTGGCCTGTTGGTGCTGGCCTATCTGAAGGACGGCGTGCATCAGGCAACCTGGCTCACGGATGATGAAAAGGCGCTGGTCAACAAAGAGTTGGCCGAAGACAACAGCTGCAAGGTCACCCACGCCTCACCTCGTGAGTTCATCCGGGATCGCCGCTTGTGGCTGCTGGCGTGCATCTACTTCTGTGTCGTGATGGGCCAGTACGCTATCACCTTCTGGCTGCCGACACTGGTGCGCAACGCAGGCGTATCCGACCCCTTGCACATCGGCCTTCTGACCAGCCTGCCGTACATCTGTGCAATTGCTGCCATGTTGCTCATGGGCCGCAGTGGCGACAAACACCGCGAGCGCCGCTGGCACCTCGTCGTACCGATGATCGCCGGTGCAATCGGCCTGACGCTGGCAACACTGATGGGCGGCAACCTGTTGCTTTCGATACTGAGCCTGTGCCTGGCGGCTTCAGGCGTGCTGTCGGCTTCCTCGCTGTTCTGGATGCTGCCCACCACGCTGCTGGGCGGCGTGTCGGCGGCGGCCGGTATTGCCGGAATCAACAGCTTCGCCAACCTCGCCGGGTTCTGCTCGCCTTACCTGATCGGCTGGATTACGACCACAACCGGGTCCAGTGCCATCGGCATGTACCTCATCACCGCCGTACTGCTGGTAGGTGCCTGCCTGGTGTTGCGCATCCCTGCCGCTTCGGTCAATCGCTGAGTTAATTGGAGTTTCCCGAATGACTGCTCAACCCTCACCCACCACACTGGCGGCGCTGACAGAGCGCGCCTACAACATTCGTCACCATGCCCTGCGCATGGGCCAGGTTCAGGGCCAGGGCTATGTCGGCCAGGCGCTAGGCGCGGCCGATCTGCTTGCGGTGTCTTACTTTCACGCACTGCGCTACCAGCCTCATAACCCGGAATGGGAACAGCGTGATCGCTTCTATCTATCCATTGGTCACTACGCGATAGCCTTGTACGCGGCGTTGATCGAAGCCGAAGTTATCCCGCTCGAAGAGCTGGAAACCTACGGCTCCGACGACAGCCGCTTGCCGATGTCGGGCATGGCGGCCTACACACCGGGAATGGAAATCACCGGCGGCTCTTTGGGCCACGGGCTGGGCATCGCGGTCGGCGCTTGCCTGGGCCTCAAGCGCAAGAAGTCGGATTCATTCGTCTACAACCTGTTGTCCGACGGAGAGTTGAACGAGGGTTCGACCTGGGAGGCAGCGATGTCGGCCTCGCACTGGAAGCTCGACAACCTGATCGCAATCATCGACGTCAACAACCAACAGGCTGACGGCCACTCAAGCGAAGTACTGGCTTTTGAACCCATCGTGGATCGCTGGCAGGCCTTCGGCTGGTTCACGCAGCGTGTAGACGGCAATGATCTGCAAGCGCTGGTCACCGCATTCGACGCTGCCCGACAACACCAAGGGGAGCAACCAAGAGTGATCATCTGCGACACCAAGATGGGCAAGGGCGTGGACTTCCTGGAGGGTCGCGAGAAAACTCACTTCATCCGCGTTGATGAACACGAATGGGATCTGGCGCTTGAAAACCTTCAGCTCGGGAGCAGCAAATGAGTAGTGTAAATAACCCGGCAACGGGCAAAAAACGTTTGACCACTTCGGCGATGATTGCCTCGATCGCTTCTGAAGGTCAGACGACACGCCCTGCGCCGTTTGGGCATGCACTGGCGACACTGGCCGAGCAACGTCAGGACATCGTCGGGCTGTCTGCAGACCTCTCGAAGTACACAGACCTGCACATCTTCGCCAAGGCCCACCCGGATCGTTTCTATCAGATGGGCATGGCCGAACAGTTGCTGATGAGCGCAGCTGCCGGTATGGCCCGGGAAGGCTTCACGCCGTTCGCGACCACCTATGCGGTATTCGCCTCACGCCGCGCGTACGACTTCATCTGCATGGCGATTGCAGAGGAAAACCTCAACGTCAAGATCGTATGCGGCCTGCCAGGGCTGACTACCGGCTACGGCCCGAGCCACCAGGCGACGGACGACCTTGCGATCTTCCGCGCCATGCCAAATCTGATGATCGTAGACCCCTGCGATGCGCTGGAAATCGAACAAGCCGTTCCAGCGATTGCAGCGCACCAAGGGCCAGTGTACATGCGCCTGCTCCGGGGCAATGTGCCAGTAGTGCTTGACGAATACGGCTACAAGTTTGAAATCGGCAAAGCCAAGAACCTGCGCACGGGCAACGATGTACTGATCATTTCCACAGGCCTGATGACCATGCGCGCCCTCGAAGCTGCCGAGAAACTGAAGGCGGATGGTGTCGACGTTGCGGTGCTGCACGTACCGACCGTCAAGCCGCTGGACGAGCAAACGATTCTGGCTGAAGCGCGCAAACCCGGACGCCTGGTGGTCACGGCAGAAAACGCTTCGATCATTGGCGGCTTGGGTGAAGCTGTGGCCGGGTTGTTGATGCGCAATAGCGTAACGCCGACATTCCGCCAGATCGCGCTGCCAGATGCCTTCCTGGATGCCGGCGCTTTGCCGACTTTGCACGACCGCTATGGCATCTCAACGCAAGCCGTCAGCGCTCAAATCAAGGCTTGGCTTTAAAAGTAGGCCTGACACGGCCACAGCACTGGGGGTAACCCAGGGTTGTGGCCGTGATACTGCGGCTTCAATGCCCTGCCGAAGCCGGTCCCGCCTTGGCGATGAACGGTGGCTTGGCAAACCACACCAGCAAGATCAACCCGGCAAACACCCAGGTCATCAAGGTGAAGTAATCCACCGTCGACATCATGTACGCCTGCCCGTTGAGTATCTGCTCCAGCTGCGCATAGCTTTGCGGGTTGGCCCCGCCCAACTGCTCAAGCGTATGACGCGTTGCCGGGTCGAACTGGCTGATATTCTCGCTCAGGTAAGCATGGTGCTGATCCGCCCGACGAATCCAGATCCAGGTCGTCAACGACGCGGCAAAACTCCCCCCCAGCGTACGCAGGAAGGTCGCCAGCCCCGACCCGTCAGCGATCTGGTGCGGCGGCAGATCAGACAGCAGGATGCTCAAGGTCGGCATGAAGAACAGCGCCACACCAATACCCATGAACAACTGCACCAGGGCCACATGCTGGAAGTCCACCTCACTGGTGAAGCCCGCACGCATATAGCAGCTGGTACCGATCGCCAGGAACGCCAGCCCCGCCAGCACCCGCAGGTCGAACCGGTGCGCATACTTGCCCACGAACGGCGACATGATCACCGGCAGCAAGCCGATTGGCGCCACCGCCAGGCCCGCCCAGGTCGCGGTGTAGCCCATCTGCGTCTGCAACCATTGCGGCAGGATCAGGTTGATGCCGAAGAACCCCGCATACCCCCCGACCAGCACAAGGGTGCCAACCCGGAAGTTGCGGTGCACGAACAGGCGCAAGTTCACCACAGGGTGGCGGTCGGTCAGTTCCCAGATCACGAACACGGCCAGAAACACCACCGAAATCAGGCTGCCGACGATGATGAACGAAGACTCGAACCAATCCAGGTCATTGCCTTTGTCCAACACCACCTGCAACGCGCCGACACCGATGATCAACGTGAGCAAACCGATGTAATCCATCGGCTGGCGGCTGGTGACCACAGGCCACGAACGCATCTGCTGACGCACGACGGCGGCGGCGAACAGGCCGATGGGCACGTTGATGAAGAAGATCCATGGCCAACTGTAGCTGTCGGTAATCCAGCCCCCCAGAATCGGCCCGGCAATCGGCGCCACCACCGTGACCATCGCCAGCAGCGCCAACGCCATCCCCCGCTTGGCCGGGGGGTACACGGCAATCAGCAAAGTCTGGGTCATCGGGTACAACGGCCCGGCAACCACCCCTTGCAACACGCGAAAGCCGACCAGCTCCGGCATCGACTGGGCGATACCGCACAGGAACGAGGCCAGCACGAACAGCAGCGTGGCCCAGATGAACAGTTTCACTTCACCAAACCGCCGGCTCAGCCAGCCGGTCAGCGGCAAGGCGATGGCGTTGCTCACCGCGAACGACGTGATGACCCAGGTGCCCTGCTCGTAACTCACCCCCAGGTTGCCGGAAATGGTCGGCAACGCCACGTTGGCGATGGTGGTGTCGAGCACCTGCATGAACGTCGCCAGCGACAGGCCGATGGTGGTCAGCAGCAGGCTCGGCGGCGTGAACTGGGCAGCGGCGTTGTTGCTCATCGCTGGGCCGTCTTGCCGGTTGCGCTGTTTTCGTGAATCAGCCGGGCAATCAGGTCGTCTGCCTCGACCAGTTGGCGGTCGTACACCTGGGTGGTGTAGCTGGCCTGCTGCGGCGGCTGCTGGGCCAGGGCCGGGCCACTCTGGTCGTGCAGGTCGACTTCCACCACCGTGGACAGGCCGATGCGCAACGGGTGGTCCTTGAGCTGGTCAGGACTGAGGTGAATACGCACCGGCACCCGCTGCACGATCTTGATCCAGTTGCCAGTGGCGTTTTGTGCAGGCAACAGCGCGAATGCGCTACCGGTACCGGCCCCCAGGCTGTCCACCGTGCCGCTGTACTTGACCTCGCTGCCGTACAGGTCGGCGCTGATCTGCACCGGCTGGCCGATGCGCATGTCACGCAGCTGGGTTTCCTTGAAGTTGGCATCGATCCACACCTGGTCCAGCGGGATCACCGCCATGGTCGCAGTGCCCGGTTGCAGGCGCTGGCCCAATTGCACGGTGCGCTTGGCAACGTAGCCGGTTACCGGTGCCACCAAGGTGGTACGGGCATGATCGAGGTAGGCCTGACGCAGGTCGGCAGCAGCAGCCATCACCTCGGGATGCGAAGACACCACGGTGTCATCGACCAGCGCGCTGCTGGTGCTGAGTTGCTGGCGGGCACTGTTGACAGCAGCCTGTGCCACACTCAGGTCGTCGCGGGCATGAGACAGCTCTTCTGCGGCAATGGCACCGCTGTCGGCGAGCACCTTGCGCCGGTTGAAGTCCTGCTGTGCCTTGCGCAATTCGGCCTGGCGGGTTTCCAGCTGAGCCTTGAGCGAGTCGACGTTGCTGTACAGCCCGCGTACCTGCCGCACACTGCGCGCCAGCTTGGCCTCGGCGGACTGCAAGGCCACCTCGCTGTCGGCCGGGTCGAATTGCAGCAACACCTGGCCGGCGTGGACCAGGTCGCCGTCATCGGCACCAATGCTGGTGACGGTGCCGGTGACCAGCGGGGTGATCTCCACCACGTTGCCGTTGACGTAGGCATCGTCGGTGCTTTCGTGCCAGCGCCCGACCAGGCTGTACCAGGCCCAGGTGCCGATACCGGTAAGGATCAGCAACAACACCAGGCCAAGCAGCCAGGCCTTGCGCTTGCGCGACGGCTCGGGCGCGGCGGAGGGAGTCGGGGTGTCTGCGGGAGTGGCCATGACAATACCTTGAATAATTCGTGACAGGGTTCAACGGTCGCCAAAACGGCGGATCGTCAACGGGTCGCCAGCACTGAGCAGCACCTTGGCCAGCAGGCCTTCCAGGGCCTTGAGCTCGTCAGGTGCCAGCACGCCGCACAACTCGTTCATGGCGGCGGCGCCAATTTCCGGCAGGCGGTCGGCCAGGCGCTGGCCGTCGGCGGTGAGCGCCAGGCGCACCTGGCGGCGGTCGTCGGCGCAGCGGTTGCGCACGATCAGGTCCTTCTGTTCGAGGCGGTCGAGCATGCGGGTCATCGAACCGCTGTCCAGGCCTAGGTAGCGGCAAAGCTCGGCCGGGGTGTCTACCTGGTACTGGGTGACGATGATCAGCACCTTGAACTGCGCGGCGGTGACGCCCTCTGATTCAAGGTGCCAGTCGAGAATGCGATCCTTCAGGATCGCTGCGCGGCCGAGCAACATGCCGATGGCGCAGGTCTGGAAGTTTTCGGGGGAAAAATGGGCCATCGGGGGATTGCTCGGGTAATTGTGTGAAAATATTACTGCCTAGGCAGTGAATGTCAAAGCCTTGATTAGGTAGCTATGCAAAATTTCATATTTCTGGCTGAAATGCCGCTTCTGTTGGGGGGCGCCAAGGCGGCTAGCGCGCTCGCAAGCCCAATGCCTCCACAGCCCCGCAGGCAATCGCCATACCCACCAGTTCTGCCAGGCTGCCCGCCTGCAAACGCTTCATCACCCGCCCCCGGTACAGGTCCACGGTCTTTACGCTGATGCCCAGTTGCTCGGCAATCTCTCGGTTGTTCAACCCCTGGGCCAGCGGCACGAACACATCACGCTCACGCGGCGTCAGGCCGTCGATACGCACCTGCACCTGAGCCAATGCCTGATCGCCCTGCCGCGCACGCGTGGCATGCTCCAGCGCGGCCTGCACGCTGTCGAGCAGCAACTGGTCGTTGTAAGGCTTTTCGATGAAGTCGCAGGCGCCAGCCTTGAACGCGCGCACCACGATCGGCACATCGGCATGGCCACTGACGAAGATCACCGGCAGCGCCAGGCCGCGCTCGCGCATCGCCTGCTGTACCGCAAGCCCGCCCAGCCCCGGCATGCGCACATCCAGCAGCACACAGGCAGGCCCATCGTCGACGCAGGCATCGAGAAATGCCTGCCCACTGGCAAACGGCAACGCCTGCAAACCCACCGACTCCAGCAGCCACACCGTCGAGTCGCGCATCCCTTGGTCGTCATCGACCACATACACCTTCGCTTGCACCCTCAACTCCCCCTTATCCCCTGCTGACCGCCAGGCGGCAGCACAATACCAGACCGCCGTTGTCACCCGCCCGCGCCCACAGGCTGCCACCAAAGCCTTCGATCAGGCTGCGGCTCATGCTCAAACCCAGTCCCAGGCCGTCGGCCTTGCTGGTGGTGAACGGCGTGAATATTTCGTCCAGGCGCTCGGGGTCCACACCCGGGCCCTGGTCAGCCACCTCCACCAGCACGCCGTCGCCATCACGCACAGCGCCGAGCAGGATACGTGACGGCCGCTCGCCCTGCTGCTCGCGGTTGGCATCGATGGCATTGCGCAACAGGTTGAGCAGGACCTGTTCCAGCAACACCCGGTCGGCGTACACCAAGGGCAGTTGCGTACTCATGCGCAGCTCCACCGTCACTTGGTCGCGCGCGGCCTCCCAAGCGCACAAGCGCATGGCCTCCTCGGCGACCTCGGTCACGTCCAGCGCCTGCAGGTTTCGTGGCCCCTTGCGCAGGAAAGCGCGCAAGCGGCGGATCACTTCAGCGGCGTGGGTGGCCTGTTCGCTGATGCGTTGCAACCCCTGCCCTACACGCTCACGGGCCTGCGGGTCGCGCTCGATGCTCGACAGGTAGCGCAAGCTGGCGTTGGCGTAATTGACCACCGCAGCCAACGGCTGATTGATCTCGTGGGCAATGCCCGAGGCCAGTTCGCCGAGGGTGGCCAGCCGGGCACTGTGCGCCAGGCTTTCCTGGGCTTCGATGCGCAAGGTGATGTCGCGGGACACGCTGACCACCTCCACCACCGTGCCGGTGTAGGTTTCGCGGATGGCCCGGCTGGCGATTTCGAACCAACGGTAACCGCCCGCAGCCTGGCGTACCCGGCAGGTCATGGTGTGGTAGCCATCCTGGTCCAGCGCCGCTGCCGCCTGGCGCAGCACCTGGCGCCGCTCGCGTGGGTGCAGCAGGCTGTGCACGGGCATGCCGCGTAGTTGCTCGGGCCACAACCCGAGCAGGCGGAATGCGGCCGGAGAAGCATCGAGAAAGCGGCCATCGGGGCTGTGCCGGGAGATCAGGTCGGTGGTGTTCTCGATGATCAGCCGATACAAGCGCCGTGCGCGGCTGGCCTCTCGCGCCCCCTGGCGCTCTTCGCTGGCGTCACGGCAGCGCCCTAGCACCTGCTGCCCCTGGTCATCAGGAATGAACGTCCACAGCACGATGCGCTCACCCACCTGCACCTCGACATCGGCAATCGCCCGATGCTGGCGCAGGCAGGCACGTACCAGCGCGGCGCAGTTGGCCGGCAGCCAGCTGGCCAACCCCGGGCCTGCATCTACCCAGGCTTGCAGCGCGGGGTTGAGCGCCAGCGGCCTGGCGTCATCGGCCAGCAGCAGGCTGGGTTGAGGGTCCTTGGCGAGCAAGGGATAAGCGGTCTTGTCCACGGTAGGCGGCTCGTTGTTATAGTAGTTTTACTATATTGCTATAGTCGATATTCCTACTACCATAGCGGTTCGCGTAAAACTGCGACAGAGGAAGGCGGCCTACCGTACGCCTCCCCGCACCCTGAACAGAGCTAACAATCAGCCACCGGGGGCCAAGCGCACAGGCTGCGCATGCCTCCCTTACAGGATTACCGCATGTCGATCTATGCCCAGGGCCTGATGCCCGCTGCCGTCAACCATGTCGCCCTCACCCCGCTGAGTTTCATCGAACGCACCGCTGCGGTATACGGCCAGTATCCAGCCGTGATTCACGGCGCCATCCGCCGTAACTGGCAAGACACCTACCAACGCTGCCGCCGCCTGGCCAGTGCCCTGGTGGGCCGCGGCATCGGCCGTGGCGACACCGTGGCAGTGATGCTGCCCAACACCCCGGCCATGCTCGAAGCCCACTTTGGCGTGCCCATGACCGGTGCCGTGCTCAATACCCTGAACGTACGCCTGGACGCCGAGGCCATCGCCTTCATGCTGCAACACGGCGAGGCCAAGGTGCTGATTACCGACCGCGAGTTCCATGCGGTGATTGAAGCCGCCCTGGCGCTGCTCGAACATCCGCCATTGGTAGTGGACGTGGATGACCCCGAGTACGGTGAAGGCCGTGCGGTCAGCGAACTGGACTACGAGGCCCTGCTCGCCGAGGGCGACCCGGAATATGCCTGGGAGTGGCCGGATGACGAGTGGCAGGCCATTTCGCTCAACTACACCTCCGGCACCACCGGCAACCCAAAGGGCGTGGTCTACCATCACCGCGGCGCCTACCTGAACGCCTTGGGTAACCAGATGACCTGGGCCATGGGGCATCGCCCGGTGTACCTGTGGACCTTGCCGATGTTCCACTGCAACGGCTGGTGCTACCCCTGGACCATCACCGCCCTGGCCGGCACGCATGTTTTCCTGCGCCGGGTCGACCCGCAGAAGATTCTTAACCTTATCCGCGAACACCGGGTCAGCCACCTGTGCGGCGCACCGATCGTGCTCAACGCCTTGGTCAACATGCCGGAAGCCGCCAAGGCCGCCATCGAGCACCCGGTACAGGCCATGGTGGCCGGCGCCGCACCACCGGCCAAGGTGATCGGTGCCGTGGAAGAAATGGGTATCCAGGTCACCCACACCTACGGCCTGACCGAAGTCTACGGCCCGGTGACCGTGTGTGCCTGGCATGACGCGTGGGACGAACTGACGCTGGAAGAACGCGCGCGCATCAAGTCACGCCAAGGTGTGCGTTACCCGACCCTCGACGGCCTGATGGTCGCCGACCCGCAAACCCTCGAGCCGGTGCCGCGCGATGGCAACACGCTGGGCGAGATTTTCATGCGCGGCAACACGGTGATGAAGGGCTACCTGAAAAACCCCGAGGCCACCGCCGAAGCCTTCCGTGGCGGCTGGTTCCACACCGGCGACCTGGCCGTGTGGCATGCGGACGGTTATGTGGAGATCAAGGACCGGCTCAAGGACATCATCATTTCCGGTGGCGAGAACATTTCCACCATCGAGGTCGAGGACGCCCTGTACAAACACCCGGCGGTGCTCGAGGCCGCCGTGGTGGCGCGCCCGGATGAAAAATGGGGAGAAACCCCATGCGCCTTCGTAGCCCTGAAGCCTGGCAGGGAAGACACCCGCGAAGCCGACATCACCAGCTGGTGCCGCGAGCACCTGGCCGGGTTCAAGGTGCCCAAGACCGTGGTGTTTGGCGAGCTGCCCAAAACCTCCACCGGCAAGATCCAGAAGTACGTGCTGCGCGACCGGGCCAAAGCCCTCTGATCCCGTAGCGGCCTATTCGCGGGCATGCCCGCGAAGAGGCCGCACCTGATTTCTCCCCTTCAAGAGCCAACGATGACTACCTATTCAGCCCCACTGCGCGACATGCGCTTCGTCCTGCATGACGTATTCAACGCCCCGGCCCTGTGGGCCCGCCTGCCCGCCCTGGCCGAGCGCATCGACGCCGACACCGCCGACGCCATCCTCGAAGAAGCCGCCAAAGTCACCGGCCAGCTGATCGCTCCGCTCAGCCGCAACGGCGACGAACAAGGCGTGCACTTCGAAGCAGGCCAGGTCACCACACCAGACGGTTTCCGCGAAGCCTGGCACACCTACCGCGAAGGCGGCTGGGTCGGCTTGGGCGGCAACCCGGCGTATGGCGGCATGGGCATGCCGAAAATGCTGGGCGTGCTGTTCGAAGAAATGCTCTACGCCGCCGATTGCAGCTTCAGCCTGTATTCGGCCTTGAGTGCTGGCAGCTGCCTGGCCATCGATGCCCACGCCAGCGAAACGCTCAAGGCCACTTACTTGCCGCCCCTGTACGAAGGCCGCTGGGCGGGCACCATGTGCCTCACCGAACCCCATGCCGGCACCGATCTGGGGCTGATCCGCACGCGTGCCGAACCCCAGGCCGATGGCAGCTATCACATCAGTGGCAGCAAGATTTTCATTACCGGTGGCGAGCAGGACCTGACCGAGAACATCGTCCACCTGGTCCTGGCCAAGCTGCCGGATGCACCTGCTGGCGCCAAAGGCATCTCGCTGTTTCTGGTGCCCAAGTACCTGGTCGAGGCCGACGGCAGCCTGGGCGCACGCAACGCCGCCCATTGCGGCTCGATCGAGCACAAGATGGGCATCAAGGCATCGGCCACCTGTGTGATGAACTTCGATGGCGCCATCGGTTACCTGGTGGGCGAGCCGAACAAGGGCCTGGCAGCCATGTTCACCATGATGAACTACGAGCGCCTGTCCATCGGTATCCAGGGCATCGGCTGCGCCGAAGCCTCTTACCAAAGCGCCGCCCGTTACGCCAACGAGCGCCTGCAAAGCCGCGCCGCCAGCGGCCCGCAGGCGCAGGACAAGGCGGCCGATCCCATCATCCACCACGGCGATGTCCGGCGCATGCTGCTGACCATGCGCACCCTCACCGAAGGTGGCCGGGCGTTTGCCGCCTACGTGGGCCAGCAGCTGGACCTGGCCCGTTACGCTGAAGACACCGGCGAACGCGAACATGCCCAGCGCCTGGTGGCACTGTTGACGCCAGTGGCCAAGGCGTTCTTCACCGACAACGGTCTGGAAAGCTGCGTGCTTGGCCAGCAGGTGTATGGCGGCCATGGTTATATCCGCGAGTGGGGGCAAGAGCAGCGGGTGCGTGACGTGCGCATTGCGCAGATTTATGAGGGTACCAACGGTATTCAGGCCCTGGACCTGCTCGGCCGCAAGGTACTGGCCGACGGCGGCCAGGCGCTGGCCAGCTTTGCCGCCGAAGTGCGGAGTTTCAGCGTGGATGCCCCATTGCACCGCGAAGCCCTGCAGGCAAGCCTGGCGCGGTTGGAGGCGACCAGTGGGTGGCTGCGGGCACGTGTCGGCGAGGATGCCAATCTGGTCAGCTCGGTGGCGGTAGAGTACCTGCAGCTGTTCGGGCTGACGGCATATGCCTACATGTGGGCGCGGATGGCCGCGGCGGCGTTGGCCAGGCAGGACGAGGACGCTGACTTTTACGGTGCCAAGCTGGCGTGTGCGGCGTTCTTCTTCCAACGTATTTTGCCGCGCGGGTTGGGGCTTGAGGCCAGTATTCGGGCCGGTAGTGACAGCCTTTATGGGCTGGAGGCGGCGCAATTCTGATAGGACGTTGGGGGCGCTTTGCGCCCCTTGTGTCGCGATGGGCTGCGCAGCAGCCCCAAGGATCTCAGCCTGCATTTACTTGCGCGAAGGGTTCTCAAACGCTGAAAAACCGTTGCAAATCCGACGAAAAAACGGCACAACTGATAGTCATTCGCCATTACATCGGTTCTCGGGAGCCCTCTGGCAAGGGTAGAATGCGCAAAACCCGGAGCCGCAATGAACCACGACCGCCTCAATCCCAGCCCAGACGATGCCATCACCGACGCTGCCGCGCATTGGTGCATGCGCCTGCACGCCGAAGACTGCACGGCTGGCGAGCGCGAGGCTTTTGCCCGCTGGCTGGCGGCAGATCCGCGGCATGCCGAGGAATACGAGGCAATGCTGGAAATCTGGCAAACCGCCGACCTGTTGCCACGCACCGCCACTGTCGTCGAGTTCAACCCGCCAGCCCCACATGCCGCGCGTTCACGCAGCTGGCGCCCGCTGGCGTCTGCCGCAGCCATCGCCCTGGCGGTACTGCCGCTGGCCGGTTGGGTGGGCTGGGAACAAGGTTGGCTGCCCAACCACTACCAGCACTTCGAAGCCAGTGACCGCATGCAGACCGTGGAGCTGAGCGACGGCAGCACGGTGCAGCTCAACCTCAATACCGAGCTCACCTACCTCAACTACAAGGACCAGCGCCAGGTCACGCTCAAGCGCGGCGAGGCATTCTTCAAGGTTCAGCACGACAGCAACCACCCGTTCATCGTGCACGCCGGTCGCGGCCAGACACGGGTCACCGGCACCCAGTTCAACGTGTGGAAGTACCAGGACCAGGTCAAGGTCACGCTGGTGGAAGGCTCGGTACTGGTGTCCAGCGATGGCAGCACCGGCGGCTATCGCCTTGGGCCTGGCATGCAGGCCAGCTACCACCAGGGCGATTTCGAGCCCCAACTGGAGCAGAGCGACGACTACGGCAACAGCCTGGCCTGGCGCAGCGGCAAGCTGGTGCTCGACAACCTGAGCCTGGAACAGGCGCTGCCGGTGATCAACCGCTACCTCGACGCGCCGCTGCTGCTGGCCGATGCCAGCACCGGTCGCATCCGCATCAGCGGCATTTACAACACCCGTGAAGTGGGCCGCCTGGTCAACAACCTGCCCAAGGTGCTGCCGGTCTACCTGACCCGCAGCAAGGACGGCAGCACCGTGCTCAACCGCATCTCGCCGCCGCCCGACAAGGGCTGACGCCCTCCCCGCCTTACAAGGTCATCGCAGCCAACCAGCCGAACGCCAGCAACGGCAGGTTGTAGTGGATGAAGGTCGGCACCACGGTGTCCCAGATATGGTGATGCTGGCCGTCGACGTTCAGGCCCGAGGTTGGGCCCAGGGTCGAGTCCGAAGCCGGCGAGCCCGCATCTCCCAAGGCACCGGCAGTACCAACGATGCACACCGTGGCTACCGGGTCGAAGCCCAGTTGCACGCACAGCGGCACGAAGATCGCGGCCAGGATCGGCACAGTGGAGAACGACGAGCCGATACCCATGGTCACCAGCAGGCCCACCAGCAGCATCAGCAAGGCGCCGATGCCTTTGCTGTGGTCGATCCACTGGGCCGAGGTTTCCACCAGGCTTTTAACCTCACCGGTAGCCTTCATCACATCGGCAAACCCCGAGGCGGCAATCATGATGAAGCCGATCATGGCCATCATCTTCATACCCTCGGTGAACAGGTCATCGGTGTCCTTCCATTTGACGATGCCCGACAGCGAGAAAATCAGGAAGCCGACCATGGCCCCGATGATCATCGAATCCAGCAACAACTGGACGATGAACGCTGCGGCAATTGCCAGCCCGGCCACCAGCAGTGTCAGCGGGTTGTACTGCACGCTCACCTGTTCCACCTGCTCGATGCGGGCCAGGTCGTAGTCACGCTTCTTTCGGTAGCTGATGAAGACCGCCAGCAACAGGCCTGCGAGCATGCCTGCCGCCGGGATGGCCATGGCCTGGGTCACATTGACGCCACTCACATCGACACCGGCATGGGCAACGTTGGCCAGCAGGATTTCGTTGAGGAAGATGTTGCCAAACCCCACCGGCAGGAACATGTACGGGGTAATCAGACCGAAGGTGATGACGCAGGCGATCAGCCGACGGTCGATGCGCAAACGGGTCAGCACATACAAAAGCGGCGGCACCAGCAGCGGGATGAAGGCAATGTGGATGGGCAGGATATTCTGCGACGACACCGCCACCACCAGCATCAGGCCAATCATCAGCCATTTGACCTTGCCGCCATTGGCGTGGCCCTGGCGATCGATCATGGCCAGTGCACGGTCAGCCAAGGCATGGGCCAGGCCGGACTTGGCGATGGCCACGGCAAAAGCGCCCAACAGTGCATAGGACAAGGCCACCGTGGCACCCCCGCCCAGGCCGCCGTTGAAGGCCTTGAGCGTGCCTTCGACGCCCAGGCCGCCCACCAGCCCACCGACCAGGGCGCCAATGATCAGGGCGATGACCACGTGCACGCGGGACAGGCTGAGTATCAGCATGATGCCGACCGCGGCGATCACTGCATTCATGGTTGGCTTACCTCATTACGACAGAAAAAAGCGCGAACTCTGAAGCAGTGGGCGGCAGATGTCAAAAGCGCCATGTTGCGGCGCATTAGCAACTCCTAAAGGATCACGCTCCCACAGGGGGTCGCAAGCGACCTCAACAATTAAATTGAACGTTTGAATAAAGAAAAAACGGCGCCCGCCGACACAGTCGCTAGCCACACTCTTATTACAAGGGATCCGACCCCATGCCTTTGCGACAACTTTCCATCCAGTGGAAAATCACCCTGCTCGCCGGTCTCTGCCTGGCCGGCATCGTCACCTTGCTCGTTGGCCTGTCGCTGTACCGCATGGACCACAGCTCGGACCTGGTCAAGGCCAGCAGCATGCAGATGCTGACCGAGGCGGCGCAATCGCGCATCGAGTCGCAGGGTGAGGTGCAAGCCCTGAATATCCGCCGCCAGTTCATGGACGCCTACCAGTACGGTGCCGGCTTCGCCCGCCAGGTGCTGTTCCTGCGTGAGCAGGCGGAAAAACGCTATCTAGATGCCTTCGACCTGCGCGAGGACATGACCCGCCAAGTGCGCGCCGCGCTGCAGGCCAACCCCGACCTGCTTGGCCTCTCGCTGGTGTTCGAACCCAACGCACTGGACAACAAGGACAGCCTGTTTGCCGGCAAGGCGGAGCTGGGCAGCAACGAAACCGGGCGTTTTGCCCTGTACTGGTCGCAACCGCGCGCCGGCCAGCTGACCGCCATGGCGCTGCCCGAGCATGACATGGCCAACACCGAGATCGGCCCCAGCGGCCAGCCGGCCAACACCTGGTGGGTGTGCCCGCGCACCACCGGCAAGGTGTGCGTCGTGGAGCCTTACTTTTACGACATCAATGGCCAGCAGGTGCTGATGACCAGCATCGTCTTCCCGCTGGCGGTCAACGGCAAGATCATTGCCACCCTGTCCATCGACATCAACCTCAACAGCCTCCAGGCCCTCAGCCAGGACGCCAGCCGCAGCCTGTACGAAGGCCGCACCACGGTCGGCATCCTCAGCCCGGTCGGCCTGCTGGCCGGCTACAGCGCCGATGCCAGCAAGCTGGCCCAGCGCTTCGATCAGGTGGACCCGACCAACGGCGCCGAACTGGTGCGCAAGCTGGCCGATGGCAAGATGACCATCCTGCACGACCAACAGCGCCTGAAAGTGCTGGCCGCGTTCCGACCGATCCCCGACGCCCAACCTTGGGGCGTGCTGCTGGATGTACCGGAAAACGCCCTGACAGGGCCAGCCGAAAAACTGAAGCAGGAACTGGACACGCTGAATACCAGCGGCACCTTGCTTGAGCTGGGCCTGGGTTTGGCTGCAGCCATTGCCGGCCTGCTGATGGTGTGGCTGATGGCCCGTGGCGTTACCCGGCCCATCCTTGGCGTGGCCGCCATGCTCAAGGACATTGCCAGTGGTGAGGGCGACCTGACCCGGCGCCTGGCCTACCAGAAACAGGACGAACTGGGCGAACTGGCCGGCTGGTTCAACCGCTTCCTCGACAAGCTGCAGCCGACCATCGCCGAGGTCAAACGCTCGGTGCAGGCCGCCCGAGGTACCGCCGACCAGTCCTCGGCCATTGCCAGTGAAACCAGCGCCGGCATGGAACAGCAGTACCGCCAGGTCGACCAGGTGGCCACCGCCTCGCACGAAATGAGCGCCACCGCCCAGGACGTGGCCCGCAGCGCGGCCCAGGCCGCGCAGGCTGCCCGTGATGCCGACCAGGCCACCCGTGAAGGCCTGGCGGTGATCGACCACACCACCACCAGCATCGATGCCCTGGCCGCCAACATGAGCGACGCCATGGCCGAGGTCCAGGGCCTGGCGCAAAACAGCGAGAAGATCGGCTCGGTGCTGGAGGTGATCCGCTCGATTGCCGAGCAGACCAACCTGCTGGCCCTCAACGCGGCCATCGAGGCTGCCCGCGCCGGTGAAGCCGGCCGTGGCTTTGCCGTGGTGGCCGATGAAGTGCGCAACCTGGCCCGGCGTACCCAGGAGTCGGTGGAAGAAACCCGCCAGGTGATCGAAGCCTTGCAGGCAGGCACCCGCGAAGTGGTCGACGCCATGGACAACAGCCATCGCCAGGCCCAGGGCGGCGTCGAGCAGGTTGGCCAGGCCGTGACGGCATTGCAGCGTATCGGCCAGGCGGTGACCGTGATTACCGACATGAACCTGCAGATCGCCTCGGCCGCCGAAGAGCAAAGCGCGGTGGCTGAAGAAATCAACAGCAATGTGGCGACGATCCGCGACGTCACGGAGTCGCTGTCGGGCCAGGCCAACGAGTCGGCGCGGGTCAGCCAGTCGCTGAACAGCCTGGCCAACCAGCAGCAGGCGCTGATGGACCAGTTCCGCGTCTGAGGCAGATAGGGCCGCCTCGTGCGGCCCTGAATACCGCTCAAACCTCGTCGTCTACACTTGCCTGCACCCAAGGCGCGGCAAACGACGAGGTCTGGATGAAGAAGCTTTCAACACTGCTGGCCGGCCTGCTGCTGGCCGTAGGCCTGGCAAGTACTGACAGTGCCGCTTCGGCAGAACAACGCCCACCCATCCATTTTGGTGCCATCGGCTGGGAAAGCGGCGCCCTCACTACCGAAATCCTGCGGCTGATCGTGGAACGCGGTTATGGCTACCCTACAGACACCCTGCCCGGCAGCACGGTCAGCATGGAGGTGGCCCTGGCCCGCAACGACCTGCAAGTGATCGCCGAAGAGTGGGCCGGACGCAGCCCGGCGTGGGTCAAAGCCGAGCAGGCAGGCCAGGTATTCGCACTGGGTGATACGGTGAAGAACGCCGAAGAAGGCTGGTGGGTGCCTGCGTATGTGATCGAGGGCGACGCCGCTCGCAAACTGAAGCCCATGGCGCCCGAATTGCGCCATGTCGACGACCTCAAGCGTTACCCGCAGGTATTTCGTGACCCCGAGTCGCCCGACAAAGGTCGCTTCCTGAACAGCCCCACTGGCTGGACATCGGAAACGGTCAACAGCCAGAAGCTCAAGGCATACGGCCTGGACAACCTGTACACCAACTTCCGCAGTGGCTCCGGTGCTGCGATGGATGCCGAAATCGGCTCAGCCATCCGCCGTGGCCAGCCGGTGTTGTTCTACTACTGGAACCCGACCCCATTGATGGGGCGCTACAAGCTCATACGGCTTGAAGAACCACCGTTCGATGCCCAGGCCTGGGCCACCCTCACCGATGCCAGCAACCCCAACCCGCAGGGCAGCCGTTCGCTGCCGGCAAAGTTGTCGATTGGTGTGTCCAAAGCCTTCCGTGAAGGCTACCCGGACCTGGTGACGGTGTTCGAACAGGTCGACTTGCCGATCGACCGGCTCAACAAGGCGCTGGCCGACATGAGCGAAAAACGCACGCCGCCGCGCGATGCCGCCCTCGCCTTCCTGCGTGACAACCGTGACGTCTGGAAGGCCTGGCTACCCAGTGAAGTCGCCGCCAGGGTCGAGGGCAGCCTGTGAGCAACGGCTTCCCGCAAGCCTTGCAGTTTTCCTTTGCCGACAGCGTCAACCGGTTGGTCGATTGGCTGGTGCTGAACTACGGCGATCATTTGCGTAGTGTTTCCGACCAGTTGCTGCAACTGCTGGTAGGCCTGGAAAACCTGCTGCGCCTGTTGCCGTGGTGGCTGTTGTTGCTGCTGGTAGGCGTGCTGGCCTGGCACGCCAGCCGAAGCCTGCTGCGCAGTGCGGTACTGGTGTCGCTGCTGGCCCTGATCGGCATGCTCGGGCTGTGGGACAAACTGCTGCAAACCTTGGCCTTGGTGCTGGTGAGTACCGGCCTGTGCGTGCTGGTGGGCGTGCCGCTGGGCATTCTGCTGGCTGCCCGGCCACTGGCGAAGCGGCTGTTGTTGCCGGTGCTGGATGTGATGCAGACGCTGCCTGCTTTCGTTTACCTGATCCCGGTGCTGATGCTGTTCGGCCTGGGCAAGGTGCCCGCCGTGTTTGCCACACTGATCTACGCCCTGCCGCCGTTGGTGCGATTGACCGAACTGGGCCTGAGCCAGATCGACCCCTCGCTGCTACAGGCCGCGCACGGTCTGGGGGCCAGCCGCTGGCAACGCTTGCGGCGCATTGCCCTTCCGCTGGCGCTGCCGAGCATCATGGCCGGGCTGAACCAGTCGGTAATGATGGCCCTGTCAATGGTGGTGATGGCTTCGATGATCGGCGCCCGCGGGTTGGGTGAGGATGTACTGATGGGGATCCAGACGCTGAATGTGGGGCAAGGTGTGGAGGCCGGGCTGGCAATTGTCGCGTTGGCCATGGTGATTGACCGGATCAGCCAGGCGTACGGGCGCAACGGGCACTGAAGAGTGTTGCCGGCGATAGGGCCGGGCCTGACAATGCAGCTCTGTCAGCTTGAAACCGGACCTCATCCGCATGTCCCTCAAAGCCCTGCGCACCCTGGTAACCATCGCCCGCCATGGCACCTTCGCCCGCGCCGCCGACCTGCTCAGCCTCACACCTTCGGCAGTGAGCCTGCACATCAAAACCCTTGAAGACGAATTGCAGGTGACCTTGTTCGACCGCAGCCGTCGGCAGGTGGTACTGACCGAGGCCGGCCAGTTGGCCGTGGCGCGTGCCGAAACCATCCTGGGCGCCTATGACGAACTGGCCGACGCCCTGGCCAGTGGCCCTGGCCTGCGTGGCCGCCTGCGCCTGGGGGCCATCCACACGGTGCTGGCGCGGCGCCTGCCCAAGGCGCTGGTCTGGATCAAGACCCACCATCCGCAATTGCATATCAGCGTGGCGTCGGGGATGTCGGCGGAACTGGCGCGGCGCGTGGAGGACGGCGAACTCGATGCAGCGATCACCACCGAGCCGGTCAGCCCCTACCCGCAAAGCCTGGACTTCACACCGTTGTTCGAGGACCGCTTCTGGGCCATCGCCAGCCCGGAACTGGCCGGGCACGGTGTAGCCGAGTTGCTGGCCAGCCAACCGTTCCTGCGCTTCGACAAACGCGCCTGGGCCGGGCGGCAGATCGAGCAGGAACTGCGCCGCCAGCATCTGCAGGTGAGCGAGCAAATGGAGCTGGACAGCCAGGAGGCCCTGGCGCGCATGGCCGTGATGGGCCTGGGCGTGGCGATCATCCCCATGGCGGATGACGACCTGCAACGCCTGCCGCCCGCCACCTGCCTGCCGTTTGGCGAACCGCAACTGACCCGGCGGGTGGTGTTGCTGGAGCATGAGAAAAGCCAGCGGCGGCATTTAAGTGCGGTGCTGAAGACGGCCTTGGAAGCGTGAGCGCCAACGGGCGCCGTCGCCTCAACAATGCATTTTTTCTCAACAGTCAGTGCAGAAAACAACGTTTTTACAAACCCTTTCTCACCCGTAGTCTGTGCGCGTACCCGACCACGGAACGTCGAACATGCTCCCGTTGCTGCTGACCACCCTGCTACCGATCATCCTGCTGATTGCCCTGGGCACCTTCCTGCGCCTTCGCGGCTTTTTGGCCGAAAGCTTCTGGCCGGGTGCCGAACGCCTGAGCTACTACGTATTGCTTCCCTCGTTGTTCCTGCACGGCCTGGCCACGGCTAACCTCGACGGCGTGCCAGTGCTGGGGATGGTCGGTGCGCTGATGCTGTCGACCCTGGCCGGGGCGCTGCTACTGGTGCTGTACCAAGGCGCTGTGAGCCACGATGGCGCCGATTTCACGTCGGTCTTCCAGGGCGGTATCCGCTTCAACAACTACATTGGCGCCACACTGGCCGCCGGCATCTACGGCAGCGCCGGCATCGCCCTGGCCGCAGTGGCCAATGCCGCCATCGTGCCCTTGGTCAACCTACTGTGCGTGCTGGTGTTTGCCCGCTTCAGCGCCCGCCACAGTTCACCGGCCACGGTGCTGAGGGCGATTTTCGCCAACCCGTTGATCGTCGGTTGCGCGGGCGGCTTACTGCTGCGGGTGACGGGGCTGGGCCTGCCGCCCGGCATCGAACCCACGGTCAAGGCGCTGGGCCAGGCCGCCCTGCCGATGGGCCTGCTGTGCGTTGGCGCGGCACTGGGTGGCGCCAGCCTGGGCCAGCAGGTGCGACCGTTGATGGCCGCCTCGGCGTTCAAGTTCCTGGTCATGCCGCTGACCACCTGGGGCTTGTGCCGCCTGGTTGGCCTGAGTGGCCAGGCAGCGGTCGTGGCGGTGCTGTTCCAGGCCCTGCCTACCGCCTCTTCGTCCTACGTGATGGCCCGGCAAATGGGTGGCAACGCCCCGCTGATGGCCACCATCATTGCCCTGCAGACAGTGGCCGCCGCAGCCACCCTGCCTTTGGTACTAATGCTTACGCTTGGCTAGACTTGTATCAGCCCCTCTTTCGGAAGCTTGCCCATGCGCCTTGCCTGGATCCTGATCGGCTTGACCTCGGCCCTGCTCGCAGGCCCCTTGCACGCAGCCGACACCGCCATGGCCGCAGTGGCTGAAGACAAGGCCGAAGTGCTTGAAGAAAAGGTGGTGGAAGACGCCCCTCCTCCCAAGAAAGCAGAAAAACTGACCCCAGGTGAAGCCCAGGCGGTCGATCCCGCCGGCCAGGCACCGCTGGACGACAGCATCACCTGCCTGGCCCGCACCATCTACTGGGAAGCCAAGGGCGCCGACGCCGAAGACATGTCGGCTGTGGCCAGTGTGGTGCTCAACCGCCTGGGCCACGATGGCTTCCCCGATACCATCTGCGGCGTGGTCAAACAGGGCGTGGAAACCAAGGCGTGCCAGTTTTCCTGGTGGTGCGACGGGCGCCCGGACCAGGTCGAGGAAGCGCAACGCTACGGTGTGGCCAAGGAAATCGCGCGCAAGGCGCTTAACCAACAGTTGAAAGACCCCACCGGCGGCGCCCTGTACTTCCACGACCGCACCGTGCATCCCGACTGGGCCAAGACCTACCGCAAGACGGCGCAGACCACGCATTTCCTGTTCTATAAGCCGAATCAGGCGTTGGCCCGTTGATGCGGTACCGAGCAATCAGAAACCGATGCTACCTGAAAACTTGACCAGCCGTGGGTCACCCTGGGCTACCTGGGAGGTTGGGAACAGTTGGGGTTTGAGGATTGTTTCTAGCCAATGTTACGAATGATTACCAAGTAATCGCACTTTTGTGCCGACCAGTGGTCTACTCCCTCTTTTGCCGCCCGCAACGATTGCCGGCGTTTCATTGCTTTGCACCCGCCAGGGGCCAAAAGCCCCGGGCTTGTGTAGGATGAGCAGCGCATACCACGACGCTGCCAGTCATAGGGAGATCCACATGCGCGTCCTGTCATCCGTTGCCGCCTTGTCGCTGGGCCTTGTCGTATCGACCGGGGCACTGGCTGTCACCGGCGAAGAGGCGCAACTGATCGATTCGATCAATGTCTACCGCAGCCAGGCCCAGCCCTGCGGTGGCGAGGCGTCGCTGGAGCTGCCGCCGCTCAACAGCGACACCCGCCTGGCGCTGTCGCCAGAAGGCACCCGTGACCTGCAGCAGGCCATGACCCGCGCCGCCTACCCCATGGTCAACGTTCAGGCCATCAGCCTGTCGGGGCCACGCGATGCGCGCGCTGCCATGCACGCCATCGAAGAAAGCTTTTGCCAGGTGGTGCTCGACCCGCAGTTCGTCGATATCGGCGTCAGCCAGGAGGGCCGCGACTGGCGCATCGTACTGGCCCGCCCACTGCTCAGCGGCCGCCTGGGTGACTGGCAGGCCGAAGGGCAGAAGGTGCTGCAGGAAATCAACGCCGCGCGCAAGGTGCCGCGCCAATGCGGTGGCCACCCCTTCGCCGCCGCCCCCGCCCTGAGCTGGAGCACGGCACTGGCCGGCGTCGCCGCCAGCCACACACGGGCCATGGCCAACCAGAACTTCTTCGACCACATCGACAAGGAAGGCCGTACCCCGGGTGACCGGGCGGAACTGGCGGGTTACCTGTATCAGCAGATTGGAGAGAACATTGCGGCCGGGCGTGATACCGCGCACAAGGTAGTCGAAGGCTGGCTGCAGAGCCCTGGGCATTGCGCCACGCTGATGAACCCGGACTTCCGTGAATTGGGTGCGGCTTATGCGGTGGACCCTAAGAGTGATGCAGGGATCTACTGGACGGGTTTGTTCGGGACACCGCAGTAAGCGCTTCCACAAGGATGTGCACCGAGTTTCATCCTGGATGATTGCCTGCTCGCAACGCCAAGGCCGTACACCCAAATCGCCGCCGCACGCATTTACCCAGGTAACTGGCATCGCCCAGCCCTACTTCATCGGCAATCTGCGCCAGGCTGTGGCTGGAATTGAGCAAGCGCCAGCGCGCCTGCTGCAAGCGCATCTCCAGCCACCAGGCCTTGGCGCTCATGCCATGGCTGGCCTGAAACTGGCGGTCGAGCTGACGCCGGCTGATGCCCAGTTCAGCCGCCAGTTGCTCCAATGCCAGCGGCGTAGCCAGGTGATGGCGCATCAAAGCTTGTGCCCGCTGCACCTGCCGCCCCTGCCCGGCGGCCAGTTCAAGCGAGCGTAGCGCATGGCGGCTGTCGCGGGTTTCGTCCACCAGCATGTCGGCCAGCCCTTTGAGCGCCCGGGTTCGCCCGCAGGCCTGTGACAACAACGCCACCGCCAGGTCGATAGCCGCCGTACCACCTGCGCAGGTGATACGGCTGCCGTCGATGCAATACAGCTGCTCACGCAACACCTGCAACTGCGGGAATGCTGCACGAAACTCGGCTTCGTGGCGCCAGTGCACCACCACCTTGTGCCCTTGCAACAGCCCGCAGGCAGCCAGCAGGAAGGCGCCGTTGTCGACCCCTACCAGCTTGACCCCGGCTTTGCCGGCCCGCCTGAGCAAGGCCTGGTAGCGCGGCGCCAACGCGGCAGTGGCCATGGCATTGCGCCCGCCGAACACGACCAGATAGTCGAAACGGGTCAGATCGACCTGGTCGGCATCGGCCTCGACCTGCACCACCGCGCCACTGCTCGATGGCACCGGGTCGAGGCTGAGCCCTGCCACGGTCCAGCTGCAGTAGCGCTGCTGACTGTAGTCTTCGTCATCGGCGCTGAAGCGCAACTTGTCGAGAAAGGCGCCGAACGGCAACAGGGCAAAATCCGGTAACGGCAGGATCAGCAAACGGATATCAGGCAGCATGGTGTTGCGTCCAGAAACGACTGTTCAATGTCTAGATACTACCCTTCATGGGCGCAGTTCGCGCCATAAACTGGCCCCCTCCACACCAACAAGGCACTTGCGCAAATGGCACTCGACACCTGGCTCATTTACCTGCTGGCCAGCATTGGCCTGTCACTGACCCCAGGCCCCAACAGCTTGCTGGCCCTGACCCATGGTGCCCTGTACGGCGCCCGGCGAACGTTGTTCACGATCGTTGGCGGGGTGTTCGGCTTCAGCGCCCTCATCGCCCTGGCGATGTTTGGCCTCAGTGCCTTGCTGCAAACCTCGGCCTCGGTGCTGAGTGTGTTGAAATGGGTGGGGGGTGCTTATCTGGTCTGGTTGGGTATCCAGCTGTGGCGCAGCCCGGGGCTGCACCTGGAACTGAACGAGCGCAGCGCTCGGCTTGGCAATGCCGGCCTGTTCCGCCAAGGCCTGTTGTCGGCCATGGCCAACCCCAAGGTGCTGCTGTTCTATGGGGCCTTTCTGCCGCAGTTCATCGACCCGCAACGCGGCTTGATGCTGCAGTTCGTGGTGATGGCAACGACCTTCGCCAGCGTCGAGTTCCTGGTCGAGTACCTGCTGGCGCGGTTGGCATTTCGTATTCGGCCTTGGCTGGCCAAGGGGGGGAAGGGTTTCAACCGTTGCTGCGGCAGCCTGTTTGCCCTGATCGGTGTGGCGCTGCCGCTTGGCCGATGACGCCCCTTGTCAGTTGCCCCGGGCCTTGAACAGGAACACCAGCAATGCGAGGCAGGGCAAGCCTGCGCCCACCAGTGCCACCCCCTGCCAGCCGAGCTGGCTGAACAGCGCACTGGCTACCGCCGAACCCAGTGCCCCGCCCAGGAAGATGCTGGTCATGTACACCGCGTTCAACCGCCCCCGGCTGGCCGGGTCCAGGGCATACACTTCGCGCTGGCCAATGACCATGTTCATCTGCACCGCAAAATCCAGCAGCACACCGGTAAGCCCCAGGCCAATCACGCTGTAACCCGGCGCCGTCAGCCCCAGCAACAAGGCCGCCGGTGCCAGCAGCAGGGCCAGCAGCGAGCCGGCCCGAGCGTGCCCGGCATCGGCCAGGCGGCCAGCCAAGGGCGCGGCAACGGCCCCCACCGCCCCCACCAGGGCAAACACGGCAATCTGGCTCTGCGACAGGCCATGCTCACCCGCCAACGCCATCGGCACGGCTGTCCAGTACAGGCTGAACGCTGCAAACATCAGTGCCTGGTACAACGAGCGTTGGCGCAGCAGCGGATAACGGCGCAGCAGGGTAAGCAGCGACAGCATCAGCCCGGCATAGCTGGCCTTGTGCGCAGGCCGACGCTGCGGCAGGGTCAGCGCCAGCAGCAGGATGATCGCCAGCATCACCCCGGCGGCGCCAATGAACACGGCGCGCCAGCCGAAGTGGTCGGCCACCAGGCTGGACAACGGCCGCGCCAGCAGGATACCCAGCAACAGGCCGCCCATGATGTTGCCCACTACCCGGCCACGCTGCGCCTCTGGCGCCAAGTGCGCTGCCAGTGGAATGAGCATCTGCACCGCCACTGAGCTGAACCCGATCAACAGCGCATAGCCCAGGAACAGCTGGCCCTGGCCGCTGCTGCTGGTGCCCGCCAACAGCAGGCTGACGCAAGCCAGCACAGCGGTGCCGACCATCAACCGGCGGTTTTCCAAGAGGTCGGCCAGCGGCACCAGCAACAGCAGGCCCAGGGCGTAACCCAACTGGGTGAGAGACACGATCAGGCTGGCATGTTCGGTGGACAGCCCAAGGTCCGGTGCGATCAAGCCGACAATGGGCTGGGCGTAATAGATGTTGGCAACGATTGCGCCACAGCAGAACGCCAGCAGCACGACCAGGGCCCGGCTCAGGCCGGTGGCTGCGGGCTGCGCGGCGGCAAGGGAGGGATTCATGCGAGGTTCCTCGGCAAGGAGTGGAGTATGCCGGCTACCTTACCCAGACGTCTCAGTGCAGAGAATCCGCTGCTGGCGCAACGCGGCTTTGCACACCGCGCAATGCCGCGCCTACCGCTCCATCAACGCTGCGCAAAAGTCGATGAACGCATTCACCCGCCGCGAGCCACGGTGGTTGGGCAGGTACAGGGCGTTGATGCTGTTGTTGGCCATGCCTGGGCTGACCTGCCAGTCGGGCAACACCCGCTGCAAACGCCCGGCCTGCACATCCTCGTGTACCAGCCAATCGGCCAGCAGTGCGATGCCGCTGCCCGCCAGCGCGGTTTCACGCAACATGTCGGCATTGGCGCTGCGCAACGGCCCGGTTACGTTCAGCTCCAGGCTGTCCTGCCCGCGCGCCAGGCGCCAGGGCCGTGCCTTTTGCCCATAACGGAAGCGCAGGCAGGCGTGCTCCAACAGTTGCCGGGGGTGATGCAGCGGGTCACGCCCGGCCAGGTATGCCGGGCTGGCCACCAGCCACCGCTCGAAGCGGCCAAGTTGGCGACACACCAGTTCGTCATTGGGCGAGGGGTCGCCCAGGCGAATCGACAGGTCATAACGGCCGTCCAGCAGGTCATCCAGCCGGTCGCTGAGGTCGATATCCAGCTCCAACGCCGGGTGCCGCGCCAGAAACGGCCCCAGGTGCGGGGCGATGACCCGCCTGCCGAACTCCACCGGCAGGCACAGCCTCAAGACACCGACAGGCTCCTCGCCACGGTCGGCAACACTGGCATCGGCCTCGTCCAGCGCCTCGAAAATGCTGCGGGCCCGCTCATAGTACCGGGCTCCGGCCTCGGTCAGGCTGACCTGGCGCGTCGAGCGATTGAGCAACGAAGCACCCACGGCCGTTTCCAGGGCATCAACCAGGCGGGTTACCGACGACGTCGCCAACCCAAGCCTGCGTGCAGCCGCAGAAAAGCCCTGAGCATCGACGGTAGCTACGAACATTTTCATCGCCAGGAGTTTGTCCATCTGCTGCACGTCTTCCAAAACTCAGAAAGTTCTTACAAACCGCAGGGCGGGTCAAGAAACGCGCTACGCGGCGATAGCGTCCATAGTGGAACAACTCCCATTCAAGCGAGGCTTCCCATGACACCCGGTAACCTGCTGACTGCCCTGCCACCGTGCGACCCTACCAGCGCCGAATGTATCGATGAACTGCTCAGCCGCCCAGGCCTGCGCGTGGAGCGTATCGTCTCCAGCGGCCAGGCCAGCCCGCCCGGGTTCTGGTACGACCAGGCCGAAGGCGAGTGGATCGTGCTGCTCAGTGGTGCTGCCGGCCTGCGTTTCGAACATGAGCAGCACACCCGCCTGCTGAAGCCGGGCGATTGCCTGGACATCCCGCCGCACTACCGCCACCGCGTGGAGTGGACTGCACCCGGAATGGCGACTGTCTGGCTCGCCGTTTTTTACAGCAGCAGCGTGCCTTGGCCGGTGTGACTATGGCCAAACGCCAACTCGACCAACGTATGAATACAAAATTATTAGCCAACCTGAACATATCGTTTAATGCATTTTTAAGCACATGTTCTAGAATTTTAGCCACATCTTCGCAAACTCAGCCCTGCGACAATCAGCCTCACAAAATTATGTACCAACTTGTTAATTAGCAAGCTAAGGGCTTAGACTGCGCACATTCCACCTGCTGAGATCCCTGGCATGAAAGAAACACCGCGCGCCTCTGGCGCCACAAACATCCTCCTGGTTGGCCTGGGCGTGATCATCGCCCTGCTCGGCCTCCTCCTTGCTGCTGGCGGCGTCAAGCTGGCCGGCCTGGGCGGTTCCTGGTACTTCCTGATCGGCGGCCTGGCCATGGCCATCGCCGGTGTGCTGATTGCCCGGCGCAAGCAGGCCGGTGCCTGGCTGTACGCGGCATTCCTGGTGGGTACCGCCGCCTGGGCGCTGATCGACGCCGGCCTGGTGTTCTGGCCGCTGTTCTCGCGCCTGTTCATGTTCGGCGCAATCGGCATGGTCGTAGCGTTGGTCTACCCGCTGCTGGCGCGTGCCAACGGCGCCAGCGCCGGCCGTGGTGCCTACGGCGTTGCCGGGGTGATGGCCGTGGTGCTGGTGATCGCCGCCGGCAACATGTTCGTTGCCCACCCAAGCGTTGCCCCCACTGGCAACGGCCCGGGCATGACCCCGGTCGAAGATGGCAAGCAGCAGAAAGACTGGGCCCACTACGGCAACACCGAAGGTGGCAGCCGCTTCGCCGCGCTGGACCAGATCAACCGCGACAACGTCAACAAGCTGAAAGTGGCCTGGACCTACCGCACCGGTGACGTGGCCATCAGTGACGGCAACGGTGCCGAAGACCAGCTGACCCCGCTGCAGATCGGCAACAAGGTGTTCATCTGCACCCCGCACAACAACCTGATCGCCCTGGATGCCGACACCGGCAAAGAGCTGTGGAAGAACGCAATCAACGCCCAGTCCAAGGTCTGGCAGCGTTGCCGTGGCATGGCATACTTCGATGCCACGGTCGCCATCGCCCAGCCGACCCAGCCGAACAGCTCGCCGATCACGGTGGCAAGCGTGCCGGCCGGTGCCAACTGCCAGCGTCGCCTGCTGACCAACACCATCGACGGCCGACTGATTGCTGTGGACGCCGACAACGGCGAGTTCTGCCAAGGCTTCGGCAACAACGGCCAGGTGGACCTGAAAGCGGGCCTGGGCAACGTACCGGACTCTTACTACCAGCTGTCCTCGGCACCGCTGATGGCCGGCACTACCGTGGTGGTCGGCGGCCGTGTAGCCGACAACGTCCAGACGGACATGCCAGGCGGCGTGATCCGTGGTTTCGACGTAATCACCGGTGAAATGCGCTGGGCCTTCGACCCGGGCAACCCGGAAGATCGCCAGGCCCCCCAGGGCGACAGCACCTACGTGCGCAGCACCCCGAACAGCTGGGCACCGATGTCCTACGACCCGGCGATGAACACCGTGTTCCTGCCGATGGGCTCGTCGTCCACCGACATCTATGGCGTTGAACGCAGCAAACTGGACCACACCTACGGCGCTTCGGTGCTGGCCCTGGACGCCACCACCGGCAACCAGAAGTGGGTATTCCAGACCGTTCACAACGACCTGTGGGACTTCGACCTGCCCATGCAGCCGAGCTTGATCGACTTCACCAAGGACGACGGCCAGTCGGTACCTGCGGTGGTGATCGGCACCAAGGCCGGGCAGATCTACGTGCTCGACCGCGCCACCGGCAAGCCGCTGACCCAGGTCGACGAAGTACCGGTCAAGCCAAGCAACATTCCGAACGAGCCGTACTCCCCGACCCAGCCAAAATCGGTGGGTATGCCGCAGATCGGCGCACAAACCCTGACCGAGTCGGACATGTGGGGCGCCACCCCGTATGACCAGCTGCTGTGCCGCATCGACTTCAAGAAAATGCGCTATGACGGCCTGTACACCGCGCCAGGCACCGACCTGTCGCTGAGTTTCCCGGGTTCGCTGGGTGGCATGAACTGGGGCAGCATCTCCACCGACCCGGTGCATGGTTTCATCTTCGTCAACGACATGCGCCTGGGCCTGTGGATCCAGATGATCCCGTCGCAGAACAAGGGTGGCGCGGCGTCCGGTGGCGAAGCACTGAACACTGGCATGGGCGCTGTACCGCTCAAGGGCACCCCGTATGCGGTGAACAAGAACCGCTTCCTGTCGGTCGCCGGCATTCCGTGCCAGGCCCCGCCGTTCGGCACCCTGACCGCTATCGACATGAAGACCCGTCAGGTGGCCTGGCAGGTTCCGGTGGGCACTGTTGAAGACACCGGCCCGCTCGGCATCCGCATGCACCTGCCGATCAAGATCGGCCTGCCAACCCTGGGCGGCACCCTGTCGACCCAAGGCGGCCTGGTGTTCATCGCCGGTACCCAGGACTTCTACCTGCGCGCCTACGACAGCAGCAACGGTAACGAAATCTGGAAGGCCCGCCTGCCAGTGGGCAGCCAGGGCGGCCCGATGACCTACGTCTCGCCGAAGACCGGCAAGCAGTACGTGGTGATCACTGCTGGCGGTGCGCGCCAGTCGACTGACCGTGGCGACTACGTGATTTCTTACGCACTGCCGTAAGACCGCGTCGCCTGCATCGCCGGCAAGTCAGCTCCCACAGGATCGCGCCACCTGCAAATAGGGTGGGGACCTGTGGGAGCTGGCTTGCCGGCGATGAGGCCCTGAATAACAACCGAGATTTAGCAATGCCATCCGCAATCCGCATCACCCCCACCCTGCTGCTGGCCCTGGCCAGCACCACCGCCCTGGCCGACGGCGACCTCATGACCCGCAGCACCCTGACCGGTGACTGGGGTGGCCTGCGCCATCAGCTGGAAGACGACGGCGTCAAGTTCACCGGCGACTACAGCGGCGAAACCGCCTACAACGCTCACGGTGGCCTGCACCGCTCGGCGCGTTACTCGCAGAACCTGAAGCTGGGTGTGCAGTTTGACCTGTCCAAATTGTATGGCCTGGACAACGGTGGCAAGGTCCAGCTGACCATCAACGACCGTCGCGGCAACAGCGCCTCGGAAGACCTGGTCGGCAACCGCCTGCCAATCCAGGAAAACTTCGGTGGCCTGTATACCCGCCTGACCGAGCTGAGTTACGAGCGCACCCTGTTCACCCCGGCACTCAACGTCAAACTGGGCTACATGGCCATGGGTAACGACCTGGGCGGCCTGGACAGCGGCATCCTGTGCAACTTCATGAACGCCGGCTTCTGCGGCCACCCGCTGAACATGTCGGGTGGCAGTGGCTGGACCAACTACCCCAATGCCCACCTGGGCGTGCGGGTGAAGTATGACCTTTCGCCTGCCTGGCAACTGCGCGTGGCAGCGTTCAACGTCGACCCCGAGAGCAATGGCAACTCCAGCCGTGCCTGGCACCTTGGCCCCAAGCACACCACGGGCACCGTGGTGCCGGTGGAGCTGGTGTACAAGCTGCAGGGTGAACTGCCGGGCGAGTACAAGCTGGGCTACTACTACGACAGCTCCGACGTGAAACGCATCGGCAGCGATGATGAAGTGTCCGGCCGTGGCGGCCATTACCTGCTGGTTGACCAGGCGGTGTGGAACGACCAAGGCTCGCCAGGGCGCAGCCTGCATGCCTTCGGCCAGTACTCGGCGTCGAGCAAGGCTGCCTCGCCGTTCACCAAGTGGTATGGCGCCGGCGTGGTGCTGTACAAGCCGTTCGAAGGCCGCCCGAAAGACACCCTGGCGCTGGGTTATGGCCGTGCCGTGCCCAACCCGCGCAGCCGCGATGTGCTGGAGGATGCCGCCTTCAATGCCGGCCAGCAGTTCCCCGACATCGACAGCGCCGAGCAACTGATCGAACTGAGCTACGGCTACCAGGCCACACCTTGGCTGAACCTGCGCCCGGATGTGCAATACATCATCGAGCCTGGGGCGTTTTCCGGGAAGGACATCGACAACGCGTTGGTGGTTGGCCTGCAGGTCAAGGCCAGTTTCTAACTTGAAAAGGGCCGCGTTGCGGCCCATTTTCGGTCAATGCTGCCTGAGGTAATCCACCAACCTCAGCAGCATGGCATCACAGCCCTGCAACTGCTCGACACTGACAAACTCATCCGGCTTGTGCCCCTGGTCCATGCTGCCAGGCCCGCACACCACGGTCGGGATACCTGCCTGGTTGAACAACCCGCCTTCGGTACCAAACGCCACCGTACCGAATTCATCGGTACCACTGAGCAACGCCACCAGCTGCGCCGCCTCACTGTCGGCAGGTGTCGCCAGCCCCGGATAGGCGCTCAGGGGCGCCAGGCGAATATCACTGGCCGCATTGACCTTGCGCATACGTGGCAGCAACTCGGCTTCTGCATAAGACTGCAACTGGTCGGCCACTGCCTGCGCCTCGAACCCCGGCAAGGCCCGCACTTCGAAGTCGAACTCGCACTCCGCCGGCACGATGTTCAGTGCCCTGCCCCCTTTGATCACCCCGGTCTGCACCGTCGAGAAAGGCGGGTCGAAGCGCTCGTCGTGATGCTGCGGCAAGGCCAGGGCGTCACCGATGTCAGCCAGTTTGCCAATCAGCTTCGCCGCATACTCGATGGCATTCACGCCATAGGGCGCATAGGCCGAGTGGCAGGCCGCGCCATGGACTTGGCAGCGCATCGCCAACTTGCCCTTGTGCCCCAGTACCGGCTTAAGCTCGGTGGGTTCGCCAATCAGGCACAGCCGTGGGGTGTGCGGGCGCTGCGCCAACGCGGCCAGCATCGAGCGCACCCCCAGGCAGCCCACTTCCTCGTCATAGGAGAATGCCAGGTGCACCGGCATACGCAGAGGCTGGGCGAGGAACGCGGGCACGGCGGCCAGCACCGAAGCGATGAAGCCTTTCATGTCGGCCGTGCCACGGCCATACAGGCGCCCGTCACGTTCGCTCAGGGCAAACGGCTCGACGGTCCAGGCCTGCCCATCCACCGGTACCACATCGGTGTGCCCCGACAACACCACGCCGCCAACGTTTTGGGGGCCGATGGTGGCGAACAGGTTGGCCTTGGTGCCCTCCGGGTTGTGAAACAGCTCGCACTCCACCCCCAGCTCGGCCAGGTAATCGCGGATGAAGCCGATCAACTCAAGGTTGGAGTCCCTGCTGACCGTAGCAAAGCCGATCAGCCGGGCCAGTAGCGCGCGGCTGGCAAATTCACTCATCGCCCGGCACCCCATAGCTGGGTGCAGCGGTCGGGTTAAGGGCACGGGTGACGTAATCCTGCATCTGTGGGCGATAGGCCTGCCAAAGGCCGTCGAGCACGCCGATCGGGTCGGTATCAGCCCAGTCCACGCGCAGGTCCACCAATGGCCAGGTCAACTCGCCGGCAATTTTCAACGCCGCCGAGTGCACCGGCCCGGCTTCACCACCCGCAGCCATCGCCGCGTGCATGGCTGCCAGCAAGCGGTCTGCCAGGTGGCCGCCAGCCTGCTCGAACGCCACGACCATTGCTTCGATCACCTGGGTCGAGGACAGCAGGTTACCCGCCGCCGCGCACTGTTCACCGGCAACGGCGTTGTACGTGCCCAATGCCTCTCGCCCGGTAAACAGCGCCACCTGCCCTTGGCTGTCGATCACGGTGACCTGGCGGTACTCGCTCCAGCCATTGGCGCTGAGCACCCGGTCCAGCGCGGCGGCGGGTGGCAACTGGCCCTGTTCAAGGGCATCGAGAATCTGCGGGCCCAGTGCCGGCAAGGTGATGTTCTGGGTGGAAACGGCGCCAACACCGGCACGCACCCAAGGGCAACGGGCACCCACGGCAATGCTCGACGAACTGATGGCGATGCCGACCTGGCCGGTTTCCTGGCAGCGGCCAATGATGGAGAAGGTCATGGTGATGCTCCTGTTGTCCTGTGCGATGCAGGGCATTCTGGGTGGAACCTTCCGGTAGGCGAAACCAACTTTTTCCGAGGGGTTAGGCAGGAAAAAACTTGGCTGAGGCAGAGATCGAGCGCCGCCCGCGCGGCGCATCGCGAGCTGCGCTCGCTCCTACGTTTGTTTCGGGCCAGTTTCTCCTGTGCGAGGCCACAGAACTCGGGGCCTTCGCCGTTTTATCGGCAAGCACCAGCTAAATACTATTTTCGCCATTTGCATCGCATCCCTAGTCTGGCCCCAGGCAACGGCGGTCCTCCAAACCGACCTGACAAAAACCGCCTGAACAAGGGCTCGGACATGACACTGAACAACCTCGAAATCGACACCCTCGTCGTCGGCGCCGGCCAGGCCGGCGTGGCCATGAGCGAACACCTGAACAAGCTTGGCGTGCCGCACCTGGTGCTGGAGCGTAACCGCATCGCCGAAGCGTGGCGCACTGGCCGCTGGGACTCGCTGGTCGCCAACGGCCCGGTCTGGCACGACCGCTTCCCGGGCCTTGAATTCAACCTCGACGCTGACGCCTTCGCCGGCAAGGACCAGGTGGCTGACTACTTCGAGCAGTACGTACGCAAGTACAACCTGCCTGTGCGCACCGGTATTGAAGTAAAGCGCGTGGTGCGCAACAGCGACCGCCCTGGCTTTACCATCGAAACCAATGAAGGCGTGATTCGCGCCAACCGTGTGGTTGCTGCAACCGGCCCGTTCCAGAAGCCGGTGATCCCCGCCATTGCGCCAAAGGACAGCAACCTGCACCAGATCCATTCCGCCGCCTACTACAACCCTCAGCAACTGCCAGAAGGCGCAGTGCTGGTGGTAGGGGCCGGCTCCTCTGGCGTGCAAATCGCCGAAGAGCTGATGCGTGCGGGCCGTCAGGTGTACCTGTCGGTCGGTGCCCACGACCGCCCACCGCGTGCCTACCGCAACCGCGACTTCTGCTGGTGGCTGGGCGTGCTGGGTGAGTGGGACGCAGAAATCGCCAAGCCCGGCCGCGAGCACGTGACCATTGCCGTCAGCGGCGCCCGTGGCGGCCACACCGTAGACTTCCGCGCCCTCGCCCATCAAGGCATGACCCTGGTCGGCCTGACCCAGTCGTTCGAAAACGGCGTGGCACGCTTCCAGGACAACCTGGTCGAGAACATCAACCGTGGCGACGAAAACTACCTGGCCCTGCTGGATGCCGCCGATGCCTACATCGAACGCAACGGCCTCGACCTGCCGCAAGAGCCCGAAGCCCGCCAGCGCCTGGCCGACCCGGAATGCATGGTCAACCCGCTGCAGCAGCTGGACCTGGCCAAGGCCGGTGTCAGCAGCATCATCTGGGCCACCGGTTACGGTGTGGATTTCAGCTGGCTGCAGGTAGACACCTTCGACGCCAACGGAAAACCCCAGCACCAGCGCGGCGTAGCCCGTGAGCCCGGCGTGTACTTCCTGGGCCTGCCGTGGCTGTCGCGCCGTGGCTCGTCGTTCATCTGGGGCGTGTGGCACGACGCCAAGCACGTCGCCGGCCACATCGCCACGCAACGCACCTACCTGGCCTACCGCGACCGCGAACAGCGCGACGCGGATGAGCAGCAAGACAACACCATCAGCAACGTCAGCAACGTCAGCACCCTCGGAGCCCACTGATGCCTACTCATACCCGCATCCGCATGTTCAACACCAAGGAAACCTACCCCAACCAGACCCTGGACAACGACCTGTGCCAGGCCGTGCGGGCCGGTAACACCATTTATGTGCGCGGCCAGGTCGGTACCGACTTCGAAGGCAAGCTGGTGGGCCTGGGCGACCCTCGGGCGCAGACCGAGCAGGCGATGAAAAACGTCAAGCAACTGCTTGAAGAAGCCGGCTCGGACCTGTCGCATATCGTCAAGACCACCACTTACATCACCGACCCGCGCTTCCGCGAGCCGGTGTACAAGGAAGTGGGCAAGTGGCTCAAGGGGGTGTTCCCGATTTCCACCGGGCTGGTGGTGGCCGGGTTGGCCCAGGCCGAGTGGCTGATGGAAATCGATGTGATCGCCGTGGTGCCGGATCAGGCGTGACCGGCAACCTGCACGGCAGGTAACCCACGCCTGTCATGCAACCAGGCGTGGGTTACCTGTGCCGCCGCTTGCAGCCGCTGTGTTGCGGGCAAGCCGGCGGACGGCACCTCCACGCTGATACACAGGTCGCCGGGCAACGCCGCGAGCAACTGCGCCAGCGGCAGTTGCCCCTCCCCCGGCAACAGGCGGCCCTCACGCGCTTCCTGAATGATCAGATCGTCCGCAGGCCCCAGCAGCGGTGCATCGCACAATTGCAGCGCCCGCAGCAGGTGTGGGTTGACCCGCATGATGTCAGCCACCTGGCCACCCGAGCGGAACAGGTGCAAGGCATCGACCAGCACGCCTCCGTTGTCCTGCCCCGCCCCCATCACCACCGCGCACGCCTGTTGCAAGGTCGCCACCGGCCGCCAGCGCATGAACTCCAGGTCCACCCGCAGGCCGTGGTCACGTGCCAATTGGCACAGCGCTGCAAAGTTGCCGGTCAGGCGTGCAACATCCCGGTCGTCCCCCGACACCGTCAGGCTCGTCGCCCCCAGTTCGGCACCGGCGGCCAACAGCGCCTGGTAATCGGCAACCCGGGTTTGCGCCGTCAGCGAGACGAACTCGATGTCCGTCACACGCACGCCTTCCCCTGCCATCACTGCCCGCAGTTCACGCATGGCCTGGCTACCGGCCGCAACCGGATAAGCCTGCGCCCCCGGCATCACCGGGTGCAGGCGCAGGCCCACGGCACTGAAGCCAGCGCGCCGCGCCTCGCGCACCAAACTCACTGGCGCCAGCTCCAGCGCCGTCAGGTGCGCCACGCCCAGGCCATTCAATAGGTCGCCCTCCCACCACTGAGGTCGAACACGAAGCCGGTGGTAAAGCTGCATTCGGGGCCGGCGATCCAGCTGACCATGTTGGCAATCTCCTCCGCCTTGAGGAAGCGCCCCATGGGGATTTTGGCCTTGCTCGCGGCAATGTGCTCCGCTGTCATTTCGGCCATCAGTGGTGTCTCGACCATGGCCGGTGCCACACAGTTGAGCAGTACGCCGTCCTGCGCCAGCTCCTTGGCCGCCGCCTTGGTGAAGGCGATGACCCCGGCCTTGGCTGCCGAATAGGCCGAGATGTACTGCACGCCATCCTTCCCGGCCATGGAGGCAATGTTGACGATGCGTCCGTAGCGGTTTTCACGCATGTGCGCGATAGCGGTGCGGCAGCAATAGAACACGCCGTTCAGGTCGATGGCGATGACTTTGTCCCAGGCCTCTGGCGGGTACTCCCATGACGCCACCACCGGGCCGTTGATGCCGGCATTGTTGACCAGAATCTGCACCTGCCCCAAGCGTGCCAGCGTCTCGGCGAACGCTGCCTCTACCGAGGCCAGCGATGACACATCCACCGCCTGGCGCAGCACCGGCTCAAAGCCCTTTTCAAGGCTGTTCCAGCCATCGACAGCGAGGTCCCAGATCACCACCTGGGCGCCCGCTGCATGCAAGCGCTGGGCGATCGCCAGGCCGATGCCACGCATGCCGCCGGTGACGATTGCGGTCTGGCCTTGCAGGTACTGGCTCATTGTTTTGCTCCATTTTCGACAGTTGGAATATCCAGCAAGCGACGCAGGTCGCTGACCATGAACAGGTAGCACAGCGCCCCCAGCACGGTGATCGACGACACGAACGCCAAAGCCCAGACGAACGAGCCGGTGAGCGAAACGATGATGCCGATGGTCAGGGGCGTAACGATGCCCGCCGCGTTGGCGAACAAGTTGAACAAGCCACCACTGAGGCCCAGCAGGCCTTTCGGGGCGATATCGGAAACGATCATCCAGGCCAGCGCAGACATCCCTTGGGCGAAGTAGGCGATGCACAGAATGGTGATCACCAGTGCATCCGACTCGACGTAGTTGGCCAACACGATCACCGACGCGGTGAGCAGCCCGGCGATCACCGGCAGCTTGCGCGCCACATTCAGCGAATAGCCACGGCGCAGCAAGGCGTCGGACAGCCAGCCGCCGACCAGCGTGCCCAGCGAGGCAGCAATGAACGGCAGCACCGCTACCCAGCCGACCTTGAGCCAGGGCATGTGCCGCTCGGTCACCAGGTAAGTGGGGAACCAGGTGAGGAAAAACACGTTGGTGGAGTTGCAGGCGAACTGCCCCAGGCAGATGCCCAGCATGTTGCGGTGCTTGAGCAGCGCCGGAATCTGCGACCAGCGGAACACTGTGGCTTTCTGCCCGCCATCGACTACCCCGCCACCCGCGGCGATGTAGTCCAGCTCGGCCTGGTTGGCCGTGGTGGACTGGTGCGGCTCATGGTATTTGCGCCACCACACCAGGCCATAGAGGATGCCCATCAGGCCCACGGCCATCAGCAGAAAGCGCCAGCCATAGGCATGCAGCACCCAGAACAGCAACGGCGTCAGGAACGCCAGACCGGTGTACTCGGCAAAGGTGTAGATACCCGTTGCCCTGGCCCGCTCGCTCTGCGGGAACCAAGTGGCCACTACCCGGCTGTTGGTAGGGAAGCACGGTGCTTCGGTTACTCCCACCAGAAAGCGCATGCCCAGCAAAGACAGAAATCCCTGCGCCAGCCCTTGCAGGCCGGTGAACAGCGACCACAGCGTCAGCGCCAGCCAGTAGGTGAGTTTGGTGCCCAACCGGTCGATGAGGATGCCACCCGGGATCTGCGCGGCGGCGTAAGTCCACGAAAAGGCGGAAAAGATCACCCCCATCATCGCTGCGTTCAAGCCCAGGTCGGCACTGATGCTGGGCGCCGCAATGCCCATCACGCTACGGTCGAGGTAGTTGATCATGGTGCCGCCGGAGATCAGCGCCAGGATCGTGAAGCGGGTGCGGGTGCGTTGCTGCGCGCGCGCCGGGGTGTCGAACACCCCGAGGCTGGCGTTCTGTTCAGTGTTCATGACGGTTGCTCTCTTGTTATTGGAATGGCAAAACCCGGGTTCTAGGCGAACCCGAACAGACGGCGGGGTGTGTCCCACATCACAGCACGGCGCATGCGGGCATCCGGCATCAGGCATTCGGCCAGTTTCAGCAACGGGCCGTAGTCCACCCGCGAGCGCTGGCGAATGAACGGCCAGTCCGAACCCCATACGCAGGCCTCGGGGCCAAAGGCTTCGAGCAGGGCATGGACGTAGGCACTGCTCTGCTCCAGCAAGGCATCGGCGGCGGCGAATTTCTGCATGCCCGACAGTTTCACGCTGGTCCGGCCACTGTCGGCCAGCCGCAGCAAGGCCTGGAAGCCAGCTTGTTGCACCCCGGCGGCGACATCCGGGCGGCCACAGTGATCGATCAACAGACGCGCTCGGGAGCCTTGCAGCAGGCCATGCAGGTCCAGCAACTGGTCTTCGCACACCTGCACCTGGGCGAACAGGTCAAGCTCGGCGACCTTGCCGAACAGCCCGTTAACATCCTTGAGGCTGGCCACCCCGTACAACGCGGGGTTGAAGGCGATACCGACCACCCCTTGCGCCCGCAGCGCCGCCAACTGGTCGAGCGCGATATTCGCCTCGACCACCGCCACGCCCTTGAACCGCCCCTGCCCGGTGGCCAAGGCGTGCAGCAAGCAGCGGTTGTCGGTGTGGTAGCCGCTGTTGGGGCCGACGAGCAAGGCATGCTGTACGCCGTAGGCGTCCATCACCCGGGTGAACTGCTCCTGGGTCGCCACCTCCTGGCCAGAGGGCGCATAGGGTGCGTCGGGGTGGTAAGGGAAACGGGCGGGATCAAACAAATGGTTATGGCAATCGATCTTCGGTTCGTCAAAGATGTTCACGCAGCACTCCCGGCAAGCACCGCTGCGCTTGCCTGCAGATCTTGTTATTGTGCGCCACAAGGGCGATTTGGCTGTGTTCAAGATACTGCGTGGGCGGGTTTGACGCTCATACCCAGATGGCGAAAACCATAACCGAAGGTAATACACATGCTGCTTGGCAACGAAGGCGCAGACGCAAGCCCCATGGTGTTCAAACTGCGGCACATGGAAGTGTTCCGTGCGGTGATGCTGACCGGCTCGATCAGCGCGGCGGCCAAGCTGCTGTACGTGTCGCAGCCGGCCGTGAGCAAGCTGATCCAGTACATCGAGGGGCGCCTGGCCTATCGCTTGTTCGAGCGCATCAACAACCGCCTGGTGCCCACCGCCGAGGCGCAGGTGCTGTTCCGTGAAGTCGAGCGGGTGTACCAGGCGGCGCTGGAGGTGAATGAATGTGCGCTGTCATTGGGTGCCGGCGGCCACCGCAAGCTGCGTATCTCCTGCAGCGCCTCGCTGTCGACGGTGGTCATCCCGATTGCCCTGGCGCAGCTCAAGCGCGAGGCGCCTTCGCTGGACATCGAGTGGCAAACCTCGCTGATGGGCGAAATGCCCAACCAGATCCTGTCGAAAAAGGTCGACCTGTCGATTGCCGCCCTGCCCGTGGTGCACGATCACCTGCATTCGCAGGCCTTCATGCGCGGGCGCATGGTGGTGGTGATGCCACCCGACCACGCCTTGGCCGGGCATGGCTCGCTGACCTTGCAGCAGCTGGAAGGCCATGCGCTGTTGCTGTTCAGGCCCGACATGCCGTTTGGCAAACTGCTGGCCGGGCACATCGAGCGGCGCGGGCTGCAATTGAAATCACTGTTGTCGTTCACCAACGCCAACGAAGCAGTGGCCCTGGTGAAGCAAGGCATGGGCATCAGTGTGATCGACGAATTCGTGGCGCAGGACAGTGGGTTGGCGGCGGTGCCGCTGGCCGATGAAATTCACTTTGATATCAGCTTTGTCTATTCGCGGTTCGAGCCGCCGTCGCATGCGGCGATGCATTTGATGCGGGTGTTGCAGGGGCAGGCGCAGAAACTGGGCCGGGCGATTGCGCCAGCATGATTCAACAGGCCGGCGCAATCCCGTGTAGGAGCGCACGGGTTAGAAGCCTATGGTTGCCGACAACAAGTAAGTACGCGGCGTGGAAAGGGTCAACCCCGGCTCACTGTCATCCGAAGCCCCCGCCGAGCTCCAGTAACGATCATCCAGCACATTCTCGACACTGGCCCGCAAGGTAACCTCGGTAGCATCTACCTTGAAGGCATAGCGCGCGCCCAGATCGTAACGCTCCCAGCCATCGATCTGCTTGCTGTTGTTCTGGTCCAGGTACTGCGAGCTGGAATGAATGCCTCGCGCTGTCAGGGTCAGCCCGTTCACACCCGGCACGTCCCATTCAGCGCCGAGGTTGACGTTGTACTCGGGCGTGGCCGGCGCGCGATTGCCATCGTAGGCGCCACCCACGGTATCGGTCAGCTCGCTGTCGATGTACATGACCCCACCCAGCACCCGCACGCCTTGCACGGGTTCGCCGAATACGCTCAACTCGATACCACGGTTGTCACGCTTGCCATTGGGCCCGAACACCCGCGAGGTGGCGTTCGTCTCGTAGGCCGGCTGGCGAATGCGAAATGCGCTGGCCGTGAACGCTACCTGGCCCAGGTCGTACTTGGCCCCTACCTCAACCTGGCGGCTGGTGAACGGCGGGAAAATCTGGTCTTCGTTGATCGACGTCGACGGCGCGATCTTGCCCTGGCTCAGGCCTTCCATGTAGTTGGCGTACAACGACAGCTGGTCAGTGACCTTGAGCAGCACGCCGCCCGAGGGCGAGACCTTTTCTTCGTCGTAGGCGGTCTCGCCTTTGACGCCGTCGCTCCAGTCATCCACCTGCACCCGCTGCCAGCGCGCGCCCAAGGTCAGCAGCAGGCGGTCGTCGAAAAACCCGAGGGTGTCGGCCAGGGCCACACCGGAGAAGCGGTTTTCTGTGTAGACCTCGGGATCGATGCGGGTGGGTGTGCCCGGGGTCGGGGTCGCTACCGGGTTGTAGAGGTTGCTGGGCGCCGAAGCATAGCGGGCGCCGCCGTTGGTGAAGTCCATGTAGAAGTAGGTGGCGGCCAGGTTCAACTCGTGGCTGACCGGCCCGGTGTGAAACCAGTTGCGAAGGCCTGCCATGGCGGTACGCACCGACTCGTCGCGGGTGAAGTCCCGCGGCTGCACGGTGAAGTCGCCGGCATCGTTGGTGATGGACACGTTGTGCCGCAGGAAATCATGGTTGCTTTCACGCGCACCGACCGCGCCATAGGCCAGCAGCGACTCACTGACGTCGTATTCGGCATGCAACGCACCAAAGGTGTCGTTGGTGCGCGCCTTGCTCCAGGCCTGGGCATAGTTGTGGCGAACATCATTGGCATCCGGCACCTTGGCGTTGGCGCCGATCAGCACACGCTCCTGCGGTGCATCGGTGTCACGCTCGGTGTGGCCGAGGTCTGCCGACAGGCGCAGGCGCTCGCCGCGAAAATCCAGGCCCAGTACCGCCATTTCACGCTCGACACGCTGGTGGTCCCATTCGGTATCGCCGGCCTGCTTCACAGCATTCAAACGCACGCCGAACTGCTGGCCTTCGCCAAAACGCCGGCCAACATCCACCGCGCCACCTGCCTGGCCCGCCGACGCATAGCTGCCGGTAAACTCGGTGATCGGCTTGTCTGTGGCCCGCTTGGGCTGCACGTTGATACCGCCGCCCACGCTACCACGCGGCGAAATGCCATTAATCAACTGGCTGGGGCCTTTGATGATATCGACCCGGTCGGCCATTTCCATGTCGATCGAGTAAGTCGGCAAGATACCGTACAGGCCGTTGTAGGCCACATCGCTGTTGAACAGGCTGAAGCCGCGAATGGTGAACTGCTCGAAACGCCCGCCTGCCGGATTGGTGGCCCGGACTGAAGGGTCGGTGGCGATCAGTTCGCCCAAGGTTCGCGCCTGCTGGTTCTTCACCAGTTCGCTGGTGTAGCTGGTGATGCTGAATGGGGTTTCCATGAAATCACGCGACCCCAGCAGGCCTTGCGCGCCCCGCCGGGCCACTTGGCCGCCAGCATAGGGCTGCGTTTCGTTGCTTGCGACCAGCCCGCCGACGATGCTGGTCGGGGCGATTTCCAAAGCGCCACCGGCCTCGGGTGCCGGCATCAGGGTGAAGGCCCCCTCACCCACCGGCAGCAACTGCAAGCCGCTGCCACGCAGCAGCTGCATGAAACCTTCTTCGACACTGTAGCTACCAGACAGGCCATTACTCTGCCGGCCTTGGACCAGTGCCGGGTCCAGCGAAAGGCTGACGCCGGCCTGGTCGGCAAACCGGGTGAGCACGGCGCCCAGGCTGGCGGCCGGCACCTGATAGGCACGGCGCGCCGGCTCATCAGCCCAGGCGGGTGCGGACAACAACAGGCTCATGGCGAACAACGGGCGCACTGCGCGCACCAGTGGGCGCAGGCGGCAAGACATTACTGCTGACATTGAAAATGGCTCCCCTTTATTTTCTTCTACCGGTAATGACCGGCGAGTGAAAAAAAGGGGACAGCCTCAAGCACGATTTTCTCGTGCAGCAAGGCTGACCCAGTAGCGCGTGCGTGCTTGTACCTGCAACGGCAGGCTGGCGGCGAGCAAGGCAAGAACCCGGTCGGTATCATCAAGGCGGAAAGTGCCAGTTACCCGCAGGCGCTCCAGTTCCGGCGCCCAACGCAGCACGCCGGGGCGGTACCTGCGCAGCTCGTGCAACAAGTCGCCCAAGGGGCGGTCATCCAGCCGCAGTACGCCCTCACGCCAGCCCAGCCGCCATTCATCCAGGCCTGTCACCGGACCGACTCCTGCCACCTGCAAGCTGGCCTGCTGCCCGGCGTGCAGTACGTGTGCCGGGCCGCGCAGTGGCTTCAGGCTGGCTACGCCATCGGCCACCAATACCCGGCAGGCCTCATCGACCAGCCGCAGGCAAACTTCACCACCGCCGAGCACCACCTGGCCATAAGGCACCTGCAACGTCAGGTTCAGGTTGGCGGGCACCTTCACTGCCACTTCGCCGCGAAGCAACGTCAGGCGGCGTGCATTCATGTCGATATCCACCGCACTGTCGGTGTTCATCTGCACGAATGTGCCATCGCTCAACAGCACCTGCCGACGTTCGCCTACCGAGGTGTGCATGTCGGCAGTCCAGGCATCCAGAGGCAGCTCACGGCTGACCAGCCAGGCTGTCGGCAACAGCGCGGCGATAGCCAAGGCTTGCTTGAGCAGTGCGCGTCGGCCGGCGTCCGGGCGGTCCAGAGTTGCCATGGCCAAAGCGCCGGGTAAAGCGGTAAAGCGCTGACGCAACAATGATGCCTTTTGCCAGGCGTCTTCATGCAAGCTGCTGCTGGCCCGCCATTGCGCCAGGCGCAGCAAGTCGCCCTCACTGGCGTCGCCAGAATCCAGCAGCGCCAGCCAGCGGGCGGCAGCACGCACAGCTTCGCGGATTTCGGGGGAATGGGGGGTCATTGCAATTCGGCCAGCAGGCAATGTTCGTAAGCCTGCGCCATGTAGCGTTTCACCGAGCGCTCGCAAACGCCCAGGCGCTTGCCGATTTCGGCGTAACCCACACCTTCGAGCTGGCTCCAGAGAAAGGCCTTGCGCACTGGTGCCTTCAGGCCATCGAGCAATTCGTCGAGTACTTGCAGGGTTTCCAGCAATATCCAGCGTTTTTCTGGCGAGGGCACATGCTGCTCGGGCAAGGTGGCCAAAGCATCGAGATAAGCCTGTTCCAGGCTACGTCGCTGGTGGAAGTTGCTCAGCAGGCGCTTGCCGACTGTCAGCAGGTAGGCCCTTGGCTCACGTATGTCTGCCAATGGTTGGGCACTGGTCAGTACCCGCAGAAAAGTATCCTGGCTGAGATCGGCGGCATCCCAGGCATTGCCCAGGCGCCGGCGTAGCCAGGTTTCGAGCCAGCTGCGGTGCTCCCGGTACAGGGCAGGCAGGCTAGGTTCCGTTGGCGGCGCGGCGTCGATCATGAGGATGGCCCTGCGGCGGCGTAAATAGGATTAATTCTAATTTACGTTGCGGCGCAGGGCCAAGCGGTTTGTTACCGGTCAGGCAATCGCTGCATCCACCAGCACCTGCGCTTCCTGCACCAGGCGCTGCAGGTGCGCCTCGTCGATGAAGCTTTCGGCGTAGATCTTGTAGATGTCCTCGGTGCCCGACGGCCGTGCGGCGAACCATCCGTTGGCGGTCATCACCTTCAGCCCGCCAATCGCCTGGCCATTGCCCGGCGCGTGGCTGAGGATCTGCACGATAGGCTCACCGGCCAGTTCGGTCGACTTGACCTGCTCCGGCGCCAGCTTGCTCAGCAGCGCTTTCTGCCGCGCATCGGCCTTGGCTTCGACCCGGGTAGCGTACGGTTTGCCCAAGGCTTCGGTCAGGTCCGCGTAGGCCTGGCTCGGGTTACGACCGGTGCGGGCGGTCATCTCGGCAGCCAGCAAGGCCGGGATCAGCCCGTCTTTGTCGGTCGCCCACACGGAGCCATCGCGGCGCAGGAACGACGCACCGGCACTCTCTTCGCCGCCAAAGCCCAGCGAGCCGTCGAACAACCCTTGGGCAAAGAACTTGAAGCCCACCGGCACTTCGTACAGCTCACGGCCCAGACGCTGGGTGACGCGGTCGATCAGGCCGCTGGACACCACGGTTTTGCCAACGGCAGCATCGCTACGCCATTGCGGGCGGTGGCGGTACAGGTAGTCGATGGCCACAGCCAGGTAGTTGTTCGGTTGCAGCAGGCCTTCCGGGGTAACGATGCCGTGGCGGTCGTGGTCCGGATCGCAGGCGAAGGCCACATCGAAGCGCTCGCGAAGGCCGATCAGGCCCTGCATGGCGTATGGCGAGGACGGGTCCATGCGGATCTGGCCGTCCCAGTCGACGGTCATGAAGCGGAAGGTGGGGTCTACCTCGGTGTTCACCACTTCCAGGTCCAGCTTGTAGTGTTCGGCAATGGCCGACCAGTAGCGCACCCCTGCCCCGCCCAGCGGGTCGACGCCCAGGCGCAGTTTGGCGCCACGGATGACATCGAAGTCGATGACGTTTTCCAGGTCCGCCACATAGCTGCTCACGTAATCGTGGCGCTGGGTGGTCGGGGCCTGCAGCGCCTGGGCATGGTCCATGCGCTTGACGCCTGCCAGGTTCGCCGCCAGCAGTTCGTTGGCCTTGGCCTCGACCCACTTGGTCACATCGCTGTCGGCCGGGCCGCCATTGGGCGGGTTGTACTTGAAGCCACCGCTTTGCGGCGGGTTGTGCGACGGGGTGATGACGATGCCGTCGGCCAGGCCCTGCTGGCGGCCACGGTTGTGGCAGAGGATGGCGTGGGACACAGCCGGCGTGGGCGTGTATTCGTCGTCCTTCGACAACCTGACTTGCACGCCGTTGGCCGCCAGCACTTCCAGCGCGCTGGCCGTGGCCGGGGCCGACAGGGCGTGAGTGTCGGCGCCGATGAACAGCGGGCCATCGATACCCTTTTCCTGGCGGTACAGGCAGATGGCCTGGGTGATGGCCAGCACGTGGTATTCGTTGAAACTCAATTCAAGCGAAGTGCCCCGGTGCCCCGAGGTGCCGAAGGCCACCCGCTGGGCCGCCACGGCAGCGTCTGGGCGGCCGGTGTAATAGGCGGTGAGCAGTCGGGGAATATCGACCAGCACGCTGGCCGGAGCCGGCTTGCCTGCCAAAGGACTGAGCGTCATGCAAAAACCTCGAGTTCAACAGATGTTGGTGTTGGAACGTGCAGTGTACTGAGAGTTGCAAGGGTGTGCGATGGGTGCCGGCAAAGAACAAGCTAGAGTAGAGACCACACCCACCGTGAATGAGGCCCCATGGCTTTCCACCGCCTGACCCGTACCCACCCCCGCCTGAGCTTCGCCGCAGCGGCAGGCCTGATTGGCGCCTGGCTGATCCCTGCCGATGACGCCGTGCAACACATCCTCGCTGGCTGGAACCTGGGCGTCTGGCTTTACCTGTTGCTGGTGCTGTACCTGAGCTGGGGCGCCGGCCCGGAAAAGGTCCGCAAGGTTGCCCGCGTCGAAGACGAAAACGCAGGCCTGGTCCTGCTCACCGTGTGCATTGCCGCCATCGCCAGCCTCGCCGCAGTCACCCTGCAACTGGTGTCCAGCCGTGGGCTGCAAGGCGCAGACCTGGCCCTGCACTACCTCTACACCGGCCTGACCGTGGCCGGTTCCTGGCTGCTGATTGGCTGCATCTTCAGCCTGCATTACGCCCGGCTGTTCTATACCGGGCAGAATCACGAGCCACCGCTGCGCTTCGCCGATGGCGAGCGCAACCCGGACTATTGGGACTTTCACTACTTCTCGTTCACCATCAGCGTGGCCGTGCAAACGTCAGATGTGGGGGTTGCCGGCAGGCGGCTGCGGCGGATCGTGCTGGCGCATTCCATCGTAGGTTTCGTGTTCAATACCGCAATTCTGGGGTTCACCATCAACATTGCCGCCGGGTTGCTGGGCTGAGCGCACCACTCGTCTGAAAAACTGTGTGCCAAACAGCTCTGAAACCGGACTTAACAGAGCGGAAAACCGTTCCTATCACGCCTGGAAAACGTTTGCCCTGCCGACTGCAGCGCCAAGGATTTCGTGACGCGTATGTGACCGCTGTCATGCATTGGCACATTTGTCGTATTTGCAACCGAGAATCACGCGTGGCAGCTGCTATGTTTACATTCCCGGCAGCCGCATCGATGTGGCCATCCGCTCACCACGTCCAGGCACGGACAAGGAGGCAGGCATGAACAAGATGACGTTCCCCAACGCCTGCCAGGTGATGCGCTGGCATTTTCACCCGCTGGGCTTCGAGGCCATCATGGATGCGCCACGCAGCATGGTGGCGCGACTCTTCGACCGCGCTACCGGCGAAACGCTACTGGCCATAGCCGGTATCCCCTGCACGGCAGTCATGGCTGCCGCCGACGTTGAACGCATCATCGAGGCCGTCGAAGCGGAGATGGACGCGTTCATCCCCAGCTTCACCTTGCGCGATGCCGTCTAGCCCGCTGCGGTATCTTGCGGCCGCAATGCTTGCAACTTGCTCATGAACTGTTCGGCGGGCACGGGCTGGCCCAGCAGGTAGCCTTGCAGCGAATCACACCCAAGTCGGGTCAGGAAGTCTTGCTGCTTGTCGGTCTCCACCCCTTCGGCAACGATGCGCAGGCCCAGCGCCTGGCCCAGTGCGACGATGGCCGAGACAATCGCTGCATCGTCGCTGTCCTGTTCCAGGTCACGCACGAAGCCACGGTCGATCTTCAGCTCGTTGGCCGGCAGGCGTTTGAGGTACATCAGGCTGGAGTAGCCGGTGCCAAAATCATCGATGGACAGGTCCACACCCATGTCGGACAGGCGTTGCAGCACGGTCAGGCTGGCATCGGCATCGTGCATGGCGGTGGTTTCGGTAATTTCCAGTGTCAGGCAGTTGGCCGGCAGGCCGTTCTGTTGCAGGGCCCGGGCCACGCTCTCGACCAGCCCGGCATGGCAGAACTGGATGGCCGACAGGTTCACGGCCATGCGCCAGCCTTGATGCCCTTGGTCCAGCCACTGGCGCATCTGCCGGCAGGCTTCGTCCAGCACCCATTCACCGATAGGAATGATCAGGCCGGTTTTCTCTGCCAGGCCAATGAAGCGGTCAGGCAGCAGTAGCCCTTGCTGCGGGTGTTCCCAGCGCAGCAAGGCCTCGGCACCGATCGGCTGACAAGCCTGGGCGTCGAACTTGGGCTGGTAGTGCAACCGGAACTGGCGCTGCTCCAGCGCCTGGCGCAGGTCCTGCAGCAGTTGCAGTTGCTGGCGGGCGTTGCTGTTCATCGACACGTCGAAGAAGCTGTAGCCGTTCTTGCCGGCGCTCTTGGCGTGGTACATGGCAGCGTCGGCATTGCGCAACAGCTCGTGCTGGTCCTGGCCGTTGCCCGGATACAGGACAATGCCCAGGCTCGCCGACAGTTGCAGGTCGTGTTCGGCCACGCGGAATGGTCGCGACACCAGGTTGACCTGCTTGACCGCCACGTCCATGGCATCGTTCGGCTCCTGCAATTCCACCAGCAGCACGAACTCGTCACCGCCGATGCGCGCCAACGTGTCCTGGCTGTGCAAGTGGCCGCGCAGCCGCCCCGCCACGGCCTTGAGCAGCAGGTCGCCAATGTGGTGACCGAAGGCATCGTTGACCGGTTTGAAACCGTCCAGATCAATGAACATCAGGGCAAAACAGCCGCCCTGCTCCGCCACCCTGGCAATGGCCTGCTCGATGCGGTCGGCCAGCAACGTGCGGTTGGGCAGATCGGTCAGGGTATCGTGCAGGGCCAGCTGGGTGAGCTCCTGGTTGGCCAGGGTCAGCGAACGGGCCAGTTCGGCGGTGCGCGCCTCCAGGCGCGCGTCCAGCACCGAGGTGAGCAAGGCCACGGCCAACACCGCCAAGGTAGTGATCAACACCAGGTAAACCAGGCTGTCGCCCTGCAACCCACCTGCCAGCGCACCGCAGAAACTGCCTTCGGGGAAGTTCGCCGCCGCCATGCCGGTGTAATGCATGCCGACGATGGCAAACCCCATGACCACTGCCGCCAGCCCGCGGATCTGCCGCACGTAGGGGGTGTGTTTGCGCAGACGGAAGGCGATCCATAACGCCGCCGCAGACGCACCCACGGCAATCAGCAGCGAAGCGCCAAACAGCGTCGGGTCATAGTCGATGCCCGGCAGCATGCGCAGCGCGGCCATGCCGGTGTAGTGCATGCAGGCGATGCCGGCGCCCATGATCAGCGCGCCGAAGCCCAGTTGCAGGCACGGCAGGCTCGGCTGGCTAACCAGCCACAGGGCAAAGCCCGAGGACAGCACGGCGATCAGCAGCGAGAACGCGGTAAGCGCCAGGTCATAACCCAGGTCGATAGGCAGGCTGAACGCGAGCATGCCGATAAAGTGCATCGACCACACGCCGATGCCCATGGCCAACGCGCCGCCCCCCATCCACAAGTAGGCAGCCCGGCCCTTGGCCGTGGCGATGCGGCCGGTCAGGTCAAGGGCGGTATAAGACGCCAGAATCGCCACGCACAGCGAAATCAGCACCAGCGAAGAGGAGTAGCTACCGGTCAGCATTGGAGTTCCAGCGACGGGACAGGGGGCCCGGCAAAAGCTGACGATTGTACTCAAGCTTAGGCGAAACGCACGGGGTTTCTGCGAATGGGAATGGATCCAATGCACTCTCTGCGGGAGAATGTCCAGCCCCTTTGGAACGCAGAGAGCAGGTCAATCCTGCTCGGCAAATGCCTGTTCTGCATCCCAGCCGCCACCCAGCGCAGCCACCAGCTGCACACTGGCCACCAAGCGACCTTGCAACAGGTTCAACACACTGCGCTCGTTGCTCAATGCCGTGGTCTGCACGTTCACCACATCCAGGTAGCCGATCAACCCTGCGCGGTACTGGTTCTCGGTCAGGCGCAGCGACTCGCGGGCGGCATCCAGCGCTTCCTGGCGCACCACCGCTTCATCGCCGTACACCTTCAACTGCACCAGCAGGTTCTCCACTTCCTTGAAGCCGTCGAGCACGGTCTGGCGGTATTGCGCCACGGTCTGGTCATACGCGGCCACCGTGCGGTCCACCTCGGCGCTGCGCTTGCCAGCGTCGAACAGGGTCAGCGCCAGTTGCGGGCCTACCGACCAGTAGCGGTTGGGCAGCTCGATCCAGTTGCTGAAGCTGCTGCTGGAATAGCCGCCGCTCATGCTCAGGCTCAGATCGGGGAAATACGCCGCCCGTGACACGCCGATGTTGGCATTGGCGGCCATCACGTTACGCTCGGCAGCAGCAATATCCGGGCGCCGCTCCAGCAGCTGCGAAGGCAGGGATACCGGGATTTGCGGCAGCGCAGGAATGTCCTTGCTGTCGGCCAGAGCAAAGTCGGCCGGGGTTTTGCCCAACAGCACGGCAATGGCGTTTTCGAACTGCGCACGCTGCCAGATCAGGTCGATCAGGTCAGCCTGGGTGCTCTTGAGCTGGGTGCGTGCCTGGGCCACCGCATCCGGCCCCGCAACGCCGGCGCGATACTGGTTTTCGTTCATCCGCAACGAGCGCTCGTAGGCCGCCACAGTGGCTTCCAGCAGACGCTTTTGCTCGTCTATTACCCGCAGTTGCAGGTAGTTCTGCACCAGCTCGGATTGCTGGCTCAAGCGGATCGACGCGAGGTCGGCGAAGCTGGCTTCGGCACTGGCCTCGTTGGCATTCATGGTTTCGCGCAGCTTGCCCCACAGGTCGATTTCCCAGCTCACACCCAACTGCGCGTTGTAGGTGTTGCGAATACCGCTGCTGTTGTTGGACAGGCTCGAACTGGAACTGCCGGTGCCCTGGGCCGAGCGGTTCTTGCTGGTGCTCAGGTCCAGGCTCGGGAACAACGCCGCGCGGCTGCTGCGCACCAGCGCCTGGGCCTGGCGGTACTGGGCTTCTGATTGCGCTACGGTCTGGTTGCTACGGTTCAGTTCCTCAACCAGCGCATTGAGCCCGGCATCGCCGTAGATTTCCCACCAGGCGCCGCGGGCGATGGCGTCGGATGGGGCGGCCTGGGTCCAGCCTTCGGCGTGCTTGAACTGCGCCGCCGAGCTGTTAAGTTCGGGGCGATGGTAGTCCGGGCTCAAGGTACAGGCACTGAGCAGGGCCACGCACAACCCGGCGCCGAGCAGGCGCGAGCCACGCCCACGGGTCAGCGTTTGCAGGGCACGATGAAGTGGGGTCTGGGCAAAAGTCATAGCGGGTTTTCCAGGGCGGCGTCGGTGCGCACGCCGCGCCAACGGTTGAAACGGTGGCGCAGGCGGTCCAGGTACAGGTAGACCACCGGCGTCGTGTAAAGGGTGAGGATCTGGCTGAACACCAGGCCACCAATGATGGTCAGGCCCAGCGGCTGGCGCATTTCTGCACCTTCTGCATGGCTCAACAGCAGCGGCAAGGCGCCAAGAATGGCCGCCAGGGTGGTCATCAGGATCGGCCGCAGGCGCAGCAGGCACGCCCGGCGAATCGACTCCTCCGGCGACAGCCCTTGGTGACGCTCCAGTTGCAAGGCCAGGTCGATCATCAGGATGGCGTTTTTCTTCACCACGCCAATCAGCAGGAACAGCCCCAGCAGCGAGATCAGGCTGAACTCGCCCCCCGTGACGTACAACGCGAGCAAGGCCCCGACACCGGCTGAAGGCAGTGTCGAAAGAATGGTCAGCGGGTGAATGTAGCTTTCGTACAAGATGCCCAGCACCAGGTACACCAGCACCAGCGCACCGAGGATCATGAACGGTTGGCCCTCCTGCGTCTTGGCAAAGGCGTCGGCAGTGCCACCCAGCTTGGCGATCACTTCCTCAGGCAAGCCCAACTTGGCCACTGCGCGCTCCAGCGCTGCCATGGCCTGGTCGGGGCTGTAGCCTTCCGCGACGTCGAAGGCAATGTCTTCCGAGGCGAACTGGCCTTCGTGGCTGACGCGGTCGTTGGCCAGGCTGTTTTCGTAGTGGGCGATGGTGGACAGCGGCACGCGGGCGCCCTCGGCGGTGATCACCTGCACTTGCTCCAGGGTGCTTGGGTCCCAGGCGTATTTCGGGTTGATCTCCAGCACCACCTGGTACTGGTTGAGGCTGTCGTAGATGGTAGAAATCTGCCGCTGGCTGTAGGCGTTGTTCAACACCGTGGTAACCATGTCCATGTCGATGCCCAGGCGCTTGGCCTGGTCGCGGTCGACCACCAGGGTCACCTGCTGGGTGCCGGCACCGTCACGCGCATCGATAGCAGTGAGTTCCGGCAGTGCACGTACAGCAGCGACCACTTTCGGGAACCACTCACGCAGCGCTGCCAGGTCGCCACTCTGCAGGGTATACAGGTACTGCGACGACGTCTGGTCACGGCCACCGCCGCCCAGTTGCAGGTCCTGGTCGGCCATCAGGAACAGGCGCCCGCCAGGCACTTTGGGCATTTCCTTGCGCAGGCGCTCGATCACCTTCTGCGCATCGATCTTGCGCTCGCTGATCGGTTTCAGCCGCACCAGCACCATGGCGTTGTTGGTACCGCTGTTGCCACCGATGAAACCTGCAACGCTCTGCACTGCCGGGTCGGCGAGCAATGCACGGCGGTAGATTTCCATCTTCGGCTGCATCACGGTGAACGACAGCCCGTCGTCGCCGCGGATAAAGCCCATCAGCTGCCCGGTGTCCTGCTGCGGGATCAACGTCTTGGGCACCACTACGTACAGCGCGATGTTGATGCCGATGGTGGCCAACAGGCTGAGCAGCGTCAGGCGATTGTGGCGCAGGGCCCAGCCCAGGCTGCGGTCGTAGGCGTTGACCATGCGCTGGTGCAGTTTGTCGCTCCAGCGTTGCAGGCGTGTCTGCTCGGCCTGATGCGGTTTGAGCCAGCGGGCGCAGAGCATGGGCGTCAGGGTCAGCGACACCACCAGCGACACGATGATCGCCGCCGCCAAGGTGATGGAGAACTCCTGGAACAGGTTGCGCACGATGCCACCCATGAACAGGATGGAGACGAATACCGCCACCAGCGACACGTTCATCGACAGCAAGGTGAAGCCTACTTCCTTGGCGCCGAGGAAGGCCGCCTTCATCGGCGGCTGGCCGTCCTCGATGTGCCGCGAGATGTTTTCCAGCACCACGATGGCGTCGTCCACCACCAGGCCGGTAGCCAGAATCAGCGCCATCAGCGACAGGTTGTTCAGCGAGAACCCGCACAGATACATGACCGCGAAGGTGCCCACCAGCGACACCGGCACGGCCAGGCTGGGGATCAGCGAGGCGCGCAGGCTGCCGAGGAACAGGTACACCACCAGGATCACCAGCACTACGGCAATCAGCAGGGTGTGCTCGGCCTCTTTCAGGGTGGCCTTGATCACGGGCGAGCGGTCCATGGCCACGTTCAGTTGCACGCTGGCTGGCAGCAACGACTGCAGGGCCGGCAGCTGTGCCTTGATCTGGTCAACCGTTTCGATGATGTTGGCGCCGGTCTGGCGGTTGACCACCAGCAGCACGGCCGCCTGGTCATTGAAGAAGCCGCTGTTGTACCGGTTCTCGACGCCATCGGTGATGGTCGCCACGTCGGACAGGCGCAGGATGGTACCGTTTTGCTGGCGGATCACCACCGGCTCGTAGTCCTTGGCGCTTTCCAGCTGGTCGTTGGCGCGCACCTGCCAGTTGCGCTCGGCGTCCTCGACAAAGCCCATGGGCCTACGCTGGTTGGCGTTGGACACCGCCGTGCGCACTTCGTCCAGCGACAGGTTGTACTGGTTGAGCAGTTGCGGCTCGACGGCGATACGCACCGCCGGCAGCGAGCTGCCGCCGATCTGCACCTCCCCTACCCCCGACACCTGGGCCAGGCTCTGCGACAGGATGGTGTCGGCCAGGTCGTACAGCTGGCCTTTCTGCAGCACATCCGAGGTCAGCGACAGCACCATGATCGGCGCCTGGGACGGGTTGATCTTTTTGTAGGTGGGCATGCTGCGCATGCCGCTGGGCAGCAGGTTACGGGTGGCGTTGATCGCCGCCTGCACCTCGCGCGCCGCACCGTCGATGTCGCGGCCCATCTCGAAGCCGATGATCACCCGTGTGGAGCCTTGGTTGGAGCTGCTGGTCAGGGTGGTCACGCCAGCAATGCTGCCCAGCTTGCGCTCCAGCGGCGTGGCCACAGTGGAGGCCATCACTTCCGGGCTGGCGCCGGACAGGTTGGCCGACACCACGATCACCGGGAAGTCCATCTGCGGCAGCGGCGCCACCGGCAGCAAGCCGAAGCTGACCCCACCCAGCAGCATGATCGCCAGGCTCAACAGCATGGTCGCCACCGGGCGACGGATGAAAGGACCGGACAGGTTCATGCCTCGGCCTGCTTCACATCAGTGGCCGGGCGCCAGCGGCGAGCCAGGCGGTCGAAGTAGAGGTAGATGACCGGGGTGGTGAACAGCGTCAGCACCTGGCTGACCAGCAAACCGCCCACCATCACCAGGCCCAGTGGCTGACGCAGCTCGGCGCCGGAACCGGTGGCGAGCATCAGCGGCACGGCACCGAACAGCGCGGCCAGGGTGGTCATCAGGATCGGCCGGAAGCGCAGCAGCGCGGCCTGGTAGATGGCATCGCGCGGGCTCATGCTTTGGTTACGCTCGGCCTCCAGGGCGAAGTCGATCATCATGATGGCATTCTTCTTGACGATACCGATCAGCAGGATGATACCGATGATGGCGATCATGCCCAGGTCGTTGCCGCTAATGAGCAGCGCCAGCAAAGCGCCCACTGCTGCCGACGGCAAGGTCGAGAGGATGGTCACCGGGTGAATGTAGCTTTCGTACAGCACCCCCAGCACGATGTACATGGTCACCACCGCCGCCAGGATCAGCAGCAAGGTGCTCGACAGCGATGCCTGGAAGGCCTGCGCCGCACCCTGGAAGCGGGTTTGCACGCCCAGCGGCATGCCGATGTCCTTCTGTACCTGCTCGATCACCTGAACGGCTTCGCCCAGCGATGCACCGTGGGCCAGGTTGAACGACAGGGTGACTGCCGGGAACTGGCCGATGTGGGAAATGGCCAACTGGGCCTGGCGCTGCTCAATACGCGCCAGCGCCGACAGGCGCACCTGGCCGCCATCGGTGGCCTTGACGTGAATCGACTCCAGCGCTCGCGGGCCGATAAGTGCCGCGTCCTGCGACTGCAGTACCACACGGTACTGGCTGGCCTGGGTGTAGATGGTGGAGATCTGCCGTTGGCCAAAGGCGTCATACAGGGCGTTGGTGATCTGCGACACCGTGATGCCCAGGCGGCTGGCCATGTCACGGTCAATCACCAGGTAGACCTGCAAGCCTTTGTCCTGCAGGTCGCTGGCCACGTCGGCCAGTTCCGGGCGCTGCTGCAGCGCCTGTACCAGCTTGCTGCTCCATTGGGCCAACAGGTCGGCGTCGGGCGACGACAGGCTGAACTGGTACTGGGTGCGGCTGACACGGTCTTCGATACTCAGGTCTTGCACCGGCTGCATGAACAGGCGGATACCCACCAGCCGGTCGAGTTGCGGCTGCAGGCGGCTGATGACCTCGCTGGCGGTGACATCCCGTTCGCCATGGGGCTTGAGGTTGATCAGCAGGCGGCCACTGTTGAGCGTGGCGTTGTCGCCGTCTACACCGATATAGGACGACAGACTTTGAACCGCCGGGTCCTGCAGGATGACCTTGCTCAGGGCCTGCTGGCGCTCGCTCATGGCGGCAAACGAGGTGGACTGCGGCGCTTCGGAAATGCCCTGGATTACCCCGGTGTCCTGCACCGGGAAGAAGCCCTTGGGCACCACCATGTACAAGAACACCGTCAGCGCCAGGCTGGCCACGGCGACCAGCAGGGTCAGCGGCTGGTGCTTCAGCACCCATTGCAGGGCACTGCCGTAGTGCTTGATCAGCCAGTCGATCCAGGCACCACTGGCACGGTAGAAGCGCCCCTGCTCTTCTTCCTTGGGCTCGCGTTTGAGCAGCCGGGCGCACATCATCGGCGTCAGGGTCAGCGACACCACCAGGGAAATCAGGATGGCCACCGCCAGGGTAATGGCGAACTCGCGGAACAGCCGGCCAACCACGTCAGCCATGAACAGCAGCGGGATCAGTACCGCGATCAGCGAGAAGGTCAGGGAAATCAAGGTGAAGCCGATTTGCCGGGCGCCCTTGAGCGCCGCCTGCATGGGCGTCTCACCCTCTTCGATATGCCGCGAGATGTTTTCCAGCATCACGATGGCATCATCGACCACGAAGCCGGTGGCGATGGTCAGGGCCATCAGCGTCAGGTTGTTGACCGAAAAACCGGCCAGGTACATGACGCCGAAGGTGCCGATCAGCGACAAAGGCACGGCAATCGAAGGGATAATGGTGGCACTGAAGCGGCGCAGAAAGAGGAAGGTGACCATCACCACCAGGGCGATGGCGATCAGCAGTTCGTGCTGTACGTCCTTCACGGCTGCGCGAATGGTCTGGGTACGGTCGGTCAACACCGACACATCCAGCCCAGCCGGCAGGTTGTCGGTGATCGAAGGCAACAAGTCCTTGATGCGGTCGACCACTTCGATCACGTTGGCGCCCGGCTGACGCTGGATATTCAACAGCACTGCATGATTTTCGTTGGCCCAGGCGGCCAGGCGCTCGTTCTCCGCGCCGTCGACAATTTCGGCCACGTCTTTCAAGCGCAGCGGCGCACCGTTGTTGTAGGCCAGGATCAGGTTGGCGTATTCCTCGGGGGAACGCAGCTGGTCGTTGGCATCGAGCATCGACACCCGGGTCGGGCCGTCGAAGTTGCCCTTGGGCTGGTTGACGTTGGACGCGCCAATCAGCGTGCGCACGTCATCCAGGTTCAGGCCGTTGGCGGCCAAGGCATCGACGTTGACCTTGATGCGCACTGCCTGGCGCTGGCCGCCGGCAATGCTGACCATGCCCACGCCACTGATCTGCGCGAGCTTTTGCGCCACGCGGGTGTCGACCAGGTCGTTGAGCTTGGGCAGCGGCATGGTCTTGCTGGAGATGGCCAAGGTCAGCACCGGGGTGTCGGCCGGGTTGACCTTGTTGTACACCGGTGGCGCTGGCAGGTCGCTGGGCAGCAGGTTGCTGGCGGCGTTGATCGCGGCCTGCACCTGTTGCTCGGCAACGTCCATGTTCATGTCGAGGTTGAAGCGCAAGGTCAGCACCGACGCGCCGCCGGAGCTGGTCGAGGCCATTTGCTCAAGGCCAGGCATCTGGCCGAACTGGCGCTCTAGCGGTGCGGTGACTGCACTGGTCATGACCTGCGGGCTGGCGCCGGGGTACAGGGTCATGACGCGGATGGTCGGGTAATCCACCTGCGGCAAGGCAGAAACCGGCAGCAGCTTGTAGGCGATCAGGCCGGCCAGGACGATGGCCAGCATGCTCAGCGTGGTGGCGACCGGCCGCAGAATGAACAGACGCGAGAGGTTCATGCGCCCGCCTTGCCTGCTGCTTTGCCAGGTTGTGCTTCACCGGTTTGCGCCGAACCTTTGGCCTCTTGCCCTTGCAGGTGCTGGCCCGGGGTGGTCGGCACTTGCGAGCTGTCTTCGACCACTTCAACCTTGGTGCCTTCGCGCAGGCGGTCGGTACCTTCCAGCACCAGCCGGTCACCGGCCTTCAGGCCGTCGAGAATGACGCTGTTCTCGCCATCACTGGCGCCCACCTTGACCTTGCGCACGTTAACGGTGTTCTCGGCATTGACCACGTAGGCGAAGCTACCGTCATTGCCGAACTGGATGGCCGCCGCCGGGGCCATGACCACCTGCTTGAGGGTATCGGCCAGCAAACGCACGTTGACGAACTGGTTGGGGAACAGGGCCAGGTCCTTATTCTCGAAGCGGCCTTTGAATTTGAGGGTGCCAGTGGTGGTGTCGATCTGGTTGTCGATGCTGCCCAGCACGCCGGTAGATTGCAATTTGCTGTCACTGCGGTCCCAGGCCTCGACCGGCAGGCTGGCGCCACTGCGATAACGCTCCAGCACGGTGCTCAGCTGGGTTTCCGGCAGGGTGAAGGCGACGTTGATCGGCTCGGTCTGGGTGATGACCACCAGTGCGGTGGTGTCGTTGGTCGCCACCAGGTTGCCCAGGTCAAGCTGACGCAGGCCGACACGGCCGCTGATCGGCGCACGGATCTGGGTGAAGTCGAGGTTCAGGCGGGCATCGTTGACCTGGGCCTGGTTGGTCTTGACCAGCCCCTGGAATTGCGCCACCTGTGCTTCGGCGGTGTCGAGGGTTTGCTTGGCGATGCTGTCTTCGGCGTACAGGCCTTTGTAACGGGCCAGGTCGACCTGGGCGTTCTTCAACTGCGCCTGGTTCTGCGCCAAGGTGCCTTCGGCTTGCTGCAAGGCGATGCGGTACGAGCGCGGGTCGATTTCGGCGAGCAAGTCGCCGGCCTTGACCTGCTGGCCTTCCTTGAAGTGGATTTTCACCAGTTCGCCAGCCACGCGGCTGCGTACGTTGACGGTGTTGGTCGCGGTGACCGTGCCAAGGGCCTTGTAGTACAGCGGGAAATCACCCACTCGCACCGGCTCGACGCGCACGGGTACCGCTTCGCTGGAGCCGCCAAAGCCCGGGCGACCGCCCATCATGCCCATGCCCTTGCCGCCGCGCCCGCCGCCGCCACTGGCTTCTTTATGCGCAGGCGTTGCTGCAGGCCACAGCCACCAGGCCAGTGCAGCCACCAGCAGCAGGATCAGCAGGCCAACGAGCCAGCGACGGGGGGAACGGGAATTGGACGCTTGCATGGGTTGAACGAACCTTGTTCGGAATGGCGACTTGGGGAGGGTGGACGATAAGCAATGGCATCGTTTAAGCAAAGGGCCTTTACCAGAGGTTTACCTTAGGCTGACGTTGCCAAGACGCGGAATTTTAAATGAAAACGGCCCGGAGAGCGTTCCGGGCCGTTACAGGGTGTTGCCTGGAGCGGTGGCGGGCTCAAGGGGTCCGCTGCCTGTGCTGGCCCTATGGCCGGCACAGGACTCCACCGCCCTGCCCCACGCAATCCTTACTTCAGTACAGCAAGGGCTGCATCGTAGTTCGGTTCGTCAGCGATTTCGCCAACCAGCTCGCTGTGCAGCACCTTGTCGTTCTCGTCCAGCACTACCACCGCGCGGGCAGCCAGGCCGGCCAGCGGGCCGTCGGCGATGGCGACGCCGTAGTTTTCGAGGAACTCGCGGCCACGCAGGGTCGACAGGTTCTTCACGTTTTCCAGGCCTTCAGCACCGCAGAAGCGTGCCTGGGCGAACGGCAGGTCGGCGGAGATGCACAGCACGACAGTGTTGGCGACATCGTTGGCCTGGGCGTTGAACTTGCGCACGGAGGTAGCGCAGGTTGGGGTGTCGACGCTCGGGAAAATGTTCAGCACTTTGCGCTTGCCGGCGAAGTCTTTCAGCGACTTGTCAGCCAGGCCTTCACCGACCAGGGAGAAAGCCGGAGCCTGGGCGCCGACCTGTGGCAGGTTGCCGTTAACCTGAACCGGGCCGCCTTTGAGAGTCACTTGAGCCATGACGAAATCCTTATGCTGGGTTTGAAAAGGACACTGAGTTAAGCATGAAGCCGGCCGGGTGCCTATGGGTCAGGTGAAATTGTTCTATTTCCCGACACTTTTTGTGGACAAAAAAATGCCCAGGTTGCGACAAGCAACCCGGGCATTCCTCATTGCAGGGGGCGAATCAGCCCAGCAGGCCGTAAACCACCGAAGTCAACGCAACCAGGCCGACCACCACGACGAACACGTTGGAGGCCGCACCGCTGTACTTGCGCATCGACGGTACGCGGCGAATGGCATACATCGGCATCAGGAACAGCAGCACCGCCAGGATCGGGCCGCCGAGCGACTCGATCATGCCGAGGATGCTCGGGTTGAGGGTGGCAACGATCCAGCACACCACCAGCATCAGTGCAGCAACCACGCGGTCCAGGGTTTTGGCACCCGGGCGCGCGCCAGCCTTGGTGATGATGCCCTTCAGGCCTTCGCTGGCACCGATGTAGTGGCCCAGGAACGACTTGGCGATAGCCACGAAGGCGATCAGCGGTGCAGCGAACGCGATAGTCGGGTTGCTGAAGTGGTTGGCCAGGTACGACAGGATCGACAGGTTCTGTGCCTTGGCTTCGGCCAGCTGGGCGCTGCTGAGGGTGAGCACGCAACTGAACACGAAGAACAGCACCATCACCACCATCAGCAAGTGAGCACGGCGCAGGATCTGGCCGCTGCGCTCATCGGCGTGCTCGCCGTAACGGCGCTTCTGGTCCACCGCGAAGGCCGAGATGATCGGCGAATGGTTGAACGAGAACACCATCACCGGAATGGCCAGCCACAGGGTGTGCAGGAACGCCGAAGCCGGCGGCACCTGGGTGGCGCTGTCGAGGATGCCACCGGTCCAGTGCGGCACCAGGTACAGGCCAAGCAGCGCCAGGGCGACGATGAACGGGTACACCAGCAGGCTCATGACCTTGACCGTGGCCTGCTCGCCGCAACGCACGATGGCCAGCAGGCCGAGGATCAGCACGAACGACAGGATGGCCCGCGGTGGCGGCGCCATGTGCAGCTGGTGCTCCATGAAGCTGGACACGGTGTTGGTCAGCGCCACGCTATAGATAAGCAGGATGGGGAAGATTGCGAAGAAATACAGCACGGTGATCGAGGCACCGGCGGTGCTGCCGAAGTGCTCCTTGACCACCTCGGTGATGTCGCCACCGTTGCGCCCCGACAGGACGAACCGGGTCAGACCACGGTGGGCAAAGTACGTCATCGGGAAGGCCAGGATGGCCAGGATCAGCAGCGGCCAGAAACCGCCAAGGCCAGCGTTGATCGGCAGGAACAGGGTTCCGGCGCCGATGGCTGTGCCGAACAGGCCCAGCATCCAGGTAGTGTCGTGACGCGCCCAGCTGCCAAGGGTGGCGGGGGTCGATTCTGCAAAGCGTTGTTCAACGCTTGGGGCCTGCTCATTCATTCCGGGTGAAGCTCCACTCGCAAGACTGCAACAGGCTGAGAATGGCGAAATAGTGCCTTCGCCCAACTCAACCGGAAAAGAGGGGCGCGATTGTGCACGGAAAGGTTGCACTTGCGAAGCCCCTTTCCGAGGGGCGGTTGCACTTGTCTTTACAAGCGGGTTGTGCCGACAGGAAATGCAAGGGGCCGCGCAGGCCCCTTGGCGGTGTTACTTCTGGACGGCAGCGAACGCTTCGGCAACCCGTTGCAGGTTGGCCGGGCGCAGGCCGGACATGCACACGCGGCCACTGTCGATCAGGTACACCCCGAATTCGTCCCGCAGGCGGCGCACCTGCTCGACGCTGAAGCCGGTGTAGCTGAACATGCCACGCTGGCGCAGGAAGAACTGGAAGTCCTGGCCTGGCAACAGCACCGCCAGGGCATCGACCAGCGCCTGGCGCATGTCGAGGATACGCTTGCGCATCACTTCCACTTCTTCGGCCCATTGGGCATTGAGGCCGGCATCGCTCAGCACGCCAGCGACCAGTTGGGCGCCGAAGTTGGGCGGGCTGGAGTAGTTGCGGCGTACGGTGGCCTTGAGCTGGCCAAGAACGCTCTGGGCGGTGGCGTCATCGTCGCAGACCACCGACAGGCCGCCTACCCGCTCGCCATACAGCGAGAAGATTTTCGAGAACGAGTTGCTGACCAGGCACGGCACACCGGCACGGGCCATTTCGCGGATGGCGTAGGCGTCTTCCACCAGGCCTTCGGCGAAGCCTTGGTAGGCGATGTCGAGGAACGGGATCAGCTGGCGTGCCTTGACCACTTCGACCACTTGCTGCCACTGGTGTTGTTCCAGGTCGGCGCCGGTCGGGTTGTGGCAGCAGGGGTGCAGCAGTACCACGCTGTTGGCCGGCAGGGTCTGCAGGGTGTCCAGCATGCCGTCGAAGTCCACTCCACGGGTGGCCTGGTCGAAGTACGGGTAGGTGTGCACCTTGAAGCCGGCGCCTTCGAAGATGGCGCGGTGGTTGTCCCAGGTTGGGTTGCTGACCCAGACTTCGGACTGCGGGAAATAGCGCTTGAGGAAGTCGGCACCGACTTTCAGGGCGCCGGAGCCACCCACGGTCTGCACGGTGGCCACGCGGCCGCCGGTCACAGCCGGGTGATCGGCACCGAACAGCAGTGCCTGGATCGCCTGGCGGTAGCTGGCCAGGCCTTCCATCGGCAGGTACAGGGAAGCTTCGTGGTCCTGGCCGGCGATGCGTTTTTCCACCGCATCCACAGCCGCCAGTTGCGGCACCACGCCAGCCTCATCGTAGTACAGGCCGATACTCAGGTTGACCTTGTCGGCGCGCGGATCGGCCTTGAAGGTTTCCATCAACGAGAGGATCGGGTCGCCGGCATAGGCATCGACATGTTTGAACACAGCGTGCAGCTCCTTGGATCAGGACAGTACGAAAAGTCAGCGTTGAGCATACCCGGAGTGCGGGTTCAGGAACATCCACTATTGTGCAAGGTTGTCTATGCAACATTGCATGGCTGGGAATTTGTGCTGGATTCTTCGCGGGCACGCCCGCTCCCACAGGTTCAGCGCGTACCTGTGGGAGCGCGCGTGCCCGCGAAAGGGCCGGGTCAGCCAAGCAAGTCTTTCAGGCCCTGCAACTCCTGCTCGGTCACCGCCACCCCCTCCTCCTCAGCCACCTCACGCTTGCGGTATCGCCGCTCACCCGGCATGCGCGTCAACCCCACCGCCTGCATCTGTTCCACCAGCTCGCGGCTGCGCTGGGCAAAGCGCTCGCCCTCGGCCTTGTGCGGGTCGATGACGATGATCAGTTGCCCGGTCCATGGCGTTTTCGCCCCTGGGTACCCCGACCAGTCGAACTCCCAGGAGAAATGCCCACCGGTCAGCGCCGCCGCCAGCAACTCGACCATCATCGAGAGCGCCGAGCCCTTGTGCCCGCCAAACGGTAGCAAGGCGCCACCCTCCAGAATCGCCAGCGGGTCGGTGGTCGGCTCGCCATTGGCATCCACACCCATGCCTTCCGGTAGTTGCTGGCCGGCACGCGCAGCAATCTGCACGTCACCGTGGGCCATGGCGCTGGTGGCCATGTCGAAGACGATCGGGTCGTGTTCGGCGCATGGCGCAGCAAACGCGATGGGGTTGGTGCCGAACAGTGGCTTGCGGGCGCCATGCGGCACCACACAGGTCATGCTGTTGACCACGCTCAGGGCCACCAGGCCCTCTTCGGCAAACGGCTCTACATCCGGCCACAGTGCCGCGAAGTGGTGCGAGTTGTGGATTGCCAATACGGCAATGCCGGCATTGCGCGCCTTGGCCACCAACAACTCGCGGGCCGCAGCCAGCGCCGGCTGGGCGAAGCCGCCGGCTGCATCGACACTGACATAGCCGGCAGCTACATCACTGACCTTAGGTATGGCCTGGCCGTCCACCCAGCCACTGGCCAGGGTCGAAACATACCCGGGCATGCGGAATACCCCATGGCTGTGCGCGCCATCACGCTGGGCACTGGCACAGTTGTAAGCCAGCACCCCAGCCACACGCTCGCTGCAGCCATGGCGCCGGAAGATGGCCTGCAACAGGCCCTGCAGTTCGGTAAAAGGCACACGCACGACAGTGCCGGTAGAAGGTGCGGACATCTGAAGCTCCTTGTTGGTATTGGAATGGCTACAGCGTTGCAACGACAAAAACTTTCCTGCATGTGACAGCAATCTGTCAAATGTTGACTTGATGACAGAAAACATTCATTTTCTTCCCCAAGCCTTACCCTTGGAGCCACAGCATGAGCCAACCGATCAAGCAACGCCTGGAAAACAGCCTCGAAGGAGCCGCTGCCTCGGGCCGCAAGATCGCCACCTACATGCTTGCCAACCTGCACGAACTGCCGTTCCAGACTTCAGCCAGCATCGCGGCCAAGCTGGGCGTCAGTGAATCCAGCGTCGGGCGCTTCTGCCGTTCATTGGGTTATGCCCACCTCAAGGCATTAAAACAAGACCTGCAGAACGACTTGGGCGATGGCCCGTGGCTGGTGGGCGACCGCCTGCAAGATTACCGCCAGAACCAGGACGCCAGCGACAACGCCGGCAGCCTGGAGCTGGAAATCGCCGCCCTGGTGCGCGTGCACGAGTACCGCCAGAGCCCGGCCTGGCACAGCGTGGCGCAGCGCCTGGCCAGCAAGCCACGGGTGTTCATCGCCGGCTTCCAGACCGAGCGCGGCGTGGCCATGTGCATGAGCCACTTGCTGCAATACCTGCGCGATGGCGTACAACTGGTCGATATCAGCGCCGGGCACTTCGGCGAAGTGCTGCTTGGCCGCGCCGAAGACAGCGCCCTGGTGGTGTTCGAAGCGCGCCGTTATTCCCGCCATGCCTTGATGCTGTGCCAGAAGGCGCGCGAGGCGGGCATCGCGGTCACCCTGGTGACCGACACCTTCTGTGACTGGGCCGATGCCAACGCCGACGAGGTGTTCCGCATCCCCACCGAGTTCAACCTGTTCTGGGAATCCACCTCGACGATGCTGTCGTGGGTTCACCTGATGGTCAACGAGGTCTGCAAGAAACTCGGGCCTGATGTTGAAAAACGCTTGGAAGCGACTGCCGCTCTACATAACGAGTTCGTCGGCTACACCTCGTGGTCGGCGGGCAAACAACAATAGCAAGAGTGCAATGAGGTGCGAGATGAACAAGACCATGGCCTTGGTGGGTGCGTGTGCCCTGCTGCTGACGGGTGCCGCCAGTGCCGAAACCCTGCGTTTTGCCACCGAGGGCGCCTACCCGCCCTTCAACTATGTCGATGCCGATAACAAACTGCACGGCTTCGACATCGACATCACCCACGCCCTGTGCGAACAGATGAAAGTCGAGTGCACGCTGGTGGCCCAGGACTGGGAGGGCATCATCCCGGCCCTGATGGCACGCAAGTACGACGCTATTGTCGCCTCGATGATCGACACCGAAGAACGTCGCAAGAAAATCGCCTTCACCGACCATTACTACCGCACCCCGCTGACCGTTGCCGTCGCCAAGGACAGCAAGATCGACAGCGCCCAGACCGACTTTGTCGGCTACACCGTTGGCGCCCAGTCGTCGTCCACCCAGGCCATCTACGCCGAAGACGTGTATGGCAAAGCCGGCGCCGACGTGAAGCTGTACCCGACCATGGACGAAGCCAACGCCGACCTGGCCGCCGGGCGCCTGGACGGGGTGATTGCCGACAAATTCCCGCTGCACGAGTGGATGACCAAGAACGGTGGGGATTGCTGCAAGATCCTCGGCGACGTGGCAAACACCAAAGCCGATGCTGCCATTGCCGTGCGCAAGGAAGACGAGGCCCTGCGCCAGCGCCTGAACGTTGCACTGCAACAGATCGTGGCCAACGGCACCTACCAGAAGATCGCCAGCAAGTACTTCGCCTTCGATATCTACAACTGATCTTCAGGAAGTCTTGCGAAATCTCTATGGGAACGGCGTTGCGTCGCTCCCACAGAGACCGCACTACCCGTCCAAGGGGTTTGTCATGCTCGATCAATTGTCCTTGCTGTCCTTCGCCAGCGGAGGCTGGGGCCAGGCGCTGCTGGCCGGCGCGCTGGTTACGGTTTCCCTCGCCCTGGCCTGCCTGCCCATCGGCCTGCCGCTGGGCCTGGTAGTCGCCCTGGCCGCACGCTCGCGCAAACGCCTGCCACGGGCCTGGGCCACCACGTTCTCTACCGTGTTCCGCGGCCTGCCAGAGCTGCTGACGTTGCTCATCATTTATTATGGCTGCCAGATTGCCGCGCAGAAAATTCTGGCTGCCATGGGCTACGAGGGTGAGTTCCTGATCAACACCTTCCTTGCCGCGATGATTGCCTTCAGCCTGGTGTTCGCCGCGTTTTCCAGCGAGATCTGGCTGGCAGCCTTCAAGACCCTGCCCAAAGGCCAGCTGGAAGCCTGCTCGGCACTGGGCCTGAGCAAGCGCACCGGCTTCTTCAAGGTGCTGTTGCCGCAACTGACCCGCATCGCCCTGCCCGGCTTGTCAAACAACTGGCTGTCGCTGCTCAAGGACACCTCGCTGGTGTCGACCATTTCGCTGGTCGACCTGATGCGCCAGACCAACCTGGCGGTCAGCGTGACCAAGGAGCCGATGTTTTTCTACGGCGTCGCCTGCCTGGGTTATCTGCTGTTCGCGGCACTTTCCGGGCGCGTGTTCGCCTACATCGAACGGCGCAGCAACCGCCACCTGCAAGGAGCACGCGCATGAGCTTCGAACAACTGCTGGCACTGGTGCTCGACCCCGACCTGCTGGAACGTTACGGCCCACGCTTTCTCGATGGCCTGCTGGTAACCGCCAAGCTGGTGGCCATTTCCTTCAGTCTGGGCGCCGTGCTCGGCCTGTTGCTGGCCCTGGCTCGCATGTCGCGCAGCCTGGTGCTGCAGCGTATGGCCGCCGGTTATGTGTACTTCTTCCGTGGCTCGCCGCTGCTGGCCCAACTGTTTCTGCTGTATTACGGCCTGGGCTCGCTCAAGGGCTTCTGGCAGGACGTCGGCCTGTGGTGGTTCTTCCGCGAGGCGTGGTACTGCACCTTGCTGGCATTCACCCTGAACACCGCCGCCTACCAGGCCGAGATCTTCCGCGGCAGCCTGATGGCCGTGGCACCCGGCCAGCATGAGGCAGCCCGGGCGCTGAACCTGAAACGCTCGACCACCTTCTTCAAGGTGATCCTGCCGCAGTCGCTGCTGGTGGCCATAGGCCCACTGGGCAACGAACTGATCCTGATGATCAAGGCCAGCGCGATTGCCTCGCTGGTGACCATCTACGACCTCATGGGCGTGACCAAACTGGCCTTCTCGCGCAGTTTCGACTTCCAGATCTACCTGTGGGCCGCTGTGCTCTACCTGGTGATCGTGGAACTGGTGCGGCGCCTGCTGAAACACCTGGAAGCCCGCCTGGGCCGCCACCTGAACTGACCGAAGGATACGTTCCATGCATTGCCAGACCCTTGTCCTCGGCGCCGGCATCGTCGGCGTCAGCACCGCGCTGCACCTGCAGGCCCGCGGGCGCCAGGTGATCCTGATCGACCGCGACGAACCGGGCAGCGGTACCAGCCACGGCAACGCCGGGTTGATCGAACGCTCCAGCGTCATCCCCTATGCCTTTCCCCGGCAACTGGGCGCATTACTGCGCTACGGCCTGAACCGCCAGCCCGATGTGCGCTACAGCCTGGCGCACCTGCCCAAGGCCGCGCCGTGGCTGTGGCGCTACTGGCGTCATTCAGCCCCTGGCCGGCTGGCCGGCGCCGCCGCTGACATGCTGCCGCTGGTGCAGCGCTGCGTCGAAGAACACGACGCGCTGATCGCTGCTGCCGGCCTTGAAGGGCTGGTGCAGGCCAAAGGCTGGATCGAAGTGTTCCGCGACCCGGCCCTGTTCGAGCAGGCCAAGGCCGATGCCAAAGGCCTGAGCCGCTATGGCTTGCAATTTGAAATCCTTGAATGCGGGCAACTGCAGGCCCGCGAGCACCAGCTGGACGCCACCGTGGTCGGCGGCATCCACTGGCTCGACCCGAAGACCGTGAACAACCCAGGCGCCCTCACCCGTGGCTACGCGGCGCTGTTTCAGCAGCGCGGCGGGCAGTTCCTGCATGGTGATGCGCGCAGCCTGCGCCAAGCCAACGGCCAATGGCGGGTCGAGAGCCGCCGCGGCCCGATTACCGCCGACGAGGTGGTGGCCTGCCTAGGCCCACAGTCGGCCGAACTGTTCAGCGGCCTGGGCTACCAGATCCCGCTGGCGATCAAGCGCGGCTACCACATGCACTACAGCACTCGTGACGGTGCGCAACTGGAGCACTCCATTTGCGATACCCAGGGCGGCTACGTGCTGGCACCGATGGCGCGCGGCGTGCGACTGACGACCGGCATCGAGTTCGACGCAGCCAGCGCGCCCGGCAACCAGATCCAGCTGGGCCGCTGCGAGGCCCTGGCGCGCAAGCTGTTCCCGGCCTTGGGCGAACGCCTGGATGACACGCCGTGGCTGGGCCGTCGCCCGTGCCTGCCCGACATGCGCCCGGTGATCGGCCCTGCACCGCGCCACCCGGGGCTGTGGTTCAACTTCGGCCACGCCCACCACGGCCTCACCCTGGGCCCGGTCAGCGGTCGGCTGGTGGCCGAGCTGATCACCGGCGAACACCCCTTCACCGACCCCGCGCCCTACAGCGCGACCCGTTTCGACTGAACCCACGCGGGAGAAAAACAACATGACCGCACCACTGAGCCTTGCCAGCCTTGCCCCCGAGCCCGACCCACGCCAGGTGCTGATACGCATCGAAGGCCTGAACAAGCACTACGGCGCGTACCACGTGCTGCACGACATCGACCTGCAGGTGCGCGAAGGCGAACGCATCGTGCTGTGCGGGCCGTCCGGCTCGGGAAAATCGACGCTGATCCGCTGCATCAACCGCCTGGAGGTGGCCCAGCAGGGCAGCATAAAGGTCGACGGCATCGACCTGGCCGCCACCACCCGGGAAGCGGCGCAGGTGCGCAGCGATATCGGCATGGTGTTCCAGCATTTCAACCTGTTCCCGCACATGAGCGTACTGGACAACTGCCTGCTCGCCCCTACCAGCGTGCGCGGGCTGTCGCGCAAGGACGCCGAGGAACGGGCGCGCATGTACCTGAAGAAGGTGGGTATCGAAAGCCAGGCGCACAAGTACCCCAGCCAGCTATCCGGTGGCCAGCAGCAGCGCGTGGCGATCGCCCGGGCGCTATGCATGAAGCCGAGGATCATGCTGTTTGACGAGCCAACCTCGGCGCTGGACCCAGAAATGGTTGCCGAGGTGCTGGATGTGCTGGTGCAGCTGGCCGGCACGGGCATGACCATGCTGTGCGTGACCCACGAAATGGGCTTTGCCCGGCAAGTGGCCGAGCGGGTGCTGTTCCTTGAGGGTGGGCAAATCATCGAGGACAGCCCGCCGCAGGTGTTCTTCAACCAGCCGCGTACCGACCGGGCCAAGGCGTTTCTGGCGCAGATACTGCACTGAAGCCTGCTCTGGCCTCTTCGCGGGCTTGCCCGCGAAGAGGCCGGCACAAGCAACACTTTATTGCACCGCTGCAAAGACCCAACTGCATCGTTAAATATTATTGACCGGCATCCCCGCCAAACCCACGCCACAACAGGCCCGCATCGGTTTCAGCCCCCAAAAACCGGTGCATTCCCCGCGTTAAAGCCCTCTTCAGTCGTTTGACATATCGAACGGCTCTGGCAAGCTATCTACATGCCCCGACCGGAATCGTCGCCTCTGACGAGCCGGCAGTGCTCGGGGCTACAGGCTGCACCCAAGGCTCCGCGCCGTGCACCTGCACAACAACGACAGGCCGAACCTGTCCCAAGGTGACATATGTCCAACAGCAACATTGGCAACAAGCAACCTTCCCTGCGCAAACCCGTCGTCCTGATGACCATGGGCAGCCAAGAGCGCAAAGGCCATGACTATCAAGTCATGACCCACAAATACATCACGCCGCTGGTCGAGTTCTCCGATTGCGTTCCGGTACTGGTGCCCACCTGCTGCGGCACTGAAGACCTCGAGACCTACCTGGACATGGCCGACGGCGTGTACCTGACCGGCGCTGGCAGCAACATCGACCCGGCCCTGTATGGCCAGGAAAACCAGACCCCAGGCAAGGGCCAGGACCAGAACCGCGACCTGTTCGACATCCCGCTGGTCAAGGCGGCGATCAAGCGTGGCCTGCCAATCTTCGGCATCTGCCGTGGCATGCAGGAAATCAACGTCGCCCTGGGCGGCGACATCTACCAGAAGGTGTACGCCGAGCCGGGCTTCAACGACCACCGGGAAAACCCGGAAGACCCGGTTGAAGTGCAATACGCTCAGGTTCATGGCGTAAAAATCCAGCCAGGCAGCTGGCTGCAGGACACCCTGGGTACCGACGAGATTCGCGTCAACTCGTTGCATGGCCAAGGCCTGCGCAAGCTCGGCGCTGGCATCGAAGCCATCGCCCACGCCGAAGACGGCCTGGTCGAGGCCATTCACGCCCCGAGCATTTCGCCGTTCCTGTTCGCCGTGCAGTGGCACCCGGAATGGCAAGCGGCGAAAAACCCTGATTCGATCAAGATCTTCCAGGCATTCGGCGATGCTTGCCGCGCCCAGGTACGCAAGGCGCAGATCAAGCGCCAGCACGCTGCCTGACCTACCGTTTCCTCTGCTTTGATCGCGGGGTGGCGCAAGGCCGCCCCCGTTTCCCCGGTCACCCTCTGCTGGTCCCAGAACACTTCCCGTGGATGCGGGCGGCGGGCTTGTGCCTGTCTCCGCGATCGTTTTTCCCTCCCCTCTCAAGAGATACGATGACTGATTGTGATTGGTCTGCCATCGGTGTCTTCGGCTCCTTCTGCTGTAACCCGCGAAGACGCCAGTACAGAATTAACCCTTCCCTCCTGCACCGCCGCAAAAAAATCTCGCAAAGGGACTAGTCATCGCACAAGTTGTACGATAACTTACCTCCAACGCAGAACAACACCCTTCACCCAAGCGCCACAGGATGCCTAGAACAATGACTCCACAAGAACTGAAATCCATCCTCTCCCACGGCCTGCTGTCTTTCCCGGTCACCGACTTCAACGCCCAGGGCGATTTCAACCAGGCTGGCTACATCAAACGCCTGGAATGGCTGGCCCCGTATGGCGCCAGTGCCCTGTTCGCCGCTGGCGGCACCGGTGAGTTCTTCTCCCTGGCTGCCAGCGAATACAGCCAGGTGATCAAGACCGCCGTCGACACCTGTGCTACTTCGGTACCGATTCTCGCCGGCGTGGGTGGCTCCACCCGCCAGGCCATTGAATACGCCCAGGAAGCCGAGCGCCTGGGTGCCAAAGGCCTGCTGCTGCTGCCGCACTACCTGACCGAAGCCAGCCAGGATGGCGTTGCCGCCCACGTAGAAGCGGTGTGCAAATCGGTAAAAATCGGCGTGGTGGTGTACAACCGCAACGTCTGCCGCCTGAACGCCGACCTGCTGGAAAAACTGGCCGAGCGCTGCCCGAACCTGATCGGTTACAAAGACGGCCTGGGTGATATCGAGCTGATGGTGTCGATCCGTCGCCGCCTGGGCGACCGCTTCAGCTACCTGGGTGGGCTGCCGACCGCCGAAGTGTATGCTGCTGCCTACAAGGCCCTGGGCGTACCGGTGTACTCCTCCGCCGTGTTCAACTTCGTGCCGAAGACCGCCATGGACTTCTACAACGCCATCGCCCGTGACGACCACGCCGCCGTGGCCAAGCTGATCGACGATTTCTTCCTGCCGTACCTGGACATCCGTAACCGCAAAGCCGGCTACGCCGTCAGCATCGTCAAGGCCGGCGCCAAAATTGCCGGTTACGACGCAGGCCCGGTGCGCACGCCGCTGACCGACCTGACTGCCGAAGAGTACGAAATGCTCGCAGCCCTGATGGACAAGATGGGTCCGCAATAAGCGCACCCCTGCGGCCTGCCCTTGCCGCACCCGGAGTGGGAAGCCCCACTCCGGTTACAATTCGTGAGCCCGCACAAAAATAACTAGTGGGAGTATTACCAGCATGCAAGCGACTAAGAAGACGCATGTGCGCTACCTGATCCTGTTCATGCTGTTTCTGGTGACCACGATCAACTATGCCGACCGCGCTACCATTGCAATCGCAGGTTCCAGCCTGCAGAAAGACCTCGGCATTGACGCCGTAACCCTCGGTTATATCTTCTCCGCCTTCGGATGGGCTTACGTAGCTGGCCAGATTCCTGGTGGCTGGCTGCTCGATCGTTTCGGTTCCAAGAACGTCTACGCCTTCAGCATCTTCACCTGGTCGCTGTTCACCCTGTTGCAGGGTTTTGTCGGTGGCCTTCCGGTTGCCTGGGCCGTAGTGACCCTCTTCACCCTGCGCTTCCTGGTTGGTTTCGCCGAAGCCCCGTCGTTCCCGGGCAACGCGCGCATCGTCGCCGCCTGGTTCCCCACACAGGAGCGTGGCACGGCCTCGGCCATCTTCAACTCGGCACAGTACTTCGCCACTGCACTGTTCGCGCCGATCATGGGCTGGATCGTGTTCAGCTTCGGCTGGGAGCATGTGTTCGTGGTCATGGGCGCACTGGGCATCGTGTTCTCCATGGTATGGCTGAAGACCATCCACAACCCGCGCCAACACCCCCGCATCAGCCAAAGCGAGCTTGAACACATCGAGCAGAACGGCGGCCTGGTGGACATGGACCAGAAGCGCGGCAACGACGGCCCGAAATGGGGCTACATCAAGCAGCTACTGACCAGCCGCATGCTGCTGGGCGTGTACCTGGGCCAATACTGCATCAACGCCATCACCTATTTCTTCCTCACCTGGTTCCCGGTGTACCTGGTGCAGGAGCGCGGCATGACCATCCTCAAGGCGGGCTTCATCGCCTCGCTGCCGGCGGTCTGCGGCTTCATTGGTGGCGTGCTGGGTGGCGTGATCTCGGACTGGCTGCTGCGCCGTGGCAACTCGCTGACCTTCTCGCGCAAACTGCCGATCGTCTGCGGCCTGTTGCTGTCGACCACCATGGTGTTCTGCAACTATGTAGACGCCGAATGGATGGTGGTCGGCTTCATGACCCTGGCGTTCTTCGGCAAAGGCATTGGCGCGCTGGGCTGGGCGGTGGTGGCAGACACCTCGCCCAAGCAGATCGCCGGACTGTCAGGTGGCCTGTTCAACACCTTCGGCAACATCGCCTCGATCACCACCCCGATCGTGATCGGCTACATCATCAGCGCCACCGGCTCGTTCAAGTGGGCGCTGGTGTATGTAGGTGCCAACGCCTTGGTGGCGGTGTTCAGCTACCTGGTGATCGTTGGCCCGATCAAACGCATCGAGCTGCGCGACGATGCCCCAAAGCCACAGGCTGAGCCTGCCGCCAACAGCGAACTGGCCAGCTCGCGCCACTGAGTGAACACGCCCGCGCCGGTTAACCGGTGCGGGCGGATGTACAAAAAGCCTGAGAACCTGACAAGTAGGGCCCAAACATGCAGTTGATCGAACATTCCGACTCGCCCCGCTACGTCCGCCTGCATGACGACGATAACGTCGTCGTGGTTGTAAACGACGGCGGCCTGGGCGAAGGCGCCCGTTTCGCCGATGGCCTGACCTTGGTCGAAGGCGTGCCACAAAGCCACAAGGTGGCCACCGTGACCATCGCCAAGGGCGAACCCGTGCGCCGCTACGGGCAAATCATCGGCTATGCGCTGGAAGACCTGCGCCAAGGCAGCTGGGTGCAGGAAAGCCAACTGGCCATGCCGTCCGCCCCGGAGCTGGACAGCCTGCCGCGCTGCGACGCTGTCCCGCAGCCCTTGCCGCCGCTGGAAGGCTTCACATTCGAAGGCTACCGCAACGCAGACGGTACCGTCGGTACCCGCAACATCCTCGGCATTACCACCACCGTGCAATGCGTGACCGGCGTGCTCGAACACGCAGTGAAGCGCATCCGCAGCGAACTACTGCCCAAATACCCCAACGTCGATGACGTGGTGGCCATCACCCACAGCTACGGCTGCGGCGTGGCGATCAACGCACGCGACGCCTACATCCCGATCCGCACCGTGCGCAACCTGGCGCGCAACCCCAACCTGGGCGGCGAGGCGCTGGTCATCAGCCTGGGCTGCGAAAAACTGCAGGCCGGCCAGGTGATGCACGACAACGACCCGTCGGTGGACCTCAGCGACCCGTGGCTGTACCGCCTGCAGGACGCCAGCCTGGGCTTTGTGGAAATGATCGAACAGATCATGGCACTGGCCGAAACCCGACTGAAGAAACTCGACCAGCGCCGACGCGAAACCGTACCCGCCAGCGAGCTGATCCTTGGCATGCAGTGCGGCGGCAGCGACGCCTTCTCGGGCATTACCGCCAACCCGGCACTGGGCTACGCGTCCGACCTGCTGGTACGCGCCGGCGCCACCGTGCTGTTCTCGGAGGTGACCGAAGTACGCGACGCCATTTACATGCTGACCTCTCGCGCCGAAAACCAGGATGTCGCCGGTGCCCTGATACGCGAAATGGACTGGTACGACCGCTATCTGGAGCAAGGTGCGGCCGACCGCAGCGCCAACACCACGCCGGGCAACAAGAAAGGCGGCCTGTCCAATATCGTCGAGAAGTCGCTGGGTTCGATCGTCAAGTCCGGCAGCGGCGCCATTCAGGGCGTGCTTGGCCCAGGCGAGCGAGTTACGCGCAAGGGCCTGATTTTCTGCGCCACCCCGGCCAGCGACTTCGTCTGCGGCACCCTGCAACTGGCTGCCGGTATGAACCTGCATGTATTCACTACCGGCCGTGGCACCCCATACGGCCTCGCCATGGCACCAGTGGTCAAGGTGTGCACCCGCAGCGAACTGGCCCAGCGTTGGCCCGACCTGATCGACATCGACGCCGGGCGCATCGCCACAGGCCGCTCGACCATCGAAGAGCTGGGTTGGGAACTGTTCCACTACTACCTGGACGTGGCCAGCGGCCGCAAGCAGACCTGGGCCGAACAGCACCGGTTGCACAACGACATCACCCTGTTCAACCCGGCACCGATTACTTGATGCCCAAGGCAGCAACCTATCAGACATTCTCTTAACCTACAGGAGCACCCCATGCCTGAAATCCTCGGCCACAACTTCATCGCCGGCCAGCGCAGCGCCGCCGGCCAACAGCGCCTGCAGAGCCTGGACGCCAGCACTGGCGAGGCCCTGCCCTACAGCTTCGCCCAAGCTACCGAAGCCGAAGTGGACCAGGCCGCCACCGCTGCCAAGGCCGCTTTCGCCGAATTCCGCCAATTGAGCCCAGCCCGCCGCGCCGACTTCCTCGATGCGATCGCCGCCGAGCTGGACGAACTGGACGACGCCTTCGTCGCCATCGTCTGCCGCGAAACCGCCCTGCCCGCCGCCCGTATTCAAGGCGAGCGTGGCCGCACCAGCGGCCAGATGCGCCTGTTCGCCCAGGTGCTGCGCCGGGGTGACTTCCTCGGTGCCCGTATCGACCTGGCCCTGCCCGAGCGCCAGCCGCTGCCGCGTGTAGACCTGCGCCAGATGCGCATCGGCGTTGGCCCGGTCGCCGTGTTCGGCGCCAGCAACTTCCCGCTGGCCTTCTCCACCGCCGGTGGCGACACCGCGGCCGCTCTGGCTGCCGGTTGCCCGGTGGTGTTCAAGGCGCACAGCGGCCACATGGCCACCGCCGACCTGGTCGGCTGCGCCATCGTGCGCGCCGCCGAACGTACCGGCATGCCCAAGGGTGTGTTCAACATGGTATTCGGTGGCGGCGTGGGCGAGTGGCTGGTCAAGCACCCGGCCATCCAGGCTGTCGGCTTCACCGGTTCGCTCAAAGGTGGCGACGCCCTGTGCCGCATGGCTGCCGAGCGCCCGCAACCCATCCCTGTGTTCGCCGAGATGTCCAGCATCAACCCGGTGATCGTCCTTCCGGGCGCCCTGGCCAAACGTGGCGAGGCCATCGCCCGCGAGCTGGCCGGCTCCGTGTGCATGGGCGCCGGCCAGTTCTGCACCAACCCTGGCATGGTCATCGGCTTGCAATCGCCTCAGTTCAGCCAACTGCTGGCCGACCTTGGCCTGCACCTGAACGCCCAGGCCGGCCAGACCATGCTCAACGCGGGTGGCCTGCGCAGCTACGTCGGCGGTCTGGAGCACCTGCACGCCCACGCGGGTATCCAGCACCTGGCTGGCCAGCCACAGGAAGGCAGCCAGGCCCGCGCCCAGCTGTTCAAGGCCGACGCCAGCCTGCTGGTGAATGCCGACCCGCTGCTGCAGGAAGAAGTGTTCGGCCCAACCACCGTAGCGGTCGAAGTGCAGGACAACGACCAACTGCGCGCCGCCCTGCTCGGCCTGCGTGGCCAGCTGACCGCGACGCTGATCGGTGAGCAGGAGGACTTCGAGGCCTTTGCCTGGCTGGTGCCGCTGCTGGAGGAGAAGGTCGGGCGCATTCTGGTCAACGGTTACCCGACCGGTGTCGAAGTGTGTGATGCGATGGTCCACGGCGGGCCCTACCCGGCCACCTCCGACGCCCGTGGCACCTCGGTTGGCACATTGGCTATCGACCGCTTCCTGCGCCCGGTGTGCTACCAGAACTACCCGCAGGCGTTGCTGCCTGAAGCCTTGCGCGACGGCAACCCATTGGGTCTGCGCCGTTTGGTCAATGGTCAGTGGAGTGACGCGGCGATCTGAGTGATTGCCTGAAACAAGAAAGCCCCGCGCATGGCGGGGCTTTTCTTTTGGCAGTGTCCGCTGGCAAGAGAAACTTCAGGCCCCTTGCGCCTCAGCCTCTTCATGTACCTGACGCAAGCGCTCCCGGCTATTGCTCAGGTGCATGCGCATGGCCATCTTCGCCCCCTCGCTGTCACGCCGGGCGATTGCTTCATAAATCGCCTCGTGCTCATGCATCAACCGGCTCATGTAATGCGCCTGGTCATCATGGGCCAGCCGCGCCGAATTCACCCGGGTGCGAGGGATGATGCTGGTGCCCAGGTGGTTGATGATATCGGCGAAGTAATGGTTGCCACTGGCCTGTGCAATGCGCAGGTGAAACTGGAAGTCCGCCGACACCGCATCGTTGGCATGGGCCGCCCCTTCGTTGAGCTCATCCAGCGCCGCACGCATGCCTGCCAGCTCTTCATCGCTGCGCCGCTGCGCCGCCAGGCCTGCCGACTCGATCTCCAGGGCAATGCGCAATTCCAGAACAGCCAAAACCTCGCGCAACGTAACCACGGTGGCTGGGTCAATGCGAAAGCCCCCGGTGGCCGGCGCGTCCAGCACGAAGGTGCCGATGCCGTGACGGGTCTCGACCTGCCCGGCGGCCTGCAGCCGCGAGATCGCCTCACGCACCACGGTGCGGCTGACGCCCTCCTCAGCCATGATCTGCGATTCGGTCGGAAGCTTGTCGCCACGCTTGAGCTGGCCACTGCGAATGCGCTCGGTCAGCACCGTGACCAGTTCCTGGGCCAGACTACGCGGCTTGCGCCGGGTCCTTGCCTGTACCTGCTGCTCTGTCATTGCCCTGTGTTTCACCTTGAAAGACAGCGCTCATCATAGCGCATGCAGTTGTACGATCACATACACCCGGTGCGGTATTTATTGCACATCCCTGTAGCGCCACCTCGGGAAAAGCTGGCCCAAAGCCAGCGCAAGCCTGTACTGTGCGCCTTTGCGCTCACTCATCCATGGAAGGAAGACCCGGCATGAAACCCCACGACCGCCTGCTGCTCGCCAGCGGCCTGCTGATCCCCCTCTGGCTGCTGGCCGGTGTATGGCTCACTGCCCAAGCCTACCCCGGCTACGACCACCTGCAACAGGCCATGAGCCAACTCGGCGCCGTTGGCTCGCCAACCCATAGCTGGTCGCCACAGGTTAACAACTTCCCCTTGGCCGTACTGTTCGCACTGTTAGCCTGGGGCCTGGCGCGGCGCTGGCGTCACTCCAGACTTGCACTGCTGAGTGCGGGCCTGGTGCTGCTACACGGTGTCGGCAGCCTGGGCACCGGCTGGTTCCCCTGCGACCAGGGGTGCGCTCCGGCGCAGCCGTCTACCTCTCAGCAACTGCATAACCTGTCCGGCCTGCTGATGTTTCTCTCACTGACCTTGGCCAGCGCCTTGTGGGCCTGGCTGGGCAATCGCATTGCGGGTTCACCCGCTCTGTCATTGTTCTCCCTGGCCTGTGTGGTCCTGGCGATCGTTACCGTCGCCCTGATGGGCCAGGCGCTAGAAAACGGCCAGTTGTTCGGCCTGTACCAACGGCTGAACTATGGCGTGTCGGTGATCTGGGTCGCCGGCCTGGCCTGGGCCAGCCTGCGCAAGCCTGCCACCAACCCGCTGCGCATGGCGGTGATCTGACGGCAAATTGCTGGCCCCCGGTCTTGAAAAGCGAAGGCAAACTTCCTTCCTCTTCATATGCTTAGGACAGCAACATGCGAGTATTTCTAGCAACGTTGGCCGGTTGCCTGCTGGCCACGCTCGCTTTCGGCGCCCAAGCCCGGGCGCCAAGCCAGAACGATCGCCACACCTGCACCTGGGGGGCGCAGATAGCCGCCGAAGCCCAACAGGCCAAGCTTTCCGGGGTCACGCTGTATGCCACGCGAAAGAAGCTGCAGGTACGCAAATTCCCCAAACCGTGGATGCGCATGACCGCCTTCGGTATTACCGAGCAGACCTACAACAGCCGCTCGCGGCTAAAACCGTCCGCAATCAGGCAGACTTACTACGAGCAGTGCGTTCAGCACGCTGTAGCAAGAAGATGATTTGTTATTTATCAAATATTTATGCAATAAACTTTAGAGTCAGTCTTGAATAACGACAGGCCACTTCAAGGCCGCCAAGGGGCTCCGGCCTAGAAGCGGTCTTCCAGCCAGGCCTTGAATGCCCCCAGTGCCGCTGTATTCAGGCGCGCGGTCGGCCGCACCAGGTAAATGCCCGCTGCCACTGCGGCAACACCCGCACCAGGCGGTGCTTGCATTTGTTAATCTGATAAAGACATTTGAATAGTGATAAAGCCATTCACCCCATGGATGAACTGCGCAAGATCGACCTCAACCTGCTGCTGGCCCTTCACGCGCTGCTCAGCGAGAAACACGTGACCCGCGCCGCCCTGCGCCTGCACCGCAGCCAGCCGGCGGTAAGCCACGCCCTGGCGCAGTTGCGCAAACACTTCGACGACCCCTTGCTGGTTCGCCAGAACGGCCGCATGGCGCTCACCACACTCGCCCAGTCGCTGGCCAGCCCGCTGCAGGATGCGCTGGGCAGCCTCAACGGCCTGCTCGCCACCCCCCAGTTCGACCCGGCCAAGGCCCAGCGCCGTTTCAGGCTGTCGCTGTCCGACTACTCGTCGCGCATTATCCTGCCACCCCTGATGCGCCATCTGCGCCAGGTCGCACCCGGGGTAGACCTGGCCATCAGCCAGGCCAGCCGCGAAACCATGCTGGCCCAACTGCTCGATGGCGAACTGGACCTGGCCTTGGGCATCTTCCCGGACCGGCCCCAAGGCATCACTACCCAGCCGCTGTTTGCCGACAGCTTCATCAGCGTCGCCGACCGCCAGGTCCTGCCAGCCAGCGGCGGCTTGGCGCTGGAAGACTGGCTGGCGCGCCCGCATGTACTGATGGCCATGCGCCCGGACGCCTTCGATGAGATTGAACGTGCGCTGGCAGCCCAAGGCTTGCGCCGTCGAATTGCCCTGGCCTTGCCGCACTGGAGCGCAGCGGTGGAGGTATTGGCCGGTACCGACCTAATCCTTACCGTGGCCAGCCGCGCCGTAGGCTCGCTGCACCCGCACACGGCGTTACGCCAGTTCGAACCGCCGCTGGCAATCCCCTCGTTCGACTACCAGCAAGCCTGGCACAGCCGCAAGGACAACGACCCCGGGCATCGCTGGCTACGCGAAACCGTGTGGGCCTGCAGCCAACCGGGGTGCTGATCAACCTTCTGGCTGCTTCACCACCGCTGCGGCACTGGCCGGTGTCGCCGTCGCCCAGGTGCCCTGCACCAGCAGCACGCCACATAAAATCAGCACCACGCCCGCCAGCCTGGCCAGGTTGAGTGGCTTGCCAGTCAACCCCATTACCCCAAAATGGTCGGCCAGCACTGCCGTGATGATCTGCCCTGCCACGACCAGTACCAGGAAGCCCGCAGCCCCCAACCTTGGGGTAAGTGCAGCAGCACCGGCCACATACAGTGCCCCCAGAACACCCCCTACCCACAACCACCAGGGCCCCTGCAGCGCCTTGCCCATGTCCGGTGCAGGCACCCTCAGAACCAGCAGGGCAACAATCACCACCAGCGAACTCACCGTCAACGAGGTGAACGCCCCCCATAACCAGTGCCCCAATGCCCGACCTACGGCAGCGTTAGCGGTGGCCTGAAAGGGCAGTACGGCACCGGCAAACAACGCCAGGGCAAGCGGCAGAACCAACAGAAGCATGGATTTACTGAACATGGACGTGCCTTTTCAACGTGTTGATGACCGCCATCATCGTGCAATGCACCAAGCTGATGGAAATCAAAATCATGCACATGAACTATTCGTAACATGTATGAAAAACAGACATGCAACGCACTAATTCAACAGCTGTCGCAGCCCTGTAACACAAGCATTGTTGACTTACTAAGGCACCAAGATAAACTGCGCCTTATGAATATTCTTGAGAACAAGCATCACATCATGCTCGACGCACTGGCAGAGGCCCCTGCCGACGCCAGGCAAAGCGTGCGCCTGTGTTTCGAACTGCTGTCCGCGGCTGCGGCAATCAACCGCGTGTGCGCGGTTCGCCTGGCTCGCCATAACTTGTCGGAGGGGCGTTTCGCCATCTTGCTGACGTTGCAAGCGGCTGGCGGACGCTTGTCGCCACTGGAACTGGCGACGCGTCTGGCGATTACTTCAGGCACCGTCACCGGTCTGCTCGACGGTCTGCAAGGCGACGGCTTCATCAAGCGCCGCAAGGATGCCCACGACCGTCGCAAACTGAGCATCAGCCTTACCCCGGCAGGTGTTGCTGTCCTGGACGCGGTATTCGCCGAACACACCGACTGGATCGGCACGATCATGCACACGCTGGACAACACACAGCGCGAAGCCCTTTCCACCGCGCTGCAGGCACTTTCGGCGAGCCCTGCCTTGGCATTGCCACCCGACAAGGACTGAAGCCAATACACCCGTCAAACCACATGGAGGTGGATGATGTTGCAGAATCAGAGCGTACTGGCACGAATCGGCAGGAAGCCGCGCGTGCACAGCGAGCGCGACCAGGTAAGGCGGCGCCAGGCCTGGCTTGAAGCCTGCCTGCCAGCAGCACTCTACCGGCGGCTGTTCATTCGCCGCCTCTGCAGCCAGCCGCTAGCCATTGAAGGCTTCAGCTTTCGACCGGTGCAGAATCTGTATGAACTCGAGCAGGCCCTGCGCCTGGTCAACGACAGCTATGCCCGTCGCGGCATTGCTACTGTGTGCCGCGCCGGCATGCGCTTCTCACCCTTTCACCTGCTACCTGGCACCACCACGTTCGTGGCACTGAAAGGCGACCAGGTGGTGGGGACCGTGTCACTGATCGAAGACTCGCCGCTCGGTTTGCCGCTCGAAGACGTGCATGTCAACGAAGCGGTGTTGCAACGCCTGGGCGGTGGCCGCCTGGCCGAAGTCGGCACCCTGGCGGTCTGTAGCCACTACAAAGGCAAAGGCGTGCCCCTCATGCTGTACAACGCCATGTTCCGTTGGGCCATGGACCATCGCCGGGTAAATAGCCTGCTGATCGCCGTGCACCCTCGCGCCGCCGGCTTCTACCGCAACGTGCTGTTCTTCTCGCCCATTGGCCCCGTGCAGACCTACACCAAGCTCAACAATGCCCTGTCGCTACCCCTGGCCTTGAACCTGAACCAGGCACGCCAGGTGTTCGCCAAGGTCTACCAGCACCCTGGGCTGGGCTTTACCGTCGAGCAGCAGCACACCGACCTTTTCGACTTTTTCTGCGCACGGCATTTCCCGCACATCCAGTTGCCCGTCGCGCCGCCTCAAACCCACTGGAGCACTGACGAAGTGCTCACCCACATGGCACGTTGCGGCACCTCGCCGCGCCATCTGACGCCGCGGGTACGGCGGGTTCTGCAACTGGATTGAGCAGCCCGCCCCGCGCTCCACACCACACGACTTTCATGGAGGATACGTTCATGGACATGGGATTGCTGCGCGCGATCTACAGGGAAATTACCCTCAGGCACCCCCTGGTGCGCACGCCTGAGCCTGATCTGGTAATGGCTGACGACGCCTGTGTCTCGGCTTACGCCGACAGTGCAGGCCAAGGCCAGGCGCTTTCCGGTACGTACCTGTACCACTGCGCCCAGATGTGCGCGTTGATCAAACCGGGCGATGTCGTGCTGGACATCGGCTGTGGCCCGGCCAGCCTGCTGCTGCAACTGGCCCGCCTGAACCCGAGGGCCGAATTCATCGGCACCGACCTTTCGGCCACCATGCTCGAGGTGGGGCAGGCCTCGATTCGCCAGCAAGGCATCGACAACGTCGAACTGCGCGAGGAAGACATGACTCGCCTGGCCGGTATCGCCGACCGCAGCGTTGACGTGGTGATCTCTTCGATGGCGCTGCATCACTTGGCCGACCTCACTCAACTGGAAGCTACGTTTCGCAACATCGCACGCGTGCTCCGCAATGACCGGGCCATCTACCTGAACGACTTTGGCCGGCTCAAGTCGGTAGAGTCGGTGGACTATTTTGTCAGCCGCGCCAGTGATGGAGCCGACCAGGCCACACTGCTCGACTACCGCAACTCGCTGCTGGCTGCTTTCTCTCTGGAAGAGTTCCAGACCCTTGCCGCCAGTTACCTCGGCCCATGCGCCAAGGTATACAGCACAGCGGTCAGCCCGCTGATGATGGTGATCCGCACCCCCAAGCGGCGCTGTGTGGCAGCGATGAAGGGCGAATTTCGGCGACGCTACCGCGATTTGCCACGCAGCCGCAGGGCCGACGTCGACCAACTGCGCCTGTTCCTTGGCATGGGAGGCCTGGCTAGTGCGTTCTGAGCCGCAGGGGCTACAAGCCGCCTTGGCAGCCTGGCGCGCGGTGCTGGGTGACGCCCATGTCCAGAATGACGCCAGCACGCTGTGCCAGCTGAAGCAGGACACCATGCGCTCGCCCGCCCATGCCAGTGCCAGGCTCAGGCCAGCCAACAGCGAGCAGGTAGCCGCCTGCCTGGCCATTGCACACCTGCACGGTGTCGCGGTGCAGCCGGTAAGCACAGGCCACAACTGGGGCTATGGCGGCGTGGCAACGCTTCACGAGCACTGCGTGCAACTTGACCTGTCGCGCATGGACAAGATCCTTGCCTTCGACGAGGCTCTGGGCGTGGTCACCCTTGAACCAGGCGTTACCCAGGCCGCGCTGGCCGATTACCTGGCCAGTCGCAACCTGCCATTCCTTACGCCAGTCACCGGCGCAGGGCCCACCTGCAGTGTGTTGGCCAACGCGCTGGAGCGCGGCTTTGGCATCACACCGTTAACGGACCACTGGCAAGCCGTCATGGGCCTTGAAGCCATTCTGCCCGATGGCCAACGCTATCGCTCGCCGATGTGGGCAACGGGCACCACCGCCTGCTTCAAGTGGGGCATCGGCCCCTACCTGGACGGCCTGTTCAGCCAGAGCGGGCTGGGGGTGGTGACACAAATGTCGATCGCCTTGGTCAAGCGCCCACAGGTCGTGCAACCGTTCTATTTCTGGGTGGACTCGGCAGCACAGCTCCCGGCCGCCCTCGATGGCATCAAGCGCATTCTGGAACGTTGCGCCAGCCAGGTGGGCGGCATCAACCTGATGAACAGCACGCGTCTGCTAAGCATGGCCTACAACACCCGGCCCCTTACCCAACTGAATCAGGCCGAACGCAACGCCGCCGCGCAATCGCTGGCATTGCCCGCCTGGATGGGGGTAGGTTCGATCTACTGCGAACAGGCGCAGCTGGCTTCGCTCAAGGGCATCATCCGCAGCGAACTGCGGCGGTTCTGCAGCCGTTACCTGTTCCGCAGCCAACGCCAGCTGGTGCTGGCTGAGCGTGCCTTGCGTCTGCTGCCGGGGGCCTGGTCCAGGCGTTGGCAAGTGACCTTGAGCAAACTGCGCATGGGCGTTGAACTGATGGAAGGCCAGCCGAACCAGGTGGCACTGCCGCTGGCTTACGCCGCAGGTGCGCAACCGCAGCAAGGCGCCTTGCTCGACCCGGCCCGGGACAACTGCGGCCTGATCTGGTACGCGCCTATCCTGCCCCTGCGCAGCCAGCAGGTAGCCACCTTCGTCTCGCACATGGAACAGGCTTGCGAAACCCATCGCATGCCCTGCCCGGTTACCCTCACCACCTTGTCGGGCCGCGCAATCGACTGCACCGTGCCGTTACTGTTCGACCGCAACGATGCCCCCGCCAGCAGCCGCGCCGAAGACTGCTACCGGCAGTTGTTCCGCACGGGCAAACAGCAAGGCGTACTGCCCTATCGGCTTCCCCTGGCCTTCATGGGCTTGCTGAGCGAAACACAAGCGCCTGCCTGGCAACTCGGGCAGCGCATCAAGGATGCGCTGGACCCAGAGCACCTGCTCGCGCCAGGGCGTTATTGCCCGTTGGCGCCAGCCCTCCACTGCCAACCTGCTGTGATGGAGCCTCAGCAATGACTGATGATCGCAAGTCCCTGATCGACCTTGGCCAACTGCCAACCCGCAACCTGGCCGAATGCCTGGCCGTGGATCAGGTGACACTGGCCAATGCCCTGGCCACCCGGTTACCTGCGGCGCTGGTCGAGCAACTGGCTGCCTGCGCTGACCAGGTTCAGACGCTGGGCCTTTCAAAAAAGGTTGCAGCCATCGGCCTGGCGCTGGGCCAATGGCTGGAACATGCACCCGCCACCCTGCGCCAGGAGGTGTTCGAGCAATGCTGTGCGCACCCGTCCGACACCGTACGCAGCTGGGCAGCCTTCGCTCAGGCACACCTTTCGCGCACGCTGCCTGCACAAGACGCCCTGCTGGCGCAGTTGCGCTTCGCCCGCGATGAGCATTTCGGTGTACGCGAATGGGCCTGGATTGCCCTGCGCCCACGCCTGGCACAGCAGCTGGACACCGCCATGCAGTTGCTCAGCCGCTACGCAGGCGACGCAGACCCGCTGGTGCGACGCTTTTGTATCGAAATCCTGCGCCCACGTGGCGTCTGGTGTGAGCACATAGCCGCGCTCAAAGAACAACCGGAAGTGGCCGAGCCGTTGCTCGTGCCGCTGTTGGCCGAGGCTGAAAAGTACGCCCAGGACTCGGTCGCCAACTGGCTTAACGATGCCAGCAAAACCCGACCCGATTGGGTGCTCCAGCTGTTCCAGCGCTACCCCCCCGGCTGCAAGGCCTCGCAGCGAATCCACACCCGGGCAACCCGAAGCCTGCCCCAGTGAATCACCACAAGGAGAGAAGCATGTCACTCAAGGAAAAACTCGACGCCATCAAACAGCAGATGGGCCAACTGCCCGCCGACGTGCTGGAAAAATTCAGCACGTCGCTACAGGCCTTGATCGCACGCCACCCCGAAGCCCATGCGCTGAAAGCCGGCGACCGCGCACCACTGGCCGTGTTGGAGGATGCCGATGGCAAGGCGGTAGACCTGCATGCCTTGCTGGCACGCGGCCCATTGGTGCTGGTTTTCTATCGCGGCCTGTGGTGCCCGTTCTGCAATGCCGCGCTTGGCGAGTACCAGCAGATGGTGGGTGACCTGGCCGTCAGCGGTGCCACCTTGGTGGCTGTCTCCGCCCAGAGCCCTGCCGCCACCCAAAAAACCCGCGAAGCCCTGGGGGTGCGCTATCAACTGTTGAGCGACCCCGGCAACCAGCTGGCACGCCAGTACGGCATCGTCTTCGAACTGGAACCGGAGCTCGAGGCGGTGTACCGCTCACTCGGTGCAGACCTCAAGGCCCTCAATGCCAGCGACGACCTCAGTTTGCCGATGGCCAGCGCATTCGTCATCGGCCAGGACGGCCGCATACGCCGGGCGTTCATCAATGTCGACTATTCCGAGCGCGCCGAACCCCAGGCGCTGATCGAAGCCGCCAGCCACTGAGTGCCACCCCCGGCACCGGGTTTCCCGGTGCCCCACCCCATCACGGACTGATGACATGAAACGTATCGCTATCATGGGGGCCGGCGTGGCCGGCCACCTGGCTGCCCTGTACCTGCGCAAGCGCTTGCCTGGCGTAGAAGTGACGCTGATCGGCCGCCCGGACCGCAAGCGGCCGATCGTCGGTGAGTCGACGGTCGAGCTGACCACGCATTTTTTCAAAGGTATCGGCCTGGGCAGCCTGCTTGAAGAAAAGCACTACCACAAATACGGCCTGACCTATTACCTGAAACTGCGCAACAACCCGGAATGCCGTAACTACGTGGTCCATGAAGCACCTGGGGTGATCCGCATGCCCGCCTACAACCTCAACCGCTTCAGCTTCGACAAAGACCTGCGTGCGATCGTGGCCGACCAGCAGGTGCAATTGATCGAGGCCGACGTGGCTGCGGTCGACCTGCACGAAGGCGAGCATACACGTCACCGCCTGACCCTGCGCAGCGAGGCGCAGACCTGGCAAATGGACGCCGACTGGGTGGTCGACGCCACCGGCCGCAACCGTTTCATGGCCAAGAAGCTGAAGCTGCACAAGGAGCCGACCTACCAGCGCAGCACGTTCTGGTTCCGCCTTCGCCAGTTTGACCGCAACATCCTGCACAGCATCAACACCCACAAGGACAAGCATCACTGTTTCGACCCGTATTACGTCACCCATCACTTCTACGGCAAGGGCTACTGGATCTGGCTCATACCCATGCGCAGCGAAGACGGTGCCGACATGATCAGCATCGGCATTACCTACCGCCCGGACATGATCAACGAACGGATTGGCACGCTGGAAGCCTTCAAGGAAAGGGTCATGGCAGACCACCCGGTGATCACCGAGCTGATGGCCTCGGGCGAAGTCATCGACCAGCACGCCATGTACAACTACATGTACGAGGCCAACCAGTATTACTCCACCGATGGCTGGTTCCTGATCGGTGATGCAGCGTTCACCTTCGACCCGGCCAACAGTGCCGGGCTGGCCTATGTAGCCCAGCAGATACCGCAAGTGGCCGCCATGATCGAGAAAGATATCCAGGGCACGTTGACGCCCGCCTATGTCAATTGCCTGGAATCGCACATCCAGGCGCAACTGGCGCTTCAGGACACCTGGAGCAAGTGGTACGAGGTAATGGACGACCCGTTCCTGATGGGCTGGACGCTGCTGTTCGCCAACATGGCGTACTTCCATGTGGTGTTGCCCATGTATGTCAGCGGCGATTTTCTCGACGGCCATCAGGCCCAGCAATTCGCCGATTTGTTGCCACGCTACACGCGGGACCTGCAGCCATCACCGCTACCCTTTGCCTGCCTGTTACGTGAAGTACGCCGTTCCAATCCGGGCATCAGCCCGCAGATGATCCCCAACCTGTATTCGCGCACTATCAACTTCGCCCTGTACAAGGCCGACAACCAGGCCCGGCCGCGATACGCCGCCAGCTACTTCCTGCGCTCGGCGCTGCTGCGCTTACGCTTGATGCGCATGGTGCGCTGGAGCGTGGCGCCTCGCCACCTGAAACTGCTGGCGCGGCATAGCCTGGGCACGCTGCAGGACTTGGGACGCGCTACCAGCCTGCGGCTGATGCCTTCACTGTTCTACAAGTACGGCGAGGCGCCCGAGCTGCTCAAGTCGCCGTTCGGCAGCGACGGCGGCTTCCTCGACCTGGCGCGCCACTGATGGGCATGCCCATGGCCGATGCCGGCAGCGACGCACTGCTGGCTCATAGCGGTGTGCGCCTGGCTGCCGGGGTCCGTGATGGCACGCTGTCGCCGGTAGCACTGGTCGAACACAGCATCCGCCGCTGCCAAACCGTGCAACGGCGCTGCAACGCGGTGGCAGTGGCGCTGTACGACCAGGCGCGGCGGGCCGCCGAAGTTGCCGAACGCCAGCGAGACCAAGGCGCCCCGCTGGGTCGACTGCATGGCGTGCCCTTCAGCTTCAAGGAGGGCCTGGGGCTGGCCGATGCGCCCAAAACGTGCGGCTCACGCCGCCGACAGCACAAGGTTGCCGGGTTTACCGCCACCGCCGCGCAACGCCTGATCGATGCGGGCGCCATTCCGGTCGCGCTGGGTAACCAGGCCGAGATGGCGCTATGGCCAGAAACCGATAACCCGGTCTACGGCCGCACCAGCAGCCCCTACCGGAACGACCGGAGTGCCGGTGGCAGCAGTGGCGGTGATGCCGTGCTGGTAGCCAGCGCTTGCGTGCCATTCGCACTGGGTACCGACGGCGGTGGTTCGGTGCGAATCCCTGCTGCCTGCAACGGCATTTTCGGCCTCAAGCCGTCACGGGGGTTGGTGCCACTGACCGGGCATCTTCCCTTGGACGAACGCGGCCTGGGGCAGCCGAATGCCATGGCCATCGCCAGGCACTTTGCTGCCGGCCCATTGTGTCGGCATGCCGAAGACCTGCCCGTGCTGCTGGAGATCATTGCCGGGCCTGACCCACTGGACCGCAATATCCTCGACAGCTACGTACACCGCCCGCCGCCTGCAGCATTGCAACGCCTGTACCTGTGCCAGCCCGAACGCCTGGGCTGGGGAAGCCGGATTTCGCCCGCCGTGGCTCTGGCGCTGGATGACGTGGCCCACCACTATCAAAGCCAAGGCACCCATGTCGAGCGCTGGCTACCCCACGCACTGAACGATGCGTTCGCCATCTGGTTGGCCGTGCTCAAGCAGGAAACCGGCGTGCGCCTGGCCGACATTCTCGGTGACGGCCAGCCTGTGGCGCATTTGGCTCATGCCTGGCAAGCACTGCTCGGCCAACCGCAGCATGCCACCGGACCTTGGCTGGCAACCGTGCTCGACAGCCTGGGCGAATGCCTGGGTAACCCCGGCCTTGCAAGGCAGCTACCCAAACGCGATGCCCTGTTACACGCGCTGACCGAACGGCTGGATGGCAACAGTGTACTGGCCCTGCCGGCGTTGCCCGGCACCTCGCCCGAGCATGGCCATGCCCTGCGCTACCCGGGGGATATCGGCTACACCGCGTTGTTCAACGTACTGGGCCTGCCGGCCCTGACGGTACCCATGGGGCGCCTCGATCAAGGCTGCCCGGTGGCCGTGCAGGTGGTGGCCGGCCCCGGCCAGGAGCCTGTGCTGCTCGACGCAGCCCGTTCACTGGAGCTCGCATTCGGTGGCTGGATCGCACCGCCCTTCTGACCCAACACATTCGGGACACCATCATGCCCAATACCCTTCACGCCAGTACCGTGCAGCTCGCGCCAACGGCGCCGGCACAGTCAGCCGTTGGCTCCCAGGCCGAACACCTGACCCTGATGTTTCTGCTGCAGCTCATCGTGATCTTCAGTGTTTCGCGGCTGATCGCCTGGTTCAGTACCCGCCGCTTGGGCCAAACGCCAGTCGCCGGCGAAATCCTTGCCGGGCTGGTGCTAGGCCCAAGCCTGCTCGGCTACTTTTTTCCTGAGCAACTGGCTGCGCTGTTCGTACCGCAAACGGCCACTGCCTTCGTGGTAACAGCACAAATCGGCCTTATCCTGCTGATGTTCCAGGTCGGCCTGGAGTTCGAGTTCGGTGCACACCTCAAGGGCCGCAAGCGTTCGGTCATCATCATCAGCATGGGTGGGCTGCTGGTACCCTTTGCCAGCGGCATGCTCACTGCCGAATACTTCTGGCAGCAAATCAGCGGGGACAGACCGCCCCTGCTGGCGTTCCAGCTGTTCTTCGCCACAGCACTGTCGATTACCGCCCTGCCCATCCTCGGGCGCATCTTCATGGAACTGGGCCTTTCGCGCTCGCGAGTCGCCACCCTTACCATCGGTGCGGCGGCAATAGACGATGTCTGCGGCTGGCTCATCCTTGGTGGCGTTACATCGCTGATCGCCTCGCAGTTCAACCCTTGGGCTTCCTTGGCCAGGGTGCTGGCGCTGGGCTTGTTCATTGTGCTGGTGATCGGCCTGGTGCGACCACTGATCATGCGCTGGATCCTCGGCGACCTGGAGCGCCGACCGCTGACGGCTCAAGGCATATCCCTGATGCTGATCATCCTGCTGGCCAGCGCGACCGTGACCAACCTGATCGGCGTGTTCTCGATCATCGGCGGTTTCATTCTCGGCGTTGCCCTGCACACTGAACGCCGCTTCGTCCAGCAGTGGAATGCCAAGGTCAGTGGCGTGGTCAACGCATTCTTCTTGCCGATATTCTTCGCCTACACCGGCCTGCGCACGGATGTGGGTGCCCTGGAAGGCACGACCGCACTGTGGAATTGCCTGCTGATCTGCCTGGTGGCCTTCGCCAGCAAGTTTTTCGGTGCCTACGGAGCCAGCCGCCTGCTTGGCGAAAACCGCCGTGATGCGGCGCTGATAGGCGTGTGCATGAATACCCGGGCGCTGATGGAGCTGGTCGTGCTGAATGTCGGCTATGACCTGGGCGTACTTCCCAAGGAGTACTTTACCCTGCTGGTGATCATGGCCATCATCAGTACCTTCATCGCCTCGCCCTTGATCCGGCTGCTCACAGCACATGCCCGCCCACCACGTTCGACCTCGGAGGCAACCGAGGTCGGCAGCGGCTGAAATCAGCGTGAGGTTTCGACGCGCAGCACTTCGGTGTAGATCGCGTCGACGGTCTGACCGACCTTGAGGTTTTTCATGCGCGCCTGCAGGTCCGGGTTCTCGACCTTGACCACCTGCAGCTTGCCCTCTGGCGGCAGCAGGCTTACTTCATGCTTGGCGAGGTCAATCTTCTTGATCTGCGAGGTGACCCTGACCTGGCGGAAGGCCTCGCCGCCCGGGTTGGGGTTTTGCGCCGTGGCGCGAATGGTGCCGGACTCCTCACTGGCCTTCGGCGCCCCGCCCACATCCGTGTTGAGCACATAGGCCACGGCACGGGTCACGAAGATGTCGACCTGGTCCCCCACCTTGAGGTTGGGTAGGGCCTTGGCCTTCTCAGTCAGCTGGAACGTCACATCCTTCTTGTTATCTGGGCCCTTCACCGTGACCTGGCGGTTGGCCAGGTCGATGGCGGTGACCTGCGTGGTCACGTGACTTTCCAGCGCCTCGCTGGCAATCGGGATATCTGCAGCGTGCACGGTGAGGCTGGTAGCGGATACCAGCGTGGCCAAAGCAACAGCATGCGCAAGTGAGCGGATCGGGTTCATAGGCCTGCTTCCATGTGATCAAGACCGGATAGGGGCGCGAAATGCTCGCGCGCCAACAAGCATAGACCCTGTCCGCCACCCTGCAGGCGCGACGTATTTCGTCCTGTTTTCGTCATGCCAACCCTTGTAATAGCAAATGCGAACTCTTTACACTTGCTTTACATTTACAAATCATTACTATTCGTGACCTTCAAAACAACAAAGAGTCACCTGTAATGGCAAAAAGGTCTGTTGCCCCAGCATCCATTTCCATGCTGGGCCTGCTAGTAGTGCCTGCTGTTCACGCCGCCGTTCAACCCGATGCTCAGGGCTCACTCGCCCTGCCTGCCACTGCCGTCACCAGCGCCTACGAGCAACAAAGCTACAAGGCCAGTGATAGCCGCAGCGCCATGAAGATCGACGCCCCCCTGCGCGACATCCCGCAAACCGTCAACGTCGTACCTGAAAGCGTGATCAAGGACCAAGGCGCGCAATCCATGGAAGACGTGCTGAAAAACGTGCCCGGCATCGGCCTGTCCAACGGCGACGGCCAGCGCGACCAGGTGACCATCCGTGGCTTCAGCGCCATTGGTGACATGTACATCGACGGCGTACGGGATGACCCCCTGTACTTCCGCGACCTGTCCAACATCGAGCGTGTCGAGGTCATCAAGGGGCCTGCTGCCGTGCTGTATGGCCGCGGCTCTTCCGGCGGGCTGATCAACAGCATCAGCAAGAAACCGAGCTTTACGCCCAAGCGCGAAGTCGGCATGAGTTTCGACAGCGAAGGCAAGCGCCGCACGCAGTTCGACACCGGCTGGGCCGACCCGCAGGGCAACCAGGCTTACCGTGTGACCGGCGCCTTCGAAGACAGCGACACCTTCCGCGACGATGGCTACATCGACCGCAAGGCCATTGCGCCGTCGGCCTACTTCCGCCTGTCCGACGACCTGGAACTGAACCTGGGCGCCACCTACCTGTACGACAAGCGCCTGATCGACTTCGGCATCCCGGCGCTGGGCAATCGCCCTGTGGATGTGGACCGCGACAAGCGCTTCGGCTCTGGCGACGCCGACCAGGACTACGCCCGCAGCGAAGTGTTCTCGTTGACGGCGAGCCTGGACTACCGCATCAACGACAACTTCACCCTGACCAACACCAGCCGCTACTACCGCTACGACCTGGACCGCAACAACACCCTGGCTGACAGCAGCCCTACACGCTTCGTCACTGCACCCAACGGCGAACTGCTGGTCAAGCTCAACCGCGGTAACGTAGCCCGTGACGAATACGGCGTATTCAACCAGACCGAGCTCAAACAACAGGCGCAACTGGCCGGCATGCAGCACAACCTGCTGTACGGCGTGGAAGTGGGCTTCCAAGACAAGTACCAGCGCGTGTTGAGCCAGAACAACGTGGCCCAGGTGCCGGTGTACCGCGACGCCCTGGTATCGGTACCCGAGCACGCTGCCAACCTCTCCTCCAAAGGCACCAACTTCCAGCAGACCACCGGCCTGTACCTGCAGGACATGATCGAGCTGAACGAGCACTGGAAGGCCCTGGTCGGCGTGCGTTATGACATCTTTGGCCAGGAGTACGACGACGACCGCGTGCAGAACGTCGACCTCGACCGTACCGACAAGACCTGGAGCCCGCGTGCCGGCCTGGTCTACCAGCCAGACGCCATCCAGTCCTACTACGTGTCGGTCAGCCGCAGCTACCAGCCTTCGGGCGAGGTGTTCGCGGTCAGCCCGACCAACCAGCACCTGGAGCCGGAAGAAACCACCAACTACGAAATCGGCGCCAAGTGGGACCTGCTCGACAGCCGCCTGTCGCTGACAGCGGCGGTGTTCCGCCTGGAACGCACCAACATGAAGACCGCCGACCCGGCAAACCCCAACTTGACCGTGCTGGCCGGCGAACAACGCACCGACGGCTTCGAGGCCACCGTCAGCGGGCAGCTTACGGACAAGTGGCAGGTCTACGCCGGCTACGCCTACCTGGATGCCGAGATCACCAAGTCCAACAGCAAGACCAACGGCGTGGCCAACGAAGGCCAGACCCCTACCCTGACGCCGCGTAACAGCGCCAACGTCTGGCTGGTACGCACCCTGACCCCGGAGTGGCGCGTGGCCGCGGGTGCCAATTACGTGGACGAACGCTACACCGCGCTCGACAACGTGGTGGTGATGCCGGGCTACACCACCTTCGACGCTGCGCTGCTGTACAGCGTGCCGCAGTGGGATGCGGCGCTGCGCCTGAAGAACGCGTTCGACCGGGATTACTATGCCTCGGCACATGGCTCGGTAGACCTGGTTACCCCAGGGGCACCGCGTACGCTTGAGGCAAGCTTCAATTATCGCTTCTGATACCGAACGGGGCGCAAGGCGGCCCCGAAAGGTTCAGCGATTACGCGTCACCCGCCACACCGTATTCGCCAGGTCGTCAGCGATGATCAACGCCCCACGCGGGTCCACCGTTACCCCTACCGGTCGCCCACGGGTCTTGCCATCCTCACCCCGGAAGCCAATGGCGAAGTCGATCGGTTCCCCGGCGGGCTTGCCATCGCGGAACGGCACGAAGATCACCTTGTAGCCCACCGGATTTGGCCGGTTCCAGCTGCCGTGTTCACCCACGAACACACCCTCGGCGAAACGCTCGCCCATGGCCGGTATCGAAAAATCGACACCCAGCGCAGCCACATGCGAGCCAAGGCTGTAATCCGGCTTGATCGCCGCCGCCACTTTGTCCGGGTTCTGCGGCCGTACCCGCTCGTCGACGTTCTGCCCCCAATAGCTGTAAGGCCAACCATAGAAGCCCCCCTCACGCACCGAGGTCAGGTAATCCGGTACCAGATCGGGGCCTAGCTCATCACGCTCGTTGACCACCGCCCACAATTGCCCGGTCTGCGGCTGGATGGTCAAGGCCGTCGGGTTGCGCAAGCCGGTGGCATAAGGACGGTGGGCGCCCGTCTCGGCATCGACCTGCCAGACCATGGCGCGGTCGGCCTCTACCTCCAGGCCACGTTCGGTGATGTTGCTGTTTGAACCAATCCCCACATACAGGTAGCGGCCATCCGGGCTGACCGTCAGCGCCTTGGTCCAATGGTGGTTGATTTCGGCAGGAAGGTCAGTGAGCTTGGTGGGCGCTCCATCAGCCTGGGTCTGGCCGTCCCGGTAGTCGAAGCGCACCAGCGCATCCTGGTTGGCCACGTACAGTTTGCCGTCGGCAAAGGCCAGACCGTAAGGCGCATTGAGGTTTTCCGCAAACACCGTCTGCACCTCATAGGTGCCATCACCGTCGGCATCGCGCAGCAAGGTCAGGCGGTTGCCGCCTTTGACCTGGGTGTTGCCTTTGGCCTTGATCTGGCTGGCGATCACATCCTTGGGCTTGAGCTTGGCTGCACTGCCGCCGCGCCCCTCGGCGATCAGAATGTCACCGTTGGGCAGTACCAGGCTCTGCCGCGGTATCCTCAGGTCGGTAGCGATGGCCGTGATGCTGAAACCTTCCGGCACAGTCGGCTTCTGCTCACCCCAGGCAACCGGCCGGGCAATCTTCATGCTTGGCAGCAAGCTGCGCTCGGGGGCTGGCAACTTCGGGTCCGGGCCCAGCGCCTGGGTCACCTCACCATCGCCGCCGCACGCACTCAACAACAAAGCCACGCCCAACAGGCTCAACGCATGCAAAGGCTTCATGCTGCACCTCCCGAGCGCAGATTGCTCAAGCCGGTCCAGGCAGCGATTACCGCGAGCACCGTGACGATTACCGACAGCACCAGCCCGGATGGCATCACCGCCCAGGCATCCTTGGCATGTTCAAAGGCATTGATCAGGCCCAGCATCCACGTCACCAGCAACAGCACGAAGTACAGTGTGGGTCGCCCACTTTTGCGCTCTGCCCGGATCAGATTGGCCAGCGCGAATAAAAGTGCCAGCCCGCAGAACACCAGCCCACCGGCGATCAACCAGGCGGCGAAGTTGCTCCATTGGATCTGGTAGCTGTTCAGGTAGGCGATGTCGCTTAGCAATGCGCCGAGAAACAGCGGCACACTGCCGGCCAGCAGCAAGGCGTGAAGCGGGCTGGGTGTATGACGACAGAGGGTTTGGTCAGGTGTGGTCACAGTGCCTCCTTTTCATTCAGTGACCCAGGGACTGATGGGCTATTGCCACCAGGCACGCACAGGTTGCGCTAAGCAAAGGAGCCCTGGGGTGGCGCGATAGTTCACCGTTTCGCTGGAATGAAATATCCTGCAAGCTATTTGGCTCGTGCCCCAGGAGCAGACATGATTAGCAAAATGAAAGACGGGCACGCCCCCTTTGCACTGACCACCCTGCTCGCCTTTTGCCTGGCACTCACTGCTGGCTGCTCCAGCAAAAACAGCCAGGCACGCTATGCAGCTTCTACCGTAGGCTCAAACTGCTTTGCCAAAGCAGTCCCCTCAACCGGAGAAGGCGGTTTGGCGTGGGGGAATACCCTGAGCATTGCCCGGCAGAAATCGCTGAACAACTGCGTGCGCTATGCCGCCCGGTCAGGAGGCACGCCTAGAACGTGTCAAGTGGTGATTGCCAAGTGCAAGAACTAAGTGTTTATGCACTACAAATAAAAACGGAAATTTCCTACAAATATAAACAGGCTGCCTTACTGCAATAAGCGCCACAACTACCCGACTCAAAATCCGACGCCACCGCCCCCTGCTGCCTTCGAAGAAGCCCCTGCTAGACTCAACAAAAGGAAGCGCAAAGTCGAGGGTGACCCGGGTTGGCTCATTGACTGACTACGACTACCAGCACGTTAGCCACTCTCTTTTGCACCTCGCAACCGTTCGATAACCGAACAGTAGCCCGTCTCGTGAATTGACGCTGCCATCCTCACTGCGCACCATGCACCGGCCTTGCGTGCCCCCTGCCTGGGAACCGGCCACGTATCTGTCGTACCGCAGCTGAATACAATTTCAAGAAACGAGCAGTTTATGAACCACTCCAAGATCACCCCCGCCGCACCCCGGATGCACCCGGGTTCGATCGGCGACAAGCTTCGCGGCGCGTTCGGCGTCGGCAAAACCCGTTGGGGCATGCTTGCCCTGGTGTTCTTCGCCACCACCCTGAACTACATCGACCGTGCCGCGCTCGGCATCATGCAACCCGTGCTGGCCAAGGAAATGAGCTGGACGGCGATGGACTACGCCAACATCAACTTCTGGTTCCAGGTCGGCTACGCGATCGGCTTTCTGCTGCAGGGCCGGCTGATCGACAAGGTGGGGGTAAAACGCGCCTTCTTCTTCGCCGTGCTGCTGTGGAGCCTGGCCACCGGTGCTCATGGCCTGGCGACCTCGGCCGCCGGCTTCATGGTCTGCCGCTTCATCCTGGGCCTGACCGAGGCCGCCAACTACCCCGCCTGCGTCAAGACTGTACGGCTGTGGTTCCCGGCGGGTGAGCGGGCGATTGCCACCGGGCTGTTCAACGCCGGCACCAACGTCGGCGCCATGGTTACCCCGGCCCTGCTACCGCTGATTCTGGCCGTGTGGGGCTGGCAGGCCGCATTCATCGCCATGGGTAGCCTGGGCCTGGTGTGGGTGGTGCTGTGGCTGCTGAAGTACTACAACCCTGAAGACCACCCCAGCGTGCGCCAGAGCGAGGTGCAGTACATCCAGCAGGATGACGAGCCCGAGCCGACCCGCGTGCCGTTCAGCCGTATCCTGCGCCTGCGCGGGACCTGGGCTTTTGCGGTGGCCTATGCGATTACCGCGCCGGTGTTCTGGTTTTACCTGTATTGGCTGCCGCCGTTTCTTAACCAGCAGTACAGCCTGGGCATCAACGTGACCCAGATGGGTATCCCGCTGATCATCATCTGGCTGACGGCGGACTTTGGCAGCATCGGCGGCGGCATTCTGTCGTCGTGGCTGATCGGACGCGGCGTGCGTGCCACCACGGCGCGGCTGGTATCCATGTTGATCTTTGCCTGCACCATGCTCAGCGTCATCTTTGCCGCCAACGCCAGTGGCCTGTGGGTCGCGGTGGCGGCCATCTCGCTGGCCGTGGGCGCGCACCAGGCGTGGACGGCGAATATCTGGAGCCTGGTGATGGACTATACGCCAAAGCACCTGGTGAGCACGGTGTTCGGCTTTGGCAGCATGTGTGCGGCAATTGGCGGAATGTTCATGACGCAGATCGTCGGTAGCGTGCTGACCGCTACCCACAACAACTATGCCGTGCTGTTTACCATGATTCCGGCCATGTACTTCCTGGCGCTGGTGTGGATGTACTTCATGGCACCGCGCAAGGTCGAAAGCGCCTGAGTGCGCTAGTCACTTTCCTCTACGGGGCCCTTGCGGGCCCTTTTTTTAGTCTTGTGATCAGGCCATGACAGCGCGCCGTCTGTGTGAGCGCGCTGCCCGCTCGGAGTCAGACTGCGGCCAACACCGCCTTGGCCTTCTCCAGTGCCATGCGCGCGCGCTGCTCGCCGCTGATGCCCTGCTCCAGCAACTGCCGCGTGGGAATTTCCAGGCTTAGCGGTACGCTTGACGGCAAGACGCGTAGCAGGCTGACCAGATCGGCATCGCCATCGCCCGGGAAGCGTCGCTCATTACGCGCCTGGCGCAGGATCTCATCCATGTCGGCCGGTACCGGACCGGCAACGTCGCACAGCTGGGCATAACGCATGCGCTGCGGTGCCAACTGCGCCAGGTCATCCAGTGAAGACCGGGAGCGGTTGAAGTGGAAGGCGTCCACCAGCACGCAGCCATTGCCATGGTCGGCGTTGGCCACCACCCGCATAGCCTGGCGCAGGTCACGTACCTCGGTCCAGGGCATGAATTCCAGGTGTGGGTGAATACCATAGCCCGCCGCCAGCTCGCACAGGGCAGCAAAACGCTCGGTCAGGCGTGCTTCATCGGGGTCGTTGCCTGCCACCAGCAGTTCAGTGCCACCCAGTTCGGCGCCCACCGCAAGGATCGGCTCGAAATCAGCCACACAGGTCTCCGGCTTCAGGCGCAGGATTTCCAGGTCGAGCACCTTGATGCCGGTGTCGCGCAGGCGCGCCTGGGTCTGCCGGCGCAGCTCGGCATCAGCCACCAGCGGGAAGTGCTGTTCCTGCTCGGTGGCGGCTACCAGGCGCAGGCCAACGTGGCTGTAACCGGCACGGGCTGCCGCCTCTACCATCTCTGGCGGGGACAGTTCGAGTACCGTCAGGGCTGCAAGGGAGAAAATACGGTCAGTCATTTATCGTCACCAAAAGAGTAGAGGTTGCGTCAGGCGATGTGCTCGGGCGCGCAAGCCCGGCCCGTTTCCGCCGCCTGGCGGATCGCTTCGATCAGCGCCAGCGTGCGGCCACCGTCGGCGGCATCGATCAGCGGCGCCTGTTCACCCCGGGCAACCCGCACGAAGTGCTGCAACTGCAGGGTCAAGGCCTCGCCGGCGGGAATGCTCTCCTCGCTTTGAAGCAGCGGCGTGTGCCAGCCCGAGCCCGCTTCGGCGTAGTGCCAACGCTTGAGCTGGGGAATGCTCAGCGCCCCTTGAGTGCCGGCCAGCAGGTAGCACGGCTGGCCATCCTGGCGCGGGTACACCGGGCTTTCGCCAGCATCCAGCTCCCAGCTCCACGGCGCCGCCACCGCGTCGGAGCCGGTCAGGCTACCCAGCGCGCCGTTGGCGAACTGCAGCAGCACCGCCGCGCTGTCTTCGTTGGCAAAACCACGTACATCGTTACGGGTGAATGCCTGCACCTGTACCACCTCGCCGCACAGATGGCGCAGCAGGTCGAGGTCGTGGATCAGGTTGGTCAGCAGGAAGCCGGCGCCCGGTTCACGGCGCCATGGCGTTTCGAAATAGCTGTCGGGTTTTTGCAGTTGCCACAGCGCGGTGACATTGATCAGCCGGCCCAGCTTGCCGTCGGCAATCACTTGGTGCGCCTTGGCGATCAGCGGGTTGTGCCGCCGGTGATGGCCGACCAATACGGGTACGCCACAACGGCGCGATGCTTCTACCAATGCGCGAACCTCATCCAGGTGCACGCCCACCGGTTTTTCGACCAGCACCGGCACGCCGGCTTCGACGCAATCCAAGGCGGTCGCCACATGCAGGTTGTTCGGGTTGGCAACGATTACTGCCTCGGGGCGTGCGCGCTCCAGCATCTGCCGGTGGTCGGCAAAACAGGGCACGCCGCATTCAGCGGCAAAAGCCTCGGCCTGCGGGCCGGGGTCGGCCACCGCGCACAGCTGGGCGTGCGGCACATTGCGCAGGTGCTGGTAGTGCTGGCGGCCCATGATGCCGGCGCCGATCAAGGCAATACGAAGGGGTTCGTTCAACAGCCTGTCCTCTTGTCATTGTTGTTGTATGAATTATGGAACCCTATTCCAAAACTCATACAGCACAATTTAGAACCAAGTTCAGCCTTTCAGAAGAACCCGCAGGACAAGCTGTTCGGTAATCGACCGGAAATGCGCGTCAGGCAAACAATTCGCTTGCCCGGCTGGCCGCCGACAGCTCTTGTGCTGCAGCCAGCAGTAGTGGCGCCAGCTCTGCCAGGCGGCTTTGCGCCATCCGTGCACTGGGCCCGGCAATGCTCAATACGCCGATCACCTCGTCAGTGTGCGGGCGGCGCACCACGGCAGCCAGGGCCGAGGTGCCGATGGCCGAGGTTTCCTCGACCCAGGCATAACCACGCTCGCGGGCACGGTGCAGATAGGCGAGCAGCTCGTCGGTGGAGCGCGGTGCGTTGGGGCCGAACTGCGCAGGATCGGCAATACCTTGGCGCAACACCATCTGCAGCGCCTGCTCATCGTCCAGGCTGGCCAGCCAGGCATGCCCGGACGCTGTATAGAACAGCGGCGCATCGCGGCCCATGTCGGGGTCGTAGCGCAGCCCGGAACGGGCGCCCTGAGACTTGGCGATCCAGGTCTGGCGGGCACCGTCGATCACGCCAAGGCGCACCAGCTCACCACTGTCCTGGGCCAGGCGGTCGAGAATCGGCTGAATGATGTCGGCACCGTTGCTCGACAGGTAGCGAAACCCCAAGGCCACCAGTTTGGCCGACAGTTGGTAACGGCTGTTGTCGCGGTTCTGCCGCACGTAGCCGAGCCGCACCAGCTCGGTGAGCATGCGGTGGGTGGCGCTTTTGGGAATGTCCAGGCGCTCGGCCAGGGTTTGCAACGGCAGCCCCGAGGGTTCGCCGGTAAGGGTTTCTACAAGACTGAAGGCGCGTTCGATCTGACTACCAGCCATGACTACAGGTCCCTGATTTTTTTGCCGATTCTAGAAGATGATTCCACATGAGCGATACCGGCCGCAGCGAAGTCGCGCTGAAGTGTCCGGTTATCGCCCAGTTGTTGACTGCGCGGGCTGCCATGCCCTTGCGGGTAAAGGCGGCGCCGATAAAAATGTGGAACCTTGTTCTAATAACAACACAGGAACACCGCGATGCCCTCAGCTGCTCTGGATACCGAATACGATGTACTGGTCATAGGCTCCGGCGCCGCCGGGCTGGCTGCGGCCGTGACGGCGGCCTGGCATGGGCAGAGGGTGATCGTGGTAGAGAAGGAGCCCGTGTTTGGCGGTGCCACCGCCTGGTCCGGCGGCTGGGCCTGGGTGCCACGTAACCCGCTGGCACAGCGGGCCGGCATCGTAGAGGACATCGAGCAGCCGCGAACTTACCTGCGCCATGAACTGGGAACCCACTACAACGCCGAGCGCGTCGATGCCTTCCTTGAGGCTTGCCCGCACATGGTGGCGTTCTTCGAGAAACATACGGCGTTGCAGTTTGCCGACGGCAACGGCATCCCGGACATGCATGGCGACACGCCGGGCGCAGCCCAGGGCGGGCACCAGGTGATCGCGGCGCCGTATGATGCCCGCGAGGTGGGTGCCTTGCTGCCACGCCTGCGCAAGACCCTGCGCGAAACCTCGTTCATGGGCATGCCGATCATGGCCGGTGCCGACCTGGCGGCCTTCCTCAACATGACCCGTTCGCCCAAGGCACTGCTGCACGTATGCAAGCGTTTTGGCCGTCACCTGTATCACCTGGCGCGGTATGGTCGGGCGATGCACCTGGTCAACGGCGTGGCACTGGTGGCGCGGCTGGCCAAATCGGCACAGGACCTGGGTGTGCACCTGCAGGAATCGGCGCCGGCCAAAAGCCTGCTGGTCGAAGATGGCCGAGTGTGCGGGGCTCGGGTGGCCTCGCCGCAGGGCGAGCGACAGATACGCGCCAAGGCCGTGGTGCTTGCAGCAGGTGGCTTCCCCAACGACAGCGCCCGGCGCCAGCAGCTGTTCCCGCGCGATGCCAGCGGCCACGACAACCTGGCCCTGCCGCCACAGGGGTGTTCCGGTGACGGGCTGCGCCTTGGCGAGGCGGCCGGCGGCGTGGTGGCCACCAACCTGAAATCGCCGGTGGCCTGGGCGCCGGTTTCGCGCGTGCCGCATCGCGATGGCAGCATCGGCCACTTCCCACACATTATCGAGCGCGGCAAGCCAGGTATCATCGGCGTGCTGGCCAACGGCAAGCGCTTTGTCAATGAAGCGCATGGCTATTACGACTATGTATCAGCCATGGTCGCGGCAGTCCCGCAGGGTGAGGAAGTGTGCTCGTGGCTGGTGTGCGATCATCGCTTCTTGCGCCGCTTTGGCCTGGGCTATGCCCGCCCGGCACCGCTGCCGGTGTGGCCGCATGTGCGCAGCGGTTATCTCAAGCGGGGTGTCACGCTTGAAGCGCTGGCGGACGCCTGTGGCATTGAACCGGCCGGGTTGCGTGCCACGGTCAGCGACTTCAACAAACATGCACGAGATGGCCAGGACCCGGCATTTGGCCGTGGCTCCACGCCGTTCAACCGCAAACAGGGTGACCCGCAGCACAAGGGCCCCAACCCGTGCGTGGCGCCCATCGAACACGGGCCGTTCTATGCAGTGAAGGTGCAACCCGGCTGCTTTGGTACCTTTGCCGGGTTGCGCACCGACGGCAGTGCCCGGGTGCTGAATGAAGCCGGGCAACCCATCGCAGGCCTGTATGCGGCGGGTACCGACATGGCCAGTGTGTTTGGTGGCTGGTACCCGTCGGGCGGCATCAACCTGGGGCCAGCGCTGACCTTTGGCTATGTGGCCGGGCGGCACATTGCCGGGGTGCAGGCGTATGAGTGAGGTGGGCCAACCGGTTCCGGCAAGGAAGTGTTCGCCAAAGCCCTGCATGCCCACTGCTGCCCTCAGGCCCCGTTCGTTGCGATCAACTGCGCGGCCCTGCCCGAAAGCCTGATCGAAGCCGAGCTGTTCGGCTATACCGAAGGCAGCTTCACTGGCGCCCGCAAAGGGGGTGCCATGGGCCTGCTGGAGTCAGCCGGGGACGGTATCCTGCTGCTCGACGAAATTGGCGACATGCTGCTGGCCCTGCAAAGCCGGTTGCTGCGGGCACTGCAGGAACGGCAGGTCACCCGCATTGGCAGCACCACGGCAGCGCCCTTCAAGGCACACATTGTCGCAGCCACCCACAAAGATCTTGGCGCGCTGGTAGCCAACGGAGGTTTTCGCGAAGACCTGTTCTACCGCCTGGACGGCCTGCGTGTCAGCCTGCCCGGTTTGGAACAGCGCCTGGATAAACAACAACTGATCGAAGCCTTTTTCCAGCGTCCGGGCTTTGCGCCGCTGCAGGCCGAGGCCAGGCGCCGGCTGCTGGCCTACCACTGGCCGGGCAACCTGCGGCAACTGGAGAACGTGGCACGGCTGGTCGGGGGGCTGGCCGCGGGTGAGCCCAGCATAGGTGCGCAGCACCTGCCAGAAGACCTGCAAGGCCAGCCGGTCGCGGCGCCGCGCTCGCTTTCAGACGCCACCCAGGACGTGATCGAGCGCGCCTTGCTGGCCCATGAGGGCAATGTCAGTGCTGCCGCCAAGGCGCTGGGTATTTCCCGTACCACCATGTACAAGCGCCTGGGTTCGCGCTAGCACTCAGGCCGGGCAGCGCATCTGCGCCAGCCAGTACGGCACATCCACCTCGTCGATCTGCTCGGCACGCAGGAACAGCTCGGCATACTGGCGGTACACCCCGGTGCTGAGGAACAACTCCAGCAGTTGGCCGTCGATGTGCCGGTCACGGGCCATGAACACCAGGATCTTCACCGATTCGGACAACGTCTTCGGCGGCTTGTAAGGCCGGTCGGCCGCCGTCAGTGCTTCAAATATATCGGCAATGGCCATGACCCGCTCGGCAATGCCCAGGTCATGCTCACCCAGCCGGCGTGGGTAGCCGCTACCATCAAGCTTTTCATGGTGGTTGCCGGCGATGGCCGGTACACGTCTCATCTGACGTGGAAACGGCAGCGAGCTGAGCATGATGATGGTTTGCACGATGTGCTCGTTGATCTTGAAACGCTCCTCGTCATTCAGCGTGCCGCGCCGGATCGACAGGTTATACAGCTCGCCGTGGTTGCTGGCGTGGGCTGGCAGGCGCATGTCGAAGCCCCATCGGTTACACGGGTCGCCCTTGGTCACCGGGGGTTTGCGCTCGCCCCAGGGCACACGATGCTCGGGGCGGTCGGCCAGCAGCAATTCTTCTACCGGCAGCGCGGGTTGCGGTACGTCGGTATAGCGCTGCGCCTCATCGCGGGAGATGCCCAGGCGGTTGTCGAAGTGGCGCTGCCAGCGCTGCTGGCTGATCTGCTGCAGGCGCTCGATATCGGCATCCTGCATGGACTCGCCGCCGATGTTGGCCTGGGCGACAAAGGCGAAGTCATCCTGCAGCTGGGCCTGGCTATGGACTAGCGCGGCTTGCAGCACCTGCGGGTCGGCGCCGCTGGCCAGGCCTCGCCAGTAGGCCAGCTCGGCATCACGCCACAGCACTTCAAAACGCATGCGTACTTCATGAATACGGTTGTACAGGGTCTCCAGCTTGGTCGGCTTGTCCACCACGTACTCAGGGCTGGTAACCTTGCCGCAGTCGTGCAGCCAGGCCGCTACGCGAAATTCGTAGCGTTCGGCTTCAGTCATGCTGAAGCTGGCATAGGGGCCGCTGTCGGCATTCACCACCTGGTCCAGCAGCATCTGCGCCAGTTGCGGCACACGCTCGCAGTGGCCGCCGGTATAGGGGCTCTTGGCATCGATGGCGTCGGCCAGCAACTTGATCATGGCATCCATCAGGCGTTGCTGGGCTTCGGCCAGCTGGCGTGTCTCGATGGCCACTGCCGCCACGCCAGAAAGCTCTTCGACAAATTGCCGGAACGGTTCGCCCAGCTGGTCGCGCGCCTGCGCCTCATCCAGTTGCAGCACCAGAATGCCCAGCAGCGCCTGGCTACGGTCTTTCAGCACCACGGCCTGGCTGCGCTCGTCCAGGCCGAGGGCCTGCGTCACCGCAGCGGCCAGCGTGCACCGGGCACCTTCATCCACGGCAAGCTCGCCGGGGTATTGCTCACCCCGGCAGGCGGCGGCCAGGCGCAGCAGCGTGTGCTCGGCGTCGAACAAGTACACCACACCGGCCTCGACCCCGGCAGCGTGCACCAGGTGAGCCAGGACGCCGTCGAGCATACGCGCCAGGTCGCGCTCGCGGCTGAGCGTGAGGGTAATGGCCTGGAAACCGCGAATGGTGCCAGCCATGCGGCTCAATACCTGGCTCAGCTCTCGTACTTCGGACACCTGCGATTTCACCCCCACTTCGCGGCTGAAATCAAAGCTGGCCAAGCCCTGCACCTGTTCAGCCAGCACCTTCAGCGGGCGGACGATACGCCGACCGAGCACACCGCCAAGCACCAGCAGCACGGCCATCAACGCCAAGGTCCAGAGCAACTGCTCGAACAACACCTTGCGCGCACCGGCCAGCAGCTCATGGCCCGGCACGGCAATCAACACCTGCAGATCCTGCCCGGCCAGGCTGGTCAGCGGAATGCGCATGCCATACCAGGTCTGGCCGTCCACCTGGTATGGCTGTGCCTGCGTGCCTGACGGCAGGTCAGCGTACAGGTGCTGCAGGCTTGCGATGTCCAGCTCGCTGAGTCGCGACAGGCGCACGCCCTGCCCTTCATGCACGATCACCCGCTGCAAGTCCGGGTAGGCCACAACATTGCCCTGGTCGTCGAGCACGGCAATTTCGGTGCCGGGGGTGATGCGCAAGCCCTGGGTTTCGCTGGCCAGGTCGTTGACCGAAACATCCATGCCGATCACCGTTTCTCCGTCAACGCTGCGCTGCGCCAGGGTGACGCCTATTTCGCGGGTAGTGAAGAACACGTACGGCGGCGTCAGCACAGTGGCGGGCTGCGCACTGGCTTCGGCGAACCACGGGCGTGTACGCGGGTCGTAGCGGTATTCGGGTTTGGCCTGGGCCCGCAACAGGTTCAACGCCTGGTCGTAGTAGCGCCACTCGCCCTGCACCACCCCGCCCTCGCCACGGCTGACACGCTGCACCAGAAACGCCGTGCCCGGCGGCGCGGCGAAACGCTGCAGCAGCTGCGGGTCACGCAGCCGGCGCACCAACAGGAAATCGCCGCTGGGGTAGCCCATGTAGGCGGCACTGAGCATGCGGTTGGCATTTAGCGTTTCGACCAGTTGCGGCAGGCTATCCAGGCGCTGCGCCTGGGTATGCGCAGCAGGGTTGTGGGCAAGCAGGCGGATGCTGCTTTGCACCGGGTCGATCAGGCGCCGGGCGCGTTCGTCGATGGTCTTGCCCACCTGCTGGGCTGTATCGCCGGCGGCGGCTACCAGGGTCTGGCGGATACCGCGATAACCCTGCCAGGCCAGGGCGGCACCCAGCAGCAGCATGGCCAGCACGATGGCCAGCGCCACCAGCCATTGCAGTGAAATGCCACGCCCGGTCCTACCGGTATCACGCCCCGTCGACACGCAGCCCATCCCAGGTACTCCATGTGAAGCAGATTGAGGGAGCAGCCAGAACGATCATGCAAGCCGAAGCCATTCGCAGGCAGCGAGAGGGGCCGAATGGTGGCCAATAGCCCTGGTCCATCTTGGCAGGAGTGTAGAGTGCGGCGGGGGGTTCTGCCGGGTTGGCAGAAAAAATTAACGTGGCTGGTCACAATGCCCTCAGGTAGACGCCCGCTGCTCCAGCATCACCAGCGTGCCGACATCACCTTGCAGCGCCTGCGCCGGCCATTTCGCGGGTAAAACCGCGAGGCCGGCACAGTCGCCACCACACGGACGTTAACCCCGACCATCCCGTACTCCAGCGCTTCGGATACGCGCCAGATGCGCCCGACGTCCCGGGCATACAGGTAGCAGGCCAGCCCGAACTCGGTGTCATTGGCCTGGGCAATCACGTCCTGCTCGCTGCTGAAGCGGAAGATCGGCGCTACCGGCCCGAAGATTTTCTCTCGCGCCACACGCATGCCCGGTGTGACATCCGCCAGCAAGGTCGGCATCGTCGAACACGATGAACGGGGCGTTGCCCCAATTCCATGGTCACCTTCTTCTCGGCTCTTTGGTCACGATCAAGCGCCGGTCACCGTTCGGCGAAGGAATCACATCGCCGTAAATGCGCTTGCCTTCCTCGGCATAGAACTCCACATAGGCCGCGGCAAAGGCAATTTCGCCACGGGATTCGGCCAACGGCTTGCCTTGTTCAGCGGTCATGATGCGCGCCAGGTCTTCCTGGTGGGCAAGGATTTCGCGGAACCAGGCTTGCAGCCGGGCTGCGCGCTCCTTGGCGGTCAGCGCCCGCCACGCCGGCAAGGCGCGCTCGGCGGCGGTGATGGCGCGGCGGGTCTCATCTGCGCCCATGCGCGGCACATGGCCGAGCACTTCGCCTGTGGCCGGGTTGGTCACGGCAATGCGCTGGCCGCTGTCAGCGGCCAGCCATTGTCCATCGATATAGCAAACTTCACGCAGCAGATCACGATCGGCAAGGTTCATGTCGATTGGCTCGTTCGAAGAATGAAAAAGGTGGGGCCGGACCGCGCCCCACCTGAGGTGAGTCAGCGTTTGGCCTGCAGGGCCTTTTCGCGGATCTGACTGAGGGTCATGCGCGGGGTCAGGGCTTCAGGGTCGACCTGCACCTCGATCAGCGCCGGCTTGCCGGACGCCTGGCAACGCTCGAAGGCGGCGGCGAAATCCTCAGTGCGAGTGACCGTTTCACCGTGCAGCCCATAGGCGCGGGCCAGGGCGGCAAAGTCCGGGTTATGCAGTTCGGTGCCAGAGACCCGGCCCGGGTAAGTACGCTCCTGGTGCATGCGGATGGTGCCGTACATGCCGTTGTTGACCACCACCGTGATCACCCGGGCGTCGTAGTGCGCCGCCGTGGCCAGCTCCTGGCCATTCATCAGGAAGCAACCGTCGCCGGCAAACGCCACTACCGTGCGCTGCGGGTAGGTCAACTTGGCTGCTACTGCTGCCGGCACGCCGTACCCCATGGAGCCGTTGGTAGGCCCGAGCAGCGTACGGAATACGCGGTGCTGGTAGCCACGGTGCACCCAACCGGTGTAGTTACCGGCACCGCAGGTAAGGATGCTATCGGCCGGCAAGGTCTTGTTCAGCCAGGCGATCACTTCGCTCATCTGCACATCACCCGGCGAACGCGGGGTTTCGAAGTTGCCCCGGTAGCCGCTGTTCAGGCTGGCGACCCAGTCGGTGAACGCCGCCGGGCGCACGGCGGGCAAGGTGGCGGCCTGGTTCAGGAAGCTCGCCGGGCCGGCATTGATGCCCAGGGTCGGTTGGTAGACGCGGCCAATTTCTTCGGCGCTGGCGTGCACATGCACCAGTGCCTGTTTTGGTGTCGGGATGTCGACCAGCGCGTAACCGCCCGTGGTCATTTCGCCCAGACGTGCGCCTACCACGATCAACAAGTCAGATCGCTTCACTGCATCGACCAATACCGGGCCGGCAGCCAGGCCAAGGTCGCCGGCATAGTGCGGGTCGGTGTTGTCGAACAGGTCCTGGCAGCGGAATGACGCTGCCAGCGGCAAATGCTGCGCCTGCACGAAGCGCTTCAGGTCGGCCACCGCCTGGGCGTTCCAACCACCGCCACCGGCAATTACCAGTGGCCGCTTGGCCTTGGCCAGCAGCGCCTGCAGTTCGCCCAGCGCCTGCGGCGCCGGGGCGGCTTCGACACGCTGGGCCGGGCGGGCATCGGCTACCTGTACCACGTCCGTCAGCATGTCTTCCGGCAAGGCGATCACCACAGGCCCGGGGCGGCCGCTGATGGCGCGCTGGAAGGCCTGGTTGACCAGTTCGGGAATGCGTACGGCATCGTCGATCTGTACCACCCACTTGGCCATCTGGCCGAACATGCGCCGGTAGTCCACTTCCTGGAAGGCTTCGCGTTCAATCTGGTCGCGGGCCACCTGGCCGATGAACAGCAGCATCGGCGTGGAGTCCTGGAAGGCGGTGTGCACGCCTACAGAGGCGTTGGTGGCGCCTGGGCCACGGGTAACGAAGCAGATGCCCGGCTTGCCGGTCAACTTGCCGTAGGCCTCGGCCATGTAGGCGGCACCACCCTCCTGGCGACAGACGATGAGGTCGATTTCGTCCTGCACATCATGCAGCGCATCGAGCACCGCCAGGTAGCTTTCACCCGGCACACAGAACGCACGCTCGACACCATTCACCCGTAGGGCATCGACCAGTACCTGGCCGCCACTGCGCTTCACTTCGGAGTTGCTCATTGTTGTTCTCCCTCAGGCGCTGCGGTCAGATAACCGAGTCTTCCAGGAACGGCTTGTTGTCGATCACCCGCTGGTAGCTCAGCGCGCCCAGGTCGAGCGAGCGGTAGCCGCCATAGGTGATCAGCTCGGACAGCCCGCGGCCAATGGCCGGTGCCTGCTGCAGGCCGTGCCCGCTGAAGCCGTTGCAAAACAGGAAGTTGCTCACTTCGTTATGCGGGCCCACGATGGCGTTGTGGTCGAGCACACAGAAGTCGTAGTGCCCGGCCCAATAGTTGACCACTTTGATGCCCTCGAACGCGGGCACCCGCTCGGCAAGAATCGGCCACACCTCTTCGTCAAACTCCTCGTGCAACACGTCGAAGTCTTCAAAGTCCACTTCCGGGTCGTTTTTAGGGTAGGTGCCGCCCAGGTAGAACTTGCCTTCGGGGCGGAAGAACACCCCGGTCGGGTCGATGGTCAGTGGCACGGTGCCTTCCAGCGGGGTACGGCAGTCGAACACGAACAGCGAGCGGCGCCGTGGCTCGACCGGAATATCCAGGCCCGCCATGCGCGCGACCTTGGTGCCGCGAGTACCGGCACAGTTCACCAACAGGCCGCAGCCGATACGCTCGCCGCTGGCCAGTTGAACGCCGGTAATGCGATCACCTTCGCGCTGGATACCCACCACCTCGTTCTCGATGTACTCGATGCCCATGGAACGCGCCTTGCGGCGGAAGCCGTTGAGCATGCCAAGGCTGTCGAACCAGCCTTCTCCACTCTGGCCATAACTGGCGCCAGCGAGGCGGTCGATGTTCACCCAGGGAAACTTGCGCTGGAGCTGCTCGGGATCGAGCAGGTGCACATCCGCGCCGTGAGACACCTGGGTATCGTGCAGGCGGCGCAGCACTTCATAGCCCTTGTCGTCGCCAAGGAACAGGTAGCCATTTTCGTGAAAGGCCAGATCCGGGCGGTCGCCATCCACTTCCATCACGTCGGGGAAGTTGCGCACGAATTCGGCGCCGAACCTGGAGATTTCAATGTTGATCGGGTTGGAAAACTGCTGACGGATCGAACTGCTGGACAACGCGGTGGCCGACTTGTTGTAGGTCCAGTCGCGCTCGATGACCAGCACCGACCCCTTGAAGTCCGGGTTGTTGGCCAGGAAGTAGGCGGTGGCGCTGCCGTTGACCGCGCCGCCGACGATCACCACATCGTAATTCTGTTGTTTAGCGGTGGAAGCCATGGAATTAGCTCTCTTCTGATGTGGGCGTTATTTCGGGTCTTCGAAATGGCCGGCGCCGGCGAAGTTGCCGCCGTGGTAGCGTGCAGCGGGTTCATTCGGGTGCAGTGGCGGGTGCTTGGCCAGGACCTTGTCGCGGTAGTCGTCGGCGCTGTCCTTGGGCACATAGCCGATCGATGAGGCCAGGCGGTTGTCCCACAGGCTTTCGCGGTTGGCCGACATGCCATAGACGATCATGTGTCCGACCCGTGGCGCCAACAGTGAGCGCTCGGTGAGCTGGGCGAAGTCGTCGAACGATAGCCAGGTGGCGAGCATGCGCCGGTCCAGCGGCTCGGGGAACGACGAACCGATGCGCAGGTTGACCGACTCGATGGCGAACTTGTCCCAGTAGTAGCGGCCCAGGTCTTCGGCAAAGCACTTGCTGACGCCATACAGGCTGTCGGGGCGATGCGCGGCGGTGGCATCGATGGTCTCGGTGCGGTCATAGAAGCCGATGGCGTGGTTGGAGCTGGTGTACACCACACGCTTCACACCGTTGCGCCGCGCGGCTTCGTAAATGTTGTAGGTGCCGACGATGTTGCCGTTGAGGATTTTCTCGAAGGTGTCCTCCACCGGTACGCCACCGGCATGAACGATGGCGTCAACCCCTTCGGTCAGCGGCAGCACATCGTCGAAGTTGGCCAGGTCGCAGCGCACTAACTGTTCATGGGGCGCAGCGTGGCCCATGTCGGCGATGTCGGTCAGGCGCAACTCGTCGGCGAAGGCGGCCAGGTGCTTGCGCAGCACGCTGCCCAGGCGTCCGGCGGCGCCGGTGATCAGCAGGCGTTTGAAAGGCTTGCTCATGTGTTACCTCGATTGCTTGATGGGCTCAGGACAGCGCCGCGAACGCGTCGCGCAACTGCCCCAGGGCTTGTTCCAGTTCCTGCCGCGACGTGGCGAACGACAGACGAATGTAGGGTTCCAGGCCAAACGCCGAGCCCGGCACAGTCGCGACTTTGCCGACCCGCAACAGGTAGGCCGACAGGTCGGCATCGTTGCCAATGACCTGGCCATCCGGGGTGCGCTTGCCGATGAAGGCACCTACCTCGGGGAAGGCATAGAACGCGCCCTGCGGCATCTGCAGCTGCAAGCCCGGGATCTGCGCCAAGCCTTGCACCACCAGCGCGCCACGCGCCTGGTATTCACGGTTGGCCTCCCGCACGAAGTCCTGCGGCCCGTTCAGCGCCGCCACGGCGGCCAGTTGCGAAATGCTCGACGGGCAGGTGGTGGTCTGTGACTGGGTCTTGTTCATGGCTACGACCAGGTCTTTCGGCCCGGCGGCGTAACCCAGGCGGTAGCCGGTCATGGCATAGGCCTTGGACACGCCGTTGATCAGCAAGGTGCGCTCACGCAGTTGCGGGCAAGCAGTGACGAACGACACGAACGGCTGATCGCCCAGCACAATGTGCTCGTAGATCTCGTCGGAGATGATCAGCACGTTCGGGTGGCGCGCCAGCACCTTGCCCAACGCGGCGAACTCTTCACGGGTGAAGATCGCCCCGCTCGGGTTGTTCGGCGAGTTGAGCATCACCCAGCGTGTGCGCGGGGTAATGGCCGCTTCCAGCTGCTCGGGCTTGAGCTTGAACCCCTGCTCGGCCCCGCAAGGGATAACCTTGGGCACACCATCGTTGAGCATGGCCATGTCGGTGTACGACACCCAGTACGGCGCCGGGGTGATGACCTCGTCGCCCGGTTCGAGCGTGGCCAGAAAGGCGTTGAACAACAGCTGCTTGGCACCGTTGCCTACGCAGATTTCGTCCAGGCCGTAGACCAGGTCGTTTTCCCGGGCAAACTTGTCGACGATGGCCTGGCGCAACACCTCCAGACCGTTGGGCCCGGTGTAGTGGTTGTTACCCGCAAGCATCGCCTGGTGGGCGGCTTCGATCACGTGGGCCGGTACGTTATAATCCGGCTCGCCGAGTGCCAGGTTGATGACCGGTTCGCCCTTGGCCAGCATCTGCTTGGCCAGTACCGACACGGCCATGCTTGGCGAGCTTTTTACCGCGCGCACGCGGCTGCTTTGCACGTCCATCCTCTAGCGCTCCTGAGCGGCGTCAAAGCCGTAGTCGTTACGTGCCTGCTCGGCGCTGATGTAACCGGCACGTACATCGCGCTCAACCTGCTTGCGGTCGCGCTGGCGCGGGTCGCCATAACCACCGCCCCCGGGCAGGCGCAGCACCAGGCGGCGCTCAGCGGGTACGAATTGCTGGCCTTTGCCGCGCAGCACGCTGCCGTCATCCAGGCCAACGAAGCCTTGGGCGCCCTCCTTGCCACCCTCCAGGCCGCGTGCCGGGTACTGGATACGGTCGAACATGGCACTGAAGCGCAAGCTGTAGCCTTCGGCCGCCGACACTTCGATTTCCTGGCCCAGGCCACCGCGCAACTGGCCAGCACCACCGGAGCCTTCACGCAGTTCCTTGCGCCATACCACGACCGGGCCGGCGTGTTCGGTGGCTTCCACCGGCATGGTGTGGACGCCGCTGGGGAACGCCGTGGCGCTCAGGCCATCCATCGTCGAGCGGGCACCCATGCCGCCGCTGTTGAACATCAGCATCTCGGCATTGCGGCCGTTGGGGTTGCTCTCCAGCGGACGCACGCTCAGGTGCAGGTTCCACAGGGCGCTGGCACCCTCGGCCGGCACTTTGCCTGGCAGGCACTTGTGCAGCGCGCCGAGCACCAGGTCGGGCACGAAATGGCCCAGCACATGGCGCACCGACACCGGCGCCGGGTGCTTGGCATTGAGGATGCAGCCTTCAGGCGCGGTGACTTCGAAGGGCGCCAGCGAAGCGGTGTTGTTCGGGATTTCCGGTGCGACGATGCACTTGAGGCCATAGCAGGCATAAGCCTTGGCGTAGCCCAGCGGCACGTTGATGCCGAACTGGCTCATGCCAGAAGTGCCGGTAAAGTCGCTCTTGATACCGTCGGGGCCAACAGTGATGGTGACCGCCAGGGTTACCGGCACATCGTAGCCGTCGAGGGTCATGCTGTTGCTGTAGGTGCCGTGGGGCAGCGACTTGAAGCACTCCAGGGTAGCGCGACGGCTGTGTTCGAGGATGAACCCGCCGATGTACTCCAGGTCGTCCAGCTTGAACTCTTCGAGCATGTCCAGCAGGCGCTTGTGGCCAGTTTCGTTGCACGCCGACAACGCATAGAAGTCGCCCACTACCCGGTCGTTCTCACGCACGTTGTTGCGCAGGATGTTGATCAGGTCGCGGTTGACCTTGCCGCGCTCGAACAACTTCATGATCGGGATGAACAGGCCTTCTTCGTACACTTCACGGGCATCGGGGCCGAAGCCCCGGCCACCGATATCGACCACGTGGGCAGTACTGGCGAAGTAGCCGATCAGCTTGCCCTTGTAGAAGGACGGCGAAACGATGGTGATGTCGTGCAGGTGGCCAGTGCCCTTCCACGGGTCGTTGGTCACGTAGACATCGCCTTCGAAAATGTTGTCCTCGCCGATGTCATTGATGAAGTGCACCACCGCCTCGGCCATGGTGTTCACATGGCCAGGGGTGCCGGTGACGGCCTGGGCCAGCATGTCGCCGGCGCGGTCGAACACCCCGGCGGACAGGTCGCCGGCTTCGCGCACACTGGTGGAGAAGGCCGTGCGAATCAGGGTCAGGGCCTGCTCTTCGACCACCGAGACCAGGCGGTTCCACATCACCTGCATTTGAATGTCGATCAACGTATCGCTCATGGTTCTGGCTTCCGAATTCAGGCGTTAGCGGCGCACGACCAGCAGGCAGCCGTCTGGCTGGACCGTGGCGGTGAAATTGGAGGTGACGAAGGTCGAGGTTTCGCGCTCGACGATGACCGCCGGGCCGTCGACACGGGCACCGATTTGCAGCTCTTCGCGTGGGTGGATGCCGGCTTCGACAAAACCACCGGCGGCCACGTCGAACACCTGGCGGCGGGAAATTTCATGGGCGCGGTAGGCGGCGCCCACTTCCTCAATCTGCGTGACGGGTGGCAGGGGCGAACTGGCCTTGACCGACCAGCTGACGATCTCGATGTCCGGCCCTTCGATGGGGCGGCCAAAGAAGCGGGTGTAGGCTGCTTCGAAGCGGGCCTTGAACTCTAGCGTGTCGGCAGCGCTGAAGGCTTTGAATGGCAAGGCAACCGGGATTTCCCAGCCCTGGCCCACATAACGCATGAACGCGGTGCAGTCCATGTCCGGCTCACCGATCGGCATGCCCTGGCGCAGGAAGCCCAGCGATTCGGCTTTCATCTCGTCGATCAGGTCATTGACCTGCGCGGCCTCGAACTCGGACAAGCGTACGAACGCACTGCGTACGGCCTCGTAACCGAATGGCGCACGCAGGAAGCCGATCGCCGAGCCCACGCCAGCACCCGCCGGGACGATAAAGCGTGCCACACCCATCTTCTCGCACAGCCGTGCAGCGTGCAGCGGGCCGCCACCGCCAAAGGTGATCATGGTGTAGTCGGCAATGTCCTTGCCGCTTTCCACCGCATGCACACGGCCGGCGTTGGCCATGTTCTCGTCAACCACTTCGCACACGCCAAACGCTGCGGTGACGGCCTGCATGCCCAGCGGCTGGCCGATGACCCGGGCCATGGCGTTGGCCGCGTTGTCGGTGGACAAACGCAGCGCGCCACCGGCGAAGTTGTCTGCATCCAGGCGGCCGAGCAGCAGGTTGGCGTCGGTGATGGTCGGCTCCAGGCCACCACGGCCGTAACAGGCCGGGCCAGGCTCGGAGGCCGCACTGTGCGGGCCCACGCGGATCTGGCGCATGCTGTCGAGGCTGGCGATGGAGCCGCCGCCAGCACCGATTTCGACCATTTCCACCACCGGGATGGAAATCGGCATGCCGCTGCCCTTCTTGAAGCGGTAGGTACGGGCAACCTCGAAGGTTTTCGCGGTTTTCGGTACCTGGTCTTCGATGAGGCAGATTTTCGCCGTGGTGCCACCCATGTCGAACGACAGCACGTTCTCCAGCTGGTAGCGGCGGGCGATGTCGGCCGCAAAGATGGCGCCACCAGCCGGACCGGACTCCACCAGACGGACCGGGAACTCAGCGGCGCTTTGCACCGAGATGATGCCGCCACCGGAGTGAATCATGAACACCGGGCAATGGGCGCCTTCCTGTTTGAGGGTCACCACCAAGCGGTCCAGGTAAGACTTGATCAGCGGTTTGACGTAAGCATTGGCACACACGGTGTTGAAGCGCTCGAACTCACGCATCTGCGGCGAGACTTCGCTGGAAATGGAAATCGACAACTGCGGCAGTCGCGCCTGCAGGGCATCGCGCAACTGGCGTTCGTGAGCACCGTTGACGTAGCTGTGAATGAAGCCAATGGCCACGCTTTCGTAGTTGCCTTCGGCAATGCGCTCGACCAGGGCATCGATCTCGGCCTGCGCAGGGGCGATCAGTACCTGGCCTTTGACATTCAGGCGCTCACGCAGGGTGTAGCGGTGGTCACGATCGATCAGTGGCGGCGGCAGGGCGATGTTGATGTCGTACTGCTCGAAACGGTTTTCGGTGCGCATTTCCAGGGTGTCCCGGAAGCCTTCGGTAGTGATGAAGGCGGTGCGCGCGCCACGGCGCTCGATCAGGGCGTTGGTGGCCAAGGTGGTGCCATGGATCAACTGGTCGATGTCCGACAGTGCCAGGCCCGCCTGCTCCACCACCTGGCGCACGCCGGTGAGGATGGCCCGCTCAGGCAGCTCGTAGTCGGTCAGGATCTTGGTCGAATGCAGCACGCCATTCACGTCCAGCGCGATATCGGTGAAGGTGCCGCCTATGTCCACGCCGACCCGGCATGATGTCGCAGTCATCGTCATATCCCCTGCAATGCTTTGTAGTTGTATCGACCGGCTGAAGCAGTCTTAATGTAAGTTATATGTTGTCTTACAGGTGGTCAAGCACCTATTTACTCAAAACTGCATTGCCTGCACTGGCCTCTTCGCGGGCACGTCCGCTCCCACAGGTACTGTGGTGCCTGTGGACCAGTGGTGATCCTTTCGGAGCGGGCGTGCCCGCGAAGAGGCCGGTACAGGCGATAGAACCGTCGGATCAGCCCGCCGTCTTGACCATCCGCCCGCCACCCACCGCCTGCGCAGTAGGGAATACCTCCAACCGCGACACATCCACCTGCCGCGGCATCTTCAGCGCCGCCAGCAACAGCTGGGCGATATCTTCCGGCTGGATCGACTCATAACCGTCATACAGCTCACTGCCTGCCGCCTGCATGCCCATGGCAGTCTTGTACAGCTGTGTCTGCACCCGGCCCGGAGCAATCTCGGTCACTCGCACGCCGCTGCCCAACAGGTCACAGCGCAAGGCATCGCAGAACAGGCTGACCCCGGCCTTGGACGCGCCGTACACCGCTGCACCCGGGTGCGGCGCTCGACCAGCACTGGAGCCAATGAAGAACAGGTGCCCCCTGCCCCGCTCGACCATGCCTGGCAGCACCTGGCGCGCCAGGTGCAACGGCGCCTTGAGGTTGATGTCGAGCATGTTGTCGATTTCGGCTTCGTCGATGTCCTGGAATGCCGCCCGGGTGGACAGAATGCCCGCGTTATTGACCAGCACATCCACCGCTTGCCCTTCCAGGGCAGCAGCCAGCGAACGGTAATCACGCACATCCGCCTGCAAGGTGGTCACACCCGGCTCGCCAGCCAGCTCGGCCAACGCCTCAGCGCTGCGCCCCACGGCAATCACTCGCAGGCCGGCATCACGCAGCGCCAGTACGATGGCCTTGCCGATACCGCTGGTAGCCCCGGTCACCAGCGCGCGCTGGTAGCCCTCAGGAAATGCGGCTTCAGGCATAGATGTAGCCCCCGCTGACAATCACGTTTTCACCGGTGGCGTAGCTGTTGCGGCTGCTGCCCATCATCACGATCCACTCGGCGATTTCTGCCGGTTCCGCAGCACGGCCCAGCGGGTTGGCTGCCGCCAGCTCGCCGAGGAAGCCCAGCTGTTTGGCGCGCTCGGTGGCAAAACCGGCCGGGGCTACCGAGTTGACCAGGATCTGGTCCTTGGCACAGGCCTGGGCAAACGATTTGGTCAGGCTTACCACCGCTGCCTTGGTGGCGGCATAGTGGGCGTTTTGCGGGTGGGCCTTGAAGGCATCCACCGACGTCACGTTGACGATACGCCCGGTCACCGCCGGGGCCGCCACGTACTGCTGCATGTGGCGCGCGGCGGCGACCATCATGTGGTAGGTACCCTTGATGTTGACGGCGTTCTCCAGGTCCCACTCGTCGTCAGTGATCTCGAAGATGTCCTTACGCGGGTAGATGGCCGCGCTGTTGACCAGGCAATGCACCCGCCCCAAGCCTTCGACGATCTGGTCGAAGGCTGCATGGGCGGTGTCCTTGCGGGCAATGTCGCCTACCGCGATTGCCACTTCTACACCCTGCCCGCGCAGCTCTTCTGCGGCTTGTACCAGCAATTGCTCATTGCGGTCGATCAGGCCGATTTTGCCGGCTCCACGTTTAACCATCAGCCGGGCTGTTTCCAGGCCCAGACCCGAGGCACCACCTACGATCACCACCGTTTGATTTTCCACGAAACACCTCCGCGATTGAGTCTTTACGTAAGATGCCTGTTGTCTTACATTTGGTCAAACATCAATTCGCCCACAGGTGCGTCCATGCCCGCTTCCAGCCTCTCGCCCGTACCCACCCCGCACGCTCGGGACCGCCTGCTGGAGGCGGCCAGCGCCTTGTTTGCCAGCCATGGCTACCAGGCCATAGGCCTGCGTGACCTGGCCAGCCACCTGGGCCTGCGCGCCGGCTCGCTGTACCACCACATCGAGAGCAAACAGGGGCTGCTGTTCGAGCTGATCGAGTCGAGCCTGACCGATCTGCTGTATGAAACCCGACAATGCCTCAAAGGTGCCCGTACCATCAGTGAACACTTGCCGTGCTTTGTGCAGGCCTTCGTGACGTATAGCCAGGCCAACCCCGACAAACTGGTGCTGCTGACGCGGGAAGCCATGAACCTGAACACAGAGCAACTGTTGCAAATCGAACAGTTGAAAACGCAATACAGCGGGCTGCTCAGTGACATTGTCGCCGCAGAGTGCGGGCTGCCGGCACTCCGAGCGCGGTCGATTGCCCATGCCGTACTGGGTTTGCTGTGCGGGCAGGCGCAATGGGGAAGCGTGATCACCGCGAGGGATCAACTGGTGACGTTCGTACAGGGCATTGTCGGTACCGGCAAGACGGCGGCTTATCCATAAAAATGCATAACAATATGAATTCTTATTCTTTTTTTAACGAACGATAATCCTCTATAACTCTCTCCACTGCACAGCCGCCAACACTTGGCCAACTGTTCGCAGCGCAACACCCAATCAACACGAAACGCCCGCCCGGCAACAGCGACGCAAACCTGCTAACGCGATAACTTGTTGATTTAGAAGAACATTAGAACCCGGCACGACGATTGCTCAAGCAAAGTCCCCCGCTCAACCCGAACCGGAGACCTGCCCATGAGCACCCCACTGAATGTCGTAGCCCTGTCCGGCGGCACTTCCCGCCCTTCACGCACCCTGGCCCTGACCGAGGCGATCCTCGCTGAGCTGGCTGAACACCTGCACATCAAGCCGCACCTGATCGAACTGGGCGACATCGCCCGCCCACTGGGCAGCGCCCTGTGGCGCAGCGAACTGCCCGACACCGTCGAGCAGCAACTGCGTCTGGTGGAAAAAGCCGACCTGCTGGTGGTGACCACCCCCGTGTACCGCGGCAGCTTTACTGGCCACTTCAAGCACCTGTTCGACCTGATCGGCCAGGATGCCCTGGTCGACACCCCGGTTCTGCTCGCCGCCACCGGCGGCAGCGAACGCCATGCGCTGGTGCTCGACCATCAGTTGCGCCCGCTGTTCAGCTTCCTGCAAGCCCTGACCCTGCCAATCGGCGTGTTCGCCAGCCAGGCAGAACTGGCCGACTATCGCGTGTCCAGCGATGCCCTCGCCGCCCGCATCCGCCTGGCTGCAGAGCGTGCCGTGCCGCTGTTCGGCGCCCACCACGCACTGCGTAAAAGCGCCTGAGGAGCGGCCATGAATGCACCTGTGAATACCCCGCTGCGCCCGGCCTTGGCCATCGCCCGCGAACTGGCCGGGCAGTTTGCCCAGACCGCCGTAGAACGCGACGAGCGCGGCGGCACCCCGAAAGCCGAGCGCGATGCCCTGCGTGACAGCGGCCTGCTGTCGCTGGTGATCCCGCAGGCCTTCGGTGGGCAGGGTGCCAACTGGCACGACACGTTCGCGGTGGTGCGCGAGTTCGCCCGGGTCGACAGCTCCATTGCCCATGTGTTCGGCTTTCACCACCTGATGCTGGCCACCGTACGCCTGTTCTCACGCCCCGACCAATGGCAGCCCTGGTTCGAACAGACCGCCCGCAAACAGTGGTTTTGGGGCAATGCCCTGAACCCGCTGGACACCCGCACCGTGGTCAAGCACTTCGATGGCTGGTGCGAATTTTCGGGCAAGAAAAGCTTCTGCTCCGGCGCCAGCGACTCGGAAATGCTCATCGCCTCGGCGGTGGACGAACGTGCCGGCGGCAAGCTTCTGATTGCCGCCATCCCCAGTGGCCGCACCGGCATCAGCCTGCATAGCGACTGGAACAACATCGGTCAACGCCAGACCGACAGTGGCAGCGCCACGTTCGAGCGGGTGCGGGTAGAGCACAACGAACTGCTACTCGACCCAGGCCCGCTGAGCACTCCGTTCGCCGCCCTGCGCCCGCTGATTGCCCAGCTGCACTTCGCCAACCTGTTCCTCGGCATTGCCGAAGGCGCCTTCGAAGAAGCCCGCCAGTACACCCTCAAGGAAAGCCGGCCGTGGTTCCGCTCCAGCGCCGCCAGCAGTGCCGAAGACCCTTATGTGCTGCGCCATTACGGCGAGTTCTGGGTTGGCCTTGAAAGCGTGCGTCTGCTGATCGAACGGGCCGCACGCCAGCTGGATGCCGCCTGGGCCAAGGAACATGCCCTCACGGCAGAAGAGCGCGGCGATCTGGCCCTGGCCATCGGCACCGCCAAGGTCGCCGCCAGCCGCCACGGCCTGGACATCTGCAACCGCCTGTTCGAGGTCACCGGCGCACGCGCCACCCATGCCTCGCTGCGCTTCGACCGCCATTGGCGCAACCTGCGCACACAAACCCTGCACGATCCGGTGGACTACCGCATCCACGAACTCGGCGAGTGGGCCCTCAACGACAAGCGCCCTGCCCCATCCTTCTATTCCTGAGGATTGCCCATGCAACTGCTGACCCTCCCCCCGTCACCGACACTGGCTACCTCGATCAGGGCGACCGCACAGGTCTTCGAAGACCCAAGGTCACAGGCGCTGCTCGCCCACTTGCAACAGGTCGCCCCCAGCGAGGCCAGCGTCCTGATCATCGGCGAAACCGGTACGGGCAAGGAGCTGGTCGCACGCCACATCCACAACCTTAGTGGCCGGCGCAACGGCCCATTCGTCGCAGTCAACTGCGGGGCGTTCTCGGAGTCGCTGGTGGAGGCCGAACTGTTCGGTCATGAAAAAGGCGCCTTCACCGGCGCGCTGGCGGCCAAGGCCGGCTGGTTCGAGGAAGCCAATGGCGGCACGCTGTTCCTCGACGAAATCGGCGACCTGCCCCTGCCGATCCAGGTCAAGTTGCTGCGCGTGCTGCAAGAGCGCGAGGTGGTGCGGCTAGGGTCGCGCAAGAGCATCCCGATCAATGTGCGGGTCCTGGCCGCAACCAACGTGCAGCTGGAAAAGGCCATCAACGCCGGGCATTTTCGTGAAGACCTGTACTACCGGCTCAACGTGGTGACCTTACAGTTGCACCCTCTGCGCGACCGCCCGGGTGACATCCTGCCACTGGCCCGGCACTTCATTCGCAGCTACAGCGACCGACTGGGCTACGGCCCGGTGGAGCTCAGCGCCAAAGCCCAGGCCAAGCTGGTGGAATACAGCTGGCCGGGCAATATCCGCGAGCTGGAGAACGTGATTCACCACAGTTTGCTCACTTGCGGCGACGGCACGGTGCAGGCGCAGGACCTGCGCCTGTCCAACCTGCGCATCGAGCGGCAAGAGGAAGAGACGGCTGGCAATGGTGTAGACGACTTGTTGCAGCGGGCGTTCAGCCAGCTGTTCGAGGAGCAGCCGGGCGACCTGTACGAGAAGGTGGAAAACGCCTTGCTGCGCTCGGCCTACCGGTTCTGCCACTACAACCAGGTGCATACCGCGCAGTTGCTGGGGTTGTCGCGCAACATCACGCGCACGCGGCTGATTGCCATTGGCGAGCTGGTGGTGAACAAGCGGCGGGGGCAAGAACAGCAAGTGCTGGACAACCGGGTGATACGGTTGTCCATCTGAGCCTTGCAGTGCCGCGAAGGCCTCAGGATGCCGTACGCGGCATCAGCTCATACGGATGCTTCCACCCCGGCTGCGCCTGGATTCGCGCCTTCCAAGCCTCGATATGAGTGAACTCCACCAGCGGGATCCCTGTATCTTCAGGCATGAACACATACCCCGCCAACGACAGGTCGGCGATGGTCAGCCGGCCGCCAACCATGAACGGCGTTTTTGCCAGGTGTGCGTCGACAATACGGTAAGCCGCCGTGGCACGCTCACGCAGGAATCGCGTCACGTCCGTTTCCCCCGTTTTCTTCAGGCAGAATAGAAAGCGCAGCGCGGCGTAATAGCTGGTGAACTTGTGGTTGTCGAACAGCATCCAGCGCCAGATCTCGCGTTTTTCGTCTTCATCACGCGGGCCGAACTGGCCGGTCTGTTCGGCAAGGTATTCCAGGATCAGCGCAGACTGGGTGAAGGTTTTGCCCGCGTGCTCCAGCACCGGCACCTCGCCCTGCTCGTTCACCTCATCGCGCCAGCCTGGCTCGCGGGTCTGGCCGTTGAAGAAGTCGACGAAAACCGGCTGCCAGGCCTGGCCAGTGAGCTCAAGCATAAGCGCGGCCTTGTAGGCGTTGCCGGATTCGGCGAAGCAATGCAGCGTGTATTCGGACATCGGCGAACCTTCATTTTCCTTTGAATGATCGTGTCGGGCCATTCACGGGTTCACCCGCGAAGAAGCCGTAGCGCCGAGCAAATCACGCCCGGCCCGCCACGGTCAATCTATCTTCAGGCAATCTGGACGGCGGTTGTTCTCCTGCAGCCAGAACACCCCATTCCCCGTTCCTCCCGTCATAGCCCCCACACAATCTATTTCGTGGCCCCCAAGGGAACTACCACCTCCTGCGTGCTCTCTTAAACGTTGAGTGTTTTATTACCTTGGGCTTCACGCTACTGGAGAACACGACATGCGCCACCTACTCCTCGCTCCTGCGCTGCTGCTCCTGCTGCCTGCCGGTGCTGCCCTGGCCCGCGTCGATGCGGGCGACGTCGCCACCTCGGCCGGTGTTTCCGCTTCGCTTTACTCGACCTTCAAGGACGATAAACGGATCATCCCGGCACGCGATGAACTTTCTGCCTTCGTTGCCAGTGGCGGTGCAATCCGTGGCGCCTATGTGGAGTCGGCGCTGGAACAAGCCCGCAGGGACCACCCTGGGCTGCAAGCCAATGATGAAGAGCTGGCCCGGGCCATTCTGTCGCAGGATGATCGGATAGCCGATCATTGAAGTCAGCCTGCGCCGGCCCTTTCGCGGGCGCGCCCGCGAAAGGGCCGGCGCAGGCAAACATTCACCCCCAGCCATCCATGCGCATGGTTGCCCTGACCAGGCGCTGCTCCTCCTGCTCGATCTCCCGCAAACTGTCGCGAATCCCGTTGATATGCTCGCGCGCAGCCCGCTGCGCCTGCTCCGGCAACTGCTCCATCACCGCCTGATACAAGCGTGCATGCTGGCGGTCGATCTGGCGCTTTTGCGCCGGCCGGCAATACAGGTTGTTGACCGAGGCAAACACCGTGCTCAAGGTCAGGTCGCTGAGCGATTGCAAGGTATGCACCAGCACCGGGTTGTGTGACGCCTCACTGATCGCCCGGTGGAACGCGTGGTCGCGACGAGCGTGTTCACGGGCATCGATCGCGTCTGGTACCTCGTGCGCGGCCAGCATGTCTTCGTAGCGCCGCCGAATCAGCAAGCGGTCAACCTCGGTGGCCCGTAACGCCGCCAGCCGCGCCGACTCTGCCTCCAGCAACGCCCGCACTTCCAGCAAGTCGAACAGCGTACGCGGTTGCGAGCCAAACAAATGCATCAACGGTGTGGCACCCGACTGCCCTGTCAGGTCGGCGACGAACGAGCCCCGCCCCTGTTCGGTATCGATGATGCCGCGCCCCCGCAAAATGCGTAGCCCTTCGCGCAGTGCCGAGCGTGAACACCCCAGCTTCTCCACCAACCGCCGCTCCGACGGCAAGGCCTGGCCCACCTTGAGTACGCCGTCAACGATCAGGCGCTCCACACGCTCGGCCACCTGGTCGGCGACCTTGACCTTGCCCTCAGCACCCATCACGCCTTCTCCTACTGGTAGGACCACCTCAACCGATGGCTCCAATCTAGCCAGGCAAAGCCGTCAATAACCAGCCCTTTGCAGAAAAACTGGTAGGACCAGTGAACGACGCGCTCGACCAGGGCCGTTGGCACGTGCAGGCTGCACCGGTGACCGCTTTGCCAACAACAACAAAAACGTTGCCGAGTGAGCCGATGAATATCCTGTACGACGAACGCGTCGATGGCGCGCTGCCCACCGTAGACCAGGCGGACCTGTTGCAGGCGCTGCGCAAGGCCCTGCCAGACCTCGATATCCTGTACCGCGGAGAAGACCTCAAACCCTACGAATGTGACGGCCTGTCGGCCTATCGCACGGTACCGCTGCTGGTGGTGCTGCCCGAGCGCCTGGAGCAGGTGCAGGCCTTGCTCAGGCTCTGCCACCAGCGCGGCGTACCCGTGGTAGCCCGTGGCGCCGGCACCGGCCTGTCGGGCGGCGCCCTGCCGCTGGCCAAGGGGGTCCTGCTGGTAATGGCGCGCTTCAACCGCATTCTGGAGGTCAATCCACAGGGCCGTTACGCCCGTGTGCAACCCGGCGTGCGCAACTTGGCCATCTCCCAGGCGGCCGCCCCGCACGGTATGTACTACGCACCAGACCCGTCCTCGCAAATTGCCTGCTCCATCGGTGGCAACGTTGCCGAAAACGCCGGAGGCGTGCACTGTCTGAAATACGGCCTGACCGTGCACAACCTGCTCAAGGTGGAAATCCTCACGGTAGAAGGCGAACGCCTGACCCTCGGCAGCGATGCGCTGGACAGCCCAGGCTTCGACCTGCTGGCACTGTTCACGGGCTCCGAAGGCATGCTCGGCATCGTCACGGAAGTGACCGTCAAGCTGCTCCCCAAGCCCCAGGTGGCGCGGGTGCTGCTGGCCAGTTTCGACAGTGTCGAGGACGCCGGTCGGGCAGTCGCCGAAATCATCGCTGCCGGTATCATTCCCGGCGGCCTGGAGATGATGGACAACTTGGCCATCCGCGCCGCCGAAGACTTCATTCATGCCGGGTACCCGGTGGACGCGGCAGCCATCCTGTTGTGCGAACTGGATGGCGTCGAAGCCGATGTGCATGACGATTGTGAACGGGTGGCCGCCGTCCTGGCGCACGCCGGGGCCCGCGAAGTACGGCTGGCCCGCGACGAAGCGGAGCGCGTGCGTTTCTGGGCCGGGCGCAAGAACGCCTTCCCGGCGGTGGGACGCATCTCGCCGGATTACTACTGCATGGACGGCACCATCCCGCGCCGCGAACTGCCACGGGTACTCAAGGGCATCAGTGACCTGTCCGCGGAATACGGCCTGCGCGTGGCCAACGTGTTCCATGCCGGCGACGGCAACATGCACCCGCTGATCCTGTTCGATGCCAACCTGCCAGGTGAACTGGAGCGTGCCGAAGCCATCGGCGGCAAGATCCTCGAACTGTGCGTGGCGGTAGGCGGCAGCATTACGGGCGAGCACGGCGTAGGCCGCGAGAAAATCAACCAGATGTGCGCGCAGTTCAACAGCGACGAAATCACCCTGTTCCACGCGGTGAAGGCCGCCTTCGACCCGCAGGGCCTGCTCAACCCCGGCAAGAACATTCCCACGCTGCACCGCTGTGCCGAGTTCGGTGCCATGCATGTGCACCATGGGCAACTGCCCTTCCCCGAGCTGGAGCGCTTCTGATGAGCATGGACCGCGACAACAGCCAGGCCCTGCTGGAGCAGGTCGGCCAGGCGCTGAACCAAGGCACACCGCTGCGTATCCAGGGCAGTAACAGCAAAGCCAGGCTGGGCAACCTTGTAGCTGGCGAAGTACTCGACACCCGCAGCCACCGTGGCATCGTCAGCTACGACCCGACCGAACTGGTGCTCACCGCCCGCGCCGGCACACCGCTGCGCGAGATCGAAGCGGCGCTGCACGAAGCCGGCCAGATGCTTCCCTGTGAACCGCCACACCTGGGCCCGGACGCCACCTTGGGCGGCATGGTCGCCGCCGGCTTGTCTGGCCCCCGGCGGCCATGGGCCGGGTCGGTACGTGATTATGTACTGGGCACGCGGGTGATCACCGGCCACGGCAAGTTGCTGCGCTTTGGTGGCGAAGTGATGAAGAACGTGGCCGGTTACGATGTATCACGGCTGATGGTGGGCAGCTTCGGTTGCCTGGGGTTGCTGACCGAGGTTTCGTTGAAAGTACTGCCCCGGCCGCGCCAGTGCTTGAGCCTGCGTCTGCCAATGGGCCGGCATGAGGCGCTGGCCGAGTTGGCCGAATGGGGCCAGCAGCCTCTGCCGATCAGCGCGGCTTGCCATGACGGCGAAGCGCTGTACCTGCGCCTGGAAGGCGGCGAAGGCTCGGTTCAGTCGGCACGCCAGCGACTGGGCGGCGCAACCCTCGACAGCGGTTTCTGGAGCGACCTGCGCGAGCAGCGCCTGGCATTCTTCAACAGCCCTGCACCGCTGTGGCGCCTGTCACTGCCCAACGCCACCGGCGAGCTGGACCTGCCCGGCCAGCAACTGATCGACTGGGGTGGAGCGCAGCGCTGGCTCACGTCCAGCGCACCGGCACAGGCCATTCGCGACCTGGTCGCCAACGTGGGCGGCCACGCCACCTGCTACACCGCTGGAGCGGACAGTAGCCCGCCGCTGCCCGCTGCACTGATGCGCTACCACCAGACGCTCAAGCAGCAGCTCGACCCCCAGGGCGTGTTCAACCCTGGCCGCCTGTACCCGAACCTGTGAGGCCAGACCATGCAAACCAACCTGAGTGAAGCCTCCCGACGCCTGGCCCGCGCCGACGAGGCGCAAAGCATCCTGCGCTCCTGCGTGCACTGCGGTTTCTGCACCGCCACCTGCCCCACCTACCAGTTGCTGGGCGATGAGCTGGACGGCCCGCGCGGGCGCATCTACCTGATCAAGCAACTGCTCGAAGGCGAGCCGATCACGGCCAGCACGCAACTGCACCTGGACCGTTGCCTGTCCTGCCGCAACTGCGAAACCACTTGCCCCTCGGGGGTGAAATACCACGACCTGCTGGACATCGGCCGCGCCGTGGTCGAACAACAGGTGCCGCGCCCGCTCGGTCAGCGCCTGCTGCGCCAGGGCCTGCGAGCCGTGGTGCCACGCCCGGCGCTGTTCAAGGCCCTGACCCGTGGCGGCCAGGCCTTGCGCCCGCTGCTGCCGGCCACACTCAAGCGCAAACTGCCGGCACGGGTGGTCGCCCCTGGCCAGCGCCCGGCACCGCGCCATGCACGCCGGGTGTTGATGCTGGAAGGCTGCGTGCAGCCAGCCTTGTCGCCCAACACCAACGCCGCCGCCGCGCGCCTGCTGGACCGCCTGGGCATCAGCGTGCAGCCGATCCACCAGGCCGGCTGCTGTGGCGCGGTGGACTACCACCTCAATGCCCAAGAGCAAGGCCTGCAACGTGCACGGCGCAATATCGACGCGTGGTGGCCTGCCATCGAAGCGGGGGCCGAGGCCATTGTGCAAACCGCCAGCGGCTGCGGCGCGTTCGTGCGTGATTACGGCCATCTATTGGAGAAAGACCCCCGTTACGCCGCCAGGGCCGCGCGGGTCAGCGCCCTGTCCCGCGATCTGGTAGAAGTGCTGCGCGATGAGCCGATCGAGCAACTAGGCCTGTGCGCCGAACAGCGCCTGGCCTTCCATTGCCCTTGTACCCTGCAGCATGCCCTGAAGCTGGGCGGCGCGGTGGAAGCGCTGCTGACGCGCCTGGGCTTTACCCTCACCGCTGTGCCGGACGGCCATCTGTGCTGCGGCTCGGCGGGCACCTATTCGCTGACCCAGCCCGAATTGTCACTGCAACTGCGTGACAACCGCCTCAACGCACTGGAAAGCGGCAAACCGCACGTCATCGCCACCGCCAACATCGGCTGTCAGGCCCACCTCGACGGGGCCGGGCGTACGCCGGTACGGCACTGGATAGAAATTGTCGAAGCAGCCTTGAACCCGGAGCCCCCCCATGCATAGCAAGTTCGTGATCGGCCAGGCCGAAGTCGCCCGCGTATTGGCCGCCGCCCGCCAGGAAGCCCTGGCCCAACACTGGAACGTCACCATCGCCGTGGTTGACGACGGTGGTCACCCGCTAGCCCTGGAGCGCATGGACGGCTGTGCGCCAGCCAGTGCCTACATTGCCGTGGAAAAGGCTCGGACCTCTGCGCTGGGGCGCAAGGAAACACGGGATTACGAAGAGATGGTCAATGGTGGCCGCACTGCATTTGTCACTGCACCGCTGCTGACCAGCCTGGAAGGTGGCGTGCCGTTGCGGGTGGACGGCCAGGTGGTGGGTGCCATCGGTGTGTCCGGGGTCAAGTCCGAGCAAGACGCCCAGGTGGCCAAGGTCGGGGCAGCTGTTCTGTAAATCCTGTGCTGGCCTCTTCGCGGGCTCACCCGCGAAGAGGCCAGCACAGGCACCCCATTTCCTGAAAACTGAACATCGAGCGGACAGACAATGCCAAACCATCAACTCCAGATAGCCCCCATCCTCCAGCGCTTCATCGAAGACGAAGTGCTCCCCGGCACCGGCATCGAAGCCGCCCCCTTCTGGCAAGGCTTCAGCACCCTGGTCCACGACCTCGCCCCGCAAAACCGTGCACTGCTCGCCGAACGCGAGCGCCTGCAGGCCGAACTGGACAGCTGGCACCGCCAGCACCCCGGCCCAATCCGCGACATGGTGGCCTACCAGCACTTCCTGCAAGGCATCGGCTACCTCGTGGATGCCCCCGAAGACGTGCAAATCAGCACCCACAACGTCGACCGCGAGATCGCCGTACAAGCCGGCCCGCAACTGGTCGTGCCGCTGAGCAATGCCCGCTACGCCCTCAACGCCGCCAACGCCCGCTGGGGTTCACTGTACGATGCCCTCTACGGCACCGATGCCATCGCCGAAACCGCGGGTGCCGAGCGCGGCCAAGGCTACAATCCGGTGCGCGGCGCCAAGGTGATTGCCTATGGCCGGCAATTCCTCGATACCTCAGCCCCGCTTGCCGGCGCCTCACACAGCGACGCCAAGGCCTACGCGATCAACCAGGGCGCACTGCAGGTCACCCTGGCCGATGGCCGCCAGGTTGGCTTGCAAAACCCCGCGCAAATGCGTGGCTACCAAGGCGAGCCAAACACGCCTACTGCGATCCTGCTGCAGCACCACCAACTGCATTTCGAAATCCGGATCGACCCGGCCAACATCATCGGCCAGCAGGACCTGGCCGGGGTCAAGGACATCCTGCTGGAAGCCGCACTGACCACCATCATCGACTGCGAAGACTCAGTGGCAGCCGTCGATGCCGACGACAAGGTCAATGTCTATCGTAACTGGCTGGGACTGATGAAAGGCGACCTCAGCGAGCAGGTCAGCAAGGGCGGCAAAACCTTCAGCCGCACCTTGGCCGCCGACCGCCAGTATCACGGTGCAAACGGCCAGCCACTGACCTTGCCTGGCCGTTCGCTGCTGTTCATTCGCAACGTTGGCCACCTGATGACCAACCCGGCGATCCACGACCGCGATGGCCGGGAAATTCCGGAAGGCATCCTCGATGCCGTGGTCACCAGCCTGATCGGCCTGCACGATCTCAAGCGCCGAGGCAACTCGCGCGAAGGCAGCCTGTACATCGTCAAGCCGAAAATGCACGGGCCGGCCGAAGTGGCCTTTGCCGACCAGCTGTTCGGTCGCGTCGAGTCCCTGTTGGGCCTGCCCGCGCATACCCTGAAGATGGGCATCATGGACGAAGAGCGGCGCACCAGCGTCAACCTCAAAGCCTGCATCGCCAGTGCTGCATCACGGGTGGTGTTCATCAACACCGGCTTCCTCGACCGCACCGGGGACGAGATGCACAGCGCCATGGAAGCCGGTGCCATGCTGCGCAAGGGCGACATGAAAGGCAGTGCCTGGATCCAGGCCTACGAACGTAGCAACGTGCTGGTGGGGCTGGCCTGCGGATTACGCGGCAAGGCACAGATCGGTAAGGGCATGTGGGCCATGCCCGACCTGATGGCGGCCATGCTCGAACAGAAAATTGCCCAGCCCAAGGCCGGTGCCAACACCGCTTGGGTGCCCTCACCGACGGCCGCAACGCTGCATGCGCTGCATTACCATCTGGTAGACGTGGCAGCGGTGCAGCAGGCGCTGGAAGCAGTCGATCTGAACGCCCAGCGCCACGCATTGCTGAACGACCTGCTCAGCATACCGGTCAGCCCAGAGCGGCCCTGGAGTGCCGACGATATCCAGGCTGAACTGGACAACAACTGCCAAGGCATCCTCGGTTACGTGGTGCGCTGGGTCGAACAAGGGGTCGGCTGCTCCAAGGTACCGGACATCCACGATGTTGGCCTGATGGAGGACCGTGCCACCCTGCGTATTTCAGCGCAGCACATCGCCAACTGGCTGCACCATGGCGTGGTGGGTGCCGAGCAGGTCGAGGCGACTCTGCAACGCATGGCCAAGGTGGTAGACCAACAGAATGCCGGGGACCCGGCGTACCGGCCAATGGCGGCCAACTTCGAGGCATCGCATGCGTTTCGCGCCGCCCGAGAGCTGGTGTTCAAGGGGCGCGAGCAACCTAGTGGCTATACCGAGCCGTTGCTGCATGGCTGGCGGTTGCAGTTCAAGCAGCAGGTTCAACGCTAGCCCAAGCTGCGCGGAGCTGCTGGCGCGGCCTTGTGTTGCGCCGGCAGCAAACATCTGCCGCCGGCCCGTCAGGGGTGGTATTCCGGCGCCCTCAGAAATTTCCCACAACGTTCTCGGAAGCATCCTGCTTGCTGCCTCTGCACGCAAAAAACAAGATCGGCACTGGAAACCGCAAGGTCGCGATCCAGAGGAGGCTCCGTATGCACCGTTACGCCCGCTCCATTGCCGAACTGCGCAGCAGCTTGTGCGAAATGCTGGCCCATGACATCTGCAACCCCGAAGAGGATCCGCACCTGTCGGGGGTGATGTTCTTCTGCGCCACCGACGAACACTCCCGGCAACTGGTCGAGCGAATCGAGTTGCTGGCCAGCGAGGTGTTCTTTGACCGGAACGGGCGGGCCATCGCGGAACACCTGAAAGCGGCCGCAGTCGATGGCGTGCGCATCAAGCGCAACCGCAAGGCGCCAGCGGATGAAACGGTGATACGCATCGCAGTCGCCGACAAGGGCTATATCACGGTGAGTACGGCCCGGCTCTGAGATATGTGGCCGCTTTGCGGCCCCATGCCCTTGTCTGGCCAATCCGCTATCCTGAGCACTCCCCCGCTCCGGACCGCCCCATGGAACTGCACATTCGCCTGGAAGGCCGCAAAGGCCTGGCCGACCAGCTCTATCAGCAACTGCGCGCCGGGATCGACAGTGGCCACCTGGCCGCCGGCACCCAGTTGCCACCCACCCGCTTGCTGGCCGAGCAACTGGGCGTGTCACGCAAGACGGTGGCCGAGGCCTATTCGCGGCTCACCTACGACAACCTGCTCAGCGGTGTGGTCGGCCGTGGCACCTTCATCACGCCGCGCCAACCGCTGCGTAGCCATGAATCAACCACCATCCCCCTCGCCGGCGCTTTGTCCCTCGAGCGCTGGCAGCAGCGCGCTACCGTGCTCGGCCAACGCCAACTGCAAGCGCCCTCCCGCTATGACTTTATCGGTGGTGCGTCGAGCAAGGCGCAATTTCCGTTTGACCAGTGGCGCAGCTGCCTGAACTACGCCCTGCGCCGCAGCCAACGCCACCCCGAGCGGCAGTTTCCGGCCCAGGGCCTGCCGGAGCTGCGCGAGGCCATAGCCCACCACATCGCTTACGCCCGCGGCGTGCACTGCAGCGCAACCGACCTGCTGGTGTGCAACGGCGCCCAGCAAGCGCTGGACCTGATCGCCCGGGTATTGGTGGAACCCGGTTGCCAAGTGGCCATGGAAGACCCCGGCTACCCGCCCGCCCGGCAACTGTTCCTGGCCCTTGGTGCACGCGTGCAGTCCGTTCCGGTGGATGATGAAGGCCTGCGGGTCGAGCACATCACCGATGGCACCCGGTTGATCTATGTAACGCCGTCGCACCAATTCCCGCTGGGCATGCCCATGAGCGAGCCACGTCGGCACGCCCTGCTGGCCCGGGCGGCTGAGCTGGGCGCGTTGATCATCGAAGACGACTACGATTGCGAGTTCCGTTACCACGGGCCGGCAGCGGACGCATTGCAGCGCCTCGACTGCCATGGTCTGGTGGCCTATGTGGGAACCTTTTCCAAGACGTTGCTGCCCGAGCTGCGGCTGGGCTATGCCGTGTTGCCGCCTGCCGTGCTGCAGGCGGCCTGCGTGGCCAAGCACCTCAGTGACTGGCACAGCCCGACCTTGCTGCAGTGGGCGCTGGCGCGCTTTTTGGGCGAAGGCCACCTGAACAAGCACATCCGCCGCTGCCACGAGGTTTACAGCGCCCGCCGCGAACGTATCCTGGCGCGTTTGGGCAGCGACCTGTCACCGTGGTTCAGCGCCATCCCCGCCAGCGCGGGCTTCCACCTCAGCGCGCTGGCCAAGCCCGGGGTCGATGTCGAGTTGCTGGCCAACCTGGCCCGCAAGGTGGAGGTGGGCCTGTATTCGCTGGCGCCGTTTTTCAGCGAAGCACCGATACGCCCGGGGCTGTTGCTGGGCTTTGGCGCTATCGAGCTGCTGGACATCGACCCGGCACTGGACCGGGTGCGCGATACCCTGCAACGCCTCAGCTGACCGGCGCGGCCCTGCCCGTCGCGGGCGCGCGCGCGACGGCCGCAGCATAGCCACGCGGATTGAAACACGCGGTTACCAACAGCATCGCCATCACGGTCACGGTCAGCAGCGTCCACGATGCCTGGAAGTCGCCACTCACGTCACGCAACCAGCCGGTGATGTACGGCACGATACCGGTGATGATAAAGCCGATCCCCTGTACGAATGCCGCCAGGCTGCCGGCCTCCGCAGGCGTCTTGAGGTGCTCCAGAGTCAGCGTCAGGCTCTGGCTGAAGCAGGCACCCAAGCCAAAGCCGATCATGGCGACCCACAGTCCTGCAGCCACCGTGGGTGCCAGCAGCAGGCCGAGAAAGCCGGCCAGCTGAATCGCCAGCGCCAGCCAAAGGCCTGGGCGCCGGTCTGCCCAGCGCCGCAGCAGCAGAGGCAGGCCGAGCGCACCGGCCACCTGGAAAATGGTCATCAGGCCCACCAGGTCGGCGCCGCCCTGGGCGCTGCCACCGTGCTCGATATGGTAGGCGGGCAACCAGGCCACCATGCTGGTGTAGCCGCCATTGATCAGGCCGAAGTACAAGGCCAGCAACCACGCCCGGCGAGTGCCAAACCAGTGTCCACCCGCGGCGCCCGCCAGCCTCGGTGCTTCCTGACGAGGCCGCAGCACGGCCCAGGCCAGCACCGCCAGCACGGCCGGGGCTGCCCACAGGCCCAGGCCGGCCTGCCAGTGGCCGAAGTGGCCACTGACATGTGGCCCAAGCACGGCCGCCAGGCCGCCGCCCGTCATCAGTGCCGCCGAATACAGGCCCATCGCCCCGGCCAGCCGCCCGGGGAACCATCGATTGACCAACCCTGGCATCATGCCTTGCACCACCGCCACGCCCAGGCCAGCGACCACTGCACTGGCAATCAACGCCCACGCGCTGTCCAGTTGCAGCCGCCACAGGCAGGCCAGGGCAATCGCAGCCAGGCCACCGACCATGCCGCCATGCTCGCTGATCCAGCGCCGCAGCCAGGGTTGCAGCAACGGTACCAGCCCCATGCACAGCACCGGCAACGCTGTCAGCAAGGCGGCCTGCTGGTAGCCCAGGCCAGTGCTGGCACGCATAGGTTCGAGTAACGGGCCGATACTGGTCAGGATCGGCCGCAAGTTCAGCGCCAGCAGAATCACCAGCAACAGGTTCAACGCAGCTCTCATTGTGAATTGGTTCTCTTGTAGCAAGACCCGGCCATTATCCCGGCTCGGTCAGCCTGGCAGAAATGAAGAGATTGGATGCCTGTCAGTGGCCACCTGAATGGTCGATTGGCCTCCTGCATATGCGCAGGATTGGCTATCGGGGTGGCCAAAGGGCGGCACTACAGTAGTGCCATTCCCACCCCACACCCTTTGGAGACAGCCATGCACAACCGTATCGAATGGGCCAAGCACGCCCCCGAAGCCTACAAAGCCATGGTCGGCCTGGAGCAGGCCCTGGCCAAGAGCGGCCTGGAGAGTTCCCTGCTGGAGCTGGTGCGCCTGCGGGCATCGCAGATCAACGGCTGCGCCTACTGCGTGAACCTGCATGCCAACGATGCGCGCAAGGCCGGCGAGACCGAGGCACGCTTGCAGACATTGAGCGTATGGCGTGAGACCGCGTACTTCACCCCGCGTGAACGTGCGGCACTGGCCTGGGTCGAGAGCCTGACCCGCTTGCCTGAGCAGGGCGCACCGCAGGGGCAATATGAAGCCCTGCAGGAACATTTCGAACCGGCCGAAGTGGCCAACCTGACCCTGGCAATTGCCACGATCAATGCCTGGAACCGCTTTGGTGTCGGGTTTGCGATGGTGCCGGCCTGATCATTAATGGGTAGCCGGTACAGGTGACACATCAACGCCCAGCCAACCGAGCCCGATAGCTACCGGGGCTCTGCCCCGTCCACTTCTTGAACGCCCGGTGAAACGCACTGGGCTCCTGGAACCCCGCCTGCTCGGCGATTTCGGCGATGCTTAAGACTCCTTCACGCAAGCGCTCGAAGGCCATCGCCCGGCGCACCTCATCCTTGATCTGCTGGTATGACCGCCCCTCCCGGTCCAACTGCCTGCGAAAGGTACTGGCGCTAACCCCCTGCTGCTGCGCCAGCGCCGCCAATGTCGGCCACTGGCCATAACGCAGTGCGCGCAAGCGCCGGTACACCTCGGCCACCAGCCCGTTCTGGTTCCGAAAGCGAATCACCAGCCCCTGTGGCGCAGTGCGCAGGAAGGTTTTCAAGGCTGGCAAATCCTGTACCACCGGCAACCGCAGGTAGGCACTGTCGAATTCCACCTCGGTACGGCCGCTGCCCAGGCGCAGGTCTGGCCCCCACAGCAGCAGGTCGTCCTCCTGGGCCGGGCGCGACACCGCCAGTTCGGTACGGTCGATGGCAATGCGCCGCCCGGCCAGCCAGCACAGCATGCCGATCATCAGCACCAAATACGTTTCCTCGGCATACACCCGGGTCAGCGGGTCGGCAATGATCGACTGCACGCTGATCTGCGCCCGACCACCACGTACCGTCAGGCTGCCACGCAGGTCCCGCAGGAACAGGCCGAAGCCGCCCATGCACTGGCGCAAGGCCTTTTCCAGGTTCGGTTCAAGTATCAAGCCCCGGCAGATGAGGGCAAAGCTGCCCAGCGGCATGCCATGGCTGTCGAGGCAGAAAAACTCGTCGTCCAGCCGTTGAATCATCGCCAGCCAGAGCTGGGCGAAGGCCTTGGCCGGCACGCGTGCCTGGGGCTGTTCCAGCAGCTGTGGGTCGATGCCCACGGCACGCAGCTGTGCATCACGCTCGGCGGGGCTGTCGCGCAGGGCATGGAGCATGGCGTTGAGAAAGTACACGGCGACCGAATCGCTATCGCGCATGGCGGTTTTCGCTGTCTATGCTGAGTGGCAAAAAGTGCCAGGTTGTTTGAACAGTTCCGGCATAGGCTGCAACGGAACCTTTGCCTAGACTCGATCCCACTCCGGGACCGCCGGCCATTCTCGCAGAGCCTGGCCCCGTCCCGCCATGCCTTCGCAATCGGAGCCCCTATGAGCAACGCAGAAATCTACGTCGTCAGTGCCGTCCGTTCAGCCATTGGTGGCTTTGGCGGCTCCCTCAAGGACCTGCCGCTGGCCGACCTGGCCAGCACCATTACCCGTGCTGCCATCGAGCGTTCGGGCCTGGCCGCCGATCACGTTGGCCATCTGGTGATGGGCACGGTAATCCCCACTGAGCCGCGTGACGCCTACCTGGCCCGTGTGGCAGCAATGAACGCCGGCATCCCCAAGGAAACCCCGGCGTTCAACGTCAACCGCCTGTGCGGCTCGGGCCTGCAGGCCATCGTTTCGGCAGCCCAGGGGCTGTTGCTGGGGGACACCGACGTGGCCGTTGCAGCCGGTGCCGAATCCATGAGCCGTGGTCCATACCTGCTGCCACAGGCACGCTGGGGCGCGCGCATGGGTGACCTGCAAGGCATCGACTACACCGTTGGCGTGCTGCAGGACCCGTTCCAGCATTTCCACATGGGCATCACCGCCGAAAACGTCTCGGCCAAACACGGCATCACCCGCGAAATGCAGGACGAACTGGCCCTGACCAGCCAGCGCCGCGCCGCCCGCGCCATTGCCGAAGGCCGCTTCGACAGCCAGATCGTGCCGCTGGAACTGAAAACCCGTAAAGGCAGCGTGCAATTCAGTGTCGACGAGCATGTACGTGGCGAAGTGACCGCTGAACAACTGGCCGGCATGAAGCCGGTGTTCAAGAAAGACGGCACCGTCACCGCCGGCAACGCCAGCGGCATCAACGACGGCGCCGCCGGCCTGGTGCTGGCGACGGGCGACGCCGTGCGCCGCCTGGGCCTGAAGCCGCTGGCCCGCCTGGTGGGTTACGCCCACGCCGGTGTCGAGCCTGAACTAATGGGCCTGGGTCCGATCCCGGCCACCCGCAAGGTGCTGGAAAAGACCGGGCTGCAGGTCCAGGACCTGGACGTGATCGAGTCCAACGAAGCGTTCGCCGCCCAGGCCTGCGCCGTGGCCCGCGAGCTGGGCTTCGACCCGGAAAAGGTCAACCCCAACGGTTCGGGCATTTCCCTGGGCCACCCGGTAGGCGCCACGGGCGCGATCATCGCCACCAAGGCCATCCATGAACTGCAGCGCATCCAGGGCCGCTACGCGCTGGCCACCATGTGCATCGGTGGTGGCCAAGGCATCGCCGTGGTCTTCGAACGCGTCTGAGGGAGGCTGACACATGAGCATTGAACAGATCGCCGTGATCGGCGCCGGCACCATGGGCAACGGTATTGCCCAGGTGTGTGCAGTGGCCGGCTACCAGGTGTTGCTGGTGGACGTGTCCGACGCGGCACTGGAGCGTGGTGTGGCCACCTTGAGCAAAAACCTCGAGCGCCAGGTCAACAAAGGCACCCTGGAGACGGACAAGGCCGCAGCCGCCAAAGCCCGCATTCGCACCAGCACCGACTACACCCAGCTCAGCGGTGCGCAGCTGGTGATCGAGGCCGCCACCGAGAACCTGCAGCTCAAGCAGCGCATCCTGCAGCAAGTGGCCGCCAACGTCGCCGCCGACTGCCTGATCGCCACCAACACCTCGTCGCTGTCGGTCACCCAGCTGGCCGCCAGCATCGAGCACCCCGAGCGTTTCATTGGTGTGCATTTCTTCAACCCAGTGCCGATGATGGCACTGGTGGAAATCATTCGCGGCCTGCAGACCAGCGACAGCACCTATGCCCAGGCGCTGGTGGTGACCGAAAAGGTCGGCAAGACACCGATCACCGCCGGCAACCGTCCGGGCTTTGTGGTCAACCGCATCCTCGTGCCGATGATCAACGAAGCGATCTTCGTGCGCCAGGAAGGCCTGGCCAGCGCCGAGGACATCGACACCGGCATGCGCCTGGGCTGCAACCAGCCCATCGGCCCACTGGCCCTGGCCGACCTGATTGGCCTGGACACGCTGTTGGCAATCATGGAGGCCTTCCATGAGGGCTTCAACGACAGCAAGTACCGCCCTGCCCCGCTGCTCAAGGAAATGGTCGCGGCCGGTTGGCTGGGGCGCAAGAGCGGTCGCGGCTTCTTCACCTATTGAGGACCCTGCGCCATGCCCCCGGTCAATGCCGCAATGCGCTGTGCCAATTTTGAAGAGCGACGTGACCGGGCCATGGCGCTGTTTGCCGAAAAGGGCTTTGGCCAGGTCAGCATGCGCGAGCTGGCGGCCCATGTGGGGCTGACTGCAGGCTCGCTGTACCATCACTTCCCGAGCAAGCAGGACTTGCTGTACGACCTGATCGAGGAGTTGTACGAAGAACTGCAGGCCACCCTGGACCAGGGCCGCCGGGCCATGGCGCGCGGGGCCTCGGCGTTGAGTTGCCTGATTACGGCGCACTGGCAGTTGCATGCCGAGCGGCCCATGCAGTTTCGGCTGGCCGAGCGGGATTTGTGCTGCCTGAGTGACGAGCAGCGGGCGCGTTTGGCGTTGTTGCGTTCGCGTTACGAGGCCGGGCTGCTGAGGCTGATTGCGCCGCAGGCGAAGCTGCAAGGGGAAGCCCTGGTGGCGACGGCGCATGTGGTGGCGACGCTGCTTAACCAGTTGCCGGGGATGTTGAAGGCACTGCCTGAGGAACAGGGAGTGGGGTTGATGGAGAGTATGTTGGTAGGGGGTATTGAGCGGACCCTGAGGTAGCCTGTTCCGGCCTCTTCGCGGGTAAAACCGCCAAGAGGCCGGAACAGGTTAACGCAGCAGGCTCTGGATCTGCTCATGCAAGGTATCCAGGTCAAACGGCTTGGCCAGGATCGGTGCCTTGCGGGTGATCGGGCTGCCCGATTCCAGAATCTCCGCCGGGTAGCCACTGATGAAGATCACCTTCAGGTCCGGCCGTAACTTCACCGCAGGCTCGGCAATCTCCACTCCGGAGATGCCACCCGGCAGGCGGAAGTCCGTCACCATCAGGTCCAGGTGCGGTTTGCTGGCCAGGATGGAAAACGCCTGCTCGCCATCTTCGGCCACCAGCACGTGATACCCCTCGCCCGCCAGGTAGTCACGCAGAATCATGCGAATCGCCGGTTCATCCTCGACGATCAGCACCACGTCTTGTGCATCTTCACTCATGTTAACGCCTTGAAATGCTTACAGTTGGCCATCAGACCGCAGGCTCATGCAGAGGTTGCCCGCGCCTGGTCGTTTTGTTGTTCGTAGGTTGCCAGCGGCAGCTGCAAGGTAAAAGTGGCACCCTTGCCCTCTTCACTGTCGACCCGGATGCACCCGCCATGAGCCTGCACGATCTGCTCCGATATATACAACCCCAAGCCCAATCCGCCGCTGGCTTGCTGGGTGGCCACCCGCTCGAACTGCTGGAAAATGCGCTGCTGGTTGGCCGCACCAATGCCGATACCCTGGTCCTGCACTTGCACGCACGCCAGGCCGTCCTGTTCGAACACCCGTACCTGCACCGGCTTGCGCTCACCATATCGCAAGGCATTGGACAACAGGTTGACCACCACTTGTTCAATGCGAAATTCGTCCCACTCACCGTGCAGCGGTTCGCAACGGTGTAGCTCGATACGCGTGTCCAACGCAGTGGCCTGGGCAGCGAAATTCTCCACCAGTCCACCTACCAGCTGGCTCAAGTCGAAGGCCTTGGGCCGTAGCGACAGCTTGCCGGTGCGGATACGCGACACATCGAGCATGTCTTCGATCAGGCGGATCAGGCTGTTGATCTGCCGTTCATCGCGCTCGACCATCGCCTGCAGCTTCTGGCCACTGAACGCGGCCAGGTTGCCGCGTGCCAGGTGCATCTTGCGCAGCTGGGTTTCCAGGATCAACCCATTGAGCGGCGTGCGAACCTCGTGGGCGACAATCGACATGAAGTCATCACGCATTCGCACGGCATGTTCCAGCTCGCCTCGCGCCGTCTGCAACTGGGTCAACAACAGTTCCTGCTCCTGGCGGCTGCGCTCCAGCGCCTGCAACTGGCGGTCGAGCACCTTGCGCTGGCGGTACAAGTCGACGAACACCGACACCTTGCTCTTCACCGCCAGGGTGTCGAGCGGCTTGTGCAGGAAGTCCACCGCCCCGCTTTCGTAGCCCTTGAAGGCATAGTTCATTTCGCGTCCGGCCGCAGTGACGAAGACGATGGGAATGTTGCGGGTCTTTTCCGTACCACGCATCAGCTCAGCCAGCTCGAAGCCATTCATGCCTGGCATTTGCACATCGAGAATGGCCAGGGCGAACTCGTGTTCGAGCAGCAGCGACAACGCGGCTTCCGCCGACTGGGCCTGATGCACCTCGCGGTCTTCGCCCTGAATCAGGGCGTCCAGGGCCAGCAGGTTCTCCGGCAGATCGTCGACGATCAGCAGTTTGGCGATGGTGTGGCTTAGCATGCGCTGGGTTCCAGGGCGGCGAGCAACTGCTCGATGCCACTCAGAGAAAGTATATGGTCAGGCTGGTGCAGGGCCAGGGCAGCCTCAGGCATCAGCGCAACCTGTGCGTCACGGGGGTCCTGGACGATGGTCCGGCCCCCGCTGTTCTTGATGTAGGCCAGCCCTTCGGCGCCATCTTCATTGGCACCGGTAAGCAGCACGCCGAGCAGGCCATCACCGTAGGCGTCTGCCGCCGACGTGAACAGGAAATCGATCGATGGCCGGGAAAAATGCCGCGGTGGCTCCTGGCTCAGCGACAGGGTGAAGTCGCGTTCCACCGACAAGTGGTAGCCAGGCCCGGCTACATACACCTGCCCGGGCTTCAGCGGTTGCTTGTCGCGCGCCTCGCACACAGGCCGCTGCAAGCGCCGTTGCAGCACCTCGGCCAACTGACTGTGACGGTCATCCGGCAGGTGCAGCACGCACACCACCGGGATGCCATAACCGGCGGGCAACGCGCCGAGCACGGTGAACAACGCCGTCACGCCGCCTGCCGAGGCGCCAATCACCACTGCGCGTACGCCCTTCATGATTTACGGTAGATCCGTTCAGGCTTGACCAGCGGCTCGAACCGGTCGCTGTAGGCCGAAAAGTCCACCGACTCCTTGCTGCCCAGCACCAGGAAGCCGCGGTGGCACAGGGATTCATGGAACAGGCCCAGGGCACGGTCTTGCAATTCCTTGTTGAAATAGATGAGTACGTTGCGGCACGACACCAGCTGGGTTTCGGAAAACACGCTGTCGGTGGCCAGGCTATGGTCGGCGAAGGTCACGTTGTCGCGCAGGGTGCTGTCCATGATGGCGTTGCCATAGGCCGACGTGTAGTACTCGGAAAAGTCCCTGCGCCCGCCCGCGATGCGGTAGTTTTCGGCGTACTCGCGCATGCTCTGCATCGAGTAGATGCCCTGCTTGGCCTTGTCCAGCGAATGCGGGTTGATGTCGGTGGCGTAGATGATGGTGCGCTCCAACAGGCCTTCCTCGCGCAGCAGGATGGCCATGGAGTACACCTCCTCACCCGTGCTGCAACCCGCAATCCACACCTTGATCGAAGGCCAGGTGCGCAGCAGCGGCACCACTTCGTTGCGCAGCGCCAGGAAGTGCCCCGGGTCGCGGAACATTTCGCTGACCGGGATCGTCAGGTACTGCAGCAACTGCATGAACATGCCCGGGTCGTGCAGCACACGCTCCTGCAGCGCCGACACCGTCAGGCAGTCGAGCTGGCGCAGCGCGTGCAGGATCCGGCGCTTGATCGAAGCGCCGGAATAGTTGCGGAAATCGTAGCTGTACTTGAGGTAGATGGCCTCGATCAGCAAGCGGATCTCAATGTCGGTGTTACGTTCGCTAGTCAAATTCGCTCCAGTTGCGGCAGCCATACACGGATCAACGAGAACAGGCGGTCCAGGTCGATCGGTTTGGCCAGGTAATCATTGGCCCCGGCCTGCAGGCAACGCTGCTGGTCATCCTTCATGGCCTTGGCGGTCACGGCGATGATCGGCAGCTTGCGCCAGCGCGGTTGCTGGCGGATCAGACGGGTGGCTTCGAAGCCGTCCATTTCCGGCATCATCACGTCCATCAGCACCAGGTCGATGTCGTCATGCTGCTCCAGGCGCTCGATGGCTTCACGCCCGTTGCGGCCGATTTCCACTATCGCGCCCTTGTGCTCCAAGGCACTGGTGAGGGCAAAGATGTTACGCACATCATCGTCCACCAGCAGTATCTTACGGCCTTCGAACACCTTGTCGCGGCTGCGTGCGGTCTTGAGCATGCGCTGGCGTTCATTGGACAACTGCGACTCTACCTTGTGCAGGAACAGCGTGACTTCGTCCAGCAGGCGCTCCGGCGAGCGTGCGCCCTTGATGATGATCGAACGCGAATACTTGAGCAGGTCGGCTTCTTCTTCGCGGGTCAGGTTGCGACCGGTATACACGATCACCGGCGGGAAGGAACGGATATCCTCGGCGGTCATGCGCTTGAGCAGCTCGTTACCGAGCATGTCGGGCAACTTGAGGTCGATGATCATGCAGTCGTAGATGTTCTCGCGCAGCAGCTCCAGGGCGTCCTGGGCCATGGCCACCGCAGTGATTTCCACGTCATCGTCGCCAATCAGGCGGGCAATGCTTTCGCGCTGCAGGTCGTCGTCTTCCACCAGCAGGATGTGCTTGAGCTTCTGGGTCAGCTTGGCCTCCAGGCGGGCGAACACCTCTTTCAGCTCGTCGCGGCTGGTGGGTTTGACCGCGTAGCCGACAGCGCCCATGTGCATGGCGGCCTCGACCCGGTCTTCGACAGAAATGATATGCACCGGGATGTGCCGAGTGCTGGCTTGCTCCTTGAGGCGCTGCAGCACCGTCAGGCCGGAATGGTCGGGCAGGCGCATGTCCAGCAGGATCGCATCGGGGATGTACTGGGCGGCCAGCTCGAACCCTTCGTCGGCGCCCTGCGCCACCAGGCAGCTGTAACCCAGTTCATGGGCCAGGTCGAAGAGGATGCGGGCGAAGTTGGGTTCGTCTTCGATCACCAGGATGCAGCGGTTGCCGAACGGCGCGCGCTCACGGTCGTCGTCAAACGCCGGCAGCGGGTGCTTTGGCGCAGCCGGCACCGGCACCTGGGGGGCGGCGGGCGGCAGCGTGTCGACCGCCGGGCGCAGGCTGAGGGGCTCCACACTGTGCCCCACACTTTCGTAGTGTTCTGGCAGGATCAGGCTGAACACACTGCCTTTGCCAGGGCTACTGTCAACGCTGATCTGCCCGCCCAGCAAATGCGCCAGGTCGCGCGAGATCGACAGGCCCAGGCCTGTGCCGCCGTAACGTCGGTTGCTGGTACCGTCGACCTGATGGAAGGCACCGAAAATGGCCTGCTGCTGGTCGGCGGCAATGCCAATGCCGGTATCGCGCACAGCGAAAACAATGCCAGTGCCAGCCTGGTAGCCGATGTTCAGGCTGACCTGGCCACGCTCGGTGAACTTGACGGCATTGGACAGCAGGTTCTTGAGGATCTGCTCCAGGCGCTGGCGGTCGGTGTACAGGGTGGCGGGTACATTCGGTTCAGCGTTTACCTCGAAGGCCAGCCCCTTGTGCCCGGCGAGCGGTTCGAACATGCCGCGCAGGCCCTCGACCAGGCGTTCCACCTGTGTGCTTTCAGGGCGCACCTCGAGCTTGCCGGCCTCGACCTTGGCAATGTCGAGAATGTCGTTGATCAGGTTGAGCAGGTCATTGCCGGCCGAATAGATCGAATCTGCGAACTTGACCTGTTCTTCGCTCAAGTTGCCTTCGGCGTTTTCCGACAACAGTTTGGCCAGAATCAGCGAGCTGTTCAGCGGCGTGCGCAGCTCGTGGGACATATTGGCCAGGAACTCGGATTTGTACTTGCTCGAGCGCTGCAACTCGTCGGCGCGCGCCTGCAGCTCGTGCTGAGCCTGCATCAGCTCATCGTTTTTCAGGTCCAGCGCCTCTGTGCGTTCGGATAACTGCTCGTTGGTCTGCTCCAGCTCCGCCTGCTGAGTTTCAAGGTGGGCCTGAGACTCCTTGAGCACACGGGATTGTTCTTCCAGCTCTTCGTTGGCGGTTTTCAGCTCTTCCTGCTGCACTTGCAGCTCTTCGTTCAACTGCTGGGTTTCGGCCAGCACTTCCTGCAGGCGTTGGCGGTAGCGGGCACTTTCGATGGAAATGCCAAGGTTGCCGGCAATGCGTTCCAGCATTTCGGCGTCGCGGTCGTCCAATGGGCGCAGGAAGCCCAGTTCCAGCACGCCATTGATCTGCCCGTCGTCGCTGACTGGCAGCAACACGGCGCTGCGTGGCAGGCCACTGCCCAGGCCGGAACTCAGCTGGTAATACCCTTGCGGCAGTTCTTCCAGATGCAGCAGGCGCCCTTCACGTACGGCCTGAGCCAGCAGGCCGTCGTGATCGCCCTTTACCTGCTCCCGGGCTTGCTCTTCAGCACTCAGGCCATAGGTGGCCACGCGCACCAGGCGGCCATGGTCATCGCGTACATACACCGCCCCCACCACACTTCCCAGGTAGTCGGCAAAGAAGCGCAGGATGTTGTCACCCAACATGGACAGGGTCAGCTGCCCCAGCACCTGTTCGGCCAGTCGGGTCTGGCCATTGCGCAACCAGGCCTGGTGTTCCAGGCGCTCCGCCGCACGCTGCTGGGCCTTGAAGTTTGCTTCGTAACTGCCCGACAACGCCAGCAGGTCACGCCGGCCCAGGTAGGCCAACAAAGCGCTGAGGCCGACGAGAAGCAGCACGAACACTGAAATGGCAGTGACGGTAACGCTGCTGACTTTCTCGTTGCGGGCCATGCGTAATTGCTGTTCGGTGCCGATCAGGCCGTCGAACTCCTTGCGGATCTCGTCGGTCAGGCGCTTGCCCCGGCCATTGCCGATCGACGCCTGGTAATCGCCCTGGCTGCGGCGCAGGGCGATCATCTCGCTGCCGAAATTGTTCCAGGCTTGCTGCAGGGCAACCAGCCGGTCGATGCGGTCGACCTGCTGCGGGTTGTCCTCGACCAGGCCGCGCAGGCTTTGCAAGCTGCCCAGAATGCGTGGTTTTGCCACCTCGTAGGGGTCAAGGAAGCGCTCGTCGCCGGTGATCAGGAAGCCGCGCATGCCGGTTTCCATGTCGATCGACAGCTTGAGCGTCTCGTTGGCATTACCGATCACCCGGTCGGTATGCTCGACCCACTGCATGGCCGACAGCAGGTAGTTGATCACCGCGACAAAGGCCACGGCGCCCAACAGGCCAACCCCCAGAGGAAGACCGATGTTGCGGCTCAACAGCTTGCGAAAGCTTCGTTGGTCCATCGAGGCTGATTGCATCATGTGAAAGGGCCCGAGCAAGAAAAGTCCATTGAAAAGCGTGGCGGATCTACCGCTATCGTTATCTGCCACTGCACCGTCCTGTTAAGCGAGTCTAACCAGCTTTGGCGGGTCTGGCAGGGCATTTAGCCAGTATTTGAAGGTGGCGTGCGCCAATCGTTCCATCTGATTGCATGGATCGGTATCCTCGGGAACTTCTGGTGCCGACCGGAGCACAGATTAAAGACATTCATTGCACAGGACCTGAAACATGCACCTTCTGGTAGTCGAAGACGACGACATCGTACGTATGCTGATGGTCGAAGTGCTCGAAGAGTTGGGCTACGAAGTGATCCAGGCAGAAGATGCCGCGGCCGCCCTGCGGGTACTCGAAGATCCGAGCCAGGCGCTGGCACTGATGATGACCGATGTGGGTTTGCCGGACATGCGTGGCGAAGCACTGGCGGGTAAAGCGCGCGAATTGCGGCCGCTGCTGCCTGTGCTGTTTGCCAGTGGTTATGCAGACAGCCTCAATGTGCCCGAGGGCATGCACATGATCGGCAAGCCGTTCAGTATCGACCAGTTGCGGGACAAGGTGGTGGCCATTCTCGGCCCGGTTTGAGATGGGGTCGTCTGTACCGGCCTCTTCGCGCGCGCAGGCAATACACCTCACAACTACCTGCGCAACAGGTAGGTATCCATGATCCACCCCTTGCGCCGCCGCTCCCGCTCACGCACTTCCAGAATCTGCGCCTTCACCGCCTGTAGCGGCCCGGCAATCAGCACTTCATCCTCGGTCCCCAGGTAAGCGCCCCAGTAGATGACCAACGCCGGGTCATCAAGCTGGGCAAACGCGCACTGCCCGTCGAGCATCACCACCACGTTGTCGATAGGCCCCTGTTCGGTCAGGCGCCGCCCTGGCAGCACGGTCAGCGGCTCGCCAATGCGGTTGAGTGGCACCTGATGACGTGCAGCCAGCGCCTGCACACTGCTGATGCCAGGGATAATCTGCAGGCGCAGCGCCACGCCGCGTTCACGGACCAGGTCGAGTATGCGCAAGGTGCTGTCGTACAGGGTCGGCTCGCCCCACAGAAGAAAAGCGCCGGTTTCGCCGTCGCCAATTTCCTGTTCGATCAACTGCCCATACAGCGCAGCCCTCTGCCGGTGCCAAGCCTGCACCGCTGCCAGGTAATCATCCGCCCGGGCGTCGCGCAAAGGGTCGGCTACCTGTAGCAGGCGATAGCCGCCCTCAGGCCGGTAGCGTTGCAGAATGCCCGTGCGCAGACGCACCAGTTCATCCTTGTTGCGACCTTTGTCGAGCACGAAGAACACACTGGCCTTTCGCAACGCATCGACTGCCTCATAGGTGACCTGGCGCGGGTCACCCGGGCCGATGCCGATCAACAACAGATTTTTCATTGTCCTGCCCTTTGCGGGAACCAGCCGCCATTGTCAGTTGGCTGCTGGTATTTGGCAAAGCAGTCGCTTAGAAGATCGAGAAGTTATAGCTGACAATTACCCGTGTCTCGTCCATGTCACGCGCCCACTTCTCGTAGTTACTGCGGTAAGTGGAATTACGCAGGCGTACACTGACATCCTTGAATGTGCCACTTTGCACCTGGTACTTGAACTCAGTGTCGCGTTCCCATTCCTTGCCTTCAGCCGTGCTGCCCGGCACCTTGATATTGTCGCCGTTGATGTAACGGGTGAAGAAGGTAAGGCCGGGCACACCCAGCGCCTTGAAGTCATAGTCATAGCGCACCTGCCAGGAGCGCTCCTGGGCGGCGGCGAAGTCGTTGACCTGCGCGTAGTTGACCAGGTACGGGTTGCTGCCATCCAGATACGGCATGGCGCTGTCGCCATACATGCGTTGCCAGCCGGCACTGATCTTGTGGCCCCCCAGGCTGTAGCCGAGCATGCCACTGAAAGCGCGGTGGTCGATTGCCCCGGCGCGGGCATTGCCGATGTCGTCACTCTTGATCAGCCGCAGGTCGGCCGACAGGCTACCCACTGCCAACGGCTGGCTGGCCACCAGGCCGAGGAAGTGCTGGCGGTAGATATTCTCCAGCTTGGCCACCTGGTACTGGGCGCTGAAGCGCTCGTTGAAACGGTAATCGACACCGGCCAGGTCGAAGTGGTCGGCTTCGATATCGCAGGCATAGCGCTTGTTCTTGCAGTGCACGCGAATGTCCTGGCGGTCGGTGGAATCCCGAGCGGTGTATTTGTCCAGGCGAGCCAGGGTGAACTTCAGATCGTGCAGTTCTTCAGAGGTGAGCATGGCGCCATGGAACATGGTCGGCAGCAGGCGGCCATCGTTGTACTTGAGCAACGGCACATCCGGCATCATCGAACCGTACTTGAGCACGGTGTTGGAGACCTTGACCTTTGCCGCCAGGCCCATCTTCGCGTACTGGTCGGCCGAGTGCCGTGGGTCGTGGCCGGAAGACGGCAGCAAACCACTGTTACTGTCGGCCGGGCTGGAATCCAGTTTGAAGCCGACCATACCCAGTGCATCCACACCAAAACCTACCGGGCCCTGGGTATAACCCGACTGCACATTGAGGATGAAGCCTTGTGCCCACTCTTCGCGCTTGGACGCACCCTGGCTGGAACTGCTGTGGCCGTCACGGAAATCCCGGTTGAAATAGACATTGCGTGCTTCAAGCTTCGCACTGCTGTCTTCCATAAAACCGGCGGCCTGGGCATTGACGCCGGCACACAACAGGAACAGGCCGGCAACACGACGCCCGGGGGCGAGGGGGAAAGGGGCAAACATGCGAGGAAACATCCAGAATGAAAACGGGTTAACAACCTGTGGCACGTGTTGGCCACGGTACTGCGACAGGCCAGAACAGTAGCCGGCCATCATCTGAAATGATCGCGCAAAGGCTCTGGCACGGGCCATTGGACCATGGTCTAAGCGCCCAGGCAGGCCACCACAGAAAACCGGCGAAACAACGCACGCAAAACTAGGAAAGTTCCCAACTTACTTACAAAAAGTTAGCAGTTTACCCAGTACCCATGAATGACTACACTCGATATCAGCGAACAGCAGAACCCACCCGCGTGGCCGGCGTTTTCATTCTTCTTCAATGTTCGTCACGCCCTGCCACGACCGACGTACAGGAGTGATTACAGTGTCCAGACTTGCAGAGTTTCGTGCTGCCGAAAAAGCGCTCCAGGAACAGATGGCGCAACTGGAGGCGTTGAAAAAGGATGCCGGCCTAAAACGCGAAATCGAATTCGAGCAGAAACTAGTCGGCCTGATGAAAAGCTATGACAAGAACCTGCGCGATATCATCGCCATCCTCGACCCGAAAGCCGTGACCCGGGTATCCGGCGCCGCGCCCAAGCAACAGCGCCGCCCACGCGTGGTGAAGGTGTATCAAAACCCGCACACCGGCGAGCGAATCGAGACCAAAGGCGGCAACCACCGCGGGCTCAAGGCCTGGAAAGAACAGTACGGCGCCGCGACGGTAGAAAGCTGGGTACGCTGATGAAACGTCCACGTGTACTTCACACTTTTTTCACAAGGGCTGGCTCAGTATCGAGACAGCTAAAGGACTAGCGACCCCATCACGCGCCCGCACATGCGGGCCTCTAATTCCAGCGCCCTGCCTTGTGCAGGGCGCTTTCATTTGCGCTATTGGCGCACTGCCGTATCATGGTCAGCCTGTCCGTTTTGCCGGTGCCCTGTGCCCGGCCCCGTCTCAGGAGTTCTCATGAGCCTGCACGATCTGCAAACCCTGCCTGGCGTCACCGCCCAGCCAGACACCGCCACCGCCCAGTTCGTCTTCAACCACACCATGCTGCGGGTCAAGGACATCGAGAAATCGCTGGACTTCTACACCCGCGTGCTGGGCTTTCGCCTGGTAGACAAGCGCGACTTCCCCGAAGCCGCTTTCAGCCTGTACTTCCTGGCCCTGGTCGACCCGGCGCAGATCCCTGCCGATGACGCCGCACGCCACCAGTGGATGAAGTCGATCCCTGGCGTACTGGAGCTGACCCACAACCACGGCACCGAAAACGATGCCGAGTTTGCCTACCACAACGGCAACACCGACCCACGCGGGTTTGGCCACATCTGCATTTCGGTGCCGGACGTGCGCGCCGCCTGTGCACGCTTCGAAGCACTGGACGTACCGTTCCAGAAACGCCTGCAGGACGGGCGCATGAACCACCTGGCCTTCGTCAAAGACCCGGACGGTTACTGGGTGGAAGTGATCCAGCCAACCGAGCTCAAAGGCTAAGCGTTCATCGCCGTGCGCTCGTCGGGCCGGGAACTCCCGGCCCCTTGCTGTGGTATATGAAGGTAACTGCTTCACATGCCACAGCGAGGTAAGGACGATGCAATCTCTTCACTGTGAATACCGCAAGCACACCATCACCGCCAGCGTGATGCCGCACCCCGACTCCCCCCTGCCCTATGCCGCCGGCTGCCTGATCACCGCCCCTGACGGGCACACCAGCAGGCGCATGTCGATGCCAATGAAGTTTTTCTCGGACCTTGAGAATGCGCAGCATGTGTCACTGGCCCACGGCCGGGCTTTGGTTGACCAGCAACTGGATGAGGGGCACAAGGTGTTCTGACCCTGCCTTGAACCTGTACCGGCCCTCTAGCTGCGCAAGGGCCGGCACAGCAGCCACTAGATATCCCGCGCGTACGACACTGCCGCATCCACCTGGGCCCGTGTCGGCCTTACCCCGGTGTACAGCACAAACTGCTCCAGCGCCTGCAACGCAATCACCTCCAGGCCCGTGATGACCGGCTTGCCCAACGCCTGCGCCCGGCGGATCAGCGGGGTTTGCGCCGGCATCGCCACCACATCGAACACCCGCTCAGCCGCTGCAATGGCAAGCTCGGAAAACGCCATTTCTTCGGCCTCCGGTCCTCCCGCCATCCCGATCGGCGTCACGTTCACCAGCATCGGCGGGCAGATGTCTCCCAGGTCCGGTACCCAGCGATAGCCACAGATATCCGCCAACTGGCGCCCGGCTTGCTCATTGCGCGCAACGATCATGCCCTCGGCAAAGCCGGCATCGCGCAAGGCACTGGCCACGGCCTTGGCCATGCCACCACTGCCGCGCAGGGCAAAGGCAGTGCCCGGGTCGACCTGATGCTGTGCCAGCAACTGGCGAACAGCCAGGTAGTCGGTGTTGTAAGCCTTCAGGTGCCCATTGGTGTTGACCAAGGTATTCACCGATTCAATGGCCGCAGCCGACGGGTCAATTTCGTCGACCAGGGCCATGCAGGCCTCCTTGTACGGCATCGACACACCGCAACCGCGGATACCCAACGCTCGGATACCCGCCACCGCCGCGGGCAGGTCATCCGTGCGCATGGCCTTGTAATAGAAGTCCAGGCCCAACTGCTGGTACAGGTGGTTGTGAAAACGCACGCCGAAGGTGCCGGGGCGCCCGGCCAGGGAGATGCACAATACCGTGTCCCTGCTGGGAGTTGTCGACATAACCTGCTCCTTTGTCATAACTGAAACGTTTATTCAGCGTACCAGAGCCAACCACTGGTCGTCCCTTACATAACCTTTACCGTTTCCCTGTAATCAGCTGACGGAGACCGGAGTCATAGTAGTAAGGCCCCGAACGAGGGGTTTTCCTGCGAGGTTGCGTTATGAACCGTCTCATTCCCGGAATTGCCTTGCTGATCGGTGCCTTGGCCGTCAGCGGGCCTGCTGCTGCGCATGGCGGCCATGGCGGCGGCGGTTGGTATGGGCCGGGCCCACTGCTGGGCGCGGCGGTGGTCGGCGCGGTGGTCGGGGCAACGGTGTATGGCGGACGTGACCGTACTGTGTATGTCGAACGCCAGCCGGTCTACTACGGGCCGCCGCCAGTTTATGTGCAACCGCCACCGCAGCCGGTGTACTACCAGCCGTACTACGCCCCAGCACCACCGCCCCCGGGCTACCGCACCTACTACGGCCCACCGCCGGTGTATTACGGCCCGCCGCGCTGGTAAAGGTTGATAGAACTAATGACCACTATTGAGCACGTTGATTTCAAACCGCCCCGGCTGCTGCGTATGGTAGGGCCATGTCTTGCAGGAGGTCCCCATGGCCACTATCCATATCATGTCCGTCGTCGGCAGCGCCGTTCCCGCCTCACTGCGTGAGCAGGGCCTGCTGGCTTGCTGGTACCTGGTACGCAACGGTGAAGCCGTGAGCGGCCCGATGCCGACACTGGCCTCGGCCCAGGCACTGGTTGAACAGTTGCAACCCGGCACCCTGGTTGCCTGACCCGAATGTGTTGTGCGTTGCTCCCTACGCCCTTATGGCCCGCCAAGATGGTGGGCTTTTTTTTGCCTGGGCCCCTCAGCGTTGCGAGCTACGACTCAACTGGCTGCTCAGCACCATGATCTTGCCCTGAAGCCGCCCTACCGTCAGCACCAGCTCGTTGCGCTCCCTGGCCAGCTGGTCCGCTTTGGTTTCTGCCTCTCGGCGGGCATCCCGCTCAATGTCCAGCAGCTCGGTCAGGCGGCGAATGACTGCAACATCCGCGCTGTCCATCGCACGTTCGGCCGCATCCTTGGACAACCACTTGCGCAGCCACAGAAACGCACCTAGCAGCACAGTGCCCGTACCGCTCAGCCAAGTGACTGTGCCCGGGCCGAGGTCGGTCGGATCCATTGTGAACCTCATTACCAATGATGATGTGATGAGCACTGGAGAAAAGCGTCTCGCTGGCTTTTCTTGTTTGCCGCTTTAATTTAGCCTACAGCTAATTTCATCACAAGAGGAAATTTAGCCATGCGCACATTTAGCAGCGAGCTAAACACTGGCATGCTTTGCCCTATGGACATCTACGGCATTCGCAAACACAACCTGGTCAAGTTGATCGGCAGCCAGAGAAAGGGATCCTGCGCAGAGCGCTGGGGGATGGCGCCTGCACACCTGAGCCAGATCCTTTCTGACAAGACCGCAAAAAACCTGGGCGATGACGTGGCCCGCCGGATCGAGGGCATCGAAGGCCTGCCACGCGGGTGGTTCGACGCACTGTCGACAGGTGACCCGGTACAGTTGCCGGTCGAAACCGGCGACGGCAAGCTTTCTGCGGCCGACCTGGTCAAGCAGATGCTTGCCAGAAGTGGCAAAGGCATCCCCGAAGAAACCCGGCAGCGGTTGCTGGCCGCAGCTGAAGAGCCGCTGGACGCCACACGGGTGAAAGCTGAGCTTGTCCGCCCTGGCCTGGTGGGTGATGAAGTATGGATTGCCCACTACGACGTGCGGGCTGCCATGGGCGGTGGCCAGATCCCCCACGATTACCCGGAAATGTTCAAGGACGTTCGCGTCAGTCCCAGCCATCTTCGCGAGCTGGGTGTGGAATTCACTGAACACCACCACCTCAAGATGGTGACCGGCTGGGGCCAGTCAATGGAGCCGACCATCAAGCACCGTGACCCACTGATCGTGGACGTGAGCATCCGGGATTTCGTGGGCGACGGGATCTACTTCTTTTCCTGGGGCGATCACATCTACATCAAGCGGCTGCAAATCGCGGATGAGGACCACTTCGAGATGATCTCAGACAACTCACGGCACAAGGACCGCATGATTCGCCGCGAAGAAACCTACATCCAGGCCCGGGTGCTGCTGGTGTGGAATGCACACTTGGTATAACGCCCATGCCCGCCCCCAGGCGGGCTCTTCATGAGGCTCAGAACGGCGCCTGCGCTTCGACCTCCTCCGCCTTGCTGTCCTGCTCAACGATGAAGTCATCGCGCTCCTCCACACTGCTGCGCGCCCAACGTACGGTAACGCTCTCGTCATCGTTGAACGTAAGGTCCAACTCGGACGTTTCGGACAACAGGCCCATCACCTCTTCCCACTCCGCATCACCGTCGGTGTCCAGGCGATGCACCACAACCCAGCGTTGGGTCTGCGCGACCGGGTGGTTGATCATCGACGACACCCGCAGGCTAAGACGCTCGATTCCGGTCATTGCCTGACGCTGCCGGGAAGTTGACTGCATGTGCATAGACATATTCTCATCCTGAAAGCTGTATATCTGTACAGTATCCGAGAAAAGCTTATCTCACCGCCAAATCCAGCGTAAAGCCCCCCGCTGAAAATTTTCCCGATTGTGTAAATTTGCGCAAAGCGAAATTTATTTAGCCTTAAGCTATTGACTGGAATTTAGCCTAGCGCTAATTTTTATCCCGCAGCCGCAAACGCGGCCGCCAGAGCCCCCAGCCAATCCTCGCTTTGCGTCAGGAGTTCATATGACCGTAGACATCAGCAACCTCATCATCGCTACGCCGGTAGCCGTATCCTCGACCAACCCCGTTGCACTCGAACTCAACGGTGCCGAAGCGATTGCCAGCTACCCGAGCATCGTCAAGGTCCTCAGCGATGGTTCGATCCAGTTCTCAGCCCCCACTAAAGGCGCCTCAAGCAAAAGCACCCGCAGGACCCGCTGCGAGTGGACGGAAACTGAGGATTGGACGCTGGCCAGTGCCCAGGATCACTGGAACTACCAAACCATGACGCTGACCAAGGTCAACGCTGCGCAGAAGGTGGTCATCGCCCAGATGCACGTACGTGGGGACGATAGCCCGCCGGTGAAGGTGTTCTGGAACAAGGGCAACATCACGCTGGGTTTTCGGCGCACCTACAACCAGGCCGACCCGGTGAACTCGACAGTGCTGAAAGGCGTGCCGCTGGGGGGCAGGTTCATCGTCAGCATCCACACCACGTCTGCCGGCGTGGTCAACGTGACGGCCAAATACAATGGTGTTTCCGGCTCGTCAGGTAATTTGCAACTCGACAGTACCTGGGCGCCACGGTTGTTCGAATTCCACGGCGGCATCTACAACCAGGTTGACTACACCGATACAACACCGGCCGATGACGGCTCGATCTGCATCATCAGCGAACTGTCGCTGATCCACCGCTGAACGATGCAAGCCCGAAAGGCATCCCGGTGCCCTGCCCAACACGGGTTGCGCCGGGATCGCCGTGACACGCCGAGCCATTGATATGTCAACAAGTCCGAAGCGGCGGCCGCGTGCACATTGATGAACGCAGAATCACGCAACCCAAAAGAGTTGTTTCCCATCCTGCGTACAGACTGATTTGCTATCCGACCTGATCAAGGCCGCGCCGAGCGGCCATCGCGGCCGTGCGCCTGAAATCAGGCACTGCTCCGCTACAGGATTAAATTTCCTTCACCTTGCGCCCTTTAGTCATAAGGCATTCGACAGCGTTTGGGCCATACTCCACAATGCAGCGGTTTAGGGGGAAAACCCTTGCACAGCCAACGACATACCAACTTTTAGTGAGCCTCAACGTGAAAACATCCCTGTCTATCCTCAGCCTGCTGCTGTTGCTCACAGGAACCGCGACCCTTCCGTCGACCGCTGCTGCACAACCCCCGGCCCAGGTTCAACGCGACCCGTCCAAGCTGCACCTGGCTTCAGGCAGCGCCTTGCTGATCGACCTGAACACCAACCAGGAGCTGTACGCCAGCCATGCCGACCGCGTGGTGCCGATTGCCTCGGTGACTAAACTGATGACCGCGATGGTGGTGCTGGATGCCAAACTGCCCATGGATGAGATGCTCACCATGACCATTGCCAACAACCCGGAAATGAAAGGCGTGTATTCGCGCGTGCGCCTGGGCAGCCAGCTTGACCGCCGCGAAACCCTGCTGATTACCCTGATGTCATCGGAAAACCGTGCCGCCAACTCCTTGGCCAACGCCTACCCAGGTGGCTATCCGGCGTTCATCAAGGCGATGAATGCCAAGGCCCGCAGCCTCGGCATGGCACATACCCGGTATGTCGAGCCGACCGGCCTGTCGACGCAGAACGTGTCCACCGCCCGTGACCTGGCCAAGCTGCTGATGGCCTCGCGCAAGTACCCGATGCTGAGCGAGCTGTCGACCACCCGCGAAAAAACCGTGGCCTTCCGCAAGCCCAACTACACACTGGGCTTCCGTAACACCGACCACCTGGTGAACAAGAGCAACTGGGACATCAAGCTGACCAAGACCGGCTTCACCAACGAAGCCGGGCACTGCCTGGTGCTGCTGACCCGCATGGACAACCGCCCGGTGGCCATGGTCATCCTGGATGCGTTCGGCAAGTACACCCACTTCGCCGATGCCAGCCGCATGCGTCAGTGGCTGGAAACCGGTGCCGCCAAACCGGCACCTGCAGTGGCCATGCAGTACAAGGCGGACCGGCAGAACAAGGGGCGCCTGGTTTCCGAGTAAACTCTAACGGTCGCTGGGGCCTTTGCGGGCCCCAGTCGCATCAGGCCTGCGTATTGACCATCCCCCCTGCACTGCTGCCACCTGACGTCTGCAGCGCTTCGAGCAACTGTGCGGTTGCCTGCAGGATCTCACCATTGATGGTCGCGATGCTCGCCTGCTTGGCACTCACAGCGGCCATCTTGGCGGTTTCTTCCATCTTCTGCGCCATCAGCTGGGCCAGTTGTTTCTGTTCGTCGGCCAATTGCTTTTGCAGCTTCTTGATCATCTCGCGCAATTGCTTGATGTGCGCAGGCTCCGAGCTTTCACTGCTGCCCTGGGCGCCTTGGGCCTGGCCGCCACCGTTCGCCCTGGAGGCGTCGGTCTGAGCGACTGTTCCACCCTCTTCAGCCTTTTGCGCGTCCTGGATGTCGGCAGCCTGAGTCGTGCTCAACGCCTGGGCCGTGGTGCTGATGCTGACTGCTGCAAAACCTGTCATGTCTGTCTCCCTGCGTTGCAAAATGGGTCCTTGCATGGTTCTGCCTATCGGCCGCAGCGCGCAGGTCTTTAGCCCGTGTAGCAGTGGGTCGGCCGCCCGCCAGTAAATTCCCCATCATGTGGCTCGTTCCACCCAATGTACAAACGCAAGCGCCGGCCCCTCCCGGCGGCGTCCACATTCGACCATTATGGAACCGCAGCCATGAGCCAGTCTGCAAACCCGGAAACTATCAAGGACCTGATCGGCGTGGGCTTCGGCCCTTCCAACCTGGCCCTGGCCATCGCCCTGGAAGAACTCGCCGAGTCCCAGGGCCATGCCCTCGATGCGCAGTTCATCGACAAGCAACAGGACTACCGCTGGCACGGCGAAACCCTGGCCACCCAGAGTGAGCTGCAGATCTCGTTCCTGAAAGACCTGGTGTCGCTGCGCAACCCCACCAGCCCCTACAGTTTCGTCAACTACCTGCACCAGAAGCAGCGCCTGGCCGACTTCATCAACCTCGGCACCTTCTACCCCTGCCGCCTGGAGTACAACGACTACCTGCGCTGGGCCGCCGAACACTTCGCCACCCAGGCCGTGTATGGCCAGGAAGTGCTGCGTATCGAACCGGAACTGCAGGATGGCCGGGTAAACCACCTGCGCGTAATCGCACGCGACGCACAGGGCCGCGAATACAGCCGCCGCACCCGCTCGGTGGTGGTCGCCAGCGGCGGCACGCCGAAAATTCCGGAAAAGTTCGGCGCCTTCAAGGATGACCCACGGGTGTTCCACCACTCCCAATACCTGAGCAGCCTGAACAAGCTGCCGTGCGCCGACGGCAAACCGATGCGCATCGCTGTGATCGGCTCGGGCCAGAGCGCCGCCGAGGCGTTTATCGACCTGAACGACAGCTACCCGACTGTCAAGGTCGACATGGTCCTGCGCGGTTCGGCCCTCAAACCGGCCGACGATAGCCCGTTCGTCAACGAGATTTTCTCGCCGGACTACACCGACCTGGTCTACAACGAACCCGCCGACCAGCGCAGCAAGTTGCTGGGCGAGTACCACAACACCAACTATTCAGTGGTCGACCTCAACCTGATCGAACGCATCTACGGCATCCTCTACCGGCAGAAAGTCGCCCACCAGCACCGCCACAACGTGCTGTGCCGGCGCCAGGTGGAAGCCGTGGTGGCCACTCGCGAAGGCCTGGAGCTGACCCTGCGCGACCTCGCTACTGGCCAGCAGCAAACCCACCGCTACGACGCCGTGATCCTCGCCACCGGCTACGAGCGCCGCTCGCACCGTGACCTGCTGGCGCCATTGGCCGGTTACCTGGACGACTTCAGCGTCGACCGCAACTACCGCGTGCTGGCCAGCCCCGACCTGCAGGCCTCGGTGTACTTGCAGGGCTTCTGCGAAAACAGCCACGGCCTGAGTGACACCCTGCTCTCGGTACTGCCGGCCCGTGCCGCAGAAATTGGCCGCGCCCTGTATCAGGACCTGGCGCAATTGCACGGCAAAGCACAACCCGCTGCGGCCCTGACCCGCGCCTGACCCCTGTGCTAAGCACCCTCAAGGCCGGCCTGTCGCTTCTCGCGCAGGTCGGCCTTGTGCTGCCTGAAACATTTGCTTGCATTTAAAACGGCAGGTTTTCGATTCTCATTCGTCCTTATCAGTACAGCCCTCTTTGGTTGGGCACACGCTCGACCACCCATTGCAGAAGACCGTCTGATGGCCAAATCACCGAAAAAATCCAAATCCAGGCTGTGGTTCCTGGTGCATAGCTGGCTCGCCTTGCCAATCTGGTTCTTTGTGCTGATCGTGTGCTTCACCGGCATGCTCGCCGTGGTCAGCCAGGAAATCGTCTGGCTGGCCAACCCGGACGTACGCGCGAGCAAGCCCGACGGTGATGCCGAGCGCCTGAGCTTCCAGCAGGTACTGGACGCCATGCGCAAAGCCGAGCCAGACATGTTCGTGGAGTCGCTCAGGCAGCCTGACGGCTCGCACTTTGCCCTGCTGGCCGATGTCACATACCCCGACGGGACCAGCCCGACGCTGTACGTCAATCCCTACACCGGCGTCATCCAGGGCAAGTCCCCTGACTTCAACTTCGAAGCCTTTACCCGTGCATTGCATGGCTGGTGGCTGGTGCCGTTCACCAATGGTTTCAGCTGGGGCTGGTACCTGGTTTCGCTTCTCGGCCTGCCCATGCTGGCCTCTCTGGTCACCGGGCTGGTGGTGTACAAGAAGTTCTGGAAAGGCTTCTTCAAACCGGTGCGCACCGGGCACGGCTCACGTATTTTCTGGGGCGACCTGCATCGCCTGGCGGGGGTGTGGTCGATCTGGTTCATCGCGGTCATTTCCATCACCGGCACCTGGTTCCTGATCCAGGCGCTGCTTTCGGACAACCACATCACCATTTCCAGCCGGCCTATCGTGCCGGTGATCGCCCGTGAAGATGTGCCGCAAATGCCGGATGGCACGCCTGCCCCGCGCATTGACCTCGATGAGGCGGCACGTATCGCCGGCCTGGCGATTCCAGGCCTGGACATTACCTTCATTTCGTTGCCGGCGACCGCCTACAGCCACGTCTCCATGGGCGGGCGCGGCTGGTATCCGCTGATGTTCCAGAGTGCAGCGGTCAATCCTTACACAAGCAACGTCGACAGCCAGTTCCTGCTCAGCGACCGCTCCACGCTGGAATTCGTCACCGAGTCCATGCGCCCCTTGCACACCGGTGACTTTGGCGGTTTGCCCATCAAGCTGATCTGGTTCTTCTTCGGCCTGGTACTCACCTTGATGGTGCTCAGCGGCTTGCTGATCTGGACCAAGCGTACCGTCCAGGCCACCGCAGCCGCCCTCAAGCGCAGCGACCGTGCTCCCCGTGCCGCACGCAGCCAGACCACACTGGAGACCCAACCATGAGCCACGCCCAGGCCGTGCCCGCCAGCCCGCTGAAGCAGTGGTGGCTGAAGTGGCGCTTTCATCTGAACATCCTGCTGATCCTCGTCCCGCTGGGCTTCATGCCCAAGTATTTCAGCGACGCCAAGCTGTTTCGTGGCGACGCCGGCCTGGGGGCGAACGTGGTCAGTGGCATCCAGGCCGGCCCTTACACGCTGGACTTGGCTGAATTGCGTGACGAAGCACCACGCGAAGACGGCCCCGCCGGCCACTTCAAGTCCTTCAGCGCGTCCCTGTGCAAAGCCTGCATGAAAGACGTCAAGGCCGTTTACCTGCGCATCGGCAAACCCCGCAGCCTGCGCGCTGCCGGCACCATCTTCTTTGGCGCCCCCTACCGCATGGGCACCAACCTGCCCATCCCGCCGCGTACCAAACCCGACGCGCAAATCTGGATCACTCTGGAAGGTTGGGACGGCAGCATGCACCAGGCATCCGTCCCCCTGGCCAAGGCATCGCCTGCCACCGTGGCCTGGCTCGAGAAACAAGGAGGCAAGAAATGAAACACCTGATGCGCATCCTCTCCCTGCCCTTGCTGGTACTGGCCGCTGGCCCTGCCCTGGCACACAACCCGATGTGCGAATGCGAAGAACTGGCCAGCGGCCAGGTCAAATGCACCGGTGGCTTCTCGGACGGCAGCGGTGCCGCCGGGGTGACCCTGGACGTGATCGGCTATGACGAGCAAGTACTGGTCGGCGGCAAGCTGGGCGACGACTCCACGCTCACCTTCAAGCGCCCGGAAGGCGAATTCTACGTGCTGTTCGATGCCGGCCCCGGACACGTGGTGGAAGTCGACCACGCCGATATCGCCCAGCCATGAGCCGCGCTCAAGTGATACGCCCGGCCGGCGCCGGGCACGAAACCCTGTACGTGCTGCTGGCCAGCCTGCTGATCGTGGTGCTCGCCGCCAGTGTGGTGCTGTTGCGGGGCGAGCGCGAAGACGAACAGGCCATCGCCAGCCACCAGATTGACGCCCGCCGCGACCTTACCGCTGCCGAGCAAGGCCTGTACACCGACCTGCGGGTGGCCCTCGACGAGATCCAGGCGCTGCGTGAAGAAAACGCTACCGTGCCGAGCGTGCAGGCACTGGCCGAAGAAGGCCTGCCGCCATTCGTGGTGGATGCCGGCAGCCAGAGCCGTGGCAGTCATCAGTGGTCGTGGCTGAAATCCGGTGCCTACCTGGGCCGAAGTCAGGCCCCTGAAGTCGCCGGCAGCCTGCTGCTGATCCTGACAGCGGACAGCACCGGCCAGGCCGATGTCTGGTTGCGCCGCGACAGCGCTGCCGTCATCCCGGACGATCTCGGCCAGGCGGCCTTGATCGCTGCGGGTTGGCAACAGGTGGTCAGCCACTACGACGCTGGGGTTACCCGCGAACACCGTCACTGAACCCAAGGACTCCCGCCCATGTTCCGCTCCGCCCTCGCCCTGCTCCTGGCCTTTGCCCTGCCGGCACTGGCCCTGGCCGATAACGGCAAGCCGCTGCGTATTGGCATCACCCTGCACCCCTACTACAGCTATGTGACCAACATCGTCGGCGACAAGGCCGAAGTGGTGCCGCTGATTCCCGCGGGCTTCAACCCGCATGCCTACGAGCCACGGGCCGAGGACATCAAGCGCATCGGCACGCTGGACGTGGTGGTGCTCAACGGTGTCGGCCATGACGACTTCGCCGACCGCATGATCGCCGCCAGCGAAAAGCCCGGCATCGCCACCATCGAGGCCAACCAGAACGTGCCGTTGCTGGCGGCCACGGGCATTGCAGCGCGCGGCGCCGGCAAGGTGGTCAACCCGCACACCTTCCTGTCGATCAGCACCACCATCGCCCAGGTCAACAACATCGCCCGCGAACTGGGCAAGCTCGACCCGGACAACGCCAAGTTGTACACGCAAAACGCCCGTGCCTACGCCAAGCGCCTGCGCGCCCTGCGTGCCGAGGCGCTGGCCAAGGTAACCGAAGCACCCAGCGCCACCTTTCGGGTTGCCACCATCCATGCTGCCTACGACTACCTGGTGCGCGACTTCGGCCTGGAGGTGACCGCCGTGGTCGAACCGGCCCACGGCATCGAGCCCAGCCCGGCCCAGCTGAAAAAGACCATCGACCAGCTCAAAGCCCTGGATGTGAAGGTGATCTTCTCGGAAATGGACTTCCCGTCCGCCTATGTCGAAACCATCCAGCGTGAATCCGGCGTGCGCCTGTACCCGCTGACGCACATTTCCTACGGTGAATACACCAAAGAGAAGTACGAGGTGGAGATGAAGCGCAACCTCGACACCGTGGTGCGCGCCATCCAGGAGAACCGCGCATGACCGCCGCCGCCAACCTGGTGAAGGCCTGTGGGCCACGCATCGAGTTCGCCGAGGTCGACCTTACCCTGGGCCGTACCCGCATCCTTGAACACGTCAGCTTCGGCGTTGCTGCTGGCAGCGTGCATGCCATCGTCGGCCCTAACGGTGGTGGCAAGAGTTCGCTGATCAAGACTCTGCTCGGGCAAATGCCACACCAGGGCCAGCTGACCCTGCATTGGCCAGGCGAGCGTGAGGTGATCGGTTATGTGCCACAAGCGCTGGAGTTCGACCGTGGGTTGCCAATGACCGTAGATGACTTCATGGCTGCCATGTGCCAGCGGCGCCCGGCTTTTCTCGGCTTGTCGCGCCGCGTGCAGCCGGCCATCGATGCGGCCTTGGCGCGGGTCGGCATGCTCGACAAGCGCAAACGGCGCATGGGCGCATTGTCTGGCGGCGAACGCCAGCGCGTGCTGTTGGCCCAAGGCCTGATCCCCGAGCCGCAGTTACTGGTACTGGACGAGCCCATGTCGGCCCTCGATGAAGCTGGTATCCAGGTGTTCGAGCAGTTACTGCAGGGCTGGCGCCAGGCCGGCACCACGGTGCTGTGGATAGAACACGACCTGGAGGCCGTGCTGCGCCTGGCCGACCGGGTCACTGGCCTGAGCCGCCAGGTGCTGTTCGACGCCCCACCGGCCCAGGCCCTCACACCAGAGCGCCTGCTTGGCCTGTTCTCTGTTCACCCGCGTAGCGAGAGCCTTGCCTCATGAGTTTTGAAGCATTCCGCCAACTGGTCCAGGACTGGGCCACGGCTGGCTACTTGCCTGAGGCACTGGCCTACGGCTTCGTGGTCAATGCCTTGCTGGCTGGCCTGATGATTGGCCCGGTACTGGGCGGCCTGGGCACCCTGGTGGTGGTCAAGCGCTTTGCGTTCTTTTCCGAAGCTGTGGGCCATGCTGCACTGACCGGGGTAGCCATCGGCATCCTGCTCGGTGAGCCCTACACCGGCCCTTATGGCAGCCTGTTCGGCTACTGCCTGCTGTTCGGCATCTTGCTCAACTTCCTGCGCAACCGCACGGGCCTTTCACCGGACACGCTGATCGGCGTGTTCCTGTCGGTGTCGCTGGCGCTGGGTGCCAGCCTGCTGCTGATGCTGGCCGGCAAGATCAATGTGCACATCCTCGAAAACGTGCTGTTCGGCTCGGTGCTGACCGTCAGCGGCCAGGACCTGGTGGTGCTGGGTATCGTCGCGGTGCTGGTGCTGGCCCTGGCTGTGCCGCTGTACAACCGCATCATGCTGGCCAGTTTCAACCCGCAACTGGCAGCCGTGCGCGGGGTGGCCGTGAAAACCCTGGATTACCTGTTCGTGGTGCTGGTAACCCTGGTAACCGTGGCTGCCGTGAAGGTAATCGGCGCCATCCTGGTCGGAGCACTGCTGGTCATCCCCGCTGCGGCTGCACGCCTGGTCAGCCAGTCGCTCAAGGGGTTCTTCTTCGTCTCGGTACTGATCGCCACCTTGAGCACCCTGCTTGGCATTCTGCTGCCAATCGTCTTCGACCTGCCCGTGCCGTCGGGCGCCGCGATCATCCTGGTCGCCGGCATCTGCTTTGCCCTGGCCGCCCTGGCCCGCGCCCTCGTCCCACGCCTGCAAGGAAACCCGGCATGAACCTGAAACGCCTGACTCTGGCGCTGGCCTTGGCCGGCCTGCCGTCGCTGTCTTTTGCCACGCAAGTGCTGACCACCCTGCCCATCACCCACAGCCTGGCCAGCGCCCTGCTCGACGGCACGGCGGTGCAACTCAAACGTGCGGCACCGGCCAACCTGCCGGCCAGCCGCCAGCCGTCGTATTTCAGCTCGCGCGGTGGCCCCAGCCTGGAGAAAGCCGCACAGCAGGCCGACGCGGTGATCGGTGTACGCTCGATCTGGCGTGACGACCCGCTGTACCCGATGGCCCGACGCAGCAACATCCGCATCGTCGAAATCGATGCCGCACGGCCGGTGGATGGCGCGCTGCCCGGCATTGCGGTCACAGGTGACGATGCCTACGGCGCCTACCCCTGGCTCAACCCGACCAACCTCGGGCGCATGGCCGATGTGGTGGCCAATGATCTGGAGCGGCTGGCACCGGATGACAAAGCGAAGATCCAGGGCAACCTGGCAGGGCTCAAGCGCCAGTTGCTTGAGCTATCGGCCAGCAGCCAGACACGTCTGGCCAAGGTCGACAACCTGACGGTGGTGAGCTTGTCCGGGCGGTTGGGTTACCTGGCCAGCGGCTTGAACCTGGATGTGGTGGAGCAGCCGCTGCCGACCGAATGGGACGCTGCCGCGCTCAAGGCGCTGGAGGAAAACCTGAAAGCGCAGGATGTGGCACTGGTGCTGGACCATCGGCAGCCGGACGCGGCGGTAGCCGAGGTGATCAAGGCAGCCGGGGCGAAACTGGTGGTGGTGGAGAGCGACCCTGAGGATGCGTTTGCCGGGTTGAAGGCCAGCGTCGACCAAGTGGTTGGGGCCTTGGGCGAAAGCTGATGTTGCCTGTACCGGCTACCGCTTCATGCACCGCTGGTAGCGCTCATCCACCCGCCCGGCAAACCACGCCGTGGTCAGCTTTCGGGTGATCTTCGGGCTCTTCAGCTCGATCCCCGGCAGCACCGCCCGTGGCACCGGCTTGCCAGCCTTGGCATCTGCCAAGGCAAACACCCCGCTGTACAGCTTGCCGTCCTCGAACGCCAAACTGTCGCCCTCCTCCAGCTGGCTGCGAATCTGCGGGTTACGCAGCCCCAGCTTCCCGCCCAGCTTGCGCGCGGCCAGTTCGGTGGCCCCGGGCATGATCGCACCCGGCGCAATCAGGTCGCCATCCAAGGCAAGCGTCACACCAGTCGCCTTGTTCAGTGCGGCCTGGAATGCGGCGTTGCGGCTGGCGTACCAACCAGCATTGAAATCGGCAAAGCGGTACAGCTGGCGCTCGTAGTTGACCGGGTAGCCCAACAGGTGGGCAATACCGAAGTACATGCCGCCGCGCCGGCTGAATACCTCCTGGCGAATGCTGCCATCGTGGCTGTAGGGGTAACCCTGCGCATGCTTTTCGGCAAAGTCGATGCTGACCTGCATCGGCCCGCCGGTGTGCACCGGGTTGAGCCCGTCCAGCAAGGTCTTGCCCAGTGGCACGCGGGCTATCACTTCGTCGTACAACGCGCTCAACTGCTTCTCGCTGCGCACCGCCTGCAAGCGCTGCTGGTAGCTCTGGCCGTTGCCCGAAGGCGTCTTCAGCGCACCGTCAACCAACAGCCTGGGGATATGCAGACGTGCCGCACGCCGGTCGATTTCCTCGCGGGCGATCCGCCCCAGGTTGGGTACCTGCGGGTCGGCGCTGAAAGTGGATTCCTGTTCAGTCACGGCCAGCACCGCGCACAGGTTGCTTTTGCTTGGGGTAATGCGCTGGGTTTCGAACGCCACCTGAATGTCCCTGGCCCAGCCCTCGCGGTCCTTGGTCTGGGCCGGCAATAGCCGCAACAGTTGCGCACGGACCTTGGCCGGGTCCGCCTCGGGTGCTTCGTCACGGTGCCCGACGCAGCCTTGCAGCAGCGCCAACGCCATCAACCCGACAGCCAGTAACCGGCCGTTCAGGGCTGTTCACCGACCAGCAGTGCGGCCTTGTGTGGATCGATCAGCATTGTCTGCCCCTTGCCTGGAAAAAGGCCTAGCCTCCCTCAGGCAAGAGGTGACGTCAATCAGGCAGACAGCCGAAGCGGCTGCAATGATCCGGTCAGCGCATCGAGCACGGCGTCTTCGTGCTCATGGATGAAGAAGTGGCCACCCGGGAACATCTGCAGCGAGAAGTCACCCTGGGTTTCCTTGCGCCAGGCCTGCAACTGCTCTTCGCTGGCCCGGTCGTCCACGCCGCCCAGCACGTGCAGCGGGCACTGCAGGGCCGGCCGCTGACGGTAGGCGTAAGTGCCACAGAGCAGAAAATCCGCGCGCAAGGTCGGCAAGGTCAGGCTCATCAGCTCGGCGTTGGCCAGCACTTCTTCAGGCGTGCCCTGAAGCTCGCGCAACTCGCTGATCAGCTCGGCGTCGCTTTTGGGCTCGCGCCAGTCCTTGCCATCGTAATCCTCGCGCCGGGTTGGCGCTGCGGTACCGCAGGCAAACAATGCCAGTGGCGACGGGCAGCCCAGCGCCTGCAGTTCATGGGCCAGCTCGAAGGCCAGCAACGCCCCCAGGCTATGGCCGAGCAACGCATAGGGCCCATTGGCCGCCAGGCGTTGCTCGGCGGCCAGTTGCCGGGCCAGCGCCTGCATGTCGGTGTGCAACGGCTCGGCCATGCGTGCGCCACGCCCGGGCAGCTCTACCGGGCGCACCTGCAGCCACGCCGGCAGCTTGCGCCGCCAGCGGCTGTAGACCATGGCGCTGGCTCCGGAATACGGCAGGCACAGCAGGTTCAGTGCGATCACTGGGCGGCGGCTTCGGCCATTTTCTGGCGCAGGCTCAGTGGGCGCATGTCGGTCCAGACCTCATCGATATAGGCCAGGCATTCCTTCTTCAGGCCGCTCTTGCCCACGGCACGCCAACCGTTGGGGATGGCCTTGTAGTCGGGCCAGATCGAGTATTGCTCTTCGTGGTTGACCACTACCTGGAACTGGATATCGTCGCGGTCGAATACGGAAGTCATTGCCTGTCTCCTTGAATGATGAATGCCGCTATGCGCGTGGCGCAGGGGGGCTTTCAAGTAGACGTAACCGGCCGCTGAAAAATTAACGTTTCAGGCATCACGCAACAGGTCGTGTGCATCGAGCAGGCGGAACGCCACCTGCGGATTACGCTCCAGCCCGCGCCGGATGGCCGCCGGGATCGATTGCCGGGTCCTGCGGCACAATCCTGGCTGGTCATCCAGCTCGATGACAATGCCGCGCATGGTGCGCACTTCGTTGAACCCGGGGGCGATGTGCACGCGGATGCCGAGATTGTCGTACATCCGTTGCTGCAGGCGTTGCAGGTCCTCCAGGTCCTTGAGGTTTTCCAGGCGTTCGAGCAGGCGTTTCTCTTCCTGACGGGTCAGTAGCAGGATGCGCTGTGCGGCCTGCGGATGCTCGCCCAGATGTTCGCGGCCGCAGTCGCAGGCACCAGGGGGGCATGGTTGGCGCAAGGGGGGTGGTGTGGTCATGGTGCAAGCATAGACGTACAAAGCGCCCTCAAAAAACTTTCCTGTCAGGATAAAAAATTTCACAACCCCCCTAGACCGACACCCCTCACTTCGCCTATAAATCGCCTAAAGGAAATTTATATTCCTGCCAAGAAACACCACTTCGCCTGCTCGCGAAGCTTCTTTTGCCCTTGTGCCCGACCTGCCCCCCACTCACGAGGCCTATCCGACATGCACCCCGCTCCCGATCACTTCATCCTGCGCGTCAGTTGCCCGGCCGTGTCCGGCATCGTCGCTGCGGTGACCACCTACCTGGCCGAGCACGGTTGCTACATCAGCGAGATGGCGCAGTTCGACGACGAGGACAATGGGCGCTTTTTCATGCGCGCAGTGTTCCGCTACAACACCGGTACCACAGGGGACACACCGCAGTTGGAGGCGGGCTTTGCCGACGTGGCCCAACGCTTCGACATGCAGTGGAGCCTGCACAGCAGCGCCCGGCCGATGCGCGTGCTGCTGATGGTGAGCAAGTTCGACCACTGCCTGTCCGACCTGCTGTACCGGCATGCCAAGGGCGAGCTCGACATGCAGATCACCGCCGTGGTGTCCAACCACCTGGACCTGCGCCCCATGGCCGAGCGCCAGGGCATCCGCTTCGTCTACCTGCCCGTTACCAAGGAAACCAAGGCCGAACAGGAAGCCGCACTGTTGCGCATTGTCGAAGACACCGGCACTGAGCTCGTGGTGCTGGCGCGCTACATGCAAATTCTGTCCGACGACCTGTGCCGCCAACTGTCAGGCCGGGCGATCAACATCCATCACTCGTTCCTGCCCGGTTTCAAAGGTGCCAAGCCCTACCACCAGGCCTACCAGCGCGGGGTCAAGCTGATCGGCGCCACCGCCCACTACGTGACCAGCGACCTGGACGAAGGCCCGATCATCGAGCAGGAAGTGCAGCGCGTGGACCACGCCTATGCCCCGGACGACCTGGTGGCCATCGGCCGCGACACCGAAACCATTGCCCTGTCCCGCGCGGTGAAATACCACCTTGAGCACCGGGTGTTCCTTAACCACGACCGCACGGTGATCTTCAAATGAACGCCATTCCCAGCCTCAAGCTGATCGACGGCAAGGCCACTGCCGCGCGTGTACTGGCCGAGGTGTGCGAGCAGGTGCAGGAGCTGCGTCAGGGCGGCGTGCAACCCGGCTTGGCTGTGGTGCTGGTGGGCGCCGATGCCGCCAGCCAGGTGTACGTGCGCAATAAAGTGCTGCGCGCCGACGAAGTAGGCATCCGCTCGCTGGAGCATCGCCTGCCCGCCGACACCACCCAGGGCGAACTGCTGACCCTGATCGATCGCCTGAACCGCGATACCGAGGTGAACGGCATTCTCGTGCAACTGCCGCTGCCCGCGCACATCGACGCGCACCGCGTGCTGCAGGCCATCAACCCGCTGAAAGACGTGGACGGGTTCCACAGCGAAAACGTCGGTGGCCTGGCCCAGGGCCGCGATGTGCTCACCCCGTGCACACCCAGCGGCTGCATGCGACTGCTGCGTGACACCTGTGGCGAACTGCGCGGCAAGCACGCGGTGGTGGTGGGCCGCTCGAACATCGTCGGCAAACCCATGGCTGCCCTGCTGCTGCAGGCCGACTGCACGGTGACGGTGGTGCATTCGCGTAGCCACGACCTGCCAGCGCTGTGCCGCCAGGCCGACATTCTGGTGGCAGCCGTAGGCAAACCGCGCTTGATCGGTGCCGACTGGCTGAAACCCGGCGCAGTGGTGATCGACGTCGGTATCAACCGCATCGATGAAGGCGGCCACAGCCGCCTGGTCGGCGATGTCGACTTCGCTGCCGCCCTGCCACAGGTGGCCGGCATTACCCCGGTGCCCGGTGGCGTCGGCCCGATGACCATCGCCTATTTGATGAAAAACACCCTGCTCGCCCTCGACCTGCAGCAACAGGCCGCCCACCAGGAGCGCACCGTATGCCTTTCGCCCTGCTGAAATACGGCCTGAGCGCCGACTACCCGGTGGAGGTCGACCTGCCGCCACCGTGCGAACTCAAACCGCGCTATGACGTGGTGATCATCGGCGGCGGCGGCCACGGCCTGGCCATCGCCTACTACCTGGCCAAGTATCACGGCATCACCAATGTCGCCGTGCTGGAAAAGGCCTACCTGGGCGGCGGCAATACCGCGCGCAACACGGCGGTAATCCGCTCCAACTACCTCACCAGCGAGGGCGTGCGCTTTTATGCAGAATCGGTGCGCATGTTCCAGAACCTGTCGAACGAGTTCGATTTCAACATCATGTATTCCGAGCGCGGCCAGCTCACCCTGGCGCACACCGACGCTACCGTGCGCGCCTTCCGCCAGCGCGCCGAGGTCAACAAGCACTTTGGCGGCCGGACCGAAATGATCGACCGCCAACAGATTCGTGAACTGGTGCCCAGCCTCAACCTCGACCCCGGTCACTTGCCGGTGCTGGCGGGCCTATGGCACATAGACGGCGCCACCGCACGCCACGACGCGGTGGCCTGGGGCTACGCCAAGCAGGCGGCCAAGCGCGGCGTGGAAATCCACCAGTTGACCGAAGTACAGGACCTGCTGATTCGCAATGGCCGCATCGAAGCGGTGAAGACCAACCGTGGCACCGTGCAGTGCGGCTGCGTGGTCCAGGCCGTGGCCGGCGCCAGCTCGCTGTTGATGGCCAAGGCCGGCATCCGCGCACCGATCCACACCTACCCGTTGCAAGCCATGGTCACCCAGCCCTTCAAGCCGTTCCTCGATCCGTTGGTGAGCTCCTCGGCATTGCACTGCTACGTGCAGCAGACCAGCCGTGGCGAGATCGTCTTCGGCGGTGGCTCCGACCCGTACCCGCTGTACAACACCCGCTCCACCCTCGACCTCAAGGAAAGCCTGCTGGCCCACGCCATCGAGATGTTCCCGTTCATGGCCAACGCCAAGCTGATGCGCCAGTGGGCCGGGATGACCGACATGACCCCGGACTACAGCCCGATCATGGGCCTGTCGCCGGTCGACAACTACTACCTGGACGCCGGTTGGGGCACCTGGGGTTTCAAGGCCACGCCCATCTGCGGCAAGACCATGGCCGAGCTGGTCGCCAGCGGCGGCAAAGTACCCGAAATGATCGCGCCCTTCGCCCTGGAGCGCTTCAGCCGCTTCCAGCAAGTGAACGAAATGGGCGCCACGGCGGCCAGCCATTAGGAGCACACGACGATGAAGATCCTGACCTGCCCCTTGAACGGCCCGCGCAACATCAGCGAGTTCACCTACGGCGGCGAGTTCAAGCACATGCCCGACCCGGCCAGTTGCAGCGATGCCGAGTGGGCCGACTATGTGTTCAACAGTGACAACCTGGCCGGGGTGGTGACCGAGTGGTGGCTGCACAACGCCTCCAGCTACTGGTTCCTGGCCGAGCGTCACACGGTTAGCGACCAGGTGCTGCGCACCTTCGACCCGAAAGCACTGTTCGACCGCCGCGTCGACTTCACCCCCGCCGCCAGCCCGGAGATTACCGGATGAACAGCCACACTCGCCTCCCCGCGCCCATGGGCCTGCTGATCGACCGCGAGCGGCCCGTGCGCTTCCAGTTCGACGGCCAGGCCTGCGAGGGCTTTGCCGGTGACACCATTGCCAGCGCCCTGCTCGGCAATGGCCGCTGGCTGCTGTCGCGCTCGTTCAAATACCATCGCCCACGCGGCCCGCTGAGCATGGCCGGGCAGGATGCCAACACGTTGGTGCAGTTGCCTGAAGAACCCAACGTACTGGCCGACCTGGAGGCCGTCCGCGAAGGCCAGGTGGTCGAAGGGCAGAACTTCAACGGCAGCCTGCAGCATGACCGCGACGCCTACCTGGGCAAGTTCTCGCGCTTCATGCCGGTGGGCTTCTACTACCGCTCGTTCTACAAGCCCAAGGGCATGTGGAAAGTGTGGGAGCCGCTGATCCGCAAGAAAGCCGGCTTGGGCGTGCTCGACCTGGGTTTCAAACCGCACTACTACGACAAAGCCTATCTGTTCGTTGACGTGGCCGTTATCGGCGCCGGCCCTGCTGGCCTGCGTGCGGCCCTGGACGCGGCCAACGCCGGGGCCAAAGTGCTGCTGATCGAACAACAACCGGTGCTTGGCGGCTCGCTCACCTACGCCCGCTTCGACATCGCCGGCACCCGCGCCGCCAACCTGCGTCAAGAGCTGCTGGCCGCCGTCGAGGGCCACCCGAACATTCAGGTGCTGCTGGAGGCTACCTGCAACGGCTGGTTCACCGACAACTACCTGCCGATAATCCAGCACAAGCGTCTGTACAAGGTGCGCGCCACCCGTTGCCTGGTGGCAGCCGGCTCGTTCGACCAGCCGGTGGTGTTTCGCAACAACGACCTGCCGGGCGTGATGCTGACCAGCGCTGCCCAGCGGCTGATGAAGCTGTACGCGGTCAAGCCGGGCCAGCGCGCGGTCATCCTCACCGGCCACGATGACGGCTACCTCGCCGCCCTCGACCTGCAGGAGCAAGGCGTGGCCGTAGCCGCCGTAGTCGACATGCGCGCCGCGCCGGCCGATGACGCACTGGCTGCCGAGCTGAAGCGCCGCGATATCCCCGTACACCTGGGCAGCACCGTGTATGAAGCCCTGCATGAAGCGGGCATGCGCCATGTCAGTGGCGTGGACATTCGCCCGATCACCGGCCAGGGCAAGGTCGGCCCGCACGGGCTGCGCCTGGCGTGCGACCTGCTGTGCATGTCGGCGGGCTACATGCCGGTATACCAGTTGCTGTGCCAGGCCGGTGGCAAGCTGGCCTATGACGTCAACCGCGACGAATTCGCCATCAGCCATTTGCCGGCCGGGCTGGATATCGCCGGCTCCGTGAACAGCCGCCACGCGCTGGCCAACGTGCTGGCCGATGCCATACGCGGGGCCGCCGACGCAGTGACAGCGCTGGGCCTGCAAGCACCAGCCCTGTCGGCGTTCGGCGCCGAAGCCAAGGTCAACTTCCCTTGGCCGATCTTCCCCCACCCCAAAGGCAAGGATTTCGTCGACTTCGACGAAGACCTGCAAGTGCGCGACATCGTCAACGCTACCCGCAGCGGCTACCGTGACGTGCAACTGGTCAAGCGTTTTTCCACGGTCGGCATGGGCCCTTCCCAGGGCCGCCACTCGGCGCTGCCCACGGCGCGCCTGGTGGCCCAGGCTACCGGCCGCAGCATCAGCGAGACCGGAGTGACTACCGCCCGGCCACCGTTCCAGGCAGAAAAGCTGGCACATGTCGCCGGCCGTGCCTTCGACCCCTATCGGCAAACGCCCATGCACCGCCGTCACCTGCAAGCCGGGGCGAAGATGATGCCGGCCGGCATCTGGCAGCGCCCGGCTTATTACGGCAAACCCGAAGACCGCGAGCGGTGCATGCAGGAAGAAGCCCGCCATGTGCGCGAAAAGGTCGGCCTGATCGACGTGTCCACCCTGGGTGGCCTGGACGTGCGCGGCCCGGACGCCGCCGAGCTGCTGGAGCGCCTGTACACGTTTGGCTTTGCCAAGCTGCCCATCGGTCGCACCCGTTACGCGCTGATGACCAACGAGCACGGTGTGGTGATCGACGATGGCGTTTGTGCGCGCCTGGGCGAGCAGCACTTCTATGTCACCGCCACCACCAGCGGCGTCGACCGCATCTACCAGCAGATGCTGAAGTGGAATGCGCAGTGGCGCCTGGACGTGGACATCACCAACGTCACCGCCGCCCTGGCTGCCGTCAACCTGGCCGGGCCGCTATCGCGCCAGGTGCTGGCCAAGGTGTGTGACGATGTCGAGCTGTCGGCCGAGGCCTTCCCGTACCTGGGCGTCCGGCAGGGCAAAGTGGCTGGCATCCCGGCGCGCATCCTGCGGGTCGGTTTCGTCGGTGAGCTGGGCTATGAAGTGCATGTGCCGTCTCGCCATGCCGAGCGCCTGTGGGACGCCCTGATGCAGGCCGGCGCGGGCCTGGGCATTCGCCCGTTCGGCGTCGAGACCCAACGCCTGCTGCGCCTGGAAAAAGGCCATGTGATCATCAGCCAGGACACCGACGGCATGACCCACCCCGCAGAGATCGACATGCAGTGGGCCATTGGCCGCAAGAAACCGTTCTTCGTCGGCAAGCGCTCCATCGAAATCCTCGAAGCACAGCCGCTCAAGCGCAAGCTGGTCGGCTTCACCCTGCCCAAAGGCAGCCCACAGCCGCTGGAGGGGCACCTGGTGCTGGACGGGCCGGACATCAGCGGCAACGTCACCTCCTGCGAGTATTCGCAAACCCTGGGACAGATCATCGGCCTGGCCTATGCCGGCGCCCACCAGGCCACCCCCGGCATGCACATCCCGATCCGCGTGGAGGGCGGCGCGACGGTGCATGCCAAGGTGGTGCAACTGCCGTTCCACGACCCCGACAACCTGCGCCAGGAGCTCTGAACCATGACCCGTTTGCAAGCCAAAGCGTTTATCCCTCGCAGCCCGCGGGCCGAGCTGTTGCACGCCTGCGCGTTGACCGACCTGACCGAGGTGGCGCGGGTCGGCTTTCGCGGCGTCGACAGCGCCGCCTACCTGCAGCAACGTGGCTACCGGTTGCCACAGCAACCGAACCAGGCCGTGCGCCAGGACGACGGCGGCTGGGTAGCGCGGTTGTCGCAGACCGAGTACCTGCTGCTGGGCAGCCTGGCTGACGAAGGCGCGCAAGTGGCTGCCATAGAGGCCGAGTGGGTGCAGGATGGCCAGCGCAACTACCTGCTGCCGCGTCAGGACAGCCATGCCTGGCTGCAGCTGTCAGGGCCACATGGCAGTGCGGTGATGGCCAAGTTGTGCGGCGTTGATCTGCGTTTACAGGCATTTCCTATCGGCGCCGTGGCGCAGACCTCGGCGGCGCGGCTCAATGTGATCGTGGTGAATGTGGGGAGTGAAGAGCGGCCGGGGTTGCAGCTGTTGTTTGATCGGGCGTCGTTGGCGTATTTCCGTGAGGCAGTCCTGGATGCGATGGATGAATTCGAAGGTGGGCTGATCGAGTTGGGCGCGTTGCTGGGCGAAGTGCTGGCGCAAGCCTAAAGCTGCACCAACCGTTCACGCAGGAAGTCGACAAACCCCTGCACCGGCCGCGCCACCTGCCGGTGCTGCGGGTACACCGCCGACAGCTGCAATGACGGAGGCGTCCACGTTTCAAGCACACTGAGCAGCCGCCCGTCCGCCAACGCCTGCCCAACGATGAAGGTCGGCAGATAGGTAACCCCCATCCCGGCGATGGCTGCATCACGGAGCAACTCGCCGTTGTTCGCACGCATCCGCCCGGCCACCTGAATCGCCTGCGCCTTGCCGCCCTGGCGGAACTGCCACTGCACCTGACGCGAATGCCCATAAGGCAGGCAGTCATGCCCTGCCAGCTCGTCCGGTGCTGTCGGCACGCCCCGCGCTCGCAGGTAATCCGGGCTCGCGCAGTACACCCGCTCGACACTGGCGATGCGCCGCGCAATCAGGCTGGAATCCTCCAGCGCGCCAATGCGCAGTGCCAGGTCGTAACCCTCGCCGATCAGGTCCACGGCCCGGTCACTCAGGTCTACCTCCACATCCACCTGAGGGTGCAATTGCAGGAACTCGGTCAGCAGGCAACCCAGGTGCGCCATGGCGAACGACAGCGGCGCGCTCAGGCGCAAGGTGCCACGCAAAGCCTGGGCCTGGCCGCTGATGTCGTGCTCCACCTGCTGCACTTCACCCAGCAGGCGCAGCGCCGACTGGTAGTAGTGCTGGCCCAGCGGCGTGGCGTCCAACCGCCGGGTAGAGCGGTTCAGCAGGCGCACGCCAAGGCGCTCTTCAAGCTGCATCAGGCGCCGGCTGACCGATTGCTTGGACATCCCCAGCCGGTCGGCGGCGGCGGTGAAACTGCCGGCTTCCATGACCTGGGCAAAAATGCGCATGTCTTCGTAGGGGTTCATTGTCTCGCTCATAGTGACAGTCAAACGCTTTATAGCGGCTTTTTCCCGCGAGTGCATCTGCCTAATCTACGCACAAGTCGCAGCGATGGCCCGGCAGGCCAGGCAAGACGCCCATTACCAACACTTGCATAGAAAAGGATTCGCTCATGAACATTGTCCACAAAGCCCTCACCGCTTCCCTTCTGGCCCTGTCCGTCTCCAGCGCCTTCGCCGCTGGTAGCCCAGGTGTCGAGCAACACACCCAGGCCTTCCTCCAGGCCCTGGAACAAGGCGGCGGCAAGCCACTGGAGCAACTCAGCCCGAAAGACGCCCGCGCAGTGCTCACCGGCGCCCAGGCTTCGGTCAAAGTCGACCTTTCCGGTATCGAGGTAAAAGAGCGCACCATCCAGGCCAACGGCGAGTCGATCAAGCTGCAAGTGGTACGCCCGGCCAACGTCAAGGGCGACCTGCCGGTGTTCATGTTCTTCCACGGCGGCGGCTGGGTGCTAGGCGATTTCCCGACCCACCAGCGGCTGATCCGCGACCTGGTGGTCGGCTCAGGTGCGGTGGCGGTCTATGTGGACTACACCCCATCGCCAGAAGCGCACTACCCGACGGCGATCAACCAGGCCTATGCCGCTACCCGTTGGGTGGCCGAGCATGGCAAGGAAATCGGCGTTGACGGCAAGCGCCTGGCCGTGGCCGGCAACAGCGTGGGCGGCAACATGGCCGCGGTGGTAGCACTCAAGGCCAAAGAGGCCGGCACCCCTGCCCTGCGCTTCCAGTTGCTGCTGTGGCCGGTGACCGATGCCAGCTTCGAGACGGCATCGTACAAACAGTTTGCCGAAGGGCACTTCCTGACCACCGGGATGATGAAGTGGTTCTGGGACAACTACACCACCGATGCCAAGGCACGGGACCAGATCTACGCCTCGCCGCTGCGGGCCAGCAGTGAACAGCTGAAAGGGTTGCCGCCAGCACTGGTGCAGACCGCCGAATTCGATGTGCTGCGCGATGAAGGTGAGGCGTATGCCCGCAAGTTGAATGCGGCCGGCGTGACCGTGACTTCGGTGCGCTACAACGGGATGATTCATGACTATGGGCTGTTGAACCCGTTGAGCCAGGTGCCGGCGGTGAAGGCGGCGATGAGGCAGGCGGGTACCGAACTTAAAGTGCATCTGCAGTGAGTCGATAAGCAAAAGACCCGCCTAGGCGGGTCTTTTGCTTCTATTGCGGAAATGGCCCGCAGGCTTCAATGGATCTGCCATCGGTGCGGCTATCTATGGCACCGTCCGCCCCGATGTAGATATCGATCCTGGGCCACTTGGGTTTGGCCCGAATGCAGTGCCACTTTCCACCGTTGTTCCAATCGAGCTGCATGAAAAATTGGTCGTTCGGGAAGATGTGGCCGGGGCCGCCGGTGGTTTCACCTGGGTAGATCTCACCTTTTGATATGTCGTGCTGAACATTCAAGATATAGCCAAGGCGACCCTGGCCTTTGTCAGAAAAATGAAAACTTACCCAGGGTGTGGCGACATACCAAAAGACGATTGGGGCGAGCATTATCGCAACCACCCAGCGCCAGAGATGCCGTTTCGGTTTAGTTGCAGACATGATCACGTACGCTACCTCCCCAGCTTGACAGTGGCAATGCTAATACCTCTTCCATGAGCACCTTTGCCGTAATCCCACCGTTTGGGTGCTGCGTATACAGTTTGATGCCAATACTGATGGAAACACGATCGCCTATATCATCCCAAGCCCGCATCCCGTCGATGTCTGCGTAGCGACGAGGCCCATCTTGTTCATCCCAATCTTGAACCTTCCGAATGCTGTCTGATGCAATCTGCTCAAGCCCGGCACCATCCAGAAGAACACTTTCTGAAAGGCCCCCCGCCCGCCCTACATAGCCATAGTGGATGTTCGACCAGATGTCGTAGTAGTAGTCGACTTCACCGTGTTTATGCCAAACCCTACCAAACCGGTGTGCGATCGCCACCTTGTGATCCCAGGGCCTGTTCTGACCAACCCTCTGTCCAAAGCGCCATCGCGGCAGCAGTGTTACCCACCATCATTGCTTGAAAGTCAGGCGGCAAAAGACGTGCATACCAAGGCAGCTTTTGAAATTTTGCATGTTCCTCTGTCGCGTCAAAGCTGGTTAGCTTCCGCATTTTCAGCACGGATGGGTGTGTGATGTTGCGATTCATTTCTCCAGCAATGTAGCTGGCAACCTGCTCCATCATGTCAGGATGTTTGCAGATTACGGGCTGCGGTTTTGCTTCTGATAGCGAAGCTTTCAAGGGGGAAGTGGAGCCGGCTTGGCCTGATGTTGCCGCCTGGCTTGTCTGCTGTGCCGCCGAGGGGCTTGCCGCCAAGCCACGTCCCCCCATGGCCACGACACGGTTACTACCCTCTGGACAGCCACACTTGACCAGCGCCCCATCTACCACAGCTGGTTTTCCTTCGATGTTGAAGAACGGGACTCCCTCAACAATGACGCCGGGCCTCTTGCAATTCGGGCACTCAGTGGTGATATCTCCCAGCCTCAGCGCCCGCTGGTTGTTCGCGCGGTAGTGGGTGCTGCTGGCAATGCACACCGCACCGGTGGTGGTGAGGTCGCCATCGAGTGCCTGTCCTTTGCCGTGTATCGATACACGTGTCATAAGTAGCTCCCTGCATGGAAAGTCTGGAAGCTATCACCCATGCAATGGACGGGAACCGATCAGTCCCCAAAACAGAAATGTCCTACAAAAGGCCATGTCCGACTGTCACTTGTCACGAGACAGTAATTCAACACCAACACCGTTTTTCCAACATTCAGGTGACAGTAAAGTTATCTCCATCAACAGCACGGCAGCCCTCCCGGCCCCGGCTTTCAAGGAGAATCACCATGCTCACCCTACGCAACGCCCAAGACCGTGGCCTGGCCTTCCACGGCTGGCTGAAGTCCTTCCACACCTTCTCGTTCGGCCATTACCGCAACCCGGACGAGCAAGGTTTCTCCGACCTGCTGGTGATCAACGACGACCGCGTCATCGCTGGCAAGGGCTTTGGCCAACACCCTCACCGCGACATGGAAATTTTCAGCTACGTGCTGGAAGGCGCGTTGGAGCACAAGGACACGCTGGGTACCGGCTCGGTGATACGCCCGGGCGATGTGCAACTGATGAGCGCAGGCCACGGCGTGGCCCATAGCGAGTTCAACCACAGCCAGGCGCAGCCGGTGCACTTTCTGCAGATCTGGATCGTGCCGAACGTGCAAGGCGCAACACCGCGTTACCAGCAACAGCATTTCAGTGCGGAGGAAAAGCGCGGCAAGCTACGCCTGATCATCTCGCCGGACGGTGCCGAGGGGTCGTTGCAGGTCAGGCAGAATGCGCGGGTGTATGCCGGTTTGTTCGACGGCGACGAACGCGCCACGCTGACCTTGCCGGAAAACCGCCATGCCTATGTGCATGTGGCCCGGGGCAGCATCGAGCTCAATGGGCAACTGCTGAATGAAGGGGATGGCGTGCGGGTCAGGCAGGAACAGGTACTTGAGCTGGGCAATGGGGTAGATGCCGAGGTGCTGGTGTTTGACCTGCGTCCGCATGAATTGCCAGGTATGCCTTGAACCGAGTCGGCCCTTTCGCAGGTAAAACTGCGAAAGGGCCGACAAATGCAACTCAAGCCTCGAACCCCTCCACAATGATCACCTCGGCCTTGGCCACGCCCTGGCGATGGCTGCAGGCCTCCTGATACAGCTCCGACCGGTAGCACGCCACCGCCTGCTCGTACGAATCGAACTCGATCACCACGCTACGCTGAGGGGTATGCCGCCCTTCCATCGCCTCGCTGCGCCCGCCACGGGCCAGGAAGCGGCCGCCGAACGCCTTGAAGGCAGCCGGGGCGCGCTGGGTGTACTGCTGGTATTGCTCGGGGTCGGTCACGTCCACATGGGCGATCCAATAGGCCTTCATGCGCTGCTCTCCTGTTACGGCGATATTTGTGTATGATGGTATACCATAAAAATCACCCCACCACAGTGAGCGTGCAACATGGCTTTCAACACCATCGAGGAACTTCTCGAGGACTACCGGCAAGGCAAGATGGTCCTGCTGGTGGATGACGAGGACCGGGAAAACGAAGGCGACCTGCTGATCGCCGCCGAGCGTTGCGACGCCCAGGCCATCAATTTCATGGCCCGCGAAGCGCGTGGCCTGATCTGCCTCACCCTGACCGATGAACATTGCCAACGCCTGGGGCTGGAACAGATGGTGCCCGCCAACGGCAGCGTGTTCAGCACGGCGTTTACCGTGTCGATCGAAGCGGCCACTGGCGTCACTACCGGCATCTCCGCCGCCGACCGGGCACGCACCGTGGCCGCGGCCATGGCCCCTGACGCTCGCCCGGAAGACCTGGTGCAACCCGGCCACATTTTCCCCCTGCGCGCCCGCGAAGGCGGCGTGCTGACCCGTGCCGGCCACACCGAAGCCGGCTGCGACCTGGCCCGCCTGGCCGGCTTCAGCCCGGCCTCGGTGATTGTCGAAGTGCTCAACGACGACGGTACCATGGCCCGCCGCCCGGACCTTGAAGTATTCGCCGCGCAGCATGGCATCAAGATCGGCACCATCGCCGACCTGATCCACTACCGCCTGAGCACCGAGCAGACCATCAAGCGCATCGGTGAACGCGAGCTGCCGACCGTGCATGGCACCTTCCGCCTGGTCACCTATGAAGACCGCATCGAAGGCGGCGTGCACATGGCCATGGTCATGGGTGATATCCGCCGCGAGCAGCCGACCTTGGTGCGAGTGCATGTGATCGACCCGCTGCGCGACCTCGTAGGTGCCGAATACGCCGGGCCAGCCAACTGGACGTTATGGGCGGCCTTGCAGAAGGTGGCCGAGGAAGGGGCTGGTGTAGTGGTGATCCTGGCCAACCATGAATCCTCCCAAGCCCTGCTGGAGCGCGTACCGCAGCTGACCCAGCCGTTGCGCCCTTATCAGCGCGGGCAATCGAAGGTGTACTCCGAAGTGGGCACCGGGGCACAGATTCTGCAGGACCTGGGCGTGGGCAAGCTGCGCCATCTGGGGCCTCCGCTGAAGTATGCCGGGCTGGCGGGATATGAACTGGAGGTGGTGCAGAGCATTCCCTTCGAGCCCGGGATGCTCGGCTGAAAACACATAAGCATCTGATTTGGCGGGGCCCTGCGGGGCCCCGCAGCGTTTCTGAACGGGCGGAGTGATGGCCGGTCGCCTCATACCTCTTGCCAAAAGTTTGGAATACCATAATATGATATCCCGTAGACCTTGAATCTGCAGGCCGGCACCTACAATTACAAACGGCCACCCAGACACTTTGTTTTAGCTGCTCCCCGAACACTGTTGGCGGGCGCACCACAAGCCCCGCCTCGAATAACAAAAGCAACGAGGGCGTAACCATGCTGTTGAGCAAACGTGTAACCGCAGTGCTGTCCGCCAGCCTGCTGACCCTGGCCTGTCAAGCCGCCGTGGCCGCTGACAGCCTGAATTTCGTCAGCTGGGGCGGTACCACCCAGGACGCCCAGAAAGAAGCGTGGGCCGTCCCCTTCACCAAAGCCACCGACATCAAAGTCGTCCAGGACGGCCCAACCGACTACGGCAAGCTCAAGGCCATGGTCGAAAGCGGCAACGTGCAGTGGGACGTGGTCGATGTCGAAGCCGACTTTGCCCTGCGTGCCGCCAGCGAAGGCCTGCTGGAACCCCTCGACTTCAACCAGATAAAACGGGACAAGATCGACCCGCGTTTCGTTTCCGACCACGGCGTTGGCTCGTTCTTCTTCTCCTTCGTGCTGGGCTACAACGAAGGCAAGCTCGGTGCCAACAAGCCGGTTGACTGGACCGCGCTGTTCGACACCAAGACCTATCCCGGCAAACGCGCCCTGTACAAATGGCCGAGCCCTGGCGTGCTGGAACTGGCCCTGCTGGCCGACGGCGTAGCGCCCGACAAGCTGTATCCGCTGGACCTGGACCGCGCCTTCAAGAAACTCGACACCATCAAGAAAGACATCGTCTGGTGGGGCGGTGGCGCTCAGTCGCAACAGCTGCTGGCCTCGGGTGAGGCTTCGCTCGGCCAGTTCTGGAACGGCCGCGTCTATGCCCTGCAGCAAGATGGCGCGCCAGTGGGCGTGAGCTGGAAACAGAACCTGGTCATGGCCGACTTCCTGGTCATCCCCAAAGGCGCCAAGAACAAGGACGCGGCCATGAAGTTCCTGGCCAACGCCAGCAGCGCCGAAGGCCAGGCCGAGTTTGCCAACAAGACTGCCTACGCACCGGTGAACGTCGACAGCGTGTCCAAGCTCGACAAAGACCTGGCACCGAACCTGCCCACTGCCTACGCCCAGGACCAGGTCACCCTGGACTTCGCCTACTGGGCCAAGAACGGCCAGGCCATCGCGGCCCGCTGGAATGAGTGGTTGGTCAAATGAAAGTCGCCATCAACGCCCTGCATAACGCGCAAGGTGCCCCCACGGGTACCGGCGCCTCGGGTACCGCCCCACGCCGCGCCAGCCTGAGCCAGCGCTGGAAGGGCAGCCGCAACCTGCTGCCGGCCCTGCTGTTCCTTGGCCTGTTCTTCTTCGCCCCGCTGGTCGGCCTGTTGCTGCGCGGGGTGCTGGAGCCAACGCCGGGGCTGGGCAACTACGAGCAGTTGTTCGCCAACTCGGCCTACGCACGGGTGCTGTTCAACACCTTCTCGGTGGCCGGCGTGGTCACCCTGATCAGCGTGCTGCTGGGCTTCCCGCTGGCCTGGGCAATCACTCTGGTGCCCAAGGGCTGGGGCCGCTGGTTGCTGAACATCGTGCTGCTGTCGATGTGGACCAGCCTGCTGGCACGTACCTACTCGTGGCTGGTGCTGCTGCAAAGCTCGGGGGTGATCAACAAGGCGTTGATGGCCATGGGTATCATCGATACCCCGCTGGAAATGGTGCACAACCTCACCGGCGTGGTGATCGGCATGAGCTACATCATGATCCCGTTCATCGTGCTACCGCTGCAGGCGACCATGCACGCCATCGACCCGATGGTGCTGCAGGCCGGTTCCATCTGCGGCGCCAGCCCATGGACCAACTTCTGGAAGGTGTTCCTGCCGCTGTGCCGCTCGGGGTTGTTCTCCGGGGCGCTGATGGTGTTCGTGATGTCGCTCGGTTACTACGTCACCCCGGCGCTGCTGGGCGGGGCACAGAACATGATGCTGCCCGAATTCATCATCCAGCAGGTGCAGTCGTTCCTCAACTGGGGCCTGGCCAGCGCCGCCGCCGCACTGCTGGTGGTGATCACCCTGGTGCTCTTCTACCTGTACCTGAAGCTGCAGCCGGAATCCCCGGTTGGCAACGCGAGGTAACCGCCATGCTCCTGTCTCCCAATGCCATGGGCCGCCCGCTGCGCACGGGCCTGTACCTGACCACCGGGGTCATTGCGGCCTTCCTGCTGCTGCCGGTGGTGTTCATCGTGTTGCTGTCGTTCGGCTCGTCCCAGTGGCTGGTGTTTCCGCCACCGGGCTGGACCTTCAAGTGGTACGGCCAGTTCTTCTCCAACCCGGAGTGGATGGACGCCGCGCTGGCCAGCCTCAAGGTGGCCGTGCTGACCACCATTGCCGCCGTGCTGCTGGGCCTGCCCAGTGCATTCGCTTTGGTACGGGGCCGCTTCCCGGGCCGCGAGCTGCTGTACGGGCTGTTCACCATGCCGATGATCGTGCCACTGGTGATCATCGCCGTGGCGGTGTACGCCCTGTTCCTCAAGCTCGGCTACACCGGCACGCTGTTCGCGTTCGTGGTCAGCCATGTGATCGTTGCCCTGCCCTTCACCATCATCTCGATCATCAACTCGCTGAAACTGTTCGACCAGTCGATCGAGGATGCCGCGGTGATCTGCGGCGCCTCGCGCCTGCAGGCCATCTTCAAGGTCACCTTCCCGGCCATTCGCCCGGGGATGATCGCCGGCGGCCTGTTCGCCTTCCTGGTGTCGTGGGATGAAGTGGTGTTGAGCGTGATGATGGCCAGCCCCGACCTGCAGACCCTGCCAGTGAAGATGTGGACCACCCTGCGCCAGGACCTCAGCCCGGTCATCGCCGTGGCCTCGACCCTGCTGATCGGCTTGTCGCTGCTTGTGATGTTCATTGCCGCCGCCTTGCGCCGGCGCACCGAAACAAACGCCTGAGCGCGCGGAGAAAACAACAATGAGTGCAGTGATCAAAGACAACGCGCCCGGCAAGACCCTGGTCAGCCTGCGCGGCCTGAACAAGCACTACGGCGATTTCACCGCCGTGGACAACCTCGACCTGGAAATCCAGGACGGCGAGTTCCTGACCTTCCTCGGCTCCAGCGGCTCGGGCAAATCCACCACCCTGTCGATGCTGGCCGGCTTCGAAACGCCCAGCAGTGGCGAGATCCTGGTCGATGGCCAGTCGCTGGTGAACGTGCCGCCACACAAGCGTGATATCGGCATGGTGTTCCAGCGCTACTCGCTGTTCCCGCACCTGAACGTGCGCGACAACATTGCCTTCCCGCTGGCCATTCGCAAGCTCGACGCGACCGAAACCGCCAAGCGCGTCGATGCCATGCTCAAGCTGGTACAGCTGGAAAAGTTCGCCCACCGCAAGCCTTCGCAAATGTCCGGAGGCCAGCAACAGCGTGTGGCCATTGCCCGGGCGCTGGTGTACGAGCCGCGCATCCTGTTGATGGACGAACCGCTCGGTGCGCTGGACAAGAAACTGCGCGAAGACCTGCAGGACGAGCTGCGCCAGCTGCACCGTCGGCTCGGCATCACCATCGTCTACGTCACCCACGACCAGGAAGAAGCCATGCGCCTGTCCCAGCGCATCGCCATTTTCAGCCATGGCAAGATCGTCGGCCTGGGCACCGGTTACGACCTGTACCAGAACCCGCCGAATGCCTTTGTCGCGTCGTTCCTGGGCAACTCCAACTTCCTGCGTATCAAGGCCAGCAGCAATGGCGCGGGCAGTTTCGAGGGCCAGCCGGTGGCCATTCGCCTGACCCCGGGCCTCACTGCCTCGCAGGATGCCCTGATCATGGTGCGCCCGGAAAAAGCCCTGGCCTTGACCGCCGAACAGGCTGCACGCGAGCCGCTGCCGGCGGGCTGGAACGAAGTCAGTGCCAAGGTTGGCGAAGTGCTGTTCCTGGGTGAGAGCCAGACCTGCCATGTGGTGACGGCGGGTGGTACCGAACTGACAGTGAAGGCGCTGTCGGCTGCGGGTATGCCTATGCAACCTGGCGACAGCGTGAAAGTGCGCTGGGCGGTGGCGGATGCATGTATCTATACCGAGTGGGCCGAAAGTGATTTGAGCAAGTCGGCCGGGGCGCATTGAGATCGCGGGGGCCGCTTTGCGGCCCCTACCACTGTCACATTATCATCACGCCACTGTCGTAATCTGCCGGCCAACTCTATGCCATAGGCCACCCGGCATGCTGCGCCTGCTTGTCTTGCTGCTCACCCTGCTACCGCTAGCGACCCCGGCCGAGCCCGCTCACCTGCGCGTCCAGGGCTCCAACACCATCGGCGCCGCCTTGCTGCCGGCACTGGTGCAGGGGCAATTGCGTGCGCAGCAAGCCACCGCCATCCAACAGCAACCGGGCAACGTCGCCAACGAGACCGTAATCACCGCGCAGGACGATCATGGCCAGCCAATACGCATCGATGTTGCCGCTCACGGGTCCAGCACCGGTTTCATCGCCCTCGGCCGTGGCCACGCCGACCTGGCGGCCGCCTCGCGGCCGATCAACGACAGCGAATTGCATCAGTTACGTGCTCTGGGCGACCTGCGCGCTGCCAGCGCCGAACAAGTCATCGGCCTGGACGGCGTGGCGGTCATCGTCCACCCTGACAACCCGCTGCCACAACTGAACACCCAGCAACTGGCGCAGATTTTTTCCGGGCAGATCCAGCGCTGGGAACAATTGGGCATTGCTGGCGGCGCCATCCACCTCTATGCCCGTGACGACCGGTCCGGCACGTACGAGACGTTCAAGGCGCTTGTGCTGGAGCCGCTGCACGACGAACTATCAGCCAAGGCGCGGCGCTTCGAGTCCAGCGACGAGCTGGCTTCGCAAGTAGCCACCGACCGTCAGGCCATCGGCTTCAGTAGCCTGGCCGCAGTGCACGGTGCCAAGGTGCTAGCGGTGGCCGAAGGCGACGCACCCGCCATGCTGCCAGAGCGCGCGCTGGTGGCCAGCGAAGACTACCCGCTGTCACGGCGCCTGTACTTCTACCTGCCGGCCAACCCCAAGCCACAGGCCAAGGCCCTGGCCGATTTCGCCCAAAGCCCGGCTGGCCAGGCGATCGTTGCCCAGCAGGGTTTCGTGTCACAGCAGATCAAGGCTCAGCCGATTCCGCCCCTGGCCGACATGCCGCCACGCTATCGCACCCTGGCCCAGAAAGCGCAGCGGCTGAGCGTGAACTTCCGCTTTCAGGAAGGCAGTGCCAGCCTCGACAACAAGGCACTGCGCGATGTGCAGCGGGTGGTCGAATACCTGCGCCAGGCCGGCAAGTTGCAGAGCAAGGCCGTGCTGGTAGGGTTTGGCGACCCCAAGGAAACGCCCGGGCGCGCTGCCCTGCTCTCCCGCCTTCGCGCCCAGGCCGTGCGCCGCGAGCTGGCACGCGATGGTGTCGAGGTGCTTGAGGTAACGGGCATGGGCGATGAACTGCCAGTGGCCGGCAATGAACTGGAGCAAGGGCGCCTGCGTAACCGTCGGGTAGAGGTGTGGGTGTATTGAAGGTGTGATTGCGGCCTTGGCAAAGAAATGTAACAGCTCCCCATTCGGCACCCATGGCAAACGGGTCTAGGCTCAAGTTCATGTGATACCGGGCCCCTCTGACGGCTGCCAAGCCGCCATGTCGGATCACTGTTGCCTTGCAACGTCGACATTCAAGGAGGGGCTCATGACAGCTCTGCACGCATTCCTCACCACCCCCGTTCTCGGTACCAGCGCCTGGTTGTGGCTGGTGTTCATGGCCATCGTCATCGGTTTGCTGGTGCTCGACCTGGGCGTGCTGCACCGGCACGACCGGGAAATCGAAATGCGCGAAAGCCTGCTGCTGTATTCGGGCTATTTCAGCGTCGGTGTACTGTTCGGCGCCGGCGTCTGGTACCAGCTGGGCGCCCAGTCGGCGCTGGAGTTCTACACCGGCTTCCTGGTCGAGCAGTCGCTGTCGATGGACAACGTGTTCGTCATGGCGATGATCTTCAGCTACTTCGCCATCCCCCGCCGCTACCAGCACCGCGTACTGTTCTGGGGCATCCTGGGGGTGGTGTTCCTGCGGGCGATCATGATCGGCGTGGGCGCGGCGCTGGTGCAGAACTTTGCCTGGGTGCTGTACCTGTTCGGCGCCTTCCTGCTGTTCACCGGGGTGAAGATGGCGCTGTCAAAAGAAGACAGCCGCCCGGACCTGGCCAACAACCCGATCATCAAGTTCGTACGCCGGCACATGCGGGTCACCGACCAGATCCACGGCTCGCACTTCTTCGTGCGCAAGACCCCGCCTGGGCACAGTAAAGCCCTGCGCTATGCCACCCCGTTGTTTCTGGCGCTGGTGCTGATCGAACTGGCCGACCTGGTGTTCGCCGTCGACAGCGTGCCGGCGATCTTCGCCATTACCCAGGACCCGTTCATTGTCTACACCTCCAACATCTTCGCCATCCTTGGGCTGCGCTCGCTGTACTTCGCGCTGTCGGCGCTGATGCACCGGTTCGTTTACCTCAAGTACGCGCTGGCGTTGGTGTTGATCTTTATTGGCTGCAAGATTTTCTACCACGGCATGGTGGGCAAGGTGCCGGCGTTGCTGTCGTTAGGGGTGACATTCGGGTTGCTGCTGGGTGGGGTGGTGGTTTCGTTGGTCAAGACCAGAGGACAGAAAGTGGCGGCCGAGTCTGAGCAACCGAATCCTGTTTCGAATGCGACCATGGCACGAGAAAAAGACGAAGACCCGCAACTGCGGGTCTGAGTTGCTGTCATGCAGCCTAACCAGGGTGGATTTTTTCCTAATCAATCCAACGATTTTTCCTAAGCAAGGTATGCGAGTGGTCTGATTGTGAACACAGGCACAGCTTCGCCAGCATGGTGACTTTCCGCACAAGGAGTGCTCCATGCAAAAGCTGTCTATTCCTGACCTTTCCCAATTTCGTATCAACCGCAAGCTGGTTACAGTCGTTGGCATCCCGATCCTGGCCGCTGGCGTACTCGCAGGAATGTTCAATGAAGTGTTTTTCTATAACGAAGCGGGTCAGATGACCCACGTACGTACGATCTTTGGCGAAGAGAAAGTGGTTGAAGACGTTGGCTACGCCACAAAATGGTTCGGCCGCAGTACAGCCTGGCGCCGTACCATCGGCGTCCAATCTTCCTTGCGCATGGACAACCCGGAAGACACTCGCGGCGGCCATCCGTCCATCACACTGGACAATCTGCCCATCGTGTTTCTGGGCAATGTCGATGCGAAGGCAGAATTCAGTACCCAGTTTCGCCTGCCTTCGGGTGAAGCCTTCTTGAAAATCGCCCAAGAGTACCGCACGCCAGACAACTTCCTGCAACGTGCATTATTGCCGGCGGTAAAGGAAACACTGCAAGCCACGGCCTCACTGATGAGTGCCGACGATTACTATGCGGGTAACCGTAGCCACTTCGGTGCCGAGTTCGAGAATCAGCTGCGCAACGGCCTGTACTTGACCAGCCGCAAGGAGATCCGCGTTCAACGTGATAATCATCCGGCCCAAACCGCGATTCTGCAGGCTGGCACCGAACAGGGTAGTTTTGGGGACAACAGCGCTACGCGTTTCGTCATCGAAAAGAAGCTCGACAAAGATGGTCGGGAGTTGCGCAAGCAACAGCAATTCCGCCTGTTTGGCGTTGAAGTAGTCGACGCGCGGGTCACTCATATCGACCCCAACCCGCAGTATCAGCAACGTATGGTCCGCGTACAACAGGCGCTGGCCGAACTGGCCGTGGCTCGTCAAAACCGGCTCAAGGAAGAAGAAGAGAAGGAACTGGTCTCTGCTCGTGGTGCCAAGGACGTCGAGGCCAAACGTCAGGAAAGCCTGCGCCAGCAGATTGAACGTACCACCGAAGCCGAGACCGAAAAGCAGCTTGCGCTAATCAACGCGGAACGGGAGAAGCGGCGCGCCGAGATCGACAAACAGACGGCCGAGTTGCTTCGGGACAAGGCCCGTGTCACTGCAGAAGCGACCAAGATCACGGCCGATGCCGAAGCCTACGCCCGTGAGGCCACGCTCAAGGCGGATGGTGCCCTGCAAACCAAACTGGATGCGATGGTGAAGATCAACCGGGCCTGGGCAGAGGCTGCTGCAAGGGCGCCAGTGCCGAGCGTGATGATGGGGGGACCCGAATCAGGCGTTGGGCGGCAGGATGAAATGAGCAAGCTCATGAGTGTACTGGCTACGAAGGCCGCCAAAGATCTGGTGATTGACCTGAAAACCAAGTAAGCCCTCACCGGCCTCTTCGCGGCTAAAGCCGCGAAGAGGCCGGTACAGGCTAACAACAATCAACGCCTGTCACCGCCCGCTGGTACGCAACATCTCCACCGGCACATACTTGCCAATCTCATACTTGCCAATTGCCGCCCGGTGCACTTCATCCGGCCCGTCAGCCAGGCGCAGGGTGCGTTGCATGGCGTACATGTAGGCCAGTGGGAAATCGCCGCTCACCCCTGCCCCGCCATGTATCTGGATCGCCCGGTCGATCACTTTCAAGGCCACGTTCGGCGCCACCACCTTGATCTGCGCGATCTCGCTGCGGGCCACCTTGTTGCCGACGGTGTCCATCATGTAGGCCGCTTTCAGCGTCAGCAGCCGGGCCATGTCGATCTCCATACGCGAGTCGGCAATCTTGTCGACGTTGCCACCCAGCCGTGCCAGCGGCCGACCAAAGGCGGTGCGTTCCACCGAGCGCTTGCACATCAGTTCCAACGCACGTTCGGCCATGCCGATCGAACGCATGCAGTGGTGGATACGGCCCGGGCCAAGGCGACCCTGGGCAATCTCGAAACCGCGGCCCTCACCAAGGATTACGTTTTCATACGGCACCCGCACGTTTTCGAAGAGCACTTCGGCGTGACCATGCGGGGCATCGTCATAGCCGAACACCGGCAGCGGGCGGACGATCTTCACACCGGGCGCATCGGTGGGCACCAGCACCATCGAATGCTGCTGGTGGCGCGGGCCTTCGGGGTCGGACAGGCCCATGAAGATCATCACCTTGCAACGCGGGTCGCAGGCGCCGGAGGTCCACCACTTGCGGCCGTTGATCACCCACTCGTCACCGTCACGCACGGCCGTGGCGGCCATGTTGGTGGCGTCCGAGGAGGCCACGTCCGGCTCGGTCATGGCGAACGCCGAGCGGATCTCGCCACGCAGCAGCGGCTCCAGCCATTGGCGTTTCTGCGCTTCACTGCCGTAACGCACCAGCACTTCCATGTTGCCGGTATCCGGCGCCGAGCAGTTGAACGGCTCCGGGCCAAGCAACGAGCGGCCCATGATTTCCGCCAGCGGGGCGTATTCCAGGTTGCTCAGGCCGGCGCCGTATTCCGATTCAGGCAAGAACAGGTTCCATAGCCCTTCGGCGCGGGCCTTGGCCTTGAGCTCTTCCATGATTGCAGTGGGCTGCCAGCGGTCGCCCTCGGCGACCTGGCGCTCGAACACCGCTTCGGCGGGGTAGACATAGGCGTCCATGAACGCAGTAACGCGCTCGCGCAGTGCCTGGACCTTGGGCGAATAGGCGAAATCCATCGGGGCTACCTTCACGGTTCGGGGTACATGGGCCAGAGCCTAGAGCAGCATGCGCCCATCCATCTAGTCTATTTTCCGCGTGTATAAACATTCATAACCGATATATGATCCGCCAATAACTCCAACAAAGAGCGGCGCCCATGAACCTCAGCAAGGTCGACCTCAACCTGTTCATCGTGTTCGATGCGATCTACACCGAAGCCAACCTGACCCGCGCCGGGCAGATTGTAGGTATCACGCAGCCAGCGGTATCCAACGCCCTTTCGCGGTTGCGCGAAACCTTCAACGACCCGCTGTTCGTGCGCACCGCGCAGGGCATGGTGCCCACGCCCATGGCACAGAACATCATCGGCCCGGTGCGCAACGCCCTGGCGCTGTTGCGTACGTCGGTGCAGGAAAGCCGTATCTTCAACCCGCAACAAGCCAACAAGACCTTCCGCATCAGCATGACCGACCTGACCGAGGCGGTAATCCTGCCGCCGCTGTTTCAGCGCCTGCGCCGCCTGGCGCCGGCGGTGCTGATCGAGAGTTTCCTGTGCAAGCGCCGCGAAACCACCAAGGAGCTCGCCGCCGGCCGCCTGGACTTCGCCATCGATGCCCCCCTGAACACCGACCCGCAGGTACGCCACGTCAAGCTGATGCAAGACCATTATGTCTGTGCCTTGCGCCAGGGCCACCCGCTGGCCGACAGCAAGCTGACCCTCGACAGCTACCTGGGCATGACCCACATCCATATCTCCAGCCGCCGTAACGGCCTGGGCTATGTCGACCTGGCGCTGGGCAAGATGGGCGTACAGCGCAAAGTGGCCTTGCGCTCGCAGCACTACCTGATGGCTTCGCAGGTATTGCAGCAAACCGACATGGCGATGACCGTGCCCGAGCGCTTCGCCCGCCGCCATCAGCTGCGCTATCACCCCCTGCCGGTGGAAGTACCCGCGCTCGAAACGCACCTGTACTGGCATGAAAGCACCGACCAAGACCCGGCCAACCGGTGGATGCGTGAGCAAATCACCGAACTGTGCGAACGCGTGGTGGCTGAGGAAGAAAGAGCCTCGGAGCCCGCCTGAAGATACGCACAAGGGATCGCTCATGGCCACCAAGGAGAAAAAAATCCTACAAAGCTACAAATAAATAGAAAATCTATGTGGAGGCACCCAAAAATGCACTGTGGGAAGTAAAAAATTTCTCTCGGATGGCGGATACGCTTACTCCATCAATCGCCGATTTCACGGCGACAGACATGGACCTGCCTCAATGCCTAGCGCCCCGCTCTACTTTGATTACGCCGCCACCACTCCAGTCGACGACCGGGTCATCGAAACCATGCTCGCCAGCCTTGGCAGCCAAGCCAACTTCGGCAACCCGGCGTCCAGTGGTCATGCCTTCGGCCAGGCTGCCCGACAAGCCGTGGAGCAAGCCCGCCAGCAAGTGGCCGAGCGCGTCGGCGCACACGTCGAGCGCCTGGTCTGGACCTCGGGCGCGACCGAGTCCAACAACCTGGCGCTAAAAGGCATTGCTCAAGGCGCCGGCCAGCCTGGGCACCTGATCACCAGCCAACTTGAACACAAAGCCGTGCTCGACACCGTGGCCGAACTGGAGCGCCAAGGCTGGGCCGTTACCCGCCTGGCCCCGGATGCCGCCGGCCTGATCCAGCCCGCCAGCGTACAGGCCGCACTGCGCCCCGATACCCGCCTGGTATCGTTGATGGCGGTCAACAATGAGCTGGGCACGGTCACCGACTTTGCCGCCATTGGTGAGCAGGTGCGTGCCCACGGTGCCTTGCTGCACGTGGACGCAGCGCAGGCCGTGGGCAAGCTGGCCATCGACCTGAACACGATGGCCGTGGACCTGATGTCGTTTTCGGCACACAAGGTTTACGGGCCAAAAGGCATCGGCGCGCTATACGTCGGGCCACGCGCCCGTGCGCTGATGCGTGCGCAGATGCACGGCGGCGGCCATGAACAGGGCCTGCGCTCCGGCACCCTGGCGACCCACCAGATCGCCGGCATGGGTAGCGCTTTTGCCTTGGCCGGCCAACCCGGTGACAGTGAGTACCAGCACCTGGAACAACTGGCAAAGCGTCTGCGCGAAGGCCTGCTGGCCTTGCCCGGCGTCAGCCTGAACGGCTGCGCCAGCCAACGCATTCCCCATACCCTGAACCTGTGCATCGACAGCAAGGGCTTCAACAGTGCGGCGCTGGCCAATGAGTTGGCGTTATCGACCACCTCGGCCTGCAACTCGGCCAGCCATGCAGCCTCACATGTGCTGATGGCGCTGGGGCTGGACGAGCACCAGGCACGCAACAGTGTGCGCTTGAGCATCGGGCGCTTCAGCACCGAGGCCGAAGTGGACAAAGCGATCGACGTATTTGCCCGGGTACTGACAGCAGCATCCGCAGCGTTGTGGTAAGCCGCGCCCTGGCGCGGCCTGCCGCACGGCGTCACCGGGGCACCCAGCGCCCCGGTAACCTCACAGGAAGGTGAACACCTGCGACGCCGGCAAGCGTGACTTGTTCAGCCCGGCGTTAAAGTCCGTTTCAGCACGATAGCCCAGGCTGAGGATCACCACGCTGGTGAAGCCACGTTCACGCAGCCCCAGCTCGGCATCCAGGATCTTGCTGTCGAAGCCCTCGATGGGCGTGGCGTCCAGGCCATGTGCCGCAGCCCCCAGCAATGCAGTACCCAATGCCAGATAGGTCTGCTTCTCCATCCAGTGCTGCACGTCCTTCTGGTCATGACGGTGCAGGTCGACGTAGTGACGGCGGCTCTGGTTCTGCGCGGCTCGCGCCTGCTCATCGCGGAAACGGCCATCGGCAGCTTCCTGCTCGAGCACGGCATTGAGGTGCGCTTCGGGCATTTCGGTACGGGTGCAGAACACAATCACGTGCGAAGCATCGAGCAGTTTAGGCGTGTTGTAAGCAAAGCGCTCCGTGGTGCTCTTGGCCAGGCGGGCCTTGCCTTCGGCCGTGTCGGCGACGATGAAGTGCCAGGGTTGGGAATTGACCGAGGACGGGCTGTGGCGCAGTTGCTCGAGCAGGGCATCGACAGTGGACTGGGGAATGCGGCGCGAGGCATCGTAGGCTTTGGTGGTGTAGCGGCGCTTGGCCAGCGAGACGGTATCCATGCAACAACTCCGGAATGTACAGGGGATTTGCCGGGCATCTTATCTTTCCTGCCGCAAAGAAAAACCGGCACAATGCAGCAACACTTTCACACCTGGAGTGAAGATGCTGCGCATCACCGACCTCGAACTGTTCGTGCGCAGCAGCGTACTGGGCAGCTTCACGGCCGCCGCCCATGAAGCCGGTCTGCTGCCGGGGCAAGTGGCTGCTGCGATCAAACGCCTCGAACGCGACCTCGATGTGCGCTTGTTTGCCCGTACCACCCGTAGCCTGCGCCTTACCGCCGAAGGCGAGCGCTACTTGCCGACCGCCCTGAACGTGCTGGATAGCCTTCGCCAGGGGCGCGAAGACCTGCATGGCAACCCTGGCACCCTGCGTGGCACCCTGCAGGTGTCGGCGCCTTCCGACCTGGGCCGCAACATGCTGTTGCCCTGGCTGAGCGCCTTTCGCCGGGAGCACCCGGCCCTGCACCTGCGCTTCTTTCTGTCCGACCAGATTGCCGACCTGAACCGTGACCCGGTGGATGTGGCCATCCGCTATGGCCTCAACCAGGATGCCAACTACATCGCCCTGCCCTTGGCCAGCTGGAATCGCCGGGTGCTGGTGGCATCGCCCGAGTACCTGGCCCGCCACGGCCACCCGGTCACGCCCGAAGCCCTGCAAGAGCATGCCTGCCTGCTGTACATGCAGCACAACCGGGTCTACGACAAGTGGCGGGTGGGCAACCGCACCGTGCAGGTCAGCGGGCCGCTGGTCAGCGACGATGCCGACGTAATCCGCCGTCTGGCCCTGCAAGGTGAAGGCATCGTCTACAAATCGTGGCTGGACGTAAGCGCCAATATTGCAGCCGGCGAACTGCAGATCATCCTGCCCGAATACCTGGGTGAATCCGTGCCTGTAACCCTGGTTTGCCCACACCGCAAACAACTCACGCCTGCGGTGTCGCAACTGCACCTGTGCCTGCGCGACCACTTCGAGGTCCTGCGTGCTCGCGCACTGAACAACGGTTGCACAATCGTCCCGAACTGAGTGCCAGCAGGCAGCGAGCAGAGCACAAAAATGCTCGCAACAGGTTGCACGCCACCACTGCTGCCCCAGCAGCACCCGCCCAGCACCCGACTGCTGCGCAACCTGCAACACCGCCGGAACAATCCAAAAAAAACCATATATATCAATAAGTTAGAAAAATGGCACAGTCCCTGCTCTAGCCCTCCCCAACAACGCTTTACATACGGGGAGATCCACCATGCATCCGCTCAATCCACTGGCCCGCCAGATCAGCCTTGCGCTGCTGTTGGCCGGTACCGGCAGCCAGGCCATCGCCGCCGACGAAGACAACAAGAACGAACCCGCCCTTGAAACCGTAACGGTCACCGCTCAGCACCGAGAGCAGACCTTGCAGGAAGTACCGGTTGCCGTGTCGGCCATCAAGGGCACCAGCATCACCGCCGATGGCGTGCGCTCGATGGGCGACATTACCACCTTCGTGCCCAACGCCTCGGCCAAGAACCCCGATGGCGACGGTCGCCCGCGTTGGTATATCCGCGGTCTGGGCACCGGCGATACCGGCGCGGCAACCGTCTTCCCGGTGGGCATCTACGCGGACGATGTCTACCTCAACGCGCCCATCGCCGGTGGCGGGCCGCTGTTCGACCTGGAACGCATCGAAATCCTGCGCGGGCCGCAAGGCACCCTGTATGGCAAGAACACCACGGCCGGCGCAGTGAACGTGATCTCGAAGAAGCCCACCTTCGACACCGACGGCTATGGCACTGTCGGCTTCGGCAGCAAGAACGAGCGTATTGTCACCGGTGCCATCGGCGGTGCGCTGGTCGATGAAAGACTGGCCGGGCGAGTAGCGCTGTATTCCGAAGAGCGTGACGGTTTCCAGAACAACGACTTCGACGGCAACACCTACGGTGATGTGAACAAGAAAGCTATCCGTCTGCAGTTCCTGGCCCAGCTCAACCCGGACCTAGACGCCCTGCTCAAACTGCACAGCCGCCAGTTCAAAGGCGATGGCAGCAACGGCTCGCTGCCGGTTGGCCGCTACTACAACGTCGGCTACGAACGCCCGCACGGCCGCGATATCTCGCTGAACGTCAACGAAGACTATCGCCTGGACCACGACGGCGCCTCGCTGACCTTCAACTGGTACCTCGGCGATTACACCCTGACCTCGATCAGCGCCTACGACTACATCCGCAACCGCTCCACCAGCGATGCCGACTACACCCCCTACGAGGTCAACGGCGCGGCCATCACCGACAACAGCTACCGCCAGTGGTCGCAAGAGCTGCGCCTGGCCTCGCCGGCAGACCGCCCGCTGCACTGGCTGGTGGGTGCACACTACTTCCATGAAGACCTGGACAGCTCGGCGCAACGCATCGTCACCCCCGGGCCGACGCCCAACGGCACCGGCTCGAACCAGGTGGGCACCACCGCGTTCCGTGACCTGGGTTACGACCACCGCACCGACAGCTATGCGCTGTTTGGCAACCTGACCTACGACTTTACCGATGATTTCAGCGTCACCGGCGGCCTGCGCTGGACCCAGGAGAAGAAAGACATCGACCTGGACCTAGTGCAACTGACCCGCGCCACCGCCAGCGGTCCGCTGATCCCGCTGGGCGGTGTGGGCACCAACGGTAACCGCCAGGAAGACAAGACCTGGGAGGCCTGGACCTACGACCTGACGCCCGAGTACCGCATCAATGACAACCTACGGGTGTTCTTCCGCTACGCCCACGGTTTCCGCTCGGGCGGTTTCAACACCGGGCTTTCGACCAGCCTGGCACAGCTGACCACGGTCGACCCGGAAGAGCTGGATGCCTACGAGCTGGGGCTGAAGTCGGAGTGGTTCGATCGCCGCCTGACCGTCAACGCCAACCTCTTCTACTACGACTACTCCGACATCCAGGTGAACCTGCTGACGGTGAACAACGGCGTGCTCACCACCGCACTGACCAACGGCGCCAAGGGCAAGGTCAAAGGCGCAGAACTGGAAATCGAAGGCCAGCCGACCGAGCGCCTGCACCTGCGCGCGGCGGTGTCGTTCCTCGACACCGAGTACACCGACTTCAAGAACACCAACCCCAACACCGGCGCGGTGACCGGCGACTACAGCGGCAACAGCTTCGTACGTTCGCCGCGCAACGTGGTGTCGCTGGGTGCCGACTACACCATCCCGCTGGAAGTGGGGGGCAAGCTGGTGGCCGGTGGCGACGTGAGCTTCCGTGACAAGGAGTACTTCCTGGCCGACCGCCAGAGTAGCGCCGACGAAACCCTCAGCCAGCCCCACTACACCTTGGCCAACGCCCGCCTGAGCTGGTTCAGCCACGACGACAAGCTGAGCGTGACCGGTTTCGTCAACAACCTCACCGACCGCCGCTACCAGGTACACGGCCGACCCAACGGCACCGCCGGGCAGTACGTGATCACCTATGGCGACCCACGCACCGTCGGGCTGAGCGTTACCAGCCGGTTCTAGGTTGCCCTTTCGGGCCTCATCGCCGGCTCGCCGGCGATGAGGCCAGTACTGCCAATACATCATTCAGCAGGAACACCCATGCCCCACCACACCCCCTTGGCCAGCGCCATTGCCCTGGCCATCGCCGGCCTCGCCGTGCCCGCCTTCGCCGCCGAACCCAACGACCGCCTCGACACCGTGGTCGTGGTCGGTACCCACCGCAGCGACGTCACCGCCCTGCAAAGCGCCGCGCCGGTCGATGTGCTGAGCGGTGAAAAACTCCAGGAAACCGGCGCCAGCGACCTGTCCGCGGCACTCACCGCGCTTTCGCCCTCGTTCAGCTTCCCGCAGTCGCCCCAGGGCGCCTTTGCTGGCTCGATTGCCCAGGGCGCCTCGCTGCGCGGCCTGGCCTCGGACCAGGTGCTGGTGCTGGTCAACAGCAAGCGCCGCCACACCAGTGCCAACGTCACCCGCCAAGGCCTGGTCAACGCCCGTGGCGCGGCAGCCGTGGACCTCAGCCTGATCCCGCTGTCGGCCATCGAACGGGTGGAAATCCTGCGCGACGGCGCGGCAGCCCAGTACGGCTCGGACGCCATCGCCGGGGTGATCAACATCGTGCTCAAGGAGCGTGACGAAGGGGGTAACGCCGGCTACCGCTTCGGCGGCTACAAGAAAGGCGACGGCCTGCAACGCAAGCTCAGCGGCTGGAAGGGCTTTGCCTTGCCCAACGACGGCTTCCTGACCCTGGCCTTCGACGCCGGCAGCCAGGACCCGGCGAGCGACACCCGCGACGACAACCGCATCTTCTACCCCGGTTCCACCAGCATCGACACCGCGCGCGAGCAGAACAACCGCTACCGCAACTGGCGCTGGGGTTCGGGCAATGTCTCGGACCAGTACAACTTCACCGCCAACGCCGAGATGGGTCTGAGCGAGGGGCTGAGCGCCTACGGTTTTGCCACCTACGCGCACAAGAATACGGATGCCGAGAACTTCTTCGACCCGCCCACCACGTTGCGCAACAACTACGGCAGCGTAGCCCTGGCGCGCTACCCGGACGGCCGCCTGCCGGTCACCCGCTATGGCCTGGAGGACTTTGCCGTCACCGGTGGGCTGCGCTTTGAAAACGAAACCCTGGGCAACTTCGACCTGGCGTTGAACTACGGCGACAACCGGGTCGATTCCACCGACCACGACGCGATCAACCCCAGCTGGGGCAGCGCCAGCCCATCGACCATCTACACCGGCCGCCGCGAAGCCGACCAGACCAACCTGACCCTGGACTGGACCCGCGACTTCGCCAACGGCTGGCTGTTCAAGCCGCTGACCGTTTCCGCCGGGCTGGCCTGGCGCCAGGAAAACTACGACCTCAGCGAAGGTGACGCCGCCGGCTGGTCAAACGGGCCGCTGTTCAACACGATCGACCCCATCACCGGCAGGCGCATACCCGGTTACTACTCGGGTATCACCCAGGTCGATGCCGTGTCGCTGGACCGCCGCGTGATCGGTGCCTACTTCGATGTCGAAGCCCAGCTGACCGAGAAATTCCAGGCCGGCGTCGCCGTGCGCAGCGAGCACTATTCGGACTTTGGCGACACCACCAACGGCAAGCTGTCGTTGCGCTACGACTTCACCCCGCAGATTGCCGCGCGCGCCAGCGCCAGCACCGGCTATCGTGCGCCCTCGCTGGTGCAGAGCGGGTTGTCGTCGTTCAGCGTACAGGTGGTGGAACAGCCCCCAGGCAGTGGCAACTGGGTGGAGGTGCAGCAGCGCACCCTGCGCGCCGACAGCCCGGAAGCCGCTTTGCTGGGCGGCAAGGCGCTGAAGCCGGAAGAGTCGACCAACTTCTCCGTGGGCCTGGTCTGGCGGCCGTTGCCCAATGCCTCGGTCACCTTCGACGCTTACCGCATCGACATCGACAACCGCATCACCCTGTCCGATCAGTTGCCGGCCTCGGTGGTGGGCCCGATCTTCGCCGGCACCCCCTATGCCAACATCCAGAGTGCGGCGTTCTATACCAACATCGCCGACACCCGCACCGACGGTTTCGAGTTGGCTGGCCATTATCAGCTGGACGTGGGCCGCTGGGGGCGCGTGGACTTCAACGGCGGCTATGCGCGCAACAACACCCGAATCACCGGGCTGGATGATGTGGGCAACATCCCCGGCAACCAGATCATCGGCCGCAATACCCAAGGGCTGATCGAGGACGGCACGCCCAAGGACAAGCTCACGCTCAGCGCCAACTGGCTGTATGACAACTGGAGCGTCACCGTGGCCCAGCGCCGTTATGGCGAGTGGAAAAACCGCAACGCCGCAAACCCCACGCTGGACCAGACCTTCAGCCCGCAGTGGGTAACCGACCTGGATGTGTCGTACCGCTTCGACCTGGGCCTGACCTTGTCGGCGGGCGCGATCAACCTGTTCGACAGCCACCCGGACAAGCTCAAGGGCGCGCAGTTGTATGGCGTGCCTAAATACTCCATCACCAGCCCGGAGGGGGCGCAGGGAGCGTTCTACTACACCAGCGTGAGTTACGATTTCTGATCTGAAACCGCCGCCCTGCGGTGATCATGGTGTCCCACGATAGTGAAGAGGCGCTGTACCTTGGTGACCGGGTGATCATGCTTCCTGCGCACGTTGAGCCCGGTGCCAGCCCGCAACCGGGCAGAAGTACTGTGCTGGCCTGGCGGGCAACTACGGGCATTACGGGGCCCCCAGGAACGCTACGTTGAACGTGCGCTACGACTTCTAAGGCTCAGCACCTGTGGTACTGTCCAGCATCCCCCCCAAGGAGCTTCACACATGGACGTACGCTACACATCGATTGAAGACGTTCGCGCGCGCATCGACCACATCGATCAGAACCTGGTCGCCCTGCTCGCCCAACGCGGCCAGTTGGTGGCCCAGGCGGCCGCTTTCAAAAAGACCACCGATGACGTGCGCGCACCGGCGCGGGTCGAGCAGGTAATTGCCAAGGTGAGGGGGGTTGCCGAAGAAACGGGGGCTTCGCCAGAGGTGGTGGAGCGGGTTTATCGGGCGATGATTGCAGTGTTCATCGATGAAGAGTTGAGCGTGCATGCCAGTTTGGCCGGCAAATAAACCGGGGCTGCATAGCAGCCCCGGTATTTGAAGACAACACCTTACCCCTGGGCTCCTCAACCCGCCAAGGTGAAGTCCGCTGCCGTTACTGTGGTTGCATCCGCCACCCCTACCAGGCGGATGGAGTCGGTGGCGCCAATGCTGACCAGCGTATCGTCGCCAACATCGGCGATGGTGACGCTGGCGGCAAAGGTCGCCGCAGTGATGTTGAAGGCCGTGATATCCAGCCGGTCCTGGCCACCCACCGCGTTGCTGTCGAAGTTGATGATCAGGTCATTGCCGAAGCCAGCGGCGAACTGGAAGACATCATTGCCGTCAGTGGCCATCATCGTGTCATCCCCGGCACCGCCGTTGACCGTGTCGTCGCCAACATCACCGTTGAGGAAGTCGTTGCCACTGCCACCGGACAGGATATCGTTGCCAGCATCACCGAACAGCGTGTCGCTGCCTGTGCCACCGTTCAGAATGTCGTTGCCAAGGCCACCATCGAGGCTGTCGTTGTCGTCACCGCCGTTCAAGGTGTCGTTGCCACTGCCACCCCGCAGCTGATCGTTACCCGCGCTACCGTTGATCACGTCGTTGCCACCGCCTGCAATGATGAGGTTGTCCATGGTGTTACCGCTACCGATGAAGTTACCAGCCCCGGTGTAGACCAGGTTCTCGATGTTGCTGCCCATACCATAGATTGCCAGCGTGGTACGCACGGTATCCGTACCAGCCCCGCTGGCTTCGATCACCACATCTCCGACGTTATCCACTACGTAAGTATCGTTGCCGAGCCCCCCCACCAAACGGTCCGCGCCTGCACCGCCATTGAGCAGGTCGTTGCCAACGCCACCGGTGATGATGTTATCCAGCGTATTACCGCCACCGATGAAGTTGCCTGCCCCGGTATAGACGAGGTTCTCGATGTTGCTGCTCATGCCGTAGCTCGCCAGCGTAGTACGCACGGTATCCGTACCTGCACCAGTCGCCTCGATCACCACATCTGCGGCGTTATCCACCACGTAGATGTCGTTGCCAAGGCCACCCACCAGGCGGTCAGCACCCGCACCGCCATTGAGCAAGTCGTCGCCAGCGCCGCTGGTGATGATGTTGTCCAGCGTGTTACCACCACCGATGAAGTTGCCCGTGCCGGTGTAAACCAGATTCTCGATGTTGATGCTCATGCCATAACTGGCCAGAGTGGTACGCACGGAATCCGTACCGGCACCCGCGCCCTCGATCACCACATCTGTGGCGTTATCCACCACGTAGATGTCGTTGCCGAGGCCACCCACCAAGCGGTCAGCACCCGCACCGCCATTGAGCAAGTCGTCACCCGCGCCACCGGTGATGATGTTGTCAAGCGTGTTACCACCACCGATGAAGTTGCCCGTGCCGGTATAGACGAGGTTCTCGATGTTGCTGCTCATACCATAACTGGCCAACGTTGTACGCACGCTATCCGTACCCGCCCCCGCCGCCTCAATCACCACATCCCCAGCGTTATCCACCACGTAGGTGTCGTTGCCGAGACCACCCAGCAAGCGGTCAGCACCTGCACCGCCATTGAGCAGGTCATTGCCAGCGCCGCCGATAATGACGTTGGCCAGCGTGTTACCGCCACCGATGAAGTTGCCCACCCCGGTATAGGTCAGGTTTTCGACATTGGCACCCAGGTTGTAGCTGGCCAGGATGGTCTGCACCAGATCTACACCGCCGTTAAGCGCTTCGCTTACCGTGTCGCCGACGTTGTCGACCACGAAGGTGTCGTTGCCAGCACCGCCGGTCATGGCATCCGCGCCAAGCCCGCCGTTGAGGATGTCGTTACCAAGCCCGCCGTCAAGAACGTCGTTGCCAAGCCCGCCAAACAGCTGGTCGGCGCCGTCCAGGCCCGAGATCACGTCATTGCCTGCACTCCCAATCAGGATATCGGCACCGTTGGTGCCGACCAGCGTCAACCCTGGTACTGCAGCAGTCGCCGCCGAGGTGAGTGTCTCCACGGTGCCGAAAGCATCGGTGTAGCGCACGATCACCTGCAATTGCTGGCCTCCCTGGTTGAGGCCTGGCGTGAAGGTGGCCGCAGTGGCGCCAACGATGTCGGTGAAGACGCCACCGGTACCTTGCTGCCACTGGAAGCTGAACGCCCCCAGCCCGTCAATGTCGGCAATACTGCCGGTGAGTGCCGTCAGCGTCTGCCCGATGTCTGGCGTGGTGTCGCTGATCAGCAGCGCACCGGTCGGGGCATCATTGACGTTGGCCACAGGGTCGAGGATGTCGGAGGCGATGCTTTCCTGCACACCAAAGTCATCCACGTAGCTGACCACCACCCGCATGTTCTGCCCCACTTGCGCCTGGGTCAGGACAAAGGTGCTGCTGATGGCGCCAACAATGTTGACCCAGCCCAGACCCCGGTTGGACTGCCACTGGAAGGTGAACTGCGGGTTGCTCAGGCCGTCGGCATCGACGATGGTTGCCGTGTTGGCCGTCAGTGTCTGGTTCTGCACCAGCAACCCGGTCACGGTCGGGCCAGCACTCGGCGCGCTGTTCGCCGACGAGTCGACGATTTCCAGCGTGCCCTTGGCGTCCTGATACACCGCGCGAACGCGGATGCTCAGGCCGGCCACGTCGTCCGTTACGCGGTAAGTGGTGCCAATGGCCCGCGAGACCTCCCCTGCGGCAACGAAGGTGATGTCTTCGTAAACCCCCGAACCCGGCAGCGTTTCGACTTGCCAGTAGTACGCTACCGGGCCGTTGACTGCACCGGTAGGGTTGGCCGCACTGACGTTGTCCGCATCGCGCACGGCCAGCGGTGTTACACGCAGCAGCTGACCACTGACGGGGGTATCGTCACGCAAACCGGTGGCCGCATCGAGAATCGCCAGGTGCCCCGTAGGGCCGGCGTTCACGGCAGTGCCCACACCCGACGCCTGCGAGCGGTCAGAGAACTGCAGCCGCTCGATACCGGTCAGGCGGTCGACACCATCACGCCCGGCCACCAGGTCGGTGACGATCACCGCGTTGCCATCGACCACCACGCTGTAGTCGGTGGCCACCCCCGAGAACACCGCCGTGTCATAGCTGTCGGTGCCATTGAGGATTTCCCGGATGATCACCAGCTGGCCCGGGTTGTAGGTGCCATTGAGCATCAGCGGCACCATCGGCTCCATGCTGTCGAAACTGGCGATTTCCGGGCCGGTGCCGTCGCTGTTGGCGCGCACGCTGATGCGCACGTTCAGCCACTTGTCACCGTCGAGGATGTCGTCGCCACCACGGCCTTCGATCAGGTCGCTGCCGCTGCCGCCGAGGATGATGTTGCCGCCATCGTAGAACGTCGCCCCGGCAGCCAGCAGGCTGGACAGGCCGTTGATCAGGTTGATGTTGGTCAGCACGCTGCCCGTGGCGCCATTGGTCGGCAGGCTGGCGGCGTCTTCGTTGTCACCGCGCAGGAAGTCGCCATGGGACGAGCCGGAAAGGCCTTCCATGATGTCGAAGCGCACCAGCGCCGACGCGCCCGAGCCCGGTACCGGCGGCACATCGAAGAAGCGGTCGCTGTAGTCGACGGTCACGCCCTGGGCCAGGTCCTTGAAGGTCGCCCAGTCGTAGCCGGAGCCGCCGATATAGCGGTCGCCGAAGCCCAGGCTGCCGACCATGATGTCGTCGCCGCCTTCACCGTTGAACTTGTCGTTCTCGTTGCCGCCGATGAACACGTCGTGGCCGATGATCGGGTCGTTGCCGAGTGGGTCGAAGTTGTCGCCAGGCGCACCGTCCGAGGTGCCCTTCTCGATCCAGTCGTCGCCTTCGTTACCCATATCCTGTTCGTTGGCCTTGCTGCCCAGGATAAAGTCGTTGCCCTGGCCGCCAATGGCTTCGGAAGCGTCCTCACCGGTGACGATGAAGTCGTTGCCGAAACCGCCGATGATCAGGTTGACGCCATTACCGCCGTGCAGCACATCGTTGCCGTCGCCGCCCTGGATGTTGTCGTCACCGCCCATGTCGCTGATGATGTCGTCGCCGGCGCCACCGCGCAGCTGGTCGTTGCCGTCGCCACCCTCGATGCGGTCGTTGCCGCCATCGCCCCAGACCGTGTCGTCACCCTCGCTGGACACCAGGATGTCGTCACCGTTGGTGCCGCCCAGCACGATGTGCTCGACACCGGCATAGCGGATGTAGTTGGTGTCCGGGCCAACCGTCAGCGGGCTGTCGCGGAACACCACCTGCTCGCCGTTCTCGCCCAGCGGGTCGGCATTGCCCAGGCCGTCGTTGTATTGCTTGCTCTGGTCCAGTTCCAGGTAGAAGCCCGGGTCGGAGAACACCAGGCCCGGCAGGTGGGTGGCCGAGGTGTTGGCCATGATCAGCTTGGCGAACGAGTTGCTCTCCAGCTCGGCGTTCATCGACAGGCCAGAGGTGCGCTCCAGGTAGTAGAAGCGGTCACCGTCCTGCAGTTTCTCCATCTGGTTTTCGAACACGAAGTTGAAGGTACTGCCGAGCATGCCGCCGAACGGGGTTTTCGCCTCGGCCAGGCCGCCGATCCACAGGTCGATGGCATCGACACCGGTCACGGTCACAGCCTTCAGGTCATCGGCCGTACCCAGCACGCCATCCTTGCCCGGCAGGGTCACATTGGCCCAGGCACCACTGCTGTTGAGGAAGTCCAGGCGATCGGCCGGCGCACCATCGCCGCCGAACACCAGGGCCATGGCCGCAGCGCGTTTTTCGAGCAGGGTGGTGGCACCGGTGATGCTGCTGTGGGTGCCGTAAGCCGCGATGAAGTTGATCAGCGACTCGGGGTGCTTCAGGTGCTGCACCAGGTCGACCCAGCTGGTGTACGGTTTGAGCTGGGTGTCGCCGGTTTGCCCGAAGATGTCGCGGCGCACAGCGTTCAGCGAGGGGATGCCGACATCCCGGCCACGGGCGATGTTGATCGCCGGCAGGTCGAGCGGCAGGCCAAGCAGGTTGTTGCGCAGCGCCTCGGTGACGAACTCGTCGATTTCGTTACCGGCCTGGCGAGTAACCCCGCGCACGATGGCGCTGGTGGCATCCTCGGGGGTGACGCCACTGGCGGCATACGCCAGCGGGTTGAGGAACGCCGCGATCAAGCCCAGTTGCTGTTCGGGGTTGGCGCTGGCCGGGTCCTGGATGACGTTGAAGTCGACGTCAAAGCGGTCGACAGTCTCGGTCAGCATCGAGTGGCCAAAGCGGTACACGGTGTGGGCGAACTCGGCCACGATCGACGCATCGAGGTCTACGTCATACACCTGGGTCGGGGCGAAGAACAGGTCGACCCGTGGTTGCACGGTACGGGCGAACTCTTCGAACACCAGGTGCTGATACTGCATCTCGGTACCGAACTTGGCCGCTTGGAACAGGCGTTCGCCGTTCCATACCAGGGCATCGATCTCGGCCGGGGTGACCGGCAAAGCGGTGACCGGGTTGAGCAGCCACTCATTGAGGAACGCCAGGTCGCCCGAGTCGAGCACGGTGTCCATGGTCTGCGCCACCAGCCGGTTGTGCTCGGCGTGGAAGACGGCATGCACGGCGGTCAGGCCGATGTTCTCGTTGACCCGGCCGTCGCCGGCAATGTAGTGCGCATCCAGCAGTTCGTTGTCGTAGGCCAGGTTGGCCCCGGTCTGCGGGTTGACGGGCACAGCGTTGCCGGCCACGTCGTCGGCATCCGGCGCCAGCACACCACCGCTGAACACCGGCACGGCATTGTGTGCAATGTCGGCGAGGAACTGGTGCCCCGTGCGCACGGCATTGGTCAGGTCGAGCGGCGCCAGCGGGTTGCCTTCGACCTGCTGGTCATCGGCCGTGCCGGCAATGCCGTCCAGGCCCTTCATCACCACCATCGGGTAGCCGTTCGGCCCCTTGATGAAGTTGCCGTAGGCGTCGGTGGCGAGCAAAGGCACGTTGTCGACGTCGGCGTCGGTCAGGTTGATGCCGAGCAGGTCGCGGGCCTGGGCCTTGACCACCTTCCAGGTGGCCATGCCACCGATTTCGGTGTCGTCGCCGGTGCCGAACTTGCCATCGGCGCCCAGGTCACGGTTGGTGATCAGGCGGCCTGTAGCGACAGGGCCATCATCGGTCATGATGTAGGCGCGCAGGAACACTTGGTGCGAGGGGTGCGAGCTGTAGGTCTGGTTCTGGTCCACGAACGGCGTGGTGGTGTTGGTGTGCTCGTGAATGTCATCGGCGTTGCCGAGGATGCCATCCGGCCCTGGCAGGTTGGTGGCACGGGTTACCACCATGAAGTTGGTGAAACCACCCTCCACGTACAGCGGGTCATCCGGCTGCAGCGGGATGTAGATGGTACCCGAGCCGCCCTTGGTGACCAGGTCCAGACCATGGTCGAAGAACTGTCCGAAGAAGGTCATCCACGCGTTGAACGGCGCGGACAACCCGGCATCGGCTGCAGTGTTTTCGAACAGGTACACATCGTGGTCGTCGGTGGTGCCGAACTGGCCATCCATGCCGGGGCTGGCAACGATGCGCACGCCGTCCTTGAGCACATCGTCGTTGCCTGGCGTGCCGAAGTTGAGCACGCCGTCCGCGCCCGGGTCATACGCGGTGGCATAAGCCGCCGGGTTGTTGGAGGTCTGGTCGACCACCAGGTTACTGATGGTACGCGGCTGCGAGTCGAACACCGGGCCGCTGGTTTGCTGGTACGACGTCCCCGGAATGGCTGGCGAGCCAGGCCCGAAGAACCCGGCCGGGGCACCCTCTGCCGGGTTGAATACCGGGTCGGTCACGCGTGGGAAGACGTTGTCGGCGGCACCGAACTGGGTGTTGTTGGTGCCGTTGAGGTTCATCAGGTTGTTGTTCGAGCCATCTACCGCACGTAGCCCCAAGGGCGCGCGGATGTTGGGGATCAACGAAAGGATGTCCTGCCCGGCGGCATCGGCTTCGGCGATCTTGATCTGGGCCAGGATGAAGTTCAGGTCGGAGCGCACCATGTGCAGCCCTTCCCCCCCAGCGGTGGCATCCACGACCGGGGTGGCCGGCGTCGGCACCACCGGTGCGCCCGGCTGTACCACGGCCGTGGGCTGCGAGAAGAGCACTTCGGTAGTGCCATGGGCGTCCTGGTAGATCGCCTTGACCCGCAGGCTTAGCCCGGCCAGGTCTGGCGATACCTTGAACGACGTACCGTCGGCGCTCTGGAACGCCAGGTCGCCGGCCGGCAGCAGGATGATGTCCTGGAACACACCACTGCCCGGGTCGGCCTCGAACTGCCAGTAGTACGAAACCGAACGGTCGGCAAGTGTGCCGGTCAGGTTGCCCGCGCTGACGTTGTCGGCGTCGAGCACGCCCGCCACGCTCACTGTCAGCATGTCACCCACAGTGATCGCACCGCCGTTGCCATCGAGCACGGTCGGGCTGCCGGTGGGTTGCGCGTTCACCCCTTCCACCAGCACGCGCTGGCTGTCGGCGAACTGCAGGCGTTCGATGTGCAGGAGGGTATCCACGCCATCGCGGCCGGCCACGGTATCGGTCACCGTCCACACGTCATCGGCAACGTCAGCCGTGCCTTTGGTGTTCTGGGTCACCACATATTCGCTCTGCACCCCCGCGTATATGGCAGTGTCAAAGGCCGCGCCGCCGGTCGAGGTACCCGGCAGGATTTCCCGCACGGCTTTGAGCTGACCTGGGTTGTAAGTGCGGTCGAGCATGAACGGGATCATGTCGACCATGCTGTCGAAGCTGGCGATCTCTGGCCCGGTGTGGTTGACGTCGCCTGGGGCATACACCGCAATGCGCACGTTCAGCCATTTATCGCCATCGATCAGGTCATCGCCGCCACGGCCTTCGATCAGGTCGCTACCATTGCCGCCGAGCATGATGTTGCCGGTGGCAAAGCCGGTGGTCGGCAACCCGGCATCGGCCAGGAACTGCTGCAGGCCGCGGATCAATGCCACGTTGGTCAGTGCGCTGCCGGTGGCACCGCCATGGTTGAGGATGGTCACGGCATCGACGTCATCGCCCTTGAGCACATCGGCGTAGTTCGAGCCGGACACCCCTTCCACCTCGGCGAAGCGGTCGAGGATGCTGGCCGGCGAGGCGCCGACCGGGTTGAATACCCCGGCGTTCTGGTTTGGTGCATTGCCATGGGGCTGGGCCAGCGCGGCCAGGCTCAGGTCAACGGTAACGCCGACCTTGTCGTTCTTGTTGGTGATCCAGTCGAAGCCGGACATGCCGTCCATCTTGTCCTGGGCATCGCTGCCGACAAAGATGTCGTCGCCGCCTTCACCGATCATTTCATCAAAACCACCGCCCCCGACGAAGATGTCGTTGCCGACCACCTCATCACCCAGCAGCGGCGCAAAGTTGTCGCCGGGCGCACCGTCCTGGGTGCCCTTCTCGATCCAGTCGTCGCCCTCGTTGCCGGTGGGTGGCAGGTTGGTCTTGGCACCGAGGATGAAGTCGTCGCCCTGGCCGCCGAAGGTGGTGGAAATATCCTCGGTGGTGATGATGAAGTCCTGACCGTCGCCGCCCAGAATCAGGTTGCCGGCCACCAGCATGCTGCCAGCGACGATCACGTCGTTACCGGCGTTGCCCTCCAGGCGGTTGTCGCCGAACGAGTCGGTGATGATGTCGTCACCTGCACCGCCCAGCACGGCATCGTTGCCAGCACCACCTTCAAGCACGTCGTCGCCGGCATCGCCGTAAACGGTATCGTCACCTTCGCCGGAAATGATGATGTCGTTGCCGGCAGTGCCGCCGAGCACCACATGGTCTTCACCGGTGTAGTGCAGGAAGTTGCTGTCGGGCCCAACAGTGTCAGGGTTGTCGCGAATCACCAGCGGTACGATTTCCACGCCGTTGATTTCGATGCCGCCCGTTGGGTCGGCCTTGCCGTCGGCCCCCAGCCCGGTGAACTGGTTGGCCTGGTTCACTTCCAGGGTGAAGGTGGGCGTGAGGAACACGGTGTTGGACAGGTGGGTGACGTCGGAGTTGGCCATGATCAGCTTGGCAAAGGAGTTGTTCTCCAGTTCCGTGCCGAAGTTCATGCCCGCCGTGCGCGACAGGTAGTAGAAGCGGTCGCCGTTCTGCAACGCTTCCAGCTGGGTTTCGAAGACAAAGTTGAAGCTAGAACCCAGCATGCCGCCGAAGGGCATTTTTTTCTCGGCCAGGCCGCCGACCCAGAAGTCGATGGCATCGACACCTGTCACCGTCACGCCGGCAATGTCGTCGGCCGTGCCGGCGATACCGTCTTTGCCGGCCAGCGTCACGTTGGCATAGGCGCCGGTGCTGTTGAGGAAGTCCAGGCGATCGGCAGGCGCGCCGTCGCCGCCAAGCACCAGCGCCACTGCGGCGGCGCGCTTGGCCGCTTCGGTGGTGGCCCCGGTGATGGTGGCGTGGGTGCCGTAGGCGGCGATGAAGTTGATCAGCGACGCCGGGTGCTTGAGGTGGTCGGCAAAATCGACCCAGCTGATGTAGGCCTTGAGCTGGCTGTCACCGGTTGCGGCATAGAACTCGCGGCGCGCCTCGTTCAGGCTGGGGATACCGGTGTCACGGCCACGGGCGATGTTCAGCGCGGGCAGGTCCAGCGGCAGGCCAAGCAGGTTGTTGCGCAGCGCCTCGGTGACGAACTCGTCGATTTCGTTGCCCAGCTGGCGGGTCACGCCGCGAATGATCGCACCGGCTGCCTCGTCGGCGGTGGCACCGCTGCCGGCGAAGGCCAGCGGGTTGAGGAAGGCGGCAATCAGGCCCAGTTGCTGATCCGGGTTGGCGGGGTCGCCCGACACCGGGTTGAAGTCGGGGTCGAAGCGGTCGACGGTTTCGGTCAGCATCGAGTGGCCGAAGCGGTACACCACATGGGCGAACTCGGCGAGGATGGCCGGGTTGATCGACGTGTCGTAGCCGTTGGGGGCGAGGAACTCGTCGATCTGCGGCTGAATGGTGCGCGCGAACTCTTCGAACACCAGGTGCTGGTACTGCATTTCGGTGCCGAACTTGGCGGCCTGGAACAACCGCTCGCCGTCCCATACCAGTGCGGCGATGCCGGCTGGCGTGGTGGGGATGGCGGTGACATCGTCGATCAGCCACTCGTTGAGGAACGCCAGGTCACCGGCGGCCAGCAAGGTGTCCTTGGTCTGCTGCACCAAGCGGTTGTGCTCGGAGTGGAACACATGGTGCACGGCAGTAAGGCCGATGTTTTCGTTCACCCGGCCATCACCGGCGATGTAGTGGGCGTCGAGCAGTTCGTTGTCGTAGGTCAGGTTGTTGCCGCCTGGGCCAACTGGCTGGGCGTTGCCTACTGCGGTGTCGGCATCGGCCTGCAACACACCGCCCACCACCACGGGCGCGGCGTTGTGGGCAATGTCGTCAAGGAAGCCATGCCCGGTGCTCACGGCGTTGGCCAGGCTGATCGGCGCGTTGCGGTCGCCTTCGACCAGTTGGGTGACGTCGTCGGCCGTGCCGGCAATACCATCGGCGCCATTGTTCACCCGCATCACCACTTGCGGCATGCCGTTGGGCCCACGCAGGAAGTTGCCATAGGCATCGGTGGCCAGCAGCGGCACGCTGTGCACGTCGGCGTCGGTCAGGTTGATACCCAGCATGTCACGGGCCTGAGCCTTGACCACCGCCCAGGTGGCCATGCCGCCATTCTCGCTGTTGCCATCGTCAGCTGTGCCGAACTTGCCGTCCGCGCCCAGGTCGCGGTTGGTGATCAACCGCCCGGTGGCCACCGGGTCGCCTGCGGCATTCAACGCATATTCGCGCAGAAACACCTGATGCGAGGGGTGCGAGCTGTAGGTCTGGCTCTGGTCGACGAACGGCGAGGTGGTGTTGGGCTGGCTATCGTCGGCCGTGCCCACTACACCATCGGCACCGGCGGTACGTACGGCACGTGAAAGCACCATGAAGTTGGTCGGGCTGCCAGCCACGAACAGCGGATCGTCGGGGCGCAGCGGAATGAACACGATATCGGTGCTGCTCTTGCTCACCAGGTCAAGACCGTGGTCAAAGAACTGGCCGAAGAAGGTCATCCAGGCGTTGAAGCCAGCCGTCAGGCCCACGTCGGGCGAGACGTTGGGGATGAAGAACACAGGCTTGTCATCAGCGGTGCCGAACACCCCATCGATCCCCGGGCTCATCACCGGAGCAGCACCGCCATTGGCCTCGACCGCAGCCGGGTTGTTCGCCGTCTGGTCGACGATCAGGTTGCTGATGGTGCGCGGTTGTGAATCGACGACATTGCCGGTGCCCACATAGTTGGCGCGGTAGGAGGCATCGAGCAAGCGCAGGAACGCGTTGTCAGAAGCGCCGAACTCGCTTTGCCCGGCGACCAGGTTGTTGAAGCTGCCATCCACGGTGCGCAGGCCGAACGGCACCTGACTGTTGGGCAGCAGGTCGATCAGGCTGGCGCCATCTGCGTGGGCTTCGGCGATGAAGATCTGTTTGAGGATGAATTCCAGGTCTGACTTGCTGAAATTGGCCATTTCAATTGCCCTCGATCATTCAAGAGAAATCACAGGGCAACAGGGTCCTTCCCGCGCCCAGTCAGTGTTGACGTGCGCAGTATCTGGTTCTTTTTTAAGGGCTCGGCGGCTCAATGCTGTTGTGTTGGCGCCTCAGCCTCATTACTCGAAAGCCGGCCCCACCGCTCCGGGAGGGCCTGTTAACCGTGCGATACAGGTGTAACGCACGTGCATCGACCCCAGCTTGCACAGGGCCCGAATACTTCAGACTAAAGTCGCAGGGCAAAAGCTTGTCAATATCCCGTCAAAAAAATCGTTCGATGATGATAATGCGATGCAAATAGCTGTTTTTCTGGCACTTATAAAAAGTTCAAAGTATTAATAGAGCAAAATGATATTACCGAATGTTTCGTTGCAACCTACGCTCGTGCATGTGGGAGCAACGCAGCGTTTTGGACTATTCGCCATAAGAGCGACCCGCCTGCGAGCCGACCAAGAAGCCACAACTACCGTTGTACGGGGCGCCGCAAGGGCTTCCCGACTTGTAACGAAGGGAGGCCCCCGATGCCTAAGCCACCACGCACCCGCTCCGAGCTGGCCGACGTGCTCTTTCGCTTGCGCCGCAGCTTCTATGCCCTGGCCGCCTTTAGCGGCGTGATAAACGTCATGATGTTGACGCCAGCTATTTATATGCTGCAGGTGTATGACCGCGCGCTGGTCAGCCGCAACGTCACCACGCTGGGCATGCTCACGCTGCTGGTGGTCGGGTTGTTCCTGTTGATGTCGGCATTGGAGATGACCCGTACCCGCGTGCTGATCCGGGTGGGCAACTGCCTGGACATGGACCTCAACCGGCGCATCTTCAGCGCCGCGTTCGAGCGCAACCTGAGCCGCGCCGGCGGCAACCCGGCCCAGGCCCTGCAGGACCTGGCGCAAGTGCGGCAGTTTCTGACCGGCAACGGTTTGTTCGCCTTTTTCGATGCACCATGGACGCCGATCTACCTGGTGGTCTGCTACCTGATCCACCCTTGGCTCGGGCTGGTCACGATGATTGGCTCGCTGATCCTGGTGGGCCTGGCCTACCTCACCGAGAAGGCTACGCAAAAGCCACTGGCCGAAGCCAATCAGGCCGCCATGACGTCGGCCAGCTACGCCAACAACAACCTGCGCAACGCCGAAGTGATCGAGGCCATGGGCATGCTGCCGTCAATCGGCAAGCGCTGGTACCAAGGGCACTTGCGCATCCTGCAGATGCAGACCCTGGCCTCCGACCGCGCGGCGCTGATCAGCAGCACCGGGCGTTTCGTGCGCATCACCTTGCAGTCGCTGATCCTCGGTACCGGTGCGTTGCTGGCAATAGAAGGCAAGATCACCCCCGGCATGATGATCGCGTGTTCGATCCTGACCGGCCGCGCCCTGGGCCCGGTGGAACAGGTGATTGCCTCCTGGAAGCAGTTGCTCGGTTGCCGCTTGGCCTGGGGCCGGCTCAACGACCTGCTGCAAGACTATCCGCAGCGGCCACCGAGCATGTCGCTGCAGCGGCCGATGGGCATGCTGGCCGTGGAAAACGTGATCGCCGGTGCCCCCGGCACCACCACCAGCATCGTGCGCGGGGTCAGCTTCAGCCTGGTGCCGGGTGAAAGCTTAGGCATCATCGGCCCTTCGGCTTCGGGCAAGTCTACTCTCGCCCGCCTGCTGGTGGGTGTGTGGCCGGCACAGGCCGGCAAGGTGCGCCTGGATGGTGCCGACATCTTCACCTGGAACAAGGCCGAACTCGGCCCTTGGCTGGGCTACCTGCCGCAAGACGTGGAGCTGTTCGAGGGCACCATCGCCGAAAACATCGCGCGCTTTGCCGAGGTGGACAGCGATGCGGTGATCCGTGCTGCCCGCAGCAGCGGCGTACACGACATGATCCTGCACTTCCCGCAGGGCTACGACACGCGCCTGGCCGCCGACGGCACCCCACTGTCCGGCGGCCAGAAGCAGCGTATCGCCCTGGCCCGCGCCCTGTATGGCGAGCCCAACCTGGTCGTGCTGGACGAACCCAACGCCAACCTCGATGACGTCGGCGAGAAGGCCCTGGTGGATGCGCTGGCCGAGTTGAAGGCGCGCGGCGCCACGGTGATCCTGATTTCCCATCGGCCCAATGTGCTGTGTGCAGTCGACAAGATACTCATGTTGCGCGACGGCGCTGTGCACATGCTCGGCAGCCGCGACGAAGTATTCGCGGCGCTGCGCAAGGCTGCCGTGATTCCAGCGGCCGGTGCAGCACCGCTGGCTTCGGTCAAAGTAAGGGAGTAGCCGATCATGCAGATGACTCAACACGCTGAGTTGATCCCCGCCGAAGCCAAGAACCTGATCGACCTGGATGCGGCCCGGCCAGTACGCTGGGGCGTATGGATGGTGATTGCCGGTTTTGGCGGTTTCTTGCTGTGGTCTTGCCTGGCGCCACTGGACGCAGGCGTGGTAGCCACCGGCACGGTCAAGGTCACCAGCAACCGCAAGGCGGTACAGCACCTGACCGGCGGCACGGTCGAGGCGATCCTGGTGCGCGAAGGCGATCTGGTAAAAAAAGGCCAGGAAGTGGTGCGGCTCGACGCCCTGCGCGCAGTCGCTGAGCAAGGCGCGCTCAGCGCGCAGTACATCGTCAGCAAAACCGTGGAAAACCGCCTGGAAGCCGAACGCGACGGCCGCGACACGGTCACCTTCGACCCTGCCCTGCTCCAGCATTACGCCAATGACCCTCGCTTGCTGGCCGCCATGGACTTGCAACAGCGCCTGCTCGACACCCGCCGCGCCGGCCTGGCGGGGGAACTGAGCATCCTTGAGGAAAACCTCACCGCTTCGGCGGTGCAGCTCAAGGGCCTGCAGCAGGTGTACGGTGCCCGCGCCTCACAGATCGGCTTCCTCAACCAGGAACTGCAAGGCACACGGGTGCTGGCCGCCGAAGGTTACGTACCGCGCAACCGCCTGCTGGAGCTGGAGCGCAGCAATGCCGACCTGTCCGCCGGCCAGGCAGAAAACCTCAACAACATAGCCCGGGCACGCAGCCAGGCCACCGAGATCAAGCTGCGCATCCTGCAGCGCCAGCACGACTACCTGAAAGAAGTGGAATCGCAACTGACCGACACCGCCAAGGAAAACACCACCCTGGCCGACCGCTTGCGCGCACTGGACTACGAAGTGACCCACACGGTGATCCGCTCGCCGATCGATGGCATGGTCCAGGGCCTGAGCATTGCCACGGTCGGCGGCATCATCCAGCCCGGTGCCAAGATCATGGAGGTGGTGCCACTCGACCAGCCCCTGCAGGTAGACGCAATGATCCCGGTGCAGGCTATCGACAAGATGGTGCCGGGCCTGGACGTGGACATCGCCTTCCCGGCCTTCAACCACGCACAGACGCCGAACATTCCGGGGCGGGTGAAGACCATTTCCGCCGACCGCCTGCTCGACGAAGAAAGCAAGCAGCCGTTCTACCTGGCCCAGGTGGAAGTGACGCCCGCCGGCATGGGCCTGCTGGGCAGCAACCACATCCGCCCCGGCATGCCCGCCACCGTCACCATCAAGACCGGCGAGCGCAACCTGCTCAGCTACTTGCTCAAACCCATGCTCGAACGCGTCGACGCCGCGTTCAAGGAGCAATGACATGAAACGCCCGTGCCTGATGTTGTGCCTGCTGGGGGTTGCCGTGCAGGCCAGTGCCATGGACCTGAAGCAAGCGTGGGACCTGTTGCAATACCAGGGCCCGATCTACCAGGCCGCCGTGCATGAGAAACAGGCCGGCAGCGAAAACCGCGCTATCGGCGAAGCTGGCTTGCTGCCACAGATCAACGCTTCGGCCTATTTCAACAGGGTCAATGGCAGCCAGCGCCAGAATGGCCAGGACAACGACCTGGACTATGACTCCAAAGGTGCCAACGTGCGCCTGCGCCAACCGCTGTTCAACAAACAGAAGATGGCCGAGTACCGCCAGGGCCAGCAACGGGCCGACTACAGCGTGGCGGTGTTCGATGCCAAGAGCCAGGACGCCGCGGTACGTCTGGCCGACGCCTACTTCGACGTGCTGCTGGCCAGCGAAACCATCACCCTGGCCAAAGCCAAGCTGAACGCTTTCGAAGAGCAACTGGCTTCGGCGAAGCGCCGCAAGGAACTGGGCGCTGGCACCATCACCGATGTCGACGAGTCGGTCGCTCGCCGCGACCTGGCCGAGGCCGACCTGATCGACGCCCAGGACAACCTGGTCAATACCCGGCGCAAGCTGGAGGAGTACATTGGTGAAACCCCACAGTCTCTGACCACCTTGCAGCCAGGCTTCAGTACACCGCCGCTGATGCCAGGCAACCTGCAGGACTGGCTGGTCAAGGCCCAGGCAGACAGCCCGTTGATTCATGCACGCCGGCACAGCTACGAGCTGGCCGAAGAAGAAGTGAAACGTGCCCGCGCCGGGCACTGGCCAACACTGGATTTCGTGGCCGGCTACACCGCCGGCAGCAGCCAGTCGATTTCCGAGATCAACCAGCGTAACCACTACAGCTCGATCGGGCTGGAGCTGAACATTCCGCTGTACAGCGGTGGCAGCACCAGCGCCCTTACTCGCCAGGCCAGCGCCAACAGCTCAAAGGCCTTGGACGAGCTGGACGCAACACGCCAGGAGGTGATTTCCGACACCACCCGCGAGTACCGCGGTGTGCAGAGTGGTGCCTTGCGCATTCAGGCGCTGGAAAAGGCCGTGGCTTCCAACGAGCGCTCGCTGTCCTCCACCCGCAAGGGCTTCAAGGAAGGCGGTACCAGCACCAACTCGGATGTACTCAATGCCGAAGAGTTGCTGTACGACGCCCGTCACGACCTGTTCGAGGCGAAGCTGAACTACCTGATGTCACGGCTGCGGCTGGCCTCGTCGGTGGGTAGCCTGGGTGATGACGACATCGAACAGATCAACAATTACCTGGGGCCGGAACTGATGGTAAGCAATTGATCGGAGCACACACGGTAGCGGTGGCCGGTTTATTGACGTCAGGCTATTCACCGACTGCATGCACCCGGACGACCTGGCCATCACCCGCCCGTCGCTTGCAAAGGTGATGAACGGGCAGCCCCATTACGACTCCCGCAACCGCCATGCCTGTTGCTGAGACACGCGGATGGAAACAGCTACCAGGTCAAGCGACAGAGGACCGCAGCCGGCTGATCAAGAAAGGACCATCATCATGCTCAACCCTGAAAACGCGTTGCTCGACAGTTGGCAGCACAACGCGCAAGCCTGGATCGGCGCCGTGCGCAGCGGCGCCATCGAAAGCCGCCGCCAGGTCACCGACCAGGCGATCCTGCTGGCCATTCTTGGCCGCCAGCCCGAACGGGTGCTGGACCTGGGCTGCGGTGAGGGCTGGCTGCTGCGCGCCCTGGGTGATCGCGGGATCGAAGCGGTGGGTGTCGACGGTGACAGGACATTGGTGGATGCCGCGCAGGCTGCGGGCTCGGCCGAGGTGCACCTGGCCAGCTATGCGCAGTTGGCCGAGGGCCACGTCTACGTAGGCAAAGGTTATGACCTGATCTGTGCCAATTTTGCGTTGTTGCACCAGGACATCATTCCGCTACTGGCGGCGATGCACGACCTAATGGTGCCTGGCGGTGCGCTGATGATCCAGACGCTGCACCCTTGGAGCATGGCGGGTGGGGACTATCACGATGGCTGGCGGGAGGAGTCATTTGCCGGGTTTGCCGGGGATTGGCAGCCAATGCCCTGGTATTTTCGTACCCTGGCCAGCTGGCTGAATGCACTGGACATGGCGGGGTTGCGGCTGGTCAGCCTGCAGGAGCCGCAGCACCCGCAGAGTGCGATGCCGGAGTCATTGTTGATGGTGGCTGAGCGCCCTTGAGGCGCTCAAGCCCCCACACAGCTCAAGCTTCAGAGCACAGGCTTGCGCGCCGCCCCGCTGCGGGCTTTGGCCATGGCGGCCAGACGCACCGCGACGTTGGCCGCGCCGTAACCGGCATAGCCACCCTTACGCTGGATGATCTCGAAGAAGAATCGCTCCTCGAACGGTTCGGTGTACACGTGGAACAGCTCGCCGCCCTGGGCATCGCGGTCGTACAGCACGTTGTAATACGCCAGCTCGCTGAGGAACTCGTCGTCGAAATCGAAGCGTGCTGCCAGGTCGTCGTAGTAGTTCAGCGGGATTTCCAGCAACGGCACACCAGCCAGCTTGGCGCGCGCCACTTCGTGGAAGATATCGTCACAATCGAAGGCGATGTGATGCACGCCCGAACCGCGGTAGCTGGACAGCGCATGAGCGATGGCGGTGTTGCGGTTTTCCGAAATGTTAAGCGGCAAGCGCAACGTGCCGCACTGGCTACGCAGCGCGCGGCTCTTGACCAGGCCGTATGGGTCGGGCAGCACCACTTCGTCATCCGCGGCGAAATCGAACAGGCTCTTGTAGAACAGCACCCAGCTGTCCAGCGACTCGGCCGGCAAGGCCAGGGCCATGTGATCGATGCGGCGCAGGCCACCGGTGGCGGTGGCGCTCTTGTCCAGGCTGAAATCGGTATCGTACAGGGTCTGGCCGGCAGTGCCCTGTTCTACCAGGTACAGCAGGCTACCATCCGGGGCACGCACCGCCGGTACTTCACATTCGTTAGGGCCGACCAAGCCCCGGAACGGCTGGCCACGGTAGGCAGTCGCGCGCTTCAGGGCTGCTTGCTGGTCCTTGACCCGCAGCGCGGTGGCGCACAGCGACGGGCCGTGGGCCTCGAAGAAGTTGTGGCCGAAGGAATACGGTTCGGCGTTCAACACAATGTTGATATCGCCCTGGCGCAGCAACTGCACTTCTTTACTGCGGTGTTTGCCGGCTTCGGCAAAACCCAGGCGCTTCAGCCAACTGGCCAGACGCGCGCCAACAGCTTCGTCAACCGCGAATTCGAGGAACTCCACACCGTCATAGGTGCTCGCCGCTGGCGGGGTGAACAGCACGCCAGGTTCGATCGGCGTGTTTTCCTGTTCCAGGCGCAGGCGGGTCTGCTCTTCGAGGTACAACAGCGAGCGCAGGCCATCAGCGGCATTTTGCCGTGGCGGCGCAGCGCGGAACCCGTCATTGAAGATTTCCAGCGATAGCGGGCCACGGTAACCGGTGGCGAGGATCGGCGCCAGAAAGCCGGCCATGTCCATTTCACCCTGCCCCGGGAAGCACCGGAAGTGGCGGCTCCACTCCAGCACATCCATGGCCAGAATCGGCGCGTCGGCCATCTGCACGAAGAAAATCTTGTCACCGGGGATGTCGCGGATCGCGCTGGGGTCACCCTTCAGGGACAAGGTATGGAAACTGTCGAGGATCACCCCGAGGGCCGGGTGGTCGGCCTGGCGCACCAGGTTCCACACCTGCTGGTAGGTGTTGACGTGGCGGCCCCAGGCCAGCGCTTCGTAACCAATGCGCAGGCCGCGCTTGCCGGCGTGCTCGGCCAGCAGGCGCAGGTCATCGACCAGCAACTGCTCTTCGCCCAGGGCATCGGCCTGGACGTTACTGCACACCAGCACCAGGTCGGTGCCCAGCTCCTGCATCAGGTCGAACTTGCGTTCGGCGCGGTCGAGGTTTTTCTGCAGCCGGTCGCGGCGGCAGCCTTCAAAGTCGCGAAACGGCTGGAACAGGGTAATGGCAATGCCAAGATCAGCGCACATCTGGCGCACCTGGCGCGGGCTGCCGGCGTAATAGAGCAGGTCGTTTTCGAAGATCTCGACGCCGTCAAAACCGGCGGCGGCGATGGCTTCGAGCTTTTCCGGCAGGGTGCCGCTCAAGGACACGGTAGCGATCGAACGCTGCATGGCGGGAGTTCCTTGTTGTTAGAAAATGACGGTGCCAGTCAGGTAAAAACCACTGTCACAGTTTATGGCACGATCGATTATTCGCAGGTAAAGTCGCCGCTTCAATCTCTTTGTACGGAATGGTTAGTTTTGCGTTCGATTATCGCACAAAACCCAATTTAGCGAATTGCTAGACCGCTGGCCCTGCGGTCAACATGAGACCCAGACGCAGGCACACCGACCACTGCCTCCTGCCTTGGTGAACCGATGGCGGAACCTGCGCAAACAACAATAACAACGGAGACAACGATGGCTCACTCCAGCTCGCAAGCCAAAAAAGCGACCGCCAGTGGATGGATAGGCTCGGCACTCGAGTACTACGACTTCTTCATCTACGCCCAGGCCGCTGCGCTGATTTTCCCGCAGATCTTCTTCCCCAATACCGACCCGAAAATGGCCATCATTGCCTCGTTGGCCACGTACGGCGTGGGCTACCTGGCGCGCCCGGTCGGTGCCTTCGTACTGGGCCACTGGGGTGACACTCGCGGGCGCAAGAACGTCCTGCTGCTGTGCATGTTCCTGATGGGCTTGTCGACCATGGCCGTCGGCCTGCTGCCCACCTACCACGACATCGGTTACCTCGCCCCGGCCTTGCTGGTGGTGCTGCGCCTGATCCAGGGCTTTGCCGTGGCCGGGGAAATTTCCGGTGCCAGTTCCATGATCATGGAGCACGCGCCATTCGGCCGAAGAGGCTATTACGCCAGCTTTACCCTGCAAGGCGTGCAGGCTGGCCAGGTGCTGGCCGCGGCGGTGTTCCTGCCACTGGCCTACTTCATGCCTAGCGAAGCCTTCACCGAATGGGGCTGGCGCATTCCGTTCCTGATGAGCGCCATCGTGCTGATTGCCGGTTTCATCATCCGTAAGGAAGTGCACGAAACCCCGGCGTTCGTGAAGGAAGAGAAGCAGGACAAGGTTGCCAAGTCGCCCATCAGCGAGGCCTTCCGCCACAGCTGGAAGCACATGGTGCTGGTGATGTTCATGGCCCTGATGAACGTGATCCCGGTGGTGGCCACCATCTTCGGTGCGGCCTACGCGGTGCAGCCAGCCTATGGCATCGGCTTCGACAAGAGCGTGTACCTGTGGATCCCGGTGGTCGGCAACATCGTCGCGGTGCTGGTGATTCCGTTCGTGGGTAACCTGTCGGACAAGATCGGCCGTCGCCCGACCATGATCGCCGGTTGCCTGGGCTCTGGCCTGCTGGCGTTCGTCTACCTGTACGCAATCAGCATCCAGAACGTGCCCATGGCGTTCGCCGCATCGATCATCATGTGGGGCATGGTCTACCAGGGTTACAACGCGGTGTTCCCAAGCTTCTACCCAGAGCTGTTCCACACCCGCTACCGCGTTTCGGCCATGGCCATCGCACAGAACATCGGCACCATGCTGACCGCCATGCTGCCAGCGCTGTTCGCCCTGGTCGCACCGCCTGGCTCGGACAACATCCCGCTGGTGGTGGGTAGCCTGGCGTTCTTCATTACCTGCGTGTGCGCCCTGGCGGCCTACATTGCCCCGGAAACCCATCGCCTGGCGATGGAAGACCTGGGTAACCCGGATGCCAAGCCGATGGAAAAGGATGCTTACGAGGCTAGCCGTAAAGGTAGCTTTCAGGCAGTGAGCCACTGACAGATTGTCGGGGCCGCGTTGCGGCCCCGGCACTTTCAACCTTCAACCACTTCCTGCAAGCGCGCCCACAGTCGCTCGACATCCCCTCGCTCAGTCGGCAGCGCACCAATCGAAACCCGCACCATCCACCGCCCATCCAGTGTCGCTGGCGTCACATAGGCATCGCCAGAAGCATTCAGTCGGTCGGCCCACCCCTTGGTATGCGCATCCAGCGCCTCCCCTTCCAGCCCTGCCGGCCGATGGCGAATGCACAGGGTCTGCAACTGCACCGGCGCCAGCACCTCCCACTCAGCCGCCGCCCCAACCTGCCCCGCCAACCATCGGGCATTGTCCAGATCGCGCCGCAACCGCGCCTGCAATGCGTCAACGCCCTCGCTGCGCAGCATGAACCACAGCTTCAACGCGCGGAACCGTCGGCCCAGCGGGATGCCCCAGTCACGCAGGTTCTTCACCTCGCCATCCACCGCCGATTGCAGGTAGCTGGGGTTGGTGCTCATCACCCGAATCAGGTGCTGCGGATCGCGCACGTAATAGATCGAGCAATCGAAGGCCACACCCAGCCACTTGTGCGCATTGACCACCACCGAATCGGCCAGCTCGATGCCATCCCACATCCAGCGGCACTCAGGCAGGATCATCGCGGAACCGGCCATGGCCGAGTCCACATGCAGCCACAAGCCATGGGCCTGGGCGATTTCACCGATCGGGCGCAGCGGGTCAAGGGCGGTGGTGGCCGTGGTGCCAGTGGTGGCCACGACCGCGCAAGGTTGGTTGCCTGCAGCCAGGTCCTGCTCGATCGCCGCCCGCAAGGCCTCTGGACGCAAGGCGTAATGTTCGTCTGTGGGGATGAGGCGGATATTGTCGCGGCCAAAACCTGCCAGCAGCGCGGCCTTGTCTACCGAGCTGTGGGCATGGGCACTGACATACACGATCAAAGGCCTGGCTTCGGCCTGGAGGCCGCCGCGTACCAAGGCGTAGTCGGTCGCGCGTTCACGGGCACTGATCAGCGCCACCAGGGTGCTGGTCGACGCGGTGTCCTGGATCACCCCGCTCCAATGGCCAGACAGGCCCAGCAGCTGACGCAGCCAGTCGAGGGTGGTTTCTTCCAGCTCGCTCAGTGCCGGGCTGGATTGCCAAGACAGACCCAGCACGCCCAAACCGGTGCTGAGGAAATCGCCCAACACGGAAGACAGGGTGCCATTGGAGGGGAAGTAGCCGTAGAAGTCCGGGTGCTGCCAATGGGACAGGCCGGGCATGACCAGCTGGTTGACGTCATCGAGGATGGCCTCGAAGGGTTCGCCTTGCCGGGGCGCCGTTGCGGGTAAGGCAGCCTTGAGGTAGCCGGGTTCAACCTGGGCCATGACCGGGCGCTCGCCGACGGTTTGGCGGTAGTCGGCGATCAGGTCGATCAATTGATGGCCGTACTGACGAAATTGTTCGGGGGTCACGTGGGGGCTCCTGTGGTTTTTCCACTGCCCCCAGTCTAGGCACCTGTGCCGACGCGAATAACCCCGCCTTGCGCATACCAGCTATGGTAAACCCGCATGCCCACCCTGCACGCCAAACTGCGACTGTCGCCACAGCTCGAACACCCGGTTGCGCAACCAGCGGTGCTCGGCCGAGGCCTGCAGGCGCTGGTGCCACACCACCCAGTAGCGCTGGCTGTGGTCGATAAAACCTAGCGGCCGCCAGGCCAGATCATGCAAGCGGCACAGTTGCCGGGCAATGTGCTCGGGCACGGTTGCCACGGCCTGGCTGTTGGCGATCACCTGCACAGTAGCGGAGAAAAACGGCACTTCCAGGCTGACCCGCCGCTGCAAGCCTTGGGCGCGCAGGTGGCGGTCGATGAAGCTGTCCTTGTCGCCGCCGCCGGAAATACGCACATGCTTGTGCGCCAGGTAATCGGCCTGGCTGAGTGCGGCATGGGCAGCTAGGGGGTGGTCGTGACGCATCAGGCACACGGCGCGGTCCTCGCCCAGCAGACGCCCGTGCAGGTTGGGCGGCGACTCGTCGAACAGGGTGGTGGCCAGGTCAATCTCGCCGCTGGCCAGCAAGGCGTACTGGCCGGCCTGCCAGGTACGGTACTCCAGCGATACGCCCGGTGCTTCACGCTCCAGCGCGGCCACCAGTAGCGGCAACATGTGCTCGGCCACGTAGTCCGAAGCAGCCAGGCAGAAACGCCGCTCGCAGCGTGCCGGGTCGAACACTGCGGGCTGACGCAGAGCCTGTAGTTCTTCGAGCACCTGGCGAAGGGGTTCGACAAGGGCTTCGGCGTGTTCGCTCAATACGTAGCCGCGGCCTTGGCGTACCAGCAGCGGATCGTCGAAGGCTTCGCGCAGGTGGGCCAGCTGGCGGCTCAGAGCCGACTGGCTGACGCCCAGGCGCTCGGCGGCGTGGCTGAGGTTTTTCAGCTGTAGCAGGTAGTCGAGGGTGCGCAGGTGGGCGAGGCTGAGGGAGGCGAAGGTGGGGTTCATCGGGTTCGGCTCCAGACCGCAGGCGAGGGCTTCGACCTCGTTTGCGACACAAGGCCGCTCCTACAGGGACCGCACCTGCCCATGGCCTGCGCGGTCCCTGTAGGAGCGGCCTTGTGTCGCGATGGGCCGCAAAGCGGCCCCTGAAAAGCAGATCAGTCAGTCAGACCAACGTACACGTTCTGTACGTCATCGTTCTCGTCGATCGCCTCGAGGAACGCTTCCACCTCAGCCAATGCGTCAGCGCTCAGGCTGGCCGCACTCACCGGGTTTTTCGGGGTGTAGCCAATCTTCGCCGAGGTCACGGTGAAGCCATGCTCCGGCAGGGCCTTCTGTACCGCGTCCAGGTCGGTGGTGTCGGTAATGAACAGGGTCGAGCCCTCTTCTTCACCTTCCTCGAAATCCTGGGCGCCGGCTTCGATGGCTGCCATTTCCGGGTCGGCATCGCCTTCCGGAGTGGCTTCGATCAGGCCGACGTGGTTAAAGTCCCAAGCCACCGAACCGCTGGCACCCAGCTGGCCTTTACGGAACAGTACGCGGATTTGCGCGACGGTACGGTTGACGTTGTCGGTCAGGCACTCGACGATCAGTGGCACCTGGTGCGGGGCAAAGCCTTCGTAGCTGACGGCGTGGTACTGCACGGCATCACCATCCAGGCCCGCGCCCTTGCGAATCGCACGCTCCAGCGTCTCGCGGGTCATCGAGGCCTTTTTGGCTTGCACGATGGCCAGGCGCAGGCGCGGGTTCATATCAGGATCGGCGCCCGACTTGGCCGCGATCTGGATTTCCTTGGACAGCTTGCCCATGACCTTGCCTTTGGCATTGGCCGCTGTTTCTCTATGTTTGGCTTTCCACTGTGCGCCCATGTCGACTCTCTTGTTTCAGCGGCCGGTTCAGGAAGCGACCGGCCAAAAGTGGGTGCATTTTATACGCCCTCACGCATGGGATCGACAAGAAATCTCATCAGCCTTTATCGGCCTTTCCTGCTGCCGCGGCAAACCGCGCCAGGCGCACATCCAGCCGTCGCGGCCGCATGCCGAGGTCTTCGGCGCGCTCCTTGCGGCGGATGGCATTGCGCACCATCAGCGAACCCAGGTAGCGCACAGGCTCGGGCGGGAACAGCCCCAGCGGCCCCTTGACCAGCGGCGAACGGGTCCAAGGGTTGTCGAGCCCCAGCGCCAGCGACGACAGAATCTGCCCGCCCATATGGCAAGGCCCCACACCACTGCCCGAATAGCCAAAGCCATAGAAAACGTTGCCCTGCCCGTCCAGCCGGCCAAAAAACGGCAAGCCGGTCACCGAGCGGTCCGACGGCCCGTTCCAGCTGGCCGCCAGCGGCACTTCGGCCAAGGCCGGGAAAAACCCGCCCAGGCTTTCGCGCAGCAGCGGCCGGTATGGCGACGGCTGGTCGAACACCGGCAGCATGCGCCCACCATAGGCAAAGGTATTGCCGCCTTTGCCAAGCATCAGCCGTCCATCGGAGGTGTTGTGGTAGTAGTGCACGAAAATGCGCGAGTCGAGCACGCTGATGCCGCTGTCCAGGCCGATCTCGCGCAGCAGCTCGGGGCACGGCTCGGTGATTACCATGTCACTGGAAACGATCGCCACGCTGCGCTCGAACTGCGGGAAAGCCCGCGCCATCCAGGCATTGAGGCCCAACACCACGCGGTCGGCGCGCACCGTGCCATGGGCCGTGCGCACCTGCACCGGGGCGCCGTGCTCCAGGCCACTCATGGCCGTGCCTTCATGAATGCGCACGCCGCGCTGTAACGCCACCCGGCGCAGGCCACGCACCAGCTTGCCCGGCTGCACCGTGGCGGCAGCTGGCGAGAACCAGCCCTCCAGGTGCCTTGCCGAACCCGCCAGACGCTGGACTAGGTCCAGCGGCAGGCGGCGAAACGAGTTGATGCCCTTCTGCTCCAGCGCCGCGATCACTGCATCGGTGGCGCCGACCTGAGCGGCGTTGGTGGCGGTGTACAACGTGCCATCCAGGCGGTAGTCGCAGTCGATGCCATTGGCCGCGCAGAACGTACCGATATCACCGATGCTGCGCTCCGACTCGCGCACCAGGCGTACCGCCTCGGCCACCCCGAACAGGCGTTCGAGGGTGAAGTACTTGGCCGACCAGGACAATGCGCAACCGCCGTTGCGGCCACTGGCGCCGGCGCCGCAGATATCGGCTTCGATCAGCACGATATCCAGCGCCGGCACCGCCTCCTTGAGCATCAGTGCTGTCCACAGGCCGGTGTAGCCGCCGCCGACGATGCACACATCGCAACGGGTATCGCCCTGCAGCGGTGGGCACACCGCCTCCTGCGCCGAATCCAGGGCCTGTTGCAGCCAGAAGGGTCTCATTCGCTTGCTTTCCTTTAGGTACGCAGTGGCTTGATTGCCATGCTGGTATTCGGTGCCACGTCAGCGCTTTGCGGAGTGCTGGCCGGGCGGCTGTTCCAGTGCGGCAGCAGCACCAACGCCGAGAACAGCGCGCAGCCGGCGAACACGATGAACACCGTGACACCATCGAAGTACCCCGGCAGGAGCCCACCCAGCACCGCCCCCACCGAGCCACAGCCGTTGACGAAGCCCGCGGCTGTCGCACCGGCCTTGGCAGTACCGAAGTCGATGGCCGCCGCGCCGCTGATCATCGAATCTGGCCCGTACAGGGTCAGGCCCATGACGAACAGCAACGCCACCACCAGCATCACGCTGCCGGTGTGCATGGCCGCCATGAAGGCCGCCAGGGTCACCGTCAGCAACACCAGGCTGATCACGCAAGCCGGCATGCGGCGGGCGCCGAACAGTTTGTCGGAGGCCAGGCCAATGATGATCGGGCCCAGCAGCCCGGCCAGTTCAAAGGCGGTCGGGATGATTGCCGCACCCACCTTGCCCACCGAAGGCATCTGCTCGAAAACGATTACCGGCCCCCACAGCAGGATGGCGTAGCGCGCAGGTTTGAGCAGGAAGTACGCCAGGCCTAGCGTCAGCACGGTGCGGTTGCGCAGGATCTCTTTCAGCGGCGCCCACACACTGCACAGGTTGCCGGCCGGGGCCATGCTCTGCGGCTCGGGCTCTACCGCCGGCAGGCCGACATCTTCAGGTTTGTTGCGCTGCAGGATGAAGAACAGCACGGCCACCAGCGCCACCACGGCGGCACTGGAGAAGAACGCCGCGTGCCAGGTGCCGACCAGTGTGTAGGCCCACCAACCCGCGAACGGCGAAGCCACCAGGCCGCCGAAGGCATAGCAGGAACTCCACAAACCCAGTACCCGCCCGCGCTGCGAAGCCGGGAAGAAGCTGCCGATGTTCTTGCACAACCCGGCCCAACCGGTGGATTGCGCCAGGCCTTGCACCAGCATGCAGGTGGCAAAGATCGGGAAGGTGGCGTAGCTGCCCATCACCACCGCCGCCACGGCGGAAATCAGCAACCCGCCCAGCACCACCACACGCGGGCCAAAGCGGTCGGCGAGCATGCCCCAGGTGAACTGGCCCACGGCGTAAGCGGCGAGGTAGATGGCGTCGAGATTGGCCATGGCGGCCTTGTCGAGCATGAAGTTGGGGTCTTCGGCGATGCCCAGCTTGGCCACCGAGAAGGCTTTACGGGTGAAGTAGAAGGCGGCGTAGGCCAGCCAGGTGATGGCGAAAATCTGGATGCGCCAGCGTTTGAACGCGGCTAGTGATTGATTCATGTACGTCTGACCTCTTGCTCAAGTGTGCCGGCAGAATGTGAAGAAACGCCTGTCTTGTTCTTGTGTTACGCACAGCGATGACGAGGCTGTCATCGGGTCAGATGGCACCGTGTGGGCACCATGGCCCTGGCGGCATTCGTGGTGCCAGCGTCGGGCTGACATGCATGGAAACAGTTGCGCTAAGATAAATAAAATCGATTTATCGTATTTCACACATAAGCTCAGCTTGTTACTGAGGTGGTCATGTCGGTTTCCCACGCACAACTGAAGGCCTTCCATGCGGTGGCCGTGCACGGCAGCTTTACCCGCGCGGCAGAAAAGCTGTTTCTTACCCAGCCTGCGGTGTCGGACCAGGTGCGCAAGCTGGAGGAACGCTTCGGCGTTTTGCTGTTCCACCGCAACAAGCGTTCGGTGCAGTTGACCGACCTCGGTGAGCGCTTGCTGGGCATCAGCCAGCGCCTGTTCGCCTGCGAAGCCGAAGCCCATGACCTGCTGCAGGATTCGCGTGCCCTGCACACCGGCAGTCTGGTGCTGGCGGTGGATGCGCCGGTGCACGTGCTGCCGCAGATCGCTCGCTTCTGCCAGCGCTACCCGGGCATCCAGGTGAAAATCGAGACCGGCAACACCGATGAGTCACTGGCCCGGCTGTTCAGCTACCAGGCCGACCTGGCGCTGCTGGGCCGGGATGTGGACGATGAGCGGCTGCATTGCCTGCCCCTGCGCCGCGACCCGATGGTGGCGTTCGTTTCCCACCACCACCCGTGGGCCAGCCGTGGTTCGATCAGCCTGGCCGACCTGGACGACACACCGCTGGTGCTGCGCGAGCCTGGCTCGGTGACGCGCCAGACCCTGGAAGAAGAAATGCAGCGGGCCGGGCTGCGGATTCGCCCGGCGATCCAGGTGGAAGGCCGCGAGGCGGCGCGGGAAGCGGTGGTGGTGGGGATTGGCGTGGGGGTGGTGTCGGCGGCAGAGTTTGGCGCCGATGCGCGGGTGTGTGCGCTGCCGATTGTGGATTGCCAACGGCATTTGACCGAGACGCTGGTTTGCCTTAGCGAACAGCGCACGCGACGGGTGGTGGCGACCTTTTTGCAGATGGTCGAGGAAGGGATGTAGCCCGCGAAGAGGCCAGAACAGGCAACCAACTATGCTGGGGTAAATTCAACCTAGGCACACTGCCCATGCTCTACCGCCTTGCCGCCGACACCCTGGTCCTGCTGCACCTGGCCTTCATTCTGCTGGTGCTGTTCGGCGGCCTGCTGGTGCTCAAGTGGCGCCCCGCCCTGCTCGTCCACTTGCCAGCCCTGGCCTGGGGCCTTGCGGTGGAATGCCTGCACCTGGGCTGCCCGCTCACCACCTGGGAAAACCGCATGCGTAGCGCGGCCGGTGACGCAGGCTACCAAGGCGGTTTCGTCGAGCACTATATCTGGCTGCTGATCTACCCCGCCGGGCTGACGCCGCACATTCAGCTGCTGCTGGGTTGCGTTGTGCTGCTGCTCAACCTCGGCGTTTACAGTTACGTGGCCTGGCGCTGTCGCCACCCTAGCGGGTAGCGATCACGAACAAGCGCGGGAACGGCAGCAGTACCTTGCCATCGGTGGCCGGTGGGTAGTCTCGCTGCATGGCCTGCAGGTACATCTGCAGGAAGTCGGCCTGCTCCTGTTCATCAAGCCTGGCCAGATAAGGTCGCAGGGCCGAACCCTTGAACCACTCCACCACCGCTTCGGCGCCACCCGGCAACGGGTGGTGATAGGTGGTGCGCCACACATCCACCCTCGCGCACAGTGGGCTGAGCAGGTCGTAGTAGAACGCTGCGCTGTGCCGTGGTGGCAGCTGGAAATCGGCGAACTTCGCCGCCCAGGGGCCTTGGCTGGCAATCTCGCGCAATTGCCGGTGGGCCGGTTCGTCAAGGTTGTCCGGGGTCTGCACGGCCAGGCTGGCGCCTTCGCTCAGCTGGCGCACCAGGTGCGGGTACAGCGAAGCGTGGTCGGGTACCCACTGCAGCGAGGCATTGGCCAGGATCAGGTCTTGCGGTTCCGGGGCGGACCAGCCGGCAATGTCCGCGACGGCCGTGCGTACCCGGGGGATGCACAACCGTTTGCGCTCACGGGCCTTGTCGATCATGTCCGGGTCGCTGTCCAGGGCGGTTACCTGGGCATCGGGGTAACGTTGCAGCAGCACTTCGGTGGAGTTGCCCGGGCCGCAGCCCAGGTCGGTAGCGTGGCGCACCGGACGCGGCGGAGTCGGGATGGCAGCAAGCAGGTCGCGCACAGCGCGGGTACGTTCATCTTCGAACAGGGAATACTGGGTGGCGGACCAAGCCATGTCGGGCTCCTTGGGCGGGCGATGTGTCTAGCATATGCCATCTGCCGACTGTAGGAGCCCTATCGCCGGCAAGCCAGCTTCCACAGGTACGGCGCAGAGCCTGATGTTGGTGCAGTATCTGTGGGAGCTGGCTTGCCGGCGATGAGGCCGGAACTGACCACCTATGCTTGAAGTCAGTCCATTTATGCGCACACCCATGAAAACCTACATCGCCCTCGCCATCCTGGCCCTGATTGCCGCCGCCGCCCTGCTCGGCTCGCCCTGGATGAACCAGCGTTTCCACATGCCCGCAGAAAAAGCCCAGGCCCAGCAACGCGAAACGGCCGGGTCCCCAGGGGAGCCGGCCGTTTCGAAAAGCGAGTGACGCTTAGTGCTGCTTGCTGCCAGAACGGATCTGGTGCACCACACCCATCGCCACTACGATCGCCGCAGCGATACCGGTGGAGATCACCAGGATCTGGTAGTCAGGCATGAAGGCCATGGTCACCAGGGCTGCCACGATGAACGCGATCACCAGGTAGGTCAGCCACGGGAACAGCCACATCTTCAGGCGCACTTCCTTGCCTTCGGCAATCAGCTTGCGGCGCATGCGCAGCTGCGAGAAGGCGATGACCAGGTACACCAACAGGGCGATCATGCCGGTGGTGTTCATCAGGGTTTCCAGTACGTCTTTCGGGCGCAGGGTCTCGCTGAAGTTGATCAGCGCACACACCACGGCCACGGCGCACGAACCCATGATCGCGTATACCGGTACACCGGTGCCGGCGCGGGTAATCTTGAAGAACGACGGCGCATCGCCACGCTGGGCCAGGGAGAACAGCATGCGCGAAGCGGTGTAGTGGCCGGAGATCAGGCAGCTGCTCACCGAGGTCAGCACCACGAAGTTCATCAGCAGCTCGGCATACGGCACGCCCAGCAGCTCCAGGGTACGGCGGTAGGCGCCATAGCCGGAAACGCCCAGGTGCGGGTCGTTCCACGGTACCAGGCAGACGATCAGGAAGATCGAACCCACGTAGAACAGGCACACACGCCAGACTACCGAGTTGGTGGCCTTGACGATCTGTGCGGCCGGGTCTTTGGCTTCGGAAGCAGCGATGGTAACGATTTCAGCACCCAGGAAGGCAAACATCACCCCGAGCAAGGCACCGATCACGGTGGTGATGCCATTGGGCATGAAGCCTTCGGCGGTAAGGTGGCTGATGCCACGCACTTCACCGAACTGCCAGACGTTCAGCACGGCAGCGGTACACACGATCAGGAAACAGACGATCGCGATCACCTTGATCAAGGCGAACCAGAACTCGAACTCACCGTAGTGTTTGACGTTGAAGAAGTTGACGGTGATCAGCAACAGGGTCGTGGCCAGCACGAACACGTTGACGCTGACGTCGGGGAAGAAGCCATGCAGGATCTTGCCCGCCACATAGGCTTCCCAGGCCATGAGGATGACCCAGTACCACCAGTACAGCCAGCCGATGGTGAAACCGGCCCAGCGGCCGATGGCGCGGTCGGCGTAGGTGGAAAACGAGCCGGTGTCTGGCGAGGAAGTCGCCATTTCACCCAGCATGCGCATGATCAGTACCACCAGGATGCCGCCCGCCAGGTAGGCCAGGACAGCGGCTGGGCCGGCGCTGTGGATCACGCTGCCGGAACCGACGAACAAGGCGCCGCCAATAACCCCGGCGATGGACATCATCGTCAGGTGGCGCGACTTCAGCGAGGCACTGAGCTTGCTCTCGTGCCCGCTTTTCGCGGTGGTGGTTGTGGATGTTGCGTCCATCAGTTGTGTACCCCGTGCTTCTTTTTATCCAAGGAAAACCGTGAAACCCCGATGGCTGGCGGTTTCACCTGTACATCAGTGCTAATGCGGGCAGGAAGGTGTGAACGAACACACGCAGGCCTTCCATGGCGGCCTGCTGACGCGCCCCAGGGCGGCTGCCTGGGGCGAACTGAACATGCTTTATGTGGCGATATCCGACACCTAATGTAAAAATGTCCGACGCAGAGAGCCATGCACAGTGGCATGAAACTCGCACTGCACTGTACAGGTCGCCCATGCAGTACACCCTGCAAACGCCAGGCGATACGCACCCTGAAGGCCCCGAATGTTCGAATTACATCCAGACTCCTCAACCCCGCTGGTCAACCAGATCATTGACGGGCTGCGCGAGCTGATCGATAACCAGACCCTCAAGCCAGGCGCCAAGGTGCCGTCGATCCGCGCCTTTGCCGCGAGCTATTCGGTGAGCACCTTCACCGTGGTCGAGGCCTACGACCGCCTGGTCGCCCAAGGGCTGCTGGTAAGCCGTGGCAATGCGGGGTTCTTCGTCAACCGCGCGGCGGGCGAACTGCTGGACACGCACAACGCCGAGGCTGATACCAGTCGACCAACGTTCAACTCCGAGTGGTACCTGCAGCAGATCTTCGAAATCCGCCAGTTGCCGTACAAACCGGGGTGCGGGTGGCTGCCCAACGACTGGATGTACGAAGACGGCCTGCGTCGCGGCCTGCGCCAGGTGGCCGGCAGCCCGCTGGAATTGTCAGGCTACGGCGACCCCATGGGCCTTATGGAGCTGCGTGCACTGACCGCGCAGAACCTGCAGCAAGAGCTGTCGATCGTCGCCAACCCTGCGCAACTGATGCTCACTCACGGCGCCAGCCAGGCCCTGGACCTGGCCGCCCGCACGCTGGTGCGCCCAGGCGATGTGGTGCTGGTGGACGACCCTGGCTACCCCAACCTGATGAGCATTCTGCGCACCCAGGGCGCAACACTGATCGGCGTGCCACGCACCCCGGCCGGTTACGACCTGAACCAACTGGAGCAGTTGCTCACCCACCACCGCCCGACCGCGTTCTTCACCCAGCCGCACCTGCACAGCCCGACCTGCTCCCGCACCCCGCTGCCGCAGTTGCACCGTTTGCTGCAACTGGCCAGCCAGCACGGCTTCCGCCTGGTGGAAAACAACCTGTACGCCGACATGGTCGCCGAACCGCAGCCCTGCCTGGCCAGCCTCGACCACCTGCAGCAGGTGGTGTACGTGGGCAGCTACTCCAAGAGCATTTCGCCCAACGTGCGGGTCGGCTACATGCTGGCCAACCCCGAGCTGATGCAGAAACTGTTGCACCTGAAGATGCGTTCGGGCCTGACCACCTCACAGGTGATGGAGCGCGTGGTGTACGCCGCGATCATCGACGGCCGCTGGCGCAAACACCTCAAGCGCCTGCGCCAACGCCTGGCCGAGGCGCATCAGGAAGTTGGCCGGCATTTGCATCGATTGGGCTTTGAACTGTTCATCGAATCGGATGAAGGCATGTACATCTGGACCCGCCACCCGGCCATTCCGGACAGCGCGGCGCTGCTGGATGATGCGCTGGAGAAAGGCATCATGCTTGGGCCTGGGCAGTTGTTCATGGTGGATGCCAAGGCGACCGGGTGGATGCGGTTCAATGTGGCGTTCAGCACGGAGCCTGCGATGTGGGAGCTGCTGGAGAAGGTGCTGGTGAAGCATGTGCGACGGGGTGGGGTGTAGTGTGTATGGCGGGCGCTGAGCATATTGTGAATGCACCAGCGTGCCATCATCTAACGCTTTGAGCCGCAGGGTAGACCCCACTGCGCTCGCGCTTACCAACCGAAACCACTACGACAACGATTCGCTCGTCCTCAACCCGATACACCAGGCGATACCCGGAGGCCCTGAGCTTGATTGTGTAGTGGTTCGGCAAGTCACGCAGCACATCGGCCTGTACCTTGGGCGATTGTAAACGCTCGCCGAGTTTTTTCTTGATCTGCTCACGCACAGTGTGGCCAAGCTTGCTCCACTCCTTTAATGCCGAAGGGAGAAATTCTAGCTTATAGGTCATCCAGAGACACTGAATGCCTCGACCGAAAACTTGGATCCCATTCAGCAAAAGGGTATGCTGAGGCAATAGCCATACGCCATCACTCGACAGGTTTGGCGCCTGCTTCAAGGACGAGCCCTTTGCCCAGCCACCCCACCCGCCATACCATCGCCCGCCAGTGGCAGCTCCTCAAGTTACTGCCCGGCCGCCACCCGGGAATGAGCTCCACCCAGTTGCAGGCCGCCCTGAAGACCGTGGGGCATACCACCAGCAAACGCACTGTTGAGCGCGACCTGGTCGAGCTCGCTGCGCTGTTCCCACTGCAATGCAACAGCAAAGGCATACCTTACGGCTGGTACTGGCAACCGGGCCTGGACCTGAACGAAGCACAACATTTGCAGCCCGACGTACTTGTCTCGCCGCCGCGCATTGAACTGCACGCCTGGGTCGATGACGTACTGGCCCGGCGCCTGGAAGCGCAGCCACTGTCTACGGATATGCAACTGACGCCACAAGAAAATGGCGGTGCCACGCTGCAGGCGAGCGTCGACGACAACCGCGCGCTGATGACCTGGCTGCTGTCCCAGGCCGGTTCGATCCGGGTGCATGCGCCCCACGTGCTGCGCGTGGCCATGCTGGAACAGTTGCGCCAGAGCCTGGCGCTGCACGATGGCGAATGTTGACCGGCGCAGTCAAACCGCGCGACGTCGCGAGAGGCAGGCATACCCAAGGCCCAACACACTGAGCCCCAACACCCCCAGCAACACCATCAGCTCACGGCTGTAGCGGGCCACCGTGGCAGGGAAACCGATGACCTCGTGGTACACCTGTACATTGGCTACACCGTCGGCGTGGCTGATGCTGACCCCGCCTTGGCGGATCTGCGAAAAGTCGGCGTCGAAATACACCCATACCTTGCAGGTGCCACCAGGTTCGATGGCCGGGATATCTACCTGCGCGGTGGCGTTTTCCAGCAGCGTGTCGTTACCGGCAGCATCGCGCACTTGCACCAGCCCTTTGGCTGGCAAGCGAATGCGCACCTGACGTACCTGAGCGTCTCCACTGTTGAGCAACTCGATGAGCAACCCCGTACGGTGATCGACCAGCCCGGCCTCGAACGGTTTGGCGAACAGCTGGGCATAAGGTGCCTGGGCCATTTCGATCAGCCGCTCGACCTGATCATGGCTCAGCCCGCCTTGGTCGATGCTGTTGATACGCCCCTGCAACTGCTCGTACTTGAGCTGTTCGCTGGCCTTGCTGATACGCTCGCTGAACTGGCTGGGGTAAGTGAGGTAAGCATAGGTCAGTGACGCCTCCAGGCGCGGGTTGCCCCTGAGCAGCGCGTAGGCGGCCAACAGGACCATCAGGCCAATCAGCACGGCGACGAGAAGCTTCCCCACCTTGTCCCAGCTCAATGCATGCTTCCTTCTGTGGTGATACGCGTTTCAAACCGCTCAAGGTTGCCAAGTTCGTGGCCCCCAGGCAAGCCTGGCTAGGCGTCACCTTCGCCTTCGCGCGCCTGACGCATCTGCAGCAACTGGCCATCGATCAGTGCCTTGGCCATGCCTGCCAGATAGAACGTGGCTTGCATCATCGCTTTGCGATCACCTGGCCTGTCGATGGCCTTGCGGGTGATTTCGGTGATGCAACCCATGATGCTGGAAGCTTCCATCAGTGCGGTGCGCAATGGCAGCTGAGGTTTCATTTGCACCAGTTCGGCATTGCCAAACCGGCTTGCCGCGCACACGACATTGAGCTTGCTGCTGTTTTGGGGCGTGTCGTTGTCCATGTCCATTCCTCGGGGTTACGAGCGTGCCGAGACTAGGGGGCTACCGGCGCGACCACAATGACCAATGGGGTGGAAAGGGTTACTTTCGGAAATGGACTACAAGAACCGGCTAAAGGGGCGCTCAGTCACTGATCTGCCCCTTGACCAGCCCGTGGGCAGTGGCGGACGATCAACTCCCCCTCTACAAGGACGAATACCATGCTACGGATACTGGGCCGAGCCTCTTCCATCAACGTGCGGAAAGTCCTGTGGGCCTGTGCCGAGTTCGAAGTCGCGTTCGAGCGTGAAGACTGGGGCTCGGGCTTCCAGCCTACCGACCGTGCCGAGTTCCTTGCGCTTAACCCCAACGCCATGATCCCGGTGATCCAGGATGGCGACTTTACGCTGTGGGAGTCCAACAGCATCATCCGCTACCTGGCCAACCGCTACGGTGCCACTGCGTTCTACCCGAGCGAGGCGCAGGCACGGGCCAGGATCGACCAGTGGATCGACTGGCAGGCCTCGGACCTGAACCGCTCCTGGAGCTATGCATTCATGTCGCTGGTCAGGCATTCGCCCGCCCACCAGGACCCACAGGCACTCGCCGCCGGCTGCGCCGAGTGGTCGCGTTACATGCACATCCTTGACCGCCAGCTGGCCAGCACCGGTGCCTATGTGGCCGGCAGCCAGTTCACCCTGGCCGACATTCCTATCGGCCTGTCGGTCAACCGCTGGTTCGAAACACCGTTCGAGCACCCGCACTTGCCGGCCGTACGTGATTACTACGAACGCCTGAGCGAGCGCCCGGCCTATCACCTGCATGGTCGCAACGGCACGCCCTGACAGCAAAAAGGAAGACGCCGGGGCTGCGTGCAGCCCCGGCGATACAGGCTTGTTACACCGCAACCTGGCCCGCCACCATCCGACCACGCCAGGCAAACAGCAGCACCATCACCAGCCCCAACGCCGCCATCGCCGCGCCTGCCAGGGCAATCGCCGGGTAACCCAACCCTGCATTGATCACCGCGCCACCGAGCGCCGCGCCAATCGCATTGCCCAGGTTGAACGCACCAATGTTCACCGCCGACGCCAGGTTGGGCGCATCCTTGGCCGCTTCCATCACCCGCATCTGCAACGGCGGCACCAGGGCAAAGCTGGCGGCCCCCCAGACCAGCACCGCCAAAGCCGTCGGCAGTGGCCAGGCCAGAACCAGCGGAAACACCAGCAGCACCGCAATCAGCACCGCCAACGACAGGATCAGGGTGCGATCGATCGAACGGTCCGCCGCCTTGCCACCCCACATATTCCCCAAGGTCAGGCCCACCCCGAACAGCACCAGCATGACTGTCACGAAGGTGGTAGACGCCGCCGCCTCGTTCTGCAGGATTGGCGCGATGTAGGTGAACACAGTAAACATTGCACTGGAACCCACCACGGTCAGCAGCAAGGCCGCCAATACCGGGCCGCGGCCCAACACGCGGATTTCTGCCATGGCCCCATCACCCTTGGGCAATGCAACATTGGGCAGCGCATACCAGAGCGTGGTCATCGCCACCAGGCCAAGCCCGGCAATACCCCAGAACGCTGTGCGCCAGCCCAGCATTTCACCAAACCAGGTCGCCAGCGGCACCCCTCCGATGGTGGCCAGGGTCAAGCCCATGAACATCGCCGCCACGGCACCAGCGCGCTTTTCGGGCGGCACCACACTGGCCGCAACGATCGAGCCGATGCCGAAAAATGCGCCGTGGTTCAACGAAGTGACCACCCGGGCCACCAGCAGGCTGGCGTAGTCACTGGCCAGCGCGGACATCAGGTTGCCCAAGGTGAAAATGGCCATCAGCCCGATCAACAGGTAACGTCGCGGGATCTTCACCGTGGCCAGGGTCATCAGCGGCGCGCCAATCAGCACACCGATGGCATAGGCGCTGACCAACAGCCCTGCAGCAGGAATGGAAACGCCAAGGTCGGTGGCGATACTGGGCAACATGCCCATGGGGGCGAACTCGGTGACACCGATGCCGAAGGCACCGATGGCGAGTGCGACCAGAGGTGGATTGATACGCATGGCAAGCTCCTTATCTATGCCGCAAATGCTACAAAGTGTTTAAAAACCGCACTAGACTGCGTTTTTGCGAATCACCTTTGCCTGCGAGACACAAATGGACTTCAGTGGAAGATCCGGAGAGATGGAGATTTTTGCCAGGGTGGCGCAAGAAGGCAGCCTGTCCGCCGCCGCCCGGGCACTGGGCCTGACACCTTCTGCTGTCAGCCGCATCCTCGCCCGCACCGAACAGCGCCTGGGCACGCGCCTGCTGCTGCGCACCACCCGGGCGATCACCCTCACCCCCGAGGGTGAGGCCTACCTGCGCGGTGCGCGGCGGGTGCTGGCCGACATGCTGGAGCTAGAGGACGCCATCACCGACCAAGGCGTGCCACGCGGACGTTTGCGGGTCAGCGCGGCGCTTGGCCATGGCCGCCTGACCGTGGTGCCGCTGCTGGCAGCGTTCAGCGCGCGTTATCCTCAAGTGCTGGTCGACCTGACCCTCAGCGACGAGGTTGCCGACATTCTCGGCGGCCAGACCGACGTGGCGCTGCGCTTCGGTCACCTGCCAGACAGCTCGTTGAGTGCGCGTGCCATTGGCGAAACCGGCCAGGTAGTGGTCGCCTCGCCCGAGTACCTGCAACGCTGCGGTACCCCATTGGTGCCTGAGGACCTGGCCCGGCACAACTGCCTGCGCTTCAACTTTCGCCGCGCCGCGCCCGACTGGCCGTTTCGCCGCAATGGCGAAGTGTTTTCACTGAAGGTGACCGGCAATATCGAATGCAGCAGCGGTGAAGCCCTGGCGCAACTGGCCAGGCTGGGGGCTGGCATAGCGCGCATCGGTACCTTCACCGTGGTCGATGACCTGGCCAGCGGGCAGCTGGTACCGCTGCTGGAGGCGTACAACCCTGACGATCGCGAGCCGATTCATGCGGTGTTCGTTGGCGGCTCTGCGATGCCGGCGCGGGTGCGGGTGTTTGTGGACTTTCTGGTAGAGCAGCTGTCGTGCAGCGTGCGCAGGCCCCTGTAGCGGGCATTAACCAAGCACGTGCAGCCCCAGCGTGAACACCGCCACAGCCAAGGCCACCAACGACACCGCATGACGCTCCAGGTACGCTGGCCAACCGTTCGCTCGCTGGCTCTCGCACTCACACTGGCGTTCGGCCAGGCTGGCCAACCGCGCCTCCACGCTGTCCACGCGGTCTGCCTGGGTGTTTGTCGCCTGTGCGAGCTTCTTCAGCGCCGTGGTCACCGTGTTCGACAGGCCCTCCCTGGCCAGGTTGCCTTCTGCCAGTTGCTGCTGGTGCTGTTCAAGGCGCTTGCGGATAACCCCTTCCTTCTGCACCCGGGCCAGGGTACTGGCCACAAGCTTCTGGTTCAGTGCATCGATACTGGCCTGCAACGTGCCTTGCTCAGCGGCCTGCTGAGGCGAAGTGTCTGCCTGAGCGGTGCTTTCGATCACCTTGTCCACCGTCGGCTTCGCGAGCGGGGTCAAAGTGCTGTGTTCGTGTGGCTGGTTCATCAATTCCTGTCCGGATACAGCGGTAATGGGCGGCAAGCTATCAAAATGGCATCACCGGATCCACTGATGCGTCGCGCATTTGAGTGGTTGGTCAGCATCTAGGAAGCCTGACCGGCTTGCTCGAAGCCACGTAAAGCCTCCTGTATATGTCAACTAACCAGCCATATTTGGGCAAAACTGCCCTTCTTCTGCCAACAACAGGCCGATTGCAGGCAAAGCCTTGGCAGAATGGTGCTGCATCCATAACGTGACATCAGATTGCCTTGATTCTGCAGGCTGCCGCACCCAACAAGCCCCGCGGAACCTGCACCATTCCTTTACCTGTACAAGTCACCAATATCGACATGTATTCATAATAGACATATCGTCTCGCTTACCGGCTTGTTGCCACGTCCCAAGGAAACATTAAATGGAAGCGCTGGAAATCTCCCTGTTGTGTGTCTGCGGGATCACCCTGCTGCTTGTATGCCTGCAATCCGTCCGCCAAGGCGAGATGTGGAACTTGCTGCAGAGCGACCGTGAGCTGGAGCAAACCGCCCGCCTTCACAAACAGGAGAACAGTACGTTGCACGCGGCCCTGCGCGCAGAGCGCGAACATGTGAGCCAGTTGCAGTACCAGATTCAAGTGCTGCTCGGGCTGACGCCGCAGGCCTGAGGGCTTTACACACAGCGTACGCGTACACTTGCCCCAGGCCACTTGCAGGAGCAGCTTCATGCCTTACCCCATTGAACAGAAACTGGTCATCGGCGTTGCCTCAAGTGCGCTGTTCGACCTCACTGTCTCGGACGACATCTACAAGACCCAAGGGGTCGAGGCCTACCGTCAGCACCAGGAAGACAACCTGGACGAACCGTTTCCCCGGGGAGTGGCGTTCCCGTTCATTCGCCGCTTCCTGAGCATCAACCAGGCCTTCCCCGACCAATTGCCAGTGGAAGTGGTGCTGCTCTCACGCAACTCGCCGGCAACCGGCCTGCGGGTGTTTCGCTCGATAAGCCACTACCAGCTGGACATTACCCGCGCGGCGTTCATGTCGGGCCGCTCGCCCTATGAATACATCCCGGCGTTCAATGCCTCGCTGTTCCTCAGTGCCAACGAGGAAGATGTGCAAAAGGCCATCGACGCCAACTACCCGGCTGGGCGGGTGCTGCCAACACGCATCTACGACGATGAAATAGATACCGAGCTACGGGTGGCCTTCGACTTCGATGGCGTGATTGCCGATGACGAGGCAGAGAGCGTGTACAAGCGCAACGACAACCTGAACGACTTTCAGGAACATGAGCGCGTACACAAAGGCACCCCGCACTCGCCAGGGCCCTTGGCAGACTTGTACCGCAAACTTTCACTGATTCGCATGCTGGAGGATCGCAAGCTGGCAGAAGACCCGAACTACAAGCGGATTCTGCGCATCGCCATCGTCACGGCACGCAACGCCCCCTCGCATGAGCGTGTGGTGACGACCTTGAAGGATTGGGGCGTGTCGCCGGATGAATGCTTCTTTCTAGGCGGGATGGAAAAGCCCAGGGTGCTGTCGATCCTCAAGCCGCATGTGTTCTTTGACGACCAGCGCACTCACTTGCAATCGCCTGCCGGGAATCTGCCAATGGTGCATGTGCCATTCGGGGTGGCCAACAGGCACGCGACGCCGAAGCTTTCTCACACAATCACGGCACCTGCTGAAACTGTGCAAGCTGAACACTCAGCGCAAGATGCGCCAGTAGCCACTATTTTGCCGGCAACGTAGACTAGCTGTGCTGCGCTACGCAGCCGTCACAACCTCGGACCCGGAAAGGCAGAACTCCAGTAGCAGGACTGTGAAACGAACCTGCAAGGGTGATCAAAAGTGTCTCACGAAGCGCGCTCAATGGCTTTGATCCCCGGACTGGCCGGCAAAGCCAGTGTGTTGGTCTGCGGTGCAAGCCGAGGCATAGGCCTGGCGCTGTGCACGGCATTGCTGGCCCGCGACGATGTAAGCCGGGTCTGGGCCGTGGCGCGGCACGCCAGCGCCGCTGACGGGCTGCTTGCACTTGCCCAGGCACATGGCGAACGCGTGGTACTCCTGGACTACGATGCGCGCGACGAGCTGGCACTTACCGCGCTTGCAAGCGAGGTGGGCATTGCCTGCACGCACCTTCATCTGGTGATCAGCACACTCGGCCTCCTCCACCAGGAGGGGGCCAAAGCCGAGAAGTCGCTGGGCCAATTGGACCTCGCCAGTTTGCAGGCCAGCTTCGCCACCAATGCGTTCGCCCCCATCCTGTTGCTCAAGCACCTGCTGCCATTGCTGCGCAAACAGCCCGCAACCTTTGCAGCGCTGTCGGCCAGGGTTGGCTCGATCGGCGACAACCGACTGGGTGGCTGGTACAGCTATCGTGCGAGCAAGGCGGCGCTGAATCAGCTACTGCACACGGCAAGCATCGAGCTGAAACGCGTCAACCCTGCGGCTACCCTGTTGGCACTGCATCCGGGAACCACCGATACCGAACTGTCGCGACCGTTTCAGGGGAACGTGCCGGAAGGGAGGCTGTTTGAGCCGGCATTTGCCGCACAGTGCGTGATCGAGCAGGTGGGGCGGCTTGGGCCGGCAGAGAGTGGAAGCTTTTGGGGGTGGGACGGCGAGCGGATCGTGTGGTGAGTGCACTCGCGCCGGGTGCACTGTTGCAGCCCGGCCGAGGCAGTGCGTTCCGCGGAAAAGGTGTTTCGACTTCATTGGAACGCTCCACAAGGCTAGATCTGCCGCCCACCGTGGGCCGGTGCGGCAGCGGGCGGATTCTAGAGCGGCGGCATGATGGCCCGGGGAATCCTTGCCTATCTTTACAATCTGCCCAGGCCCAGTGAGCGCCGGCACGACGCCCTTGACCCACGCCCTCGCACCACCGCATGCTCGAACGCTTCCACCCACGCTCAAGGAACGATTGCATGAAGCTGGAAACCCTCGCCGTCCATGCGGGCTTCAGCCCCGACCCGACCACCCGGGCGGTGGCCGTACCCATTTACCAGACCACCTCCTTCGCCTTCGACGACACCCAGCACGGTGCCGACCTGTTCGACCTGAAGGTGGCCGGCAACATCTACTCGCGCATCATGAACCCCACCAACGACGTGCTGGAGCAGCGCATGGCCGCCCTCGAAGGCGGGGTTGGCGCGCTGGCGGTGGCCTCGGGCATGGCAGCCATCACCTACGCCATCCAGACGGTCGCCGAGGCCGGCGACAATATTGTCTCGGTGGCCAAGCTGTACGGTGGTACCTACAACCTGCTGGCCCATACCCTGCCACGCATGGGCATCCATACCCGCTTCGCCGCCCATGACGACATCGCGGCCCTCGAAGCGTTGATTGACCCACGCACCAAGGCGGTGTTCTGCGAGTCCATCGGCAACCCCGCCGGCAATATCGTCGATATCGCTGCACTGGCCGAAGCCGCCCACCGCCATGGTGTGCCACTGATCGTCGACAACACCGTGGCCACCCCAGTGCTGTGCCGCCCATTCGAACATGGTGCGGACATTGTCGTGCATTCGCTGACCAAGTACATCGGCGGCCACGGCACCAGCATCGGCGGCATCGTCATCGACTCCGGCAAGTTCCCCTGGGCGGACAACAAGGAGCGTTTCGCCCTGCTCAACACCCCCGACCCTTCCTACCACGGCGTCACCTATACCGAAGCCTTCGGCCCCGCCGCCTTCATAGGCCGCTGCCGCGTGGTGCCGTTGCGCAACACCGGCGCCGCGCTGTCGCCGTTCAACGCCTTCCTGATCCTGCAAGGCCTGGAAACGTTGGCCCTGCGCATGGAACGCCACACCGAAAACGCGCTGAAGGTCGCCCATTACCTGCAGGCTCACGAACAGGTGGCCTGGGTGAAGTATGCCGGGCTGCCGGACCACCCCGAGCATGAACTGGCCCAGCGTTACACCGGTGGCAAGCCCGCCTCGATCTTGTCGTTTGGCATCAAGGGAGGCCAGGCGGCCGGTGCACGCTTCATCGATGCGCTGCAACTGGTGGTGCGCCTGGTGAACATCGGCGACGCCAAGTCGCTGGCCTGCCACCCCGCCTCCACCACCCACCGCCAGCTCAACGATGAAGAGCTGGAAAGGGCCGGCGTGCCACGGGACATGGTACGTTTGTCGATCGGCATCGAGCACAGTGACGACATCATCGCCGACCTCGCCCAGGCCCTGGAGGCCAGCCGCACCTGATTCATCCGCGCCCCACCCAATGCTGACGGCGGGCGCACCTTTACCGAGCCTGGACACCCCCGCAATGACCCTGTTCTACCTGAAGCTGATTGTCACGCCCCTGCTGATGTGGGCCATTTCCCTTGCCTCGCGGCGCTGGGGCGGCCTGCTGGGTGGGCTGCTGTCCGGCCTCCCGATCACCTCCGCGCTGGTGATGACCTTCCTGTGCCTGGAACAGGGCACAGCCTTCGCCTTGGGCGCATTGCCCGGCGCGCTGGGCGGCCTGGCGGCGGTGCAAGCCACCTATATGATTTACCTGTTGGCCACACGCAGTCTCGGCCTCGCCCAGGCCGTGCCGCTGGCTTTGCTGTTTTACGGGCTGGCTGCCTATGCGTTTACTCACTGGGGCAACCTGTACCTGTCGATTGCCGTGGCGCTGGTGCTGATCGGCGTGCTGATACGCGCCAGCGGTCACGAGCCCAAACCCGATACCCTGGCCCGCCCCCGGCACCGGTACTGGGAGATCCCACTGCGAATGGTAGCTGCCACGTCCCTGCTGATGATCACCACCCGCCTGGCCAGCTGGCTGGGCCCGGCAACCAGCGGGATGCTGGCGCCGATTCCAGTGATTGCCTGGCCGCTGGTGGTGTTCGCCCATGTGCAGAATGGCCGGGCCGGCATGGCGGCCATGGTGCGGGGCAATGCGATTGGGGCGGTGGGCGTAATTGCGTTTTACCTGGTGCTGGCAGCATTGCTCGACACGTGGGGCGTTACCGTCGCCATCAGCCTGGCCATGCTCTGCGCCGTGGCGCTGACCGTTGGGCTGGCCACGGTATTGCGGCGGCGCTGACTAGCCTGCGCGGGGTGGCTCAGCACTGCTCAGTCGAACGCCCCGTTCAACACTTCGTAAATAATCCCGGTTGCCGCAGCGACAAGTATCAGGTCCGCACCCGCCTGCATCCACTCGTAGCCATCGTAGTGAGGCAACTGCCCCAGCAGGCGACCATCCAGCTTCTTGGCGATGCCTGGCGGTAGTGGCTTGCCACGCGCCAGGTTCTTCTGAATGCCGGGCGGCAATGCAGGCCCTGGGCTCCAGTAACTGCGGTGACCGCCAAGAATAGCCAGCACATCGCCGCGGTCGATGGACGGGCCACCATGCCAATCGTTGCCGCCCTTCCCCTGCTTGTGGCTACCTGCATTGCCCTGGCCTTGAGCATGCTGTGCCTTGCCGTGCCCCTGCCCTTTGCCGTTACCTGGGTCGGCAAAGGTCGGGCCAGCGGCAAATGCCACTGCCAACGCAGTCAGCAGGGCTGTCAGGTGTGATGTTTTGGCCATGGGAGCATCCTTCGCAAATGAGCGTTGCCCAAACTATAGACGGTGAACAGCGCTAACCGGCACTGCTCGCCCACATCGAACTCCGCACAACCGGGCCTCGTCACGCATGGCTACGGGGTTGCCCTGCGCATCCGCCCACTGATCAAAACACCGACCAGCCAATCCGCGAACTCAGCAACTCCAGCGCCGCCATCCCGGCGAGGGAGTTGCCCGCCGCATTCAACTCCGGCGACCACACGCACACCGTGAATTGCCCCGGCACGATCGCCACAATCCCGCCCCCCACGCCACTCTTGCCAGGCAACCCCACCCGATAGGCGAAATTCCCTGCTTCGTCATACAGTCCGCTGGTGGCCATGATCGAGTTCACCTGTTGCGTCTGGCGTCGGGTCAGAATCTGCTCACCGCTGTGCTTGCAGAATCCATCGTTGGCCAAAAAGCAGAACGCCCGGGCCAGATCCAGGCAGTTCATTTGCAGCGCGCAGTAACTGAAGTAACTGCGCAGCACAGCTTCCACCTCGTTATGGAAGTTGCCAAAGGACTGCATCAGGTAAGCCATGGCCGCGTTGCGCGCGCGGAATTGATATTCAGAATCTGCAACACGGGCATCGATCGAGATGTGGGGGTTGCCCGAGAGCCGTCGTACGAAATCGCGCATCGACAACGTGGGTGCTGCAAAGCGCGACTGGTTGATATCACAGATCACCAACGCACCCGCATTGATAAAGGGGTTGCGCGGGCGACCGCGCTCGAACTCCAGCTGTACCAGCGAGTTGAACGGCTGCCCCGACGGCTCATGGCCAAGCCGCTGCCAAATGGCTTCACCGGAGTGCCCGATCGCCTGAACCAGGCTGAACACCTTGGAAATACTCTGCACCGAAAATGGCACTAGGGCGTCGCCCGCGCAGTGATAGCTGCCATCATTGCCGTAGACTGCGATGCCCAACTGGTTCGCCGGCACATCGGCCAGCGCAGGAATGTAGTCCGCCACTTTGCCCTTGCCGATCAAGGGACGTACTTCTTCAAGAATCTCATTCAACAGCGTTTGCATGGAAAGCCCTGTTTCAGTCCCCTGACGACGGCTAAGGGGTAGCCTTCTTGACGAAGGTCGAGCGGAAGAAATCACACATCCGGCAAGAAATGCCGCTTTACCCTGTGGCCTATGGCTCGATGCCCTAACCTATGCTGTGCTTGGTTCGCCGATGCACAGAACGTGCAACCGCCAGGTGCAGTGGCCGCTAACCAAGGAATGGAGGACCAACGATGCCAGCTTGCCCCCTACCCGCTGACGAAGTGCTTCGCCAGCGCACGCTCGATGACATGAACCTGGTCGATACACCCGCCGAGCATTACCTCGATACCTTGGTACGGCTCACCCAGGACCTGGCCCATGTGGACACCGTGCTTATCAGCCTCATCGACCAGGACCGGCAGTGGTTCAAGGCCCGGATAGGGCTTGAGGCAAGTGAGACGACGCGCAGTGTTTCATTCTGCGGCTACGCCATTCTCGGTGACGATACGTTGATGGTCCCCGATGCCACGTGCGATACGCGATTCGTCGACAATCCGCTCGTGCTCAACGCGCCCTATATCCGCTTTTACGCCGGCCACCCGTTGCGCGCCGGCAACGGCAAAGCCATCGGTACGCTGTGCATGTTCGACCCCCAGCCACGCGTGCTCAGCGAGGCACAACAAGCGAACTTCAGGGACCTGGCCACGCTTGCCGAGGGATATCTGCAGCTGCGCACCCTGGCACAGGTGAACCGCGACCTGCGCCTTGAAATGGATCGCGAGCAGCGCAAAGCCCTGCTCGACCCTTTGACACAACTCTGGAACCGCGGCGCGTTGTCCGCGTTTGAAGCACATGAACGGCGCTTGGCCGAGGTGAACGGCTTACAGTTGGGGGCGGTTTATGCCGACCTCGATCATTTCAAAGCCATCAACGACAAGCACGGCCATGGCGGTGGTGACAAGGTGCTGTGCGAAACTGCCCGCCGCCTGCGCGCTGCACTGCGCCCCGAAGACCTGCTCGTGCGCCATGGGGGTGAGGAGTTCGTCGCGATTTTGCAGGTCAAGGACAGCGAAGAGCTCCAGCGGATTGCTGAGCGCATTCGGGAACAGGTGGGTGCAGGGGCGATGCAGATGCCCAGTGGTCAATTGAAGGTAAGCCTGAGCATAGGGTGCACCCTGTTTGCCAAAGGTGAAACGCTGGATGACGCACTGGAGCGCGCCGATAAGGGGCTCTATACCGCCAAACAGAACGGGCGTGATCGGGTTGTTTATGTAGCGCCGCCTTGTTGAGACGAGCACGGTCCGGGCTGTGTGGCGGTATGCTCGCCCTGCTTGCAACGCCCCAGGCGTAATCACTTATTGGGCGTACTTCCTGGCCCCGGCCACGCAGATCACAGCCCCCAGCGTCACCACCAGCATCAACCAGCTGACCTGCTCGTGCAGCAGCAACGCCGCCAGCCCAAGCCCCATGAACGGCTGAAACAGTTGCAGCTGCCCCACAGCCGCAATGCCCCCCTGGACAAGCCCCCGGTACCAGAACACAAAGCCAATCAGCATGCTGAACAGCGAAACGTAGCCAAAGCTGAACCACGCCGGCGCACTTACCTTGGCAAAGGCATCAGGTGCCGGAAAATTAACGACCGTCAGCAGCAGCATGAACGGCAACGCCACCAGCAATGCCCAACTGATCACCTGCCACCCGCCCAATGTGCGCGACAGCCGCGCCCCTTCTGCATACCCCAAGCCACACACCACCACCGCTGCCGTCATCAGCAGGTCGCCCACCAACGACCCTTCGCCGCCATTCATCAACGCATAGCCCGCGACCAGCCCGGCCCCCATGAACGAGAACAGCCAGAACAACGGCCGAGGCCGCTCACCGCCCCGCAAAACGGCAAACCCAGCGGTACACAGCGGCAGCAGCCCGACGAAAACAATGGAATGGGCAGAGGTGACATGCTGGAGCGCCAGTGCCGTCAGCATCGGGAATCCGATGACAACGCCCAGCGCTGTTACCGCCAATGACGCCAAATCACCCCGCTTCGGCCGAGGCTGGCGCAGCACGATCAAGAACAGCGCACCCAACAAGGCGGCAATGGTGGCCCTGGCACAGGTCAGAAACGTCGGTTCAAAGTCCGCCACGGCCACGCGGGTTGCCGGCAACGAGCCCGCAAAAATGGCGACGCCTATGAAGCCATTGATCCACCCGCTTGTTGATCTTTCCATCGTTCATTCCTCGATAAGCCAGGCGTCAGTACATCACTGACGGGCTCACCCAGGCCATGTACAATCCAATACAGTTAAACCGAACTGTTATGCATATTAATCCAGCACAGTTGAGGGCGCGATGAAACGCAGCGGCACGCGAATTCGAACGGTCATGGCCGAGATCCAGTCCAGGATCGCCTCTCGCACCTACACCCCCGGCGCAAGAATTCCATCCGTCCGCGCCATGGCCCAGACCATGCAGGTGTCGGTTTCTACCGTGCTTGAGGCCTATGAACGGTTAATGGCCGAGGGTGTACTCAGCGCTCGCCCCGGCTCCGGCTTTTACGTCGCGGGCCCAGTGGCGCCATTGGCGCTGACCGAACTTGGCCCCAAACTGGATCGTGTCGTCGACCCGCTGTGGATCTCGCGCCAGTCGCTTGAAACCTCCCTCGATGCGTTGAAACCCGGTTGCGGGTGGCTACCGCCTTCCTGGATGTACGAAGCGGGTGTGCGTAAAGCGCTTCGCATGGTTGCCCGCTCTGACGCGTCAAAACTGACGGAGTACGCTTCACCGCTTGGCTATCCACCGCTCCGGCAGTTCCTGTCGCGGCGGCTGGCAGGCATCGGGGTCGAAGCCCCGCCTGAACAGATCATGCTCACCGAGTCCGGCACCCACGCCATCGACCTGATTTGCCGTTTTCTGCTGGAACCAGGCGACACGGTGCTGGTTGACGACCCCTGCTATTTCAACTTTCACGCATTGCTGAAGGCACATCGGGTGGAGGTTGTAGGCGTGCCCTACACACCGACCGGCCCGGACATCGATGCATTCGGCGCTGCCCTGCTCGCGCATGCGCCCCGGTTGTACATCACAAATTCCGGCATCCACAACCCGACCGGGGCCACCCTGTCGCCGGTCACGGCACACAGGCTGCTGAAGCTGGCCGACACCTCCAACCTGGTGATTGTCGAGGACGACATTTTCGGCGACTTCGAACATACACCCGCGCCACGCCTGTCTGCGTTCGATGGCTTCTCACGTGTCATCCAGATCGGCAGCTTTTCCAAAACCATTTCCGCTTCAATCCGCTGCGGCTACATTGCTGCGCGCGGTGAATGGATCGAGGGCCTGGTCGACCTCAAGATTGCGACCACCTTCGGCGGTGGGCGCCTGGCGGCCGACATCATCCACCACGCGATTACCGATAGCGGGTACCGAAAGCACATGGAGAGCGTGCGCGTTCGGTTGGCCGAGCAAATGGACAAAACAGTAGCCAGGCTTCAGGCGCTTGGTATCAAGCCCTGGATCATACCCCAGGCTGGCCTGTACGCCTGGTGCCAGCTGCCGCAAGGCAAGGATGCAGCAACGCTGGCCAAGGCTTGCCTGAATGAAGGGGTGGTGCTGGCGCCCGGGAATGCCTTTAGCCAGTCCATGACTGCGGGGGATTTTCTGCGGTTCAACGTTGCGCAGTCGGGGGACGCCAGAATCTATGACGTGTTGAAACGGGCACTGGGTGCCTAGTGGCCCGATCAAACCATCTCGCTACCTCGGTCATCCGTTACCGAAGGCCTGCCCAGATTGATCCGAGCGCCAAACATCGCGTGAACGTTGGCGATCAACTCCTCCATCGCGAATGGCTTGATCAACACGGCCGATGCGTTGCGCAATACCTCATCCTCAAACACTGAAGGGCTGGCGTAACCGGTCATGAAAATGACCGGTAACGCTACACGCGTTTGTCGCCCGAATTTCGCCATCTCCCGGCCGTCGAGCCCTCCCGGCAGGCCGATATCAGTCACCAGCAAATCGATGCGAGTGTCAGAAGCCAGCAGTTGCAGCCCGGCCTGGCTATCAGCAGCCTCGATAACCGTGCACCCCAAACCACTGAGCACTTCACTGACAAACAAACGCACAGAGGGCTCGTCATCCACAATCAGCACATTGCGGTCAGACCATTGGGGTGAAAAATCGGGGTGGGTCTCTGCCGGGCCGGTGTTTTCAGGCTGCCCTTGATCGATTGGCAGAAAAAGCTGCACCCGGGTTCCTGCCCCTTCTTCGGAAACAATCCTGACTTGCCCGCCCGACTGCTTGGCAAAGCCATATACCATCGACAACCCCAGCCCTGTGCCTTCGCCCATCGCTTTGGTAGTGAAGAACGGCTCGCACGCTTTCGACAGTGTTTCGGCCGACATTCCCATGCCATTGTCCGCCACACTGATGGCCAGGTACGAACCCGGCTGCAGCTCGGCATCCAGGCCCGGGCCTGCCTCAAGGGCCTCGTTTGCAGTGGTGATGATGATATTGCCTGCACGATTGCCAATGGCATCCCGTGCATTGATGCAGAGGTTCAGCAGCGAGTTCTCGACCTGAACCGGGTCTACCAGGCAGGTGGAAAGCTGCGCTTTCAAATCGACTTTCAGATGAATCATTGGTCCGACGGTGCGCCGCACAAGGTCCTCCAGGCCGCCTATCAGGCCATTGACCTCCATACGGGTGGCCTGCAAAGGCTGGCGGCGTGAAAATGCCAGCAACCGATGGGTCAGGGCCGCCGCCTTGTGCGCTGCCCGGTGCGCGACCTCAATGTAGCGCTCGACGTCCGCCAGCCGCCCTTGCTTGCCCCGCAGCCTGGCCAGGTCCAGGCTGCCGGTGATGCCTGCCAGCAGATTATTGAAGTCGTGTGCGATACCGCCCGTGAGCTGGCCTATCGCTTCCATTTTTTGCGATTGGCGCAGCGCCTCTTGCGCGGCCTCACGCTGGGCCACGGCTTCGCTGATGCGCTCTTCCAGCGTGCGGTTGAGGTTCAAAAGCGCGGCCTCGGCCTGTTTTCTTGCGGTAACGTCTATGGAAGAACCGATGAGCCCTATGACGTTTCCCGCCTCATCGAGCAAGGGGGCCTTGACGGAGAGCCATGTCGTTGCAGAACCGTCCGGCATGTCGACCCGCTCCTCGACCTGCACAGCCTTGCCGCCACGCATGATCTGCTGGTCGGTCTGCATCACCTGGCGCGCCTGCGCCTTGTCTTCGAGGAATTCGAGGTCCGTCTTGCCCAGGTAGAATTCTGGCGGTTTGCCGATCAGTTGCGTTGCCCCATGGTTGGCAATGAGCATCCTGCCTTCCAGGTCTTTTGCATACACAACCCCAGGCACTGCGGCAGTAAAGGTACGCAACAACGCCGATACGCGGTCTCGCTCAGCCTCAGCTGCCCTTCGCGACTCGATGTCCATGAGCACGCCAGGGAAGCGTATGGCCTGCCCTTCGGCATCCAGCTCGGCATGCCCGTTGGCCTCGATCCAGTGATACAGCCCGGCTTCGTTACGGACGCGATATTCACAACGGAACGTACCACCTCGAGAAATCGCTTCATGGATATCCCGGGAAACGCGCTCACGATCACCCGGGTAGATCGAGTTGAAGGCTTCGGCGATTGGAATGCCCGCTTCACACTTTTGAGCAGGAATGCCGAAGGACCGGGAGAAACGTTCGTCTGCCGTTACCCGGTCGTTCGGAATATCCCAGACCCACGTACCCACGACCGCAGCGGCGTCCAGCACCAGACGCAGTTGTTCGGACGAATGTTCCGTAACAACCTCGTTCGCAGACCGCACACCTGCTGCTGGCAGTGGGCCCAGCGGGTCGATCCCATCTTTATCCATGACTCACCTCTGTGGCTTGCTCCACATCATAGTCTCACGGACGACAGAAACCGAATTGAACAGCCTGCCCGGTCACACGGCCTAATGCTTTGCAGCCCATTTGCGAGGAGCCAGATCATGATCGACCCCAAACATCCCGACCCGTACGTTGACGAGGTGCCACACAACCCTGGCGAACCGATACCCAAGCCTGAACCGGAGCAGGAGGCCCCTGATTGGCCAGACGGCCAGGTACCGCCGGAAGAGCAGTCCGACGGCTGAGCCTTGGGGCACACGCAAAAGGCCCGCGCCAAGGACGCGGGCCGTTCAGCGAAATGCCAGGCCGGTGAACAGTGGAGTATTCGCCTTCATCCCCAATTTCCTTTTGCTGTGAAGGTGAACATGCGACCAGGCCGGCAAGGTCTTGCTTGTACGCAAAGAGGCACTGGAATGGTCGCTGCCCGGCGGCAACATCGACCCTTGGGAAACCCAGCTTGAAGCCGCACGCCGTAAGCTGCAGGAAGAAACCTGCTTGCCGCTTAGCGATGCCCAGTTTCTGGGCCATCACGTGCTTCAAGCAGCAGAGCACTGGGTGTACCGGATGGCTGTACCCTCGTCCCGGGTTCCCCAGCCATCACACGAGACAGTGGAGTGTCGCTGGTTCCTGATTCAGGAGGTGTCGCAACTCCAGGTAAAACCGAGCAACCTCGAGCTGCTCCGGCGTGAAGGTTTCATCGCTGTCAAAGGGTGATTCATCGGTCGCCCCCCGCCGGGCTGGGCCCGGCAGGTATACCGCGATAGCACCTGCGTCAGGCAAGCGCCTCACGGCTGTGTTGACCGTCTACCAACCGCTGCAGGCCTAGCGGGTTAGCGTTTTTCAGGGCATCGGGCAGCAGCGCGTCCGGGTAGTCCTGGTAGCACACCGGGCGCAGGAACCGGTCGATGGCCAGGGTGCCGACCGAGGTACCGCGGGCATCGGAAGTGGCTGGGTAAGGCCCGCCATGTACCATCGCATCGCAAACTTCGACACCGGTCGGGTAGCCGTTGACCAACAGGCGCCCCGCCTTGCGCTGCAGAACCGGCACCAGCGCAGCAAAGCGCTGGAAGTCTTCCGGCTCGGCAATGAGGGTGGCGGTCAGTTGCCCGTGCAGGGCTTGCAGAGCGCGACGCAGTTCGGCTTCGTCGGCCACTTCGACCACCACCGTGGCAGGCCCGAATACCTCCTCCTGAAGCAACGCATCGCCGTTGAGCAGCAGGCTCACATCGGCCTGGAACAGCTGGGCGTGGGCCTGGTCGCCGGCCTGTTCGGCGCCGGCCAGGTGGCGTACGCCCGGGTGCTGGTGCAGGCGCTGCACACCGCTGGCATAACTGCGCAAGGTACCGGCATTGAGCATGGTCTGCGCGGGCTGGTCTGCCAGTTGCGCGCCCAGTACCGCAACGAAGGCGCTGAACGCTTCGCCAGCGATGCCGATGACCAGCCCGGGGTTGGTGCAGAACTGCCCGCAACCCAGCACCACCGAGGCGGCCAGTTCCTTGGCCACCTGCTCGCCACGGGCCTGCAACGCCGCGGGCAACACCAGCACCGGGTTGATGCTGCTCATTTCAGCGAACACCGGGATCGGTTGCGGGCGCGCCGCCGCCAGGTCGCACAGGGCACGGCCGCCCTTGAGCGAACCGGTAAAGCCCACGGCCTGGATCGCCGGGTGGCGTACCAGCGCTTCGCCGACACCGGCACCGTAGATCATGTTGAACACACCAGCTGGCATGCCGGTGGCTACCGCTGCACGCTCGACGGCCTCGGCTACCCGCTCGGCAGTGGCCATATGGCCGCTGTGCGCCTTGACCACGACCGGGCAGCCGGCAGCCAGCGCTGCTGCGGTGTCACCGCCGGCGGTGGAGAAAGCCAGTGGGAAGTTGCTGGCGCCGAACACGGCCACCGGACCAACACCGGTACGGTACTGGCGCAGGTCAGGGCGTGGCAGCGGTTGGCGCTGTGGCTGCGCGCGATCAATGCGCGCCCCCAGGTAGTCGCCACGGCGCAGCACCTTGGCGAACAGGCGCATCTGGTTGCTGGTACGGCCACGCTCGCCCTGAATGCGCCCAGCCGGCAACGCGGTCTCGCGGCACACGGTGGCGACGAAGGTATCGTCCAGCGCATCCAGCTGCTCGGCAATGGCATCAAGAAACTGCGCGCGGCGCTCTGGCACCAAGGCGTTGTACTCGGCAAATGCCGCTTCGGCGGCCTGTGCCGCGGCAGCCACTTCCTCAGGGGTGGCCTGGGCAAAGGCTATAGGCAATGCTTCGCCGGTGCGCGCATCGAGGCTGTGCAGGCGCACACTGCCGGCAGCACTGCGCTGGCCGCCAATGAAGTTGCTTCCAGACATGGTTGACTCCTGTAACAAAAGAAAGAGGGCGCAAGGGCGCATGGCAGTCGGTCAGCGATCCCAGCTTCATTGACTGACCGGCGACTCGTTCAAAGGCTTTTCACCAGGCCCGGGCGAACCTGCCCGGACGCTGCTGCAATGCCGTTGCGCAGCGGCTGGCCAAAGGCGTCAAGGCTGACCTCGAAGGTATCGCCCGGGCGGGCCTGGATGCCGTCGGCAAACGACAGCGTGGCGGTGCCGAAATAGTGCACATGGATATCGCCAGCACGCAGGAACTGGGCGTACTTGAAATGATGGAACTCAAGGTTCTCGAAGCTGTGGCACATGTTCTGCTCGCCCGAAAGAAACGGCTTGCTCCACAGTTCCTGGCCATCTCGCAAGATGCGGCTGGTGCCTTCCAGATGGGCCGGTAAAGCACCCAGGCGCAGCTCTGGGCCGAAGCTGCAGGCGCGCAGCTTGGAGTGCGCCAGGTACAGGTAATTGCGCCGTTCCATGACATGGTCGGAGAACTCGTTGCCCAGGGCGTAGCCGAGGCGGTAAGGCGTGCCGTCGGCACCGATCAGGTACAGCCCGACCAGCTCTGGCTCCTCGCCCGCATCTTCGGCAAAGGCCGGCAGCGGCAGGTCGGCGCCGGGGCGCACGACGATGCCGCCATCGCCTTTGTAGAACCACTCCGGCTGCGCCCCCTCTTCACCCGCTGGCGGTCGCCCGCCCTCCAGGCCCCACTGGAACATGCGCATACTGTCGGTCACGGCACCTTCGGCTTGCTGCTGGTGCATCTTGTCGCGCGTGGCCGCGCTGCCCAGATGGGTAAGCCCGGTACCGGTCACCAGGCAGTGAGCCGGGTCCGGATGGTCCAGCGGTGGCAACACACGGCCTTCGGCCAACAGGGCCAAGTAGTCGTGGCGCTCGCCCAGGCCTGCGGCCTGTACTTCGCTGGCCAGGTCACGGCCGGCGGCAATGGCCTGCAACGCCAGTTCACGTGTGCTGTTGGCGCCCAATACTTCAAGGGCGTACTCGCCTTCCACCACGCCCACACGGCGCTGGCCGCCAGCGGTTTCGAATTGAATCAGTCGCATGCTTGTGCTCGCTTATCGGTTGCAAGGATTAGCGGGAGGCCTAGGCCGCCCGCGTGGAAGCCAGGCGCTGGCGGCGCTCCAGGCGGTTGTAGACCACGCCCGTGAGCAACACCCCGCACAGCATCACCAGCGCCAGGAAATACAGGCCCGACGACAGCTGCCCGGTGTATTCCTTGAGCGCGCCGATGCCGAACGGGCCAAGGTAGCCGCCGAGGTTGCCGATCGAGTTGATCAAGGCGATGCCCGCCGCCGCGCTGGCACCGGAGAAGAACCGCCCCGGCAGCGTCCAGAAGATGGCCGTGCAGGAGAACAGCGCGAACGCCACCAGGCACAGCGCGGCCAACTGCAGCACAGGCATGGTCAGCCAGGCGCTGAAGAACAGGCCGATGGCACCCAGTGCGTACAGCAGGCCAAGGTGGCCGTAGCGATCGTTCAGGCGGTCGGAGCTGCGTGGCACGATCAACAGGCCGATGATGCCGAACAGGTAAGGCACCGCCGAGACAAAACCGGTGACCAGGTCACTGCCGCCAAACTGGTGGATCAGCGTGGGCAGCCACAGGCCCAGGCCATAAATGCTCAGGGTCATTGGCAAGTAGAACAGCGCCAGCAACAGCACCCGGCCATCTTTCAGGGCATGCAGCGGATTGCCATGACGGGTCTGGCCGAACTCGCGCAGGTCGTTGGCCAACTGCTCCTGCAGCCAGTTGCGTTGCTCGTCGCTGAGCCAGCGCACCTTGGCAGGCCCGTCCGGTAGCAGGCGCAGTGTGGGCCATGCCAACAACACCGCCGGCGTGCCGATGCAGATGAACAGCCACTGCCAGCCATGCAGGCCGTAGATGCCCTCAAGCCCCAACAGCGCGCCGGACAACGGCCCGGTGACCAGCATGGCCAGTGGCTGCGAGAGGATGAAGAAGCCCAGGATCTTGCCGCGGTGGCGCACCGGGTACCACTGGGTGATGTAGTACAGCACGCCAGGGAAGAAGCCCGCCTCGGCCGCCCCCAGCAAGAAGCGCATCACGTAGAAGCCGTTAGGCCCGGTGACAAACGCCATGCCAACGGTGATCGCGCCCCAGGTTACCAGGATGCGGGCGAACCACCGACGTGCGCCAAAGCGGTCAAGCAACAGATTGCTGGGCACCTCGAACAGAAAATAACCGATGAAGAACAGCCCGGCGCCAAGGCCATAGGCAGCGTCACCCAGGCCGATGTCGGCGCCCATGTGCAGCTTGGCAAAGCCCACCGCCGAGCGATCGACATAGGCCACCAGGTAAAGCAGAACCAGAAAAGGGATGAGTTTCAGTGTGATCAGGCGGACGAGCCGCTGCTCCTGAATCATGGCGATGTCTCCAATTGTTCTTGTAATGGGCACAGCACCTGGCCGGGGCTTTATGGCAGACCTCTAACCTGGCGAAACGATCATATAGTATTACTATTTAGAACAACAAGCCTTCACAAATGCCTTTTTAGCCGGTAGAGTCAGCCATATAACGACAAATAGTAATACTAATTAGGTGTCCCGCCATGTCTGATAAACAACACCCCCTGCGCTCTGCCCAATGGTTTGGTACCGCCGACAAGAACGGCTTCATGTACCGCAGCTGGATGAAGAACCAGGGCATCCCGGACCACGAATTCCAGGGCAAGCCGATCATTGGCATCTGCAACACCTGGTCGGAGCTGACCCCGTGCAACGCCCACTTCCGCAAGATTGCCGAGCACGTAAAAAAGGGCGTGCTGGAGGCTGGCGGCTTCCCGGTGGAGTTCCCGGTGTTCTCCAGCGGCGAGTCCAACCTGCGCCCCACTGCCATGCTCACCCGCAACCTGGCGAGCATGGATGTGGAAGAAGCGATTCGCGGCAACCCGGTAGACGCCGTGGTGCTGCTGACCGGCTGCGACAAGACCACCCCGGCGCTGCTGATGGGCGCTGCGAGCTGCGACGTGCCAGCGATCGTGGTCACCGGTGGGCCGATGCTCAACGGCAAGCACAAAGGCAAGGACATTGGCGCCGGCACCATCGTCTGGCAGATGCACGAGGCCTATAAAGCCGGCCAGATCGACCTCAACGAGTTCCTCTCGGCCGAGGCCGGCATGTCGCGCTCGGCGGGCACCTGCAACACCATGGGCACCGCGTCGACCATGGCCTGCATGGCCGAGGCGCTGGGCACTTCGCTGCCGCACAACGCCGCCATCCCGGCGGTGGATTCACGGCGCTATGTACTCGCCCACCTGTCGGGCATGCGCATTGTCGACATGGTCCGCGAAGACCTGCGCCTCTCGAAGATCCTCACCCGCGAAGCTTTTGAGAACGCCATCCGCGTCAACGCCGCCATTGGTGGTTCGACCAACGCCGTGATCCACCTGAAGGCGATTGCCGGGCGCATTGGCGTAGACCTGCAACTGGAAGACTGGACCCGCGTCGGCCGTGGCACCCCGACCTTGGTCGACCTGCAGCCCTCGGGCCGCTTCCTGATGGAAGAGTTCTACTACGCTGGCGGCCTGCCGGCGGTCATCCGTCGCCTGGGCGAACACGGCCTGCTGCCCAACCCAACCGCGCTGACCGCCAATGGCAAGAGCCTGTGGGACAACTGCCAGGCCGCGCCGCTGTATGACGAAGAAGTCATCCGCCCGATCGACAAACCGCTGGTGGCCGATGGCGGCATCTGCATCCTGCGCGGCAACCTGGCGCCCAAGGGCGCGGTACTCAAGCCATCGGCGGCAACACCGGCACTGATGCAGCACCGTGGCCGCGCCGTAGTGTTTGAAAACTTCGAGGACTACAAGGCACGCATCAACGACCCTGAGCTGGAGGTGGACGCCAACTCGGTGCTGGTGATGAAGTACTGTGGGCCCAAGGGCTACCCGGGCATGGCCGAGGTCGGCAACATGGGCTTGCCCGCCAAGCTGCTGGCCCAGGGCGTGACCGACATGGTGCGTATTTCCGACGCCCGCATGAGCGGCACCGCCTACGGCACCGTGGTGCTGCACGTGGCGCCCGAGGCGGCGGCAGGCGGGCCATTGGCAGCGGTACGCGAAGGTGACTGGATCGAGCTGGATTGCAAGGAAGGCCGGCTGCACCTGGACATTTGCGCCGAGGAACTGGCCGGCCGCCTGGCCGACCTGCAAGCCCCGCCGCAGTTGATCAGCGGCGGTTATGCGAAGTTGTACCTGGACCACGTGATGCAGGCGGATGAAGGGTGCGACTTCGACTTCCTGGTCGGTTGCCGTGGCGCGGCAGTGCCCAAGCATTCGCACTGAGGCTGAGGGTGGTGGGGGCTTCAAAGGGTTTGGCTGTGGATACTTTGCGCCTGTGAGATCGAGCGCCGCCCGCGCGGCGCATCGCGAGCTGCGCTCGCTCCTACGTTTGTTTCGGGCCAATTATTCCTGTGGGATTTGCGCGCGTACGCCTTGGCGCATGGCTCGATATCACGTCGTACAAACAAGGCGGTCGCGCGCGCCTGTCACAGGCGTTACTGGCCCGAAACAAACGTAGGAGCGAGCGCAGCTCGCGATGCGCCGCGCGGGCGGCGCTCGATCTCATCGGCGCTGCACATGCCACGTCGAACCACCTGCCGCCCAAACATCTCAAAACAGCGCCCCCCCGAACACAGGGCCGCCCCTCACCCACTAATGCTATGATGCCCACCCCGCCCGAAGGACCACCCGCGCCCCCATGAACTACCGCCAGCCCACCACGCGCAAAAGCATGCATGCCACCCTGGTCCAGGACCTCGGCCTGCAAATCGTATCCGGCCAACTCGCACCTGGGCAAAAGCTGCCCTCCGAAGCCAGCCTGTGCGAAAGCTATGCGATCAGCCGGCCGGTGTTTCGCGAAGCGATGCGCGCCCTTACCGCCAAGGGCCTGGTCGAAGCCCGCCCGCGTGTCGGCACCCTGGTGCGGCCCCGCCATGACTGGCACATGCTCGACCCCGACGTGCTGCACTGGCTGATGCAGGCCACCCCGCAGAAAGACTTCTTCAACACCTTGTCCAGCGTACGCTGGGTCATCGAACCCGCCGCCGCCGCACTGGCCGCCACCAACGCCACTGCCGAGGATGTCGAGTCGATCGGCGAGGCCTACCAGCGCATGGAAGCCGCGCGAACCCATGAAGAGCGCCTGCAACCCGACCTGGACTTCCACGCCCGCATCGCCGACGCCACCCACAACGACTTGCTGGCCTACCTGTGCAACATGCTGTCGATGGCCCTGCGCGAATCGGTGCGCTATTCCAACCAGCGGCCGAACTTTGATCAGCTCGCCCTGCCCCGGCACAAGGCGATTCTTACGGCTATCCAGAACGGCGACGCGCTCGGGGCGCGGCATGCATCGCTGGTACAGCTTGAAGATGCACGCGTGGCGTTGAGCAAGGTGTTGGGGCAAGACCCTACGAGTTGAAATTCAACCTGTAGCCCACGGGATCGGCGGCTCCCCACGCGTGGGATGGATCGATGGGCGCTGGCGGTCCTTGTAGCAGGCAATCTTCTGCACGAAGACTTCCGGCGCGGGTCAGTTTCGAGGCCTGTCATGTTCGGCACGTTACAACAAATGTGGGAGCGAGTTTGCCCCGCGAAGCGCCGTGAGGGCGGCGCTAGATGTCAGCAGCCCCACACGACTCAAGGCAGGCGCATGCAGGCCACTGATCAATCCCCGAAAGCCCTCTGGAAACTGAAGAAAAAGTCGGCGTAATCGTCAGATCTCAAGATTTTGTGAGCTCAGTGAAGAAAATCTCGTCGCTCAAGATAAAACTGAAGGAAATGGCCTTTCTGGAAAACCATGACGCCGTCTACAAGGCCGTGGAGCAAGCACGTTCCAGAGGCACATCAAAATCCACAGGAACTCACGCACGTCTAGCCATATCCCCCAGTTCCGACCTCCTCCATGAAGTCCGCAAGATACGCCTCAACCCGCGCATGCCGCTTAGCCGCAAGGCGAGCGCCTTCACAGGTTTTAAAGCCTGAAGCAAGCTTGAGCAGCTTGGTATGGAAGTGCTCGATCGCATAAGTCGTGTCCTGATATTCCCGACCCAGTGCAGCGGGGCTCTCGAAATCGTACAGCGCCGAGCCCATGCCCCCGGATACGTAAAAGCACCGAGCGATACCCACTGCACCGATGGCGTCCAGGCGATCACTGTCCTGGAGAATTCTGGCCTCAAGGGTGAGTGGTTCGATGCCTGCCGAGTAGCTGTGGGTTTTGATTGCATGCGCTACCTGCTCGATTCGCTGCGTGGGCCATCCCATATCAGCCAGGATTGACGTCGCCTTCTGTGCCGACAGCGTTGACGCCTGCCCGCGCAAGGGCGAGTTCTTTTCTACTGCGACACAGTCATGCAGCAGAACCGCTGCAAGCAGCACTTCCAGGTCGCCGCCTTCTACATGCTGTATCCGTTGCGCGTTGACCCACACGCGATAGATGTGGGACAGGTCGTGGGAGCCGTCTGGGTGGTCAGCGGGTAAATGCTTCAGTAAGTCAGCAGCCAAATGCTGGAAAGGGGCAAAAGCTTCGTTAGTCATCGTGGGTACGTTCCACTATCATCGTGAGGCATCAAATTGACACTACCTCAGCAGTTTGCAGACAAGGCGAACCGCATGGTGCGTCTGGTATACCCAATCTTGAACGGGTTGCTGGCATGCGGGATGGCTGGACCGGGGTTGCGCAGCTAAACCAATAAGGTACCCGCTACCTTTCAAGCCTTGCGATCAAGGCCGCATCAGAGGCTCGATGCCGATCCATTTCTTCACCGGGTGATAAAAAGCTGCAGCGGCGGGATCTCCATCTTGCGCCCCTGCACCTGCAGGCTGCCCAGGTGAATGGTCCACTTGGAATCGGCGTTCAGCTTGTCCGTCTGGAAGATTACATAAGCCGAGCCCTAGCGTTTGTTGTTGGTGAGCTTGGGAATGAGCCGGTGCACTTCATCGCTGTTGATGTCGTACGGCGATGGCCTGGCAGCCCGCTCAGTCACAGACGGAAAGTCGTTGATATCGTTGAGGCCCACGTACACCTCGGGCCGTGCATTCAGGCGCGAGCCGTCTTAAAAGGTGATGTAGGCCTGACGGCTGTCGTAGAGCACCGGGATTGGCGCTTCGCCACGTTTGGAATCTGTCGACGGGCGCTGGCGGTCCTTGTTGTAGGCGATCATCTGCACGAAGAATTCCGGGCGTGGGTATTCCTCGCCCGCGACTTTCAGCCCAATCAATAGCACTTGCCAGCAGAGCCCGGCCGGCTCCAATACCACGCGAGACAGGGTCTACCCCCATCTGAAAAACCTCAACGACATCTGGCTCAGCTTCTGACGATTTGCACCACACCAAACCACAAGGCTCGCCGTGTTGAAAAGCAAAAAACGCCTGTGCGCCGGGAGATGTTGCCGCAGCAGCGATACGGGCCTCCCAATCATCGTAGCTTCTAATTGCCTCACGCTCGTAGGTACTTGCGAACGCATCCGGTGACTCACGCAGGGCCCGCAAACGCAGACTCCGATAAAGCCGCCACTCATTTGCGGCTATGGGGCGAACAAACACGATATTACCTCCAGCTGTTTTCCTCCCGTCAGCCGGAGCGCTGGCTTGCAGGGGCTGCGCATACCTCATTTCATATTATTCCCACCTCTTCCCCTAATCTCGTCCATTCTGGCTTATGGTCTACGCGCAACACGGAATTTTCCTACGCTCTTTCACATTTTTTCTGAAGAAAGTAAGGTGTTGGGCATCTCTGAAAGAGGCGAAAGCGGTCATCCGCCCTTCGCATACTCCTGACGCAAGGAAGCTGCTCGTGCCCACCCCTACCACTTCAACGCCAAACACAAAACCGCACGGGCTTTTGGCATCGGAGCGGCTGGAGCCAGGCTCCGTTTACACACGAGACGACCTTAGGGCGCTTTTCGAGATAACAGATGCCACGCTCAACACCGGCATATTTCGGCCTAAGGGATTAAACTCCGTTTGGCTGTTCATCACCGAGCATAAAACATCCGATAGAACTCAGTACGAAGATGCGTTGGAAGGCGATACCCTCCACATGCAAGGCCAACCCATGGGGCGAACCGATGCACTCATTTCGGACCACCGCCAGCTCGGGCTGGAGCTACTTCTCTTCTATCGGAAAGCAAAGTACGAATATCCACACGCCGGCTTTAAGTACGAAGGTATCTTCACCTACCAGCAACATTCTGGCAGCGCTCCTACCTCCTTTGTATTGAATCGCAATCAGGCTAAGGCAGATGAAGCGCTGTCAGCCAAGATCGAGCAGCAGCTCAGCACCCAAGGCGAGTTCAACCCCGAAGACCTCAGTGATGCACGCACACGCACAGTATCGTCCATCGTTGGTAGACGGGGTCAGCCTCAATTCAGAAAGCAATTGCTAAAGGCCTACCAAGGACGATGTGCCATCACCGCCTGCTCGTTACAGCAGGTGCTGGAGGCCGCTCATATCCACCCCTACCTAGGCGATGCAACGAATGTCGTATCCAATGGCCTGTTGCTCAGAGCCGATGTGCATACTCTATTCGACTTAGGTTTGTTGTGGGTCAACCCAGATGATTTGCGAATCGAGATATCCGAGATGCTGAGGGATAGCGAGTATGAATCAATCGAAGGGCAAGCGCTGTACTTACCGGAGAATGAGGCAGAGCGCCCGAGTCGCCTGGCGCTTGAGTTTCGATTCAACTCTATTGCCAATCGTTAATCAGGCTCACGTGAGACATAGCATTGTCGAGATACAAACGTGCAGCCAATTCATGATCGCCGCGCCATCGGAGATCGGGGAACTGAGCGTTAGCCGAGCAAACTGATGCTTCGAGCTGACCTCGTACAATACCGCCTCCATCGCCGAATCGCTCAGCCCAAACCAGTTTTGGTAAGTGAATGCGCAGGATCATTTCCATTTGATAAAGGTATGACGCCACCGAACTTTGCATAGTGCGGTGCGATCAACGCGACCAACCCAATCGACGGCACGTCCTACTCCATCTCATACTGGAACCGTACAGCACGCACAGAAAACTGCCGCCCATAAAAAAATCCAGTCACCGCTAGGTGACTGGATTTTTTAGGGATTTTTGGTCGGGACGGAGTGATTCGAACACTCGACCCCTTGCACCCCATGCGTATTATCCACGGTTTTCAGTGGATGTCAATGAATGTCACTGGATCGATATTGCCCAGTAAATTCAATGGCTTCAGATGTAATCAGCGCCCATTACGATCCGCTCAATTCCTCCGACAGCCGAGCAATTCGGTGGGGTAAAAGTGGGGTAAAATTCTTCTGTGACCGACTAATGCAAGGGGTAGGACATGCCCAAGCTGACAGTAAAATTGTTGGAAGCGTTCACCGCCGACGATGATGGAGCGATCCTCCGCGAGGATGGTGGACTGGTAGGCAAGGTTCGCGCGGGTGTGCGTGGCGTGACAGTACTTTTTCGTTACGAATTCAAGCAACAAGGGGAGAAGCGCGACTATAGCCTAGGTAGCTGGCCCAAAAAGTCACTCGCCCAAATCCGTGCGGAACGCGACGAAGTGAGGGCGATCGCCGCAAAGGGCATAATACCAAGCGTCGCGCGCAGAGCCGCCAAGATCGAAGCACAGGTTGCGGTGGCAGCGACCCTTGCAGATGCCGAACGTCAGATCGCTGAAAACAAGACGGTAGCAGAGCTTTTTCAAGAATGGCTTCGCGATGGTGTTGCGCGTAAGGATGGTAATGCCGAATTGCGGCGAAGTTTCACCAAGGACGTCCTTCCCATCATTGGAAATAAGCCCCTGCGAATTCTTTCCGAGAAGGACTTGCTAACTGTTCTGCGCTCAGTCAAAGCCCGCGGCCTCAACCGTACCGTTGTGATTCGCAATAACGATATCGGTCAGATGCTGCGCTGGGCAGAAAAACGCAAGCCGTGGCGCACTCTACTGGCTGACGGCAACCCAGCGGACTTGATAGACATCAAAAACCTTCTGGATCACGACTACCAAGAGCAACGCGACCGCCTGCTCAATCCAGATGAGATTCGGGAGTTGCGCGATATTTTCTCCCGGCTTGAACACGACTATGACACGTTGGACGTTGGCCAGAAATACTCAGGCATTCGTCCAGTCAACCAGCGTGTTCAATGCGCCGTATGGATATGCCTGAGCACGCTCTGCCGGATTGGCGAGCTGCTGAAATCTGAATGGAGGAACGTGGATCTGGTTAAGGGTACCTGGTTCATACCGGCTACCGCAACAAAGGGACACAAAGGTAAACGACAGGATCATCATGTGTTTCTGTCACCTTTTGCACTGGAACAGTTTCAACGACTAAAAGCAGAAACCGGACATACGCCTTTCTGCTTTCCCGGTAAGGACCAGAAGAGCCATGTCGACACCAAGACAGTCAGCAAATTGATCGGTGATCGCCAGTGCAGCTTCAAGAATCGAAGCAAAGCATTGTCAGGACGCCATCATGACGACTCGCTGGTGCTTAGCCAGGGCCGCAGAGGTGAATGGACCCCGCACGATTTGCGCCGCACTGGAGCGACGCTAATGCAGGAACTGGGAGTGACTCTTGAAATCATCGACCGCTGCCAGAACCACCTACTGGGTGGTTCAAGAGTGCGCAGGCATTATCTACATTACGACTATGCGAAAGAAAAAAAAGACGCATGGTGTAGGCTGGGAGGGGAACTTGTGAATATCTTGTCAGCCTTTAGCGACCCATCACTAACGAGCAGTGGGTGATGCGTAACGAGAGTTGACGGGTCGAGGGCTTTCGGTCCGGGGCGGCGAATGGCGTATTAAATAGCGGGTCGGCGAGCACCCCGCCCAACGCTTGAACACCTTGCGAAAAGAATGCTCATCGCAAAATCCCATGTCGTCAGAGACCTCCCCAATGCTCCGGTAGGATCCACTGCTCAGCAGATGAAGCGCCCGCGTCATGCGCACCTCTTGCTTCAGTGCCCTATAAGAAGCACCTTCTAGCTGCAACTGGTAACGATAGAATTGTTCGCTGATCGCTAGTCGTTTGGTGAGCTCGCGCTGCGTTGGCCAGTCCTTGACCGGCAGGCGGCTCAGATATTCCAGAGTGGCGTCCTTCCAGCCCGGTTCATTTGATGAAATATTAGCCATTCATGCCCTCCTCGTCCGAGCCATCATGTGCGTCTGCTCGTTCCTCCGACAGGCCTGCGATGACCGACCCTTGCCTGCCCAAGCGGGGCGCAAAAAGCGACCCGCGTGACAAAGGTCAGAAGGTGGCTTGGACTTTCACCCCACCTACCCAAGCATCATCCACCTCCCTCACCCCACCAGGGTGTCGAACGAACTGCAGGTTTGGGCGGACTGTCAGCCAGTCTGTGAAATGAATGCCATAGTTGAGCTCGGCGTTGTATTCGGTCTCCTGCACCGGCAGGTAATCGGGATCCGCGTAATCATCAACACCGTTGACCACGTTGGTCAGAGCCGCGTTCTTGCGATAGGCCGGGTTCACGTGCACTTCGGAGATCGCCAGACCGATATCATCTTCGGAGCGTGCGTCGAACAGGCCCTTGTAGATCGCCCCGACGGAAACGTAGTGGTCGACCTTGCTGGTCTTGTGGTCGTGCGCGGTAGCCATGGCGAACAGGCTCAGCCCGCGCGCGGCGTCGCCAGCGTGCCGGGTAACCTGCTGCATAGCGCCGAACCACACCCCGTGCTTGCTCGATGCACTGCGGTAGGCTGCGCCGCTGATCACCGCTGGCTGGCCATTGCTGTCCTTGAGCACGTCGTTGGCGTTCGAGGTGCTGTAGTAATAACCCACGCGGTATTCACCTGGCAGGCCGTCGATGCGCGGCTTCCACAGCAATTCCACCGGCAGCACCGCACCTTTGGTGCCGCTGCCGCTGAGCTTGAAGCCGTTGGTATTTTCGGTATTCGACGGGTTCTGCTCGTATACCCCGATTTGTGCGAACAGCTCAGGCGTCAGCGCGTACTTGACCCGCAGCGCCCACTGGGTGATCGGCCAGTTGTACCAGATACCTCCCCAGTTACCGACTTGCGAACCGCAGAAGGTCAGGTTCTGGAAGTTGCAGTCGAAGCTGTTGAAATCCTCGCCCTCGCCGAAGCGGCCGGCCTTGATGTCCAGGCGCCGGTCGAAGAACGCCTGCTGGTAATAAAGCTGGGTCATGCGCCAATGCGAGCCGCGGCCCCAGACTTCCTGGGACGAACTCAGGGTGCCGACGCGCGGGTCGCCGACACGCTCGTTGGAAATGTTTTCTCCGTTGCGGTTGGCCACGGTCAGCTGGAAGCGAGCATCGTGCCAGCCGAGCAGCTTCTGGAGGTCGAAACGCGCGCCAAGGGAGTATTGGTCGCTGTAGCTGGCGCTACGATCATTGTCGTAGCTGCCACCCAGGTTGGCGCCGATTTCGCCGACGTAGGCGAATTCAAAGTCGATGCCCTGCTGGGCCAGATCGCTGCGGGTGCCGTTCCAGTCGCCCAGCGCCCATGGCGAATCGCTGGCAAAGGGTTCGGTAGCGTGGGCCAGCGGTGCGCAGGCCATGGCGGCGAGCAGGGCTCGGTATTTGAAAGGGAGCATGGGATTCTCTTTGTTATTGGTCTGCAGACTGACAGGAAGCTGTCGCCGGCAAGCCGGCTCCTTCCGGAGCACTGCGGCTTGCCGACGACGGGTATTTACTGAACGCTGGCGCGCATCTGCTCAGGCAGCTCAAGCTGCTTGCGCATCCTGACCACTTCTTCGGCTGTCACCGCTGCGGCGCTGTTGCCCCAGCTATTGCGCATGAAGGTCAGGATGTCGGCGATCTCGGCATCACTGAGTTTCCAGTCGAACGCCGGCATGCCGGCCCCGGTGACATAGGTGTGCGTGTGCACCGCCCGCGCGCCACCCAGCACCACGCTGGTCAAGGTGTCGGTGTTGCCGGCCAGGATCGCCTTGTTGCCGGCAAAGCCGGTGATCATGTGGCTGACGCCCTCGCCTGCCGTGCCGTGGCACGCCGAGCAATGCACCTCATACCCTTGCGCGCCACGCTGCATGCGCGGCTCGGAGGCTGCCAGCGCCTCGGGTGCCGGCAGCCCGCTGCCCGGTAGCGACTTTAGATAGATGGCAATTGCGCGCAGATCGGCATCGGTCAGATGCTGGGTCGAGTTCTCGATGGCTTCGGCCATCGGCCCGCTGGCGACGGCCACCCCGTCACTGCCGGTTTTCAGATAGTCGACGATCTGCTCTACCGAGCTGTCGCCCAACCCGAGGTGCCGATCATTGGTAATGTTGGGGGCGAACCAGGTACCCACCAACCCGCCATACAGCGCTTCGCTGACCACTGGCCCACCCAGCCCGTTGCGCGGGCTGTGGCAAGCGGCGCAGTGCCCCGCGCCGTCGACCAGGTAACGCCCACGGTTCCATTCCGGGCTTTGTGCCGGGTCAGGCACGAATGGCTTGTTGTCGAAGAACATCCAGTTCCAGCCAGCCATCAGCAGGCGCTGGTTGAACGGAAAGTTCATCCCCGCCAGTTCATCGACTACGTGCACCTTGGGCTCGAGCGTGCTGAAGAATGCCCACAATGCATGCAGGTCATCGTCGCTCATGCGCGTGTAGTCGGTGTACGGCATCGCCGGGAACAGCATGCCGTGCCGGCCACGCCCCTGGCGCACCGCGTTGAAGAAGTCGCGCTCGGTGTAATTGCCGATACCGGTTTCACGGTCGGGGGTGACGTTAGACGACTGGATGTCACCAAACGGCGTGCCGATCACGTAGCCACCGGCAAAATCACCGTGCTTGGCGGTATGGCAGGCCGCGCAGTCAGCCGAACGCATGACGTATTCGCCGCGCTTGACCAAGGCCGCGTCAGACGAACGAAAGTCGCTCAGGCGTACCGAATCATCGGCCATGTCCGAACGCGCGGTAGAGTTGGCCTGGATCACCAGGCCGAGGATGACGGCGCCGGCCAGGGCCAGGACAGCGCCGCCGATCAGGGCAGTTTTCTTGTTGATCATCGCAGGCCTCACACCAGGGAACCGGGGTTGTGCTGGTACTTCTCATGGATCGCCCGGGCCGTGCGGATGGCCAGGGCGCCCACGGTGCTGGTGGGGTTGTAGCCGGCGTTGGTGGGGAACGCCGAGGCGCCGACCACGAACACGTTGTGCGCGTCCCAGCTCTGCAGGTAGGTGTTGACCGCGCTGGTACGCGGGTCTTCGCCCATGATCATGCCGCCCTGGGTGTGGTTGGAGTTCTCGTCGTACGGGGTCCAGGACTTGGCCGCCGAGTTGAAGGTGTGCACGTGCTTGGCGCCCATCTTCTTGCCGATGTCCACCGCGCGCTGCTCGATGAAACGCGCCATGTTGCGGTCGTTCTGGTTCCAGTCGAAGGTCATGCGCAGCAGCGGCGTACCCCAGCGGTCCTTGTAGTTCGGGTCCAGCGACAGGTAAGCATCACGGGCCGGCATCGAGGTGCCCTGGCCGAAGATGATGCCGTAGTTCTGGTAGTTGTCCTTGTAGGTCTGCTTGAAGCCTTTGCCCCAACGCGGGCTACCCGGCGGCAGCAGCCCTGCGCGACCGATCGGCATGCCCTCGCGGGATACGGTGAGCAAACCGGCACCGCCGATGAAGTCGAGCTGGCTGTGGTCGAAGTTGTCACCGTTGTAGTCGTCGACCTGGATGCCCAGGCCGCCGGCACCAATGAACGGGTTGAGGGTTTCGTCCTCGAACCACACATGCGCGCCGGCGCAGGTCTGGTAATTGTAGGCGCGGCCGATGGTGCCGGTCTGGGTGACCGGGTCGTACTGCTTGCCGATGTCGCTGAGCAGCATCAGGCGGGCGTTGTCGTAGGTGAACGAGCACAGCGCGACGACATCGGCCGGCTGGATCACCTCGCGACCCTGCTCGTCGAAGTAGCTCACGCCGGTGGCAGTCTTGCCGTCGTCGGCCTTGTGGATCTTGGTCACGTAACCCTGGGTAATCAGGGTGAAGTTCTTGCGGCGCATCAGCGCTGGGATCACACAGGCCTGGGGCGAGGACTTGGAGTAGTTGCCGCAGCCGTGGAACATGCAGTAGCCGCAGTAGGTGCACGGCGCCATGCTCACGCCCAGCGGGTTCACGTAGGCGGAGCCGACGTGAGCGACCGGGATGTAAAACGGATGCAAGCCCATTTGCTCGGTGCTTGCGCGGTACATCTGCATCAACTGCGAGTCTTTCAGCGCCGGGGTTGGGAATTCGCGGCTGCGCGGCCCTTCGAACGGGTTGCCGCCGGGGCGGATCTCACCGTTGATATTGCCGGCGACACCCGAAATCCCCGCAATGCGCTCGAAGCGGTCATAAAACGGTTCGAGATCGGCGTAGGTAATGCCCCAGTCCTGCACCTGCTCCAGGCCTTTGAGCTTGCTGGCGCCATAGCGCTCGAGGGTCGCCGAACGCACGCGGAAGTCCCACTCGGAGAAACGCCAGGCCATCCCGGCCCAGTGGAAGCCGGCGCCGCCGACCGACTTGCCCATCTGGAAGGCTTTCAGTTCGCGGGTTGGCACTGCTGTCTGGCCGGAATGGTTGCGGAAGGTCAGCGTGTAGTCGCCCGGTTGCAGCAGCAGTTCGCGGCGGATAGTCCAGCGCAGCTCATCGGGATCGACGGCCGGCGGCGTGTCGGTGGAGGTGTCCAGCCACGGGCCACGGTCGATGGCGACCACTTCCAGCCCAGCGCGGGTCAGTTCTTCGGCCATCAGTGAGCCGGCCCAGCCCAGGCCGACGATCACTACGTCAGCTTTTTTACGTGTAATTGCCATGTTGTTTTCCTCTGGCCTCAGCTCACCGGGATCAGGCTGATGGGCTCCAGGCCCAGGTTCTGACCGCGACGGTCAATGTACTGACGGTAGTCGTAACGGGCGCCGGGGAAGCCCACCAGCTTCCAGCCGACCATGCCGCGATTGCCGCCATAGAGCGGGTCGGCGAAGTAGCCTTCGCGTACGCTGAGTAGCAGGAACTCGAACAGGCGGCTGCCACTACCTGTGCCTTCCCAGTCGAGACGACCTTCCTCCAGCTGCCGCAGGATCGCGTCCATCTGCTCGCCGTCGAGTTCTGCGAAGGCGCGGCCATGGGCTTTGCGCGCGTGGCTGTCGATAAACTCGAGGCCGGCCAGGGTGTACTCGCGGCGGGTGCGCAGGCTGATGGTCAGCCCCATCAACTGCGACTCGTCGGCACGCAGTGGGCGGTCCAGGTACAGGTCCTTCGACTCGCCATACGGGCCGTTCATCTGCGCGTCGAGGTAGTCGACGCAGCCGGCCTCGCTGGCCGATGCACCCAGCTCGTCATGCGGGATCAGGCGGTCGAACACGGCGGTCAGGGTGGCACGCGCCTGGCCCTTGAAGACATTGCCCTGGCCGCCGCTCATGACCGGGGATGGCAGCATTTCGCGGTTCAGGCCGGTTTCTCGCGGCACTGACTTGAGTTCCACCGCGCCGACCTTGGCCAGGCCGGCGGCGGCAAACAACGCGCCCATTGAACGCAAGGCGTCCCTACGTTTCATGGAGTTCTCCTTATCGACAATCACGGGGACCGTGCGACAGGTGGCTGTTTTTCGCGCACGCAACAGCTCATGGCAGGCACAGGCGTGCTCACCAGGGGCTTGGGAATCAGGCGGGGATACGAAAAAGCACGGCGCGAACCGGATTACCCGGTCGGCCTACTGACGACGGCGGCGCAGATCTTAGGGTGCGGCATTGCGCCACGCCATCACGGCTTTGACGTGTTTACGTCAAAACGTGTCATCTAGCGCAGGTCTTCGACGGTTTCATCGATCACGATACGTAACTGCGGGCGCACCTGGGGCGGCGCGTCGAGGTCGCCGTTGGCGTAAAGCAGGTGTTGAATCGCCGCCTCCGCCTGGCCTTCGGGGTCCTGGTCGAGCACCAGCGAGAGCAGCCCTTCACGCAACATCGCCGCATGCGCGGCGGTGGCTTCATGGCTGACCCACACCGGGCGCTGGGCCTGCCTGGCCAGGGCGCGGTAGACCCCCGCCGAACCGCTACCGGTGCTATACAGCCCGCTTACCGGGCCTTGCTGCAGATAGTCGTTGAGCTTCGCTGCATTGAGGTCGTCATCATCGAAGCATTCGACCGGCCCCACCACCTCGACCTGCTGCGCGCGTTCGGCCATCACATCGAGAAAGCCTTGCACGCGCTGCTGATGAGCGTGATAGAGCAGCGAATTGGTCAACAGCACCACCCTGCCCTCGCGGCCGTGCACCCATTGGCTCATGAGCCGGCCGGCGGCCCGGCCCGCAGCCTGGTTGTCGATCCCCACATAGGTGGTGCCGGCAAGCGCCGGCAGGCTGGTGGTCAGCAATACCACCGGAACACCCGCAGCCACCTGCGCATGCAAGGCAGCGCGGACATCCGGGGTGTCCTGAGCCACCACGATCAGGCCCTGACGCGGCACCCGCGGATGATTGATCAGGTCCGGCAACTGCTGGGGGGCGCGCTCCTGCCAGGTGTGGCGCTGCAGGATCAGGCGCGAGCGATGGATCTGCGCCTGCCGACCGAAGGCCGCAGCCAGGCGCTTGAAATGGTCGGTGGCGCTATCGACCAACACCAGGTCAAAGCGCAACAGCCCATGCACGGCCGAGGGCAGCAGGCGCTTGAGCCCAAGCGCCTGGGCAGCTTGCAACACCTTGCGGCGTTTGGCGTCGGACACGCTGCCGCGCTCGTTGAGCACTCGGTCGACGGTACTCAGGCTGACGCCGGCGCGCTCGGCGACGTCAGCCATGCCTTGACGACGGTCAGACCTGTCCATGGCGAAACATCCGGTTACCAAAACCGCGAAGTCTGCCACGCCGCTGGTGTTTCGCCTACTCCGGCTAGCCCTAGGGCTGATCGCTGCCTTGGGCGTTCACCGCCAGCGGCAGCAGCCGTCGAGGCATGCGCCCGCTGCGGATCAACCAGCCATCGAGGGAGAACTTGCCGGCACCGGTGAACATCACGCCGGCAAACACCACCATCAGCAGCATCACATACTCCCAGCCGCCTCCACCCGCCGAGGCCCAGGCATAGCCGCGGCTCCATTCGCCGCCAAAGCCGACCGTCGCCACCAGGAAATACACCAGGCTGAGCACCGCGCCGAGCCTGGCGAACAAACCCAGCCCGACACTCACGGCGCTGGCCAGCTCGATGAGGCCGCCCAGCACGACGAACGCGGCTGCGGCCTCCCCCAGGCCGAAGCCCTGGAAGCCGGCTTCCAGCCGATGAAACCAGTCCATTCCGGCAAAAATCTTCTCCGAACTGTGGCACAGCTCGTTCAGACCGAAATACATGCGAACCAGGGTGGCCTGCCACAGCAGGGTGCCCAACCAGGCGCTCGATTTTCCCCGGTCGCGGCGCAGGTCGCTGGCCACGCAGTCGACGAACTGCAGGAACAACGGCACGGCGGCGATGCTTGCGACCCACACCATCACCCGCGCATCGGTCATCGCCGCGACTCGCCAGGCGATCAGAAACGGCAGCAGCGACAGCAGGAACCCGGGGGCGAATACCCGAGGCGTCATGAACGTAGCGCTGAACAAGGCCACGCACATCCACAGCGTGCTGGACCAGGCGGCGAAGTCGGGCAGCGAATGATCGACCCAACCGCAGTAGATCGAAGCGAGCAGCGTCGCCGCCAAGCCTGCTACGCCGAGCGCGTTGGGCACCGACGCGGGCTTGAGCACGTTGTAGTCGCGCGCGTAGGCGCCGTCGACGGTGTCCAGGGTCAATAGCGGATTGTTCATGGTCGGCCTCCGTCGGCAATGGAGGTAGGCAGGGTCTTTTCAAAGGCCCGCACAAGGTCAGTGGCGAAGCGCTGTTCCTGGGCATCGCTCGCGCCGCCGGCAACCCCCAGCGCAGCCACTGCCTGGCCGTGCTGGCGCACCACCACTCCCGCTACCGCCGGCAAGATCCCCGGGATGCTGCCCAACTGCAGGTTTTCCTTGCGTGCCAGGTCGTAGAACACGACGGTGTCGACATCATTGATGGCGGCTGAATTGGCTTTTCTGATTGCCGCCTCGACGCAACCCGGTGCCGCGCCATCCATGCGTTTGAACGCGAGCAGGTAGCCGCTGGCGTCTGTCACTGCGATACAGGGATGCACGCCTTCCTGGCTTGCCGCAGCCACCGCCCTGTCGAGCAATGCCGCAGCCCCCTCGAGAGACAGCGTATGGGTGCCACGCAAAGCACCTTCGGACGCCATCGCCCAGGGCGCACAGAGTGTCGCGATGCACAGGATCGACGGCAGGCGCATCGATGCGCCCAGTCTGGAACTCAAGCCCATGGTTCATTCCTTTGTTTGATCAGGGTCCTGGCCCCCTGCCCGGCTGCCGCGCAGGAGGCCATGCGGGTCAGCGCAGGCTCGCGGCGACATCCACGGCAAGCTGCTGTTCGGTGAGGTCGGTTGCACCGCTGATGCCGACACTGCCGACCACGCTGTCGGCGTGTTTGATCACCACGCCGCCCACCGCGGGCAGGATGCCGGGGATGGTGCCGATGGCCAGGTTTTCCTTACGCGCCAGGTCATAGAACGTGATGGTGTCGATGGCGAAGCGCGCGGCGGATTTCGCCTTGGCGATCGACGCCTCGACGCAGCCCGCGTAAGCCCCCTGCATGCGGGTGAACGCCAGCAGGTGGCCGTCAGCGTCGGTCACGGCAATGCAGATTTTCATGTCGCGGCTGCGGGCGATGTCAGTGGCTTTCTGCGCCAGCTGCAACGCCGCTGCGGTGGACAGGTTCTGCTGGGCCACCACCGATGCGCTCACTGCGTCTGCGGCATGCGCCGCTGGAATGGCAGCAACGCTGAGGGCGAGGGACAAAGCGGCCATGGTCATTGTTGTTTTCATGGGTACATCTCCTTGGGTTTATGACCTGTGCTCACTGCACAGGGCTGGCGAAACGGTTTTTGCGGGCGAGCGCAACCTGCGCGCGCCTTGGCAATCGCGTTTTGGGCGAAGGGTGGGAGTCGGCCTTGCGGTTGACCCGCAAGGCTAGGTTGATCAGCGCTCGGCAGTCGCCAGCGGCTTGCCTGCCACTGCCGGCACGTGCGCACGGGCACCCAGATCGTCCGGCAACTGGACCTTGTAGATCATGAACGGCTTGACCAGCGCATCCTGGCCGCCAGGGCCGCGGTTGGAGGCCATACGCGCGCTCTGTGGCACCGGGATATACAGCTGGCGCTGATCGCTGACGATCATCGCATCGGGGTTCCACAGCCGCGTGTCCTGGGCAACCACACGCAAGGTGCCGTCCGGGCTCAGCACTGTCACCCTTGGTTTGTCGTATTCGCCCAGGTAGAGGTTGCCGGCGCTGTCCATCGCAGTGCCGGTCAGCGGGCTGGTGTCGTAGACGAATTCGACCTTTTCAGCCAGAGCCGCCTCGCTCAGACGGGTGTCACGCAGCGCCTCGGTCGGCACCCGCCACAGCGGGCCACTCAGCGGCTGGTAGTACAACCACTGGCCGTCCGGGCTCAATTCGATAGGGTCGGAATGCACCTGATGGTCGCTGCCATCGGCCAGCAGCAAAGGCTGGCCGTTCTCGCCGAACGGCCGGCGCTGGGGATTCATCTGCGTAGAAGGGTGCCCGGCCAGACGGCGCACGGCATCACCTGTGCGCAGGTTGACGACGATGATGGCGCCGAGCCCCGAATCGGTGATGTAGGCATGCTCGCGGTCCAGGCGCAGGTCGTTGAGGTTGGCGCCGGCCGGCAACACCTTTTCAGGCAGGCTGATGCTGCGCAGCAGCCTGCCGCTGCGGGTGTCGAACTGCAGGATCTTCTGCCCCGGGTTGATGCCCTTGGGGCCGGCGTCCTCGCCCTGGTCGATGGCCCACAGCGTGTCGTCGTCGAAGATGTGAATGGTGTTGATCTTCACCAGCGCCTGGGCGCTGGGCTTGCCTGGGGCCCACTCGTTCCACTGCCCGCCGGGGAACGGTTTGAGGCTGCCGTCGGGCAGCACCTCGGCGATCGAAGGGGTTTTCTCGAAGCCCGGCCAGCGTGGCAAACCGACGAACAGGCGGCCATCGGAGGTCAGCGCGACGGCGTTGCAGAGCCAGTCAAGCCTGGCGACTTCGATCAAGGGTTGGCCGCTGGGCGGAATGTCATACGCCTGCACCAGCGAAGCGCAGGACAACCCGAGCGCAAGACCGGCAGTGCGAAGGGTACGGGTAAAGGTCCTTGGAAAAATCATTGTCGTTATCCTTTTCGTCATGGTCCGAAGTGCAATCAATGGGCGCCGAGGGTGTTCAGCGCAGGCTTGTCCGGGCTGTTGCCGGGCGCGGCCGGGGCATCGCCCGGCCGGCGCAGCGGGCCGACGATGAACAGGTAGCTGACGAAGGCGCCGACCGCGTTCAGCGCGACATACACCAGGGCGCCATTGAACGACTGCATCGACTGCACCATGTAGCCGATCACCACGGGCGTGACGATCCCCGCCAGGCTGCCGAAGGTGTTGAAGATCGCCCCGTTCATGCCAATGCTGTCCTTGGGCGAAACGTCGGCGATGATCGCCCAGCCCAGCGCCCCCACGCCCTTGCCGAAAAACGCCAGGGCCATGAACAGCACCACCAGCAAGTCGGTCGATACGTAGTTGCACAGGATCATGCTCATCGACAAGGTCATGCCGATGAAGATCGGCAGCTTGCGCGCCAGGGTCAGCGACAGCCCTTTGCGCAGCATCCAGTCCGACAGCATGCCGCCGGTGATGCCGCCAATGAAGCCGAAGATCGCCGGCACTGCCGCCAGCAAGCCGGCATCCAGTAGCGACAGCCCGCGCTGCTGCACCAGGTACACCGGGAACCAGGTAAGAAAGAAGAATGTCAGCGTGCTGATGCAGAACTGCGCCAGGTAGATCCCCAGAAACATGCGTTGGCGCAGCAACCCACGGGCGCGCGCCCAGGTATCGCGCCAACCCTGTTGCGGAGGACGGTCACCCGTATGTTCACGCAGGCTGGCGCCACCGGCTTGCATCGTCTGCAGCTCTACCGGCGTGAGCGACGGATGCTCGATCGGTGCCTTGATCCGGCGGATGAATACCACGCCCATGGCGACCCCGGCCGCACCCATCACATAGAACACCCACGGCCAGCCCCAGCGCGTCGAGACCCAGGCCAGCAATGGCGTGAACACCACGGCGGCAAAGTACTGCGAAGAGTTGAAGATAGCCGTGGCGGTGCCCCTTTCGGCAGTCGGGAACCACATCGACACGATCTTGCTGTTGGCCGGGAAACACGGCGCCTCGGCCGCCCCCACCAGGAAGCGAAAGGCGAACACCGCGACGAAGGCCAACCCGACCGGCATCATCGCCACCGTGCCGATCAGGCCGGTGAACACCGACCAGGCAACGATGGCCAGGCCCAGCACACGGATGCTGCCGAAGCGGTCGATGGCAAGGCCACCGGGCAGCTGCAACAGCATGTACGCCCAGGCAAACGCGGAAAACAGCCAGCCCATCTGGGCGTGGCCCAGCCCCATTTCGTCGGCCAGGCTGGCGCCGGCGATGGACAGCGTGGCACGGTCGCCCTGGTTGATGATCATCATCACGAACAGCAGGGCGATGACTTCATGGCGCCGATGCTCGGCGATGTAACGGCGCAGAGAATGTATTTTTTTCATTGTATTCTCGATACCCGGTCGGCATGGCGGCTCGCACGGAGCCGCGGCCGGGAGGTCAATGGGCGGTGGTTTCTCGCACGATGGCATCGGCGAGCCTACGCACTTCAGGCCGCAGCGCGGTACCCAGGCCGGGCGCTCGCGGAGCCAAGGCATGGCCTGCCTCGATGCGTGGCAGTTGCGTTACCAGCTCGCCATACCAGGTCGCCAACGAGGCCCTGACCACTTCCTGCAGCACTGCCGTAGGGGCATGCAGCCCCAGATGCAAGCCTGCGAACAGCGCGACAGGGCCAGTGCAGTCGTGTGGGGCCAGTGGCTTGTTGTAGGCCTGGGCCAACGCGGCGATCTTGCGCGCCTCGGTGAATCCGCCGCACCACACCAGGTCGAGCATCAGGTAATCGAGGCTGCCGGCATTGAGCAGGTCGCGGTAGGCCGTGCTGCCGCCCAGGGTCTCGCTGGCACAGATCGGTACGCGGGTGCGATTGCGCAGGTCGGCCAGTGCATGGGCGTCGTCCATCTTGCACAGCGGGTCCTCGACCCAGTACACATCGAAGGCTTCCAACGCCTGGCAGATGCGCAGCGCGGCCGTGCTGTCCCACAGGCTGTGCAGCTCGACCATGATCTCGATGCGATCGCCTACCGCGTCGCGGATCTGGCGCAACGCTTCGCAGCCCTTGCGTACTTCGTCGAGGCTGATGCTGTTGGCCCCGGGCTGGCGGGCGAACTGGTCGAATGGCCAGATCTTCATGGCCGTGTAGCCCTCCTCGACCAGGCTCACGGCCAAGGCGCCGGCATCGCGGTGGAAAGCCAGCTGGTCGTCGTAAGGGCCTTGGGCGCGGTCGGCCGTAGTGATCTCGCGGCGTGCGCCTTGCTGGGTATTGAAGTCGTAGCCGGCGCAGGTGTTGTACACACGGATGCGATCGCGGCAGGCACCGCCAAGCGCTTCGTGGACAGGCACGCCATGGCGCTGGCCCTTGAGATCCCACAGGGCGATGTCCACGGCGCTGGCTGCTCGAATCTCCGCGCTGGCGCTGTGGTAGCCGATATAGGGGGTGGTCAGCTCCAGCGAAATCGCCTCGATCTGGCGTGAGTCGCGGCCGATCAAGCCGGGGGCGATGAGCTCGTGCACCGCAGCTTCGACCGTGGCCGCGCCACGGAAGGTTTCACCCAGGCCGATCAGGCCTTCATCGGTTTCGATCTCCAGCCAAAGCAGCTTGGGGCGTTCGGGCAGGCGCAGCGTTCTAACACAGGTAATCTTCGACATTGTTCTTGTCCTGAGTCCTTTCCAGCAAATGGTATCGTTACCATTTCTGCTAAAAAACCTATCGCATTGCTCAATGGACGACAAGGGGATGCGGAAAATTAATTGCGCGACCGCGAATGTTAACGCTCGCTCGCGGTATCCATGGTGCTGTCACGCTGCACCAGGCTGAAGCCGATGTCCACCGTGGTCTGCGCCTGCTCGCCGCCGGCCAGGCGCTCCAGCAGCAGCGCGGCCGCCGTGTCGCCCATCAACTTGCCGTCGATGCGCACCGTGGACAACGCAGGGAAGGTATGCGCCGCGAAGGCCATGTCACCGAACCCCATCACCGCCAGTTGCTGCGGTACTCGCAAGCCACGGGCTGCGGCCTCGGTCAGCACGCCCTGGGCAATGGTGTCGGAGGTGCAAACCACCATCCACGGCTCGTGCCCGCCTGGGTTTTCCAGCAGCAGTTGCCGGAGCCCATTACGGCCTTGCTCCAGCGCCGGCAAACCCTGCCAGGTCTGGCGATGCACATCGGTGATGCCCTGCTCGGCCAGGGTCTCGACGAAGCTCTCGGCCCGGCGCAGCCCGCGTGGGTCATCCACCGCGAACAAGGCAAAGCGCCGATAGCCCTGCCCGGCCAGCACGCGCGCCACCTCGCGCCCAGCCCGCTCGTGGGAGAAGCCGACCAGCATGTCGATAGGCTCATCCGACAGGTCCCAGGTTTCCACCACCGGTATGCCCGTTGCCCGCAAGCGATTACGGCTGGTGCTGGTGTGCAGGGTGCCGGTGAGGATGATGCCATCCGGGCGACGGCTCAGGATCACCTCGAGCAGCTCCTGTTCCTGCTGGCTCTGGTACCCGGATACCCCGAGCAGCACCTGGTAGCCGGCCTTCGCCAGGCGCTCGTTGATGGCCTGGAAGGTGTCGGAGAACAGCGGGTTGGTCACCATCGGCACCACCAGGGCCACCAGCCGCGTGCGGCTCGACTTGAGCGAACCGGCCAGGCGGTTGTGCACGTAGCCGGTCTGCTCGATGGCCCGCCGCACCTTGAGGCGGGTGGCTTCGCGTACCGCCTCCGGCTGGTTCAGGTAGCGCGACACGGTCATCGGCGCGACGCCGGCCAGGCGCGCCACATCAGTCAGGGTGACCGCCGTGCGTGTGTGTTGCTTGCCCTGTGCCGCCATGCCTGCCCTACCCCGACGCTGATCGATAGTTGAAGTGGCGCCAGAGTAGCTTGTGAAAATCTTGAAGGAAACCCGTCAAAACGGCCGTGGCGCGATTCGCGCCACGGCCAATAGACTCGGCCCGCCAGCGTCGAGCCGCCTTTGCGCTGCGCCCATAAAAACAACTCGAGCGTCACGCAAGCGCGGTGTGCCTGCACCGGCTCTGGTGAACGCGCGTCCTGAGGATGATGGACATGAACAGACGTGAAGCGCTGATATCACTCGTTCAATTGAGCGCCCTTGGTGCGATCGGCAGCGCCAGCGCGGGCGTGTTGAGCACTGCCCCCCACCCTGCCACCGGCACCCGCGCCGATGCCTTGCCCATTCCGGCCAAGGCCGGTGGCCTGACCTACCTGACCGAAGCCGAGGCGCACGAAGTGGCCGCGCTGTTCGATCGCCTGATCCCCGAAGACGAACTGGGCATGAGCGCCAGCCAGGCCGGCTGCGTGACGTTCATCGATCGGCAGCTGGCTGGCCCGTATGGCCAGGCTGCCAGCAGTTATCGTCTTGGCCCGTTCAGCCAGGGCACCCCCGAGCAAGGGCCGCAGTTCGCTCACACGCCTGCGCAGCGCTACCGCTTGGGGCTCGAGCGCCTTGGTCAGTATTGCCAAAGCCGCTATGGCCGGGCATTCAGCGCACTGCACGGCGATCAGCAGGACGCCCTGCTCAGGGCGATGGAGGGGGCCGACCCCGCCTTGCCGTCAGAGATCGGTGCCGAATTCTTCGCCCTGCTGCTGCAGAACGTGCGCGAAGGCTACCTGGCCGACCCCATGTACGGCGGCAATCGTGACATGGTCGGCTGGCGGCTGATCGGCTTCCCAGGGGCGCGCTACGACTATCGCCCCTACCTCCATCGCAAGGGCCTGCCCTTGGACCTGGAACCGGTGAGCTTGCTCGACCGGGCCAGCTGAAACCCTTCTTCGAACATGCACGCGGCAGCCACGGGCCTGCCGGCAGCCGGCTGCGCGCAAGGAAGCTCCATGAGAACAACAAGATCTAAAGCAGATGTGGTCGTTATCGGCCTCGGCTGGTCAGGCTCGGTGATTGCCGAGGAACTGGCCAGGGCGGGCCTGCGCGTAGTCGCCATCGAGCGCGGTGCCTGGCGCGACACCGCCAGCGATTTCCCGCCGTCGGTGGATACCGACGAACTGCGCTGGGCGACGCGCAAGGAGATCCTCCAGCCGCCCAGCCTCGAGACCTATACCGTACGCAACAACGCCCGTCAGGTGGCCTTGCCGGTGCGTGAGTGGAGCAACCTGACGCTGGGCAACAACGTCGGTGGCGCAGGGACCCACTGGGCAGCGGCCTCCTGGCGCTTCAACCCGTTCGACTTCCAGCCCTACAGCAAGACCATCGAGCGTTATGGCAAGCAGCAGCTGGTACCCGGTCTGCAAGTCCAGGACTGGGGCGTGACCTATGAAGAGCTCGAACCATTCTACGACCGCTTCGAGCGCATCGCCGGCACCAGCGGCAAGGCAGGCGTCATCCAGGGCCAGGTGGTGCCGGGCGGCAACCCCTTCGAAGGCTCGCGCAGCCGTGAATTCCCGACTCCGCCCTTGGTGCCCAGCCACTGGAACGACATCTTCAGCAAGAAAACCAGCGAGATGGGTTACCACCCCTTCCCCGTGCCCGCAGGTACGATCTCCCAGGCTTACGTCAACCCGCTGGGCGTGCGCATGGGGCCGTGCACCTATTGCGGCTACTGCCAGCTGTTCGGCTGCGGCAACTGGTCCAAGAGCAGCCCCAATGCCTGCGTGGTCCCGGCGCTGATGCGCCACCCGAGCTTCGAATTGCTCACCGAAACCGAAGTGCTGCACATCAACAAATCGGCCGACGGCAAGACCGCCACGGGCGTCAGCTTCATCGACAAGCATGGCCAGCGCGGTGAGCAGCCGGCCGATATCGTCATCCTGGCCGCCTACCAGCTGGACAACGTCAGGCTCATGCTGCTGTCGGGCATCGGCGAGCCTTACGATCCGCGCACCCGGCGCGGGGTGATCGGGCGCAACTACAGCTTCCAGACACTTTCCTACGCCTACCTGTGGTTCGAAAACGAGCACCTCAACCCGTTCATGAACACCGGTTGCCTGGCCATCCAGATCGATGACTTCAACGCCGACAACTTCGACCACAGCGGCCTTGGCTTCATCGGCGGTGCGGGCATCCAGTCGCTGTCCAACAGCGGCCTGCCCATCGGCATGGCGGGGGTACTGCCCAAGGGTGCCCCGACCTGGGGCAAAGGCTGGAAGCAGGCCTTCCGGCACAGCTACCAGAACTGGGCGATGATCCAGGGCCAGGGCACCAGCTATGCGCATGAAGACGCCTATTTCGACCTCGACCCCACCTACAAGGACAACTACGGTCGCCCGCTGATGCGCATGACCTTCGACTACAACCTCAACGACCAGCGCTCGGGCGAGTTCATCCGCCGCAAGTGCGAGCAGATCGCGCGTGAGGTGGGCGGCACGCGCATCGAGTCCTACAACTTCGCCGCGGACCATTACACCCCGTTCCGCGCCAACGACTCTTCGCACACCAATGGCGGCGTGGTCATGGGTACCGACCCGCGCACCAGCGCGCTCAACCGCTACCAGCAGTGCTGGGCCGCGCACAACGTGTTCGTCCTGGGCGCCTCGTCATTCCCGAACAACGGTGGCTACAACCCCACGGTGACCATCGGTGCCCTAGCACTGTGGACGGCCAAGGCCATCCTCGAGCAGTACGTGAAGAACCCCGGCCCGCTGGTACAGGCATGAGAGAAGGCATATGAACAAGAAAATCGCTCTGTCGGCGCTGGCCGTGGTGATGCTCGCAGGCCTGGGTGGTGCTTTGCTGGTCAATGGCGACACCAGCTCGGTCAACGTCGCCGATGACCGGGTCGCTGCGGCCGATGCCGAGCCGGTCGACCCGGCCGCTGCCGCCCGCGGCGCCTATGTCGCGCGACAAGCCGACTGCGCCGCCTGCCACACCGCGCCAGGCGGCAAAGCCTACGCCGGCGGGTATGGCCTGGAGACGCCATTCGGCATCATCTACTCGACCAACATCACCCCCGAGCGCAGCAGCGGTATCGGCAACTGGACCGAGCGGGACTTCTTCCGTGCGGTGCGCCATGGCCAGCACCGCAACGGCCAGCTGCTGTATCCAGCCATGCCCTACAACGCCTACGTCAACATCAATGATGCCGACATGCATGACCTGTGGGCGTACATGCGAACCCTGCAGCCGGTCAAACAGGTGGCACCGAGCAACACACTCGGTTTCCCCTACAACATCCGCCTGAGCCTGCTTGGCTGGAACCTGCTGCATTTCGACAACAAGCCTTTCGTGCCCCAGGCTGAGCAGTCCGCGCAATGGAACCGCGGCCGCTATCTGGTCGAGGGCGCCGGCCACTGCGGCGCCTGCCATACCCCGAAGAACTGGCTTGGCGGCGATACCGATCAATACCTGCAAGGCGCCGAGCTGCTTGGCAGCCATGCGCCGGAGATCACCAACGATGCCTATCGCGGCCTTGGCACCTGGAGCAATGAACAGATCCAGGCGTACCTGAAGACGGGTGCGAACCACCAGGCGATCGCCTCCGGCGCCATGGGTGAAGCGGTCGAGTTCTCGACCCAGCATCTGACCGACCCCGATCTGGCCGCCATCGCCGAGTACCTCAAGTCGCTGCCCGGCTCAGGCGCCCAGCCGCCGAAGCCGTTGGCCGCCAGCGAACCCGTCATGCAGCGCGGCGCGCAGGTCTACGAGTACAACTGCATGGCCTGCCACAACCTCAAAGGCGAAGGGATCAACGGCATGGTGACCGCGTTCGCCGACAACCCTGGAGTGCGCACCCCCAGCGGTTCGAATCTTATCGCCACGGTACTCAAAGGAGGCAAGGCGGTGGTGACCGAGCATAACCTGACCGGTGCCGGCATGCCTTCGTTCGACTGGAAGCTGAGCGATGCGGATATCGCTGCTGTGCTTACCTATGTACGCAACAGCTGGGGCAACGCAGCGCCGACCATCCAGGCGGAGCAGGTTGCCCGGGCCAGACACACCCTGAATGCGGCAACGCAAATGCACGCCGAGCATTAACCCGCCGTTACTTCATCACAAGGATGAGACGCATGAAATTACCGATAGTCGCGCTGCTGTTCTTGCTCTGCTCACCCTGGCAACTGGTATCCGCAAAGGAGCCCTCGGCTTCGATACTGATTCAAGGAGGGTGGATCATGACGATGGATCCGACCCTGGGCGATATCGAGCAAGGGGACGTGCTGATTAGGGACGGCCGCATCGTGGCGGTGGGGCGCAATCTGCAGGCCGCTGATGCAGACCCTGTAGATGCCCGCGGGCAGATCGTCATGCCAGGCTTCGTCGATACGCACAACCATCTCTATGTCACGACCATGCGCGGGCAGTTCAGGAACCACCAAGGCCAGTTCTTCCATGTCAGCTCGCGCCTGGCTGCGCAGATGAGCGCCGACGATACCTACACCGCCATGCGCCTGGGAGCGCTGGAGCTGCTGGCGGGCGGCATCACCACCACGGGCGATTACTTCGACAACGTACTGTCGCCAGCGCACGGCGAGGCCGGTCTTCGCGCCTTGCAGGACGCGGGAATTCGCGCCACGTTGTTCTACGGCGGCCCCGACAAGACTACCCGCTACCCCATCGATGTCGAACAGCTCAAGACGCTTGTCCAGCAGGGCGACGGCCTGGTGCGGATGGGCCTGGCATGGCGCCTGCCCCGCAATCGCGAGGATGCCGACAACTGGGCGATGCGCCAGCGTGAATACGATACCGCTCGCCGCCTTGAACTACCGATTCAGGTGCATGTCAGCGGCGAATCGAAACCCATGTTCGACGCGCTCATCACACGTGATTACCTCTATCCTGGCCTTACGGTGGTACATGCCACCGACGCTACGCCAGAACAACTTCAGGCGCTGGAGAAGGCCGGAGGCAGTCTGTCGCTTACCCCGGTAAGCGAGCAGCGGGTCGGCTATGGCCTGACCCGTCTGGACCACTTCAGTGCAGTCACACGCCAAGGGCTGGGCATCGATGGCAATGCGCTGGCAGGCAGCGCTGACATGTTCGCCAGCCTTCGCCTGGTGGCCCTGACCTGGAGCGGCGGGCTGCGCCAAGAAGCAGCGCCAGACCCTCGCGCCCTGTTACGCCTGGCGACACGCGGCGGCGCCGAAGCGCTGGGGCGTGCAGACGAAATAGGCTCGATCACCCCCGGCAAGCGCGCCGACCTGCAGATCATCGCTCTTGACGGCGTCAATACCTCGGGTTTCGCCGGTGGCGATCCGGCAGCCCTGCTGGTTTACTCGGCCCGGCCGGAAAACGTAAGCACCGTGATGGTCGATGGCAGGCTGGTCAAACAGAACGGCAAGCTGCTGGCTCCTGATCTACCCGACCTGTTGCAACGTGCAGCAGTATCAGCATCACAGATGCAAGCGCGCACCGAGCAGCCGTGAACCCGACGTGCGGCACGCACCAGGAGCACCTGGGGCCTCGATCCGCCTATGCGCCTGGCGCTTGGCGCTTGGCGCTTGGGCAAGGTAGCTCCGCCAAGCGACCGCGCTGCGGATTATTTCAGCATCCAGCATCTGCTGGTCCGCAGCCGTCTGTGGCGGTGAGCTTGGGGTGCGGTGTGGCAACACCAGCTCGACAGCCACATCCCCCCAACAGGCCCAAGCCTGCCAAGGCAATGACAGCTCCTGCGAGCTGGAGGGCACTGGTCTTTTCACCACTCACGAAATACAGGATCAGAGGAGTGAAAACCACTGCAAGCCCGGTTATGAATCCAGCATTCGAGGGCGACGTGAGCTGGATGCCTGTCGTTTGAAATGCAAACGCAACGAACAGCACACCACCCGCCGCCACGCCGACTAACCAATCCTTTCGTCCTATTCTGAGCAACGAGTTCAAAGCGAACGGCAGCAGGCTGGCCCCTCCAAGCAAGAATAACCAGCTATTGAGGCACGAGGCCGCCATGCCTTGGAAATTATGCTTTGCGACAAAGCTCCAGCCCCAAATTGAATCGCCCCTGGTTTCGTAGACACCTCCAAGCCTCATAATGAGGCCCAAATAGGAGGTGCCATGAGTCGTCAGCGTTACCCTGAAGAATTCAA
>NZ_JACHYK010000006.1:0-436766 GCF_014192825.1 Pseudomonas sp. OG7 | reverse complement strand
TGGTAGTGTGGGGTTTCCCCATGTGAGAGTAGGTCATCGTCAAGATTCATTTCGCAAAACCCCTATCTGCGCATGCAGGTAGGGGTTTTGTCTTTTCCGGCCAGGAAAAGGTTTGTCTCCAAGCGTGCCACGGTCCGTGCCACGCCCCGTGATATGGTTCCGCATCTGAACCAACTGCCTTCCAGGGAATGCTCAATGGCTATTACCACGCTCCATCCAGGTTTCATGATCGTCCACGGCAACCGCCTCGATGACCTACGCAGCCTGGTGGTGAGCTGGATGCGCCGTTACCCCTTGGCACCTTTGGAAAACGAAATCGCCCTTGTCCAAAGCAATGGTATCGCCCAATGGCTCAAACTGGCCCTGGCTGAAGACCCGCTGGAAAATGACCTGGGTGGCTGCGGCATCGCTGCCGCAATCGATGTGCAACTGCCTGGCAGCTTCATGTGGCAGCTGTACCGCAGCGTGCTGGGCCACGACGAAATTCCCGAAGTATCCCTGCTCGACAAGGCCCCACTGACCTGGCGCCTGATGCGCCTGCTGCCAGCCCTGATAGAGCGCCCGCATTTCGAGCCGCTGCAGCGCTTCCTCAATGACGACAGCGACCTGCGCAAGCGCTACCAGCTCGCCGAGCGACTGGGCGACCTGTTCGACCAGTACCAGGTCTACCGCGCCGACTGGCTCAAGGACTGGGCTGCTGGCAATCACATCCTCAATACTGCCCGTGGTGAGCGCAAAGCCCTGCCGCCGGGCAACCGCTGGCAAGCCGAGTTGTGGCGAGCCTTGTTGGAGGATGTCGGTGAGCAGGGCATGGCGCAAAGCCGCGCCGGGGTACATCAGCGCTTCACCGAGCGCATCAACAATCTGGAACAGGCACCTGCGGGGCTGCCCCCGCGGGTGATCGTGTTCGGCATTTCCTCGTTGCCTGCGCAGGCCCTGGAGGCACTGGCAGGCCTGGCGCGCTTTAGCCAGGTATTGCTGTGCGTGCACAACCCCTGCCGCCACCACTGGGCGGACATCGTTGCTGACAAGGACCTGTTGCGCCATCAGTACAGGCGCCAGCAACGCAAACAGGGCATGCCCCTGCAACTGGACGACCAGTCGCTGCACCAGCATGCTCATCCGTTGTTGGCCGCTTGGGGCAAACAGGGCCGCGACTACATCAACCTGCTCGACAGCTATGACGATCCGGGCAGCTACCAGGGTGCGTTCAGCGATGGGCGCATCGACCTGTTCAGCGACGGCTCGCCTACCACGTTGCTCAACCAGTTGCAGGACGACATTCTTGAACTACGCCCGCTCGCCGAAACCCGCGAGCTGTGGCCGCCAGTCGATCCAGGCAAAGACCGCTCGATCCGCTTCCACATTGCACACAGCCCGCAACGCGAAGTGGAGATTCTCCATGACCAGCTGCTGGCCCGCTTCAGCGCCGACCCTACGTTGCGCCCGCGTGACGTAATCGTCATGCTGCCAGCCATCGACACTTACGCGCCGCATATTCGCGCCGTGTTCGGCCAGTTGCAGCGCAGTGACCCGCGCTACATCCCCTTCACTCTCACCGACCAAGGCCAGCGCGGGCGTGAGCCTTTACTGATTGCCCTTGAACACCTGCTCAAACTGCCGGATAGCCGCTTCGCGGTCAGCGAAGTGTTCGACCTGCTGGACGTCCCGGCAGTCCGTGCCCGCTTCGGTATTCGCGAAAACGACTTGCCTACGCTGCACCGCTGGATCGAGGGCGCCGGTATTCGTTGGGGCCTCAACGCCGAGCAGCGGGCCAGCCTGGGTTTGCCCGCCGGGCTTGAACAGAACAGTTGGCGCTTCGGCCTGCGACGCATGCTGCTGGGCTATGCCGTAGGTGTGGGAGAGGCCTGCGATGGCATCGAGCCCTACGATGAAATCGGAGGCCTGGACGCAGCACTGATCGGTCCGCTGGTCGCACTGCTCGATGCACTCGACGTCGCTTGTCAGGCGTTTTCCGAGCCTGCCACTGTCAGTGAGTGGGGGGAGCGCCTGCACGCCTTGCTGCAGGTATTCTTCCTCGCCGAGGATGAGCACGACGAGTTCCTGCTGATGCAGCTACAGGACCTGCGCGATGGCTGGCTTGAAGTGTGCGAGGCTGTTGGGCTGAATGACCCGTTGCCGCTGACCGTGGTGCGTGAGGCCTGGCTGTCAGGCCTCGACCAGGGCAAGCTGTCGCAACGCTTCCTCGCCGGTTCGGTTAATTTCTGCACCCTCATGCCCATGCGCGCCATCCCGTTCCGCGTAGTCTGCCTGCTGGGCATGAACGATGGCGACTACCCGCGCGCCCAGCAACCACTGGACTTCGACCTGATGGCCAGCGATTACCGCCCCGGTGACCGCTCACGCCGCGAAGACGACCGTTACCTGCTGCTCGAAGCGCTGCTGTCGGCACGTGACCAACTGTATGTCAGCTGGGTCGGGCGCAGTATCCGCGATAACAGCGAGCGCCCGGCCTCGGTACTGATCGGCCAGTTGCGCGATCACATCGCTGCGGGCTGGCAGTTGAACGGCGCCGAGCAAGGGCAACCCGTGGAGCCGGGCGAGCAACTGCTGCATGCACTGACCCTGGAACACCCACTGCAGCCGTTCAGCCCCCGCTATTTCCAGAAGGGTAGCCCGCTGTTCAGTTTTGCCCACGAATGGCAGGTGCTGCACCAGCAAGGCGAAGAGCAAGAGCAGGGCGACCCTGGCTTGCCACCTTATTTCGACGATGAAGCCCTGAGCCTGACCCAGCTGAATGACTTCCTGCGCCACCCGGTACGGCACTTCTTCAGCCAGCGTTTGAAGGTGTACTTCGAAGCACTGGAGGCGCCGACCCCGGACGAAGAACCCTTTGTCCTCGATACCCTGCAACGCTACGGCGCCAGTGAGAGCCTGCTCGGCGCCGCCCTGGCCGAGCCGGGCAACGCCGAACAGGCCTTGCAGGCCCAGGCGCGGCGCCTGCAAGCCTGCGGTTTGTTGCCACTGGCCGGCTTCGGCGAGCTACTGCAGAACGAGCTGATCGAGCCGCTACCCGACCTGCTGCAACGTCACCAGCAGTTGCTGCAACGCTGGCCACAGCTGGTCGAGGGCGCTTTGCCGGTGCATTTCGAGCACGGCCAGCACCGCCTCGAAGGCTGGCTGGGCCGTGTGTTCCAGGCGGATGACCAGAGCCTGCTCAGCATCACCACCGTACCCAACACCATCAGTGCCGGGCGCAACAACCTCAAGTGGCACCGCCTGATTGCCCCTTGGGTCACGCACTTGGCCGCCTGTGCGGCAGGCTACCCCTATAACAGTGCACTGGTAGCCAGTGACCTGACCCTGTTGCTTGCACCGCTGCCGCCCGAGCAGGCCAGACAACTGTTGGGCGATTTGCTCGTGGCCCGTCAGGCAGGGATGAATGCGCCTCTGCCCGTTGCAGCCAAAACCGCGTTTGCATGGTTGGCCCAGGACGATGCCGACAAGGCCTTGGCCGCCGCAGCCCGCGCCTACGAAGGCGACGAGCGCACCAGCTTTGGCGAGCGGGGTGAAAGCATTGCCCTGGCTCGCCAGTTCCGTGACTTTGCCGCACTCACTGCTGACGAAACCTTCGAAGGCTGGTGCGAAACCTTGTACCGCCCGTTGTTCACCGCCCCTTGGCAGACCTTGGGCAATCCGGAGAAAGGCGTATGACCCAGGCCCGTCCCTTGGCACTGAGTTTCCCCCTGCACGGCAGCCAGCTGATCGAGGCCAGCGCCGGCACGGGCAAGACCTTCACCATTTCGGCGCTGTACCTGCGCCTGATCCTCGGCCACGGTGGCGAACAGGGCTTTGACCGCGAGCTGCTACCACCGCAAATCCTCGTGGTGACCTTCACCGACGCTGCCACCAAAGAGCTGCGCGAGCGCATTCGTGCCCGCCTGGCTGAGGCTGCACGGTTTTTCCGTGGTGAACTGGAAGCCGCCGACCCGTTGTTGCATCAACTGCGTGACGATTATCCACAAGAGGCCTGGCCGCGGTGTGCCGGCCGCCTGGAAATCGCTGTGCAGTGGATGGACGAAGCGGCGGTATCGACCATCCATGGCTGGTGCCAGCGCATGCTCCGCGAGCATGCCTTCGACAGTGGCAGCCTGTTCACCCAGACCCTGGAAACCGACCACAGCGAGCTGCTGGGCCAGGTGATGCGCGATTACTGGCGGCGTTTCTGCTACGGCATGCACGGTGATGCGCTGGCCTGGGTCCGCAGCAACTGGGGGAGCCCCGATGCCTTGCTGCCGCGCATCCGCCCGCTGTTTGGCCGCATACGCGCTCAGCACGACGGGCCAGAGCCCTCCGCGTTGATCCAGGCGTCACTGCAGCAACGTGACCAACAGCTGGCTCGGCTAAAGGCGCCGTGGGCGCAGTGGGCCGAAGAGCTGCGCCAAATCTGCCGCGATGCACTGGCCGCCAAGCAGGTCGACGGCCGCAAGATGCAGGCCCGTTACTTCGAACCTTGGTTCGACAAACTTTGCGCCTGGGCTGCCGATGAGCATCTGGTGGAGCTCGACCTGGGTACCGGCTTCACCCGACTCACCCCTGCGGGCATGGCTGAAGCCTGGAAGGGCGAACCGCCCGACCACCCGGCCCTCGACGCCATGCAGACGTTGCAACAGCAATTGCAGGCCTTGGACAACCCAGATGCGCCGTTGCTTGAGCATGCTGCCGGCTGGGTATCGGCGCGATTCGAAGTGGAGAAGCGCCGCCGAGCGGAAATGGGCTTCGACGACATGCTCCTGCGCCTGCAGCACGCCCTGGCCAGCGAGGCCGGTGAGCGCCTGGCCAGCCTGATTCGCGAACAGTTTCCGGTTGCGCTGATCGACGAATTCCAGGACACCGACCCGGTGCAGTACGGTATTTTCGAGCGCATTTACCAGATCAGCGAAAACCGTGCACAAACCGGCCTGTTCATGATCGGTGACCCCAAGCAGGCAATTTACGCCTTCCGGGGTGCCGACATTTACACCTACCTTGCTGCGCGGCGCGCCACCAGCGGCCGCCTGCACAGCCTGGACACCAACTACCGCTCCAGCAAAGCCATGGTTGCGGCGGTCAACCAGGTGTTCCTGCAGGCCGAGGCGCGTGAAATGGGGCGGGGTGCATTCCTGTTCCGCGAGGCCGATGACAACCCGTTGCCGTTCATCGAGGTGCATGCCAAGGGCCGTGGCGAACAGCTGCTGATTGGCGGTGAAGCCAGCGCAGCCCTGCAATGCTGGCAGCTGGAAAGCGAAGAGCCGGTTTCCAGCAGCGTTTACCGCCAGCAACTGGCCGCCAGCTGCGCCAGCCATATCGTCGCCTTGCTCAACGGTGGCCAGCAGGGCACGGCGGGCTTCCAGAATGCCGAGGGCGAATTGCGCCCCTGCCTGCCTTCGGACATCGCCATCCTGGTGCGTGATGGCCATGAAGCGCAGATGGTCCGCGCCGAGCTGGCCAAGCGTGATGTGCGCAGCGTGTACCTGTCCGACAAGGACTCGGTGTTCGCCGCCCAGGAAGCCCACGACCTGCTGGCCTGGCTCAAGGCCTGCGCCGAGCCAGACTCGGAACGCCTGCTCAAGGCCGCACTGGCCAGCCTCACACTGGGCCTGTCGCTGGCCGAACTGGACCGGCTGAACCAGGACGAGCGGGTCTGGGAAGGCTGGGTCATGCGTTTTCGCCTTTACCGCGACACCTGGCAGCGCCAAGGGGTGCTACCGATGTTGCGCCACCTGCTGCATGACTTCCATCTGCCGCGCACGCTGATTCGCCGCAGTGATGGCGAGCGGGTGCTGACCAACCTGCTGCACTTGGCCGAGCTGTTGCAACAGGCCGCAGGCGAGCTGGACGGTGAGCAGGCGTTGATCCGTCACCTGGCCGAGCACCTGGCCAGTTCCGGGCAGGCCGGTGAAGAACAGATCCTGCGCCTGGAGAGCGACGAACAGCTGGTCAAGGTGGTAACGATCCACAAGTCCAAGGGCCTGGAATATCCCCTGGTCTATCTGCCGTTCATCTGCACCAGCAAACCCGTCGACGGCACCCGACTGCCGTTGGCCTGGCATGACAGCGACGGTAATGCCCACCTCACACTCACGCCGAACCAGGAGCAGATCGAGCGCGCCGATGACGAGCGCCTGGCCGAAGACCTGCGCCTGCTCTACGTAGCCCTGACCCGGGCACAGTATGCTTGCTGGCTGGGTGTTGCCGACCTCAAGCGTGGCAACCAGAAGCGTTCGCAGCTGCACCGCTCGGCATTTGGCTACCTGCTGGGGGGCGGCATTGCTCTGGCCGAATCGACGCAGTTGACGGGCTGGTTGCAGGCGCTGGCGGCGACGTGCCCGCACATCACCTGCCCGGGTCTGCCGCAGGCGGATGAGCAGGTGTATCGCATGCCCCATGCCGAGCGTGAGCTGCTGCCTGCACGCAAGCCTCGCCGCGCCGCAGCCGAGCATTGGTGGATCGCGTCGTACAGCGCCCTGCGCGTCGGCGACCAGACCCTTGGCGCCGACAGCTCGCAGGCCCAGCAATTGCTGGATGACGAGGTGCTCGATGCCCAGGTGTTGCGCGAGGTCCCGCCCGACAGCGGCGATATCCACCGCTTTCCACGGGGGCCGAACCCGGGCACCTTCCTCCATGGCCTGCTGGAATGGGCAGGGCGCGAGGGCTTCAGCCAGGTCACCGGCAACTCGCAGCTGATCGAGCGAACCGTTGGCCAGCGATGCAACCGCCGTGACTGGACCGGGTGGATTCCCACCCTCACCCAGTGGCTGCAACGCTTGTTGAACGAGCCGCTGCCGTTACCGGGCAACGACCTGCGTGTAACGCTCGGTCAGTTGCGCCATTACCAGATCGAAATGGAGTTCTGGTTCGCCAGCCATCAGGTCGACGCCGAACAACTCGACCGCCTGGTCGCTCGCTACACCCACCCTGGGTTGGCACGCCCGGCAGCGCAGCCAACCGTGCTCAACGGCATGTTCAAAGGCTTCATCGACCTGGCGTTCGAGCTGGACGGGCGGTATTACGTGACCGACTACAAGTCCAACTGGCTGGGCCCGGACATCCAGGCCTACGACACAATGGCCATGGAAAAGTCCATCATCGAGCACCGCTACGACCTGCAGTACGTGCTGTACCTGCTGGCCCTGCACCGCCAGTTGCGCGCACGCCTGCCGGATTACGATTACGACCGCCATGTCGGTGGCGCCCTGTTCATCTTCCTGCGAGGCGCCAGCAGCAGCGGCCACGGCGTGTACCACGCCAAGCCACCGCGTGAGCTGATTGAACGCCTGGATGCGCTGTTCCGTGGCGAGCGCGCGCCCGCACAGCAGGACCTGTTAGCCGGAGTCGCTCCATGAGCCGAAGCCTACTCGACCTTTTGCCCACTCCACTGCACGCCGAGCACCTGTTGGCGCTGGCACCTCAGCATGACAGCGGTGACCTGCTGCAACTGCTCGACCGCTGGGTAGAGCGGGGCTGGCTGCGTGCCCTGGACCGTGCATTCGTGTCGTTCCTTGAAGAGCGCGCCCCTGGCAGTGACCCCTTGCTGTTGCTGGCGGCAGCGTTGGCCAGCCACCAACTGGGCCATGGCCATGTGTGCCTCGATTTGCAGCAAACCCTGGCCGAGCCCGACTTTGCACTGTCGCTGCCACCGGAAGGCGACGCCTTGACTGGCCCTCTGCTGTTACCCTCGCAGCTGCTGGCCAACCTCGACTTGAATGCCTGGCGCCAGCGCATCGCCGCCAGCTCGCTGGTGGCACTCGGCGATAACCCAGGCCAGCAAGCGCGGCCGCTGGTGCTCAGCGGCGAGCGCCTGTACCTGCGCCGTTACTGGCGCTACGAGCGGCGCATCGACCATACCCTGCGCCAGCGCCTGACCCAGGCCGAAGCGCCGCTGACCGACCTGTCAGATCGCCTGGTGCAGCTGTTCGCGGGCGGGGCGCCAGCAGGCCAGGTGGACTGGCAGAAGCTTGCGTGTGCGCTGGCCACCCGTGCCGGTTTCAGCATCATCACGGGCGGCCCCGGCACGGGGAAAACCACGACCGTCGTGCGCCTGCTGGCCCTGCTGCAGGGGCCGGCGGTAGAGTTGGGCAGGCCGCTGCGCATACGCCTGGCCGCGCCGACCGGCAAGGCTGCTGCGCGCCTGACCGAGTCCATTGGCCAGCAAGTCGAGCGGCTGCAAGTCAGCGCCGAGGTCCGCGGGCAAATTCCCACTGACGTCAGCACCGTACACCGGCTGCTCGGCAGCCGCCCAGGCTCGCGGCACTTCCGCCACCATGCTGGCAACCCGTTGCCGCTGGACGTGCTGGTGGTCGACGAGGCGTCGATGATCGACCTGGAAATGATGGCCAACCTGCTCGATGCCTTGCCGCCACGGGCACGCCTGGTGTTGCTGGGGGACAAGGACCAGTTGGCCTCTGTCGAGGCCGGTGCGGTGCTGGGGGATTTGTGCCGGGATGCCGAAGAGGGCTGTTACTCGCCGGCAACCACTGCGTGGCTGGAACAGGTCAGCGGCGAGTCGCTGGCCGGCAGCGGGCTCAAGGCCGGCGATGAGCAGCGCAACCCGCTGGCCCAACAGGTGGTAATGCTGCGCTTTTCACGACGCTTCGGCGAAGGCAGCGGCATTGGTCAACTGGCCAGGCTGGTCAATCGCCAGGACGCTTACGCGGCACGCAACCTGCTGGCCACGCCACCGGAGGATGTGCACAGCCTGGCGCTCAAGCACGAGCAGGACCATGCTTTTGACCGCCTGCTGCTCGACGGCCTGAACCGTGGTGCCGAAGGCCCGCAAGGCTATCGCAGCTACCTGCGCACCCTTGGCCGCTACAGGCCGGCACTCGAAACCGCATTTGACGACCCGGCATGGGAGCAGTGGGCGGGCAAGGTGCTGCACAGCTTCGAGGACTTCCAGTTGCTCTGCGCGGTGCGTCGCGGCGCCTGGGGTGTCGAAGGCCTCAACGAGCGGGTGGCGCGGGTGCTGCACAATGCCGGGCTGATCGACAGCCAGCAGCCCTGGTACGAAGGGCGCCCGGTGTTGGTGACCCGCAACGACTACGGCCTGGGCCTGATGAACGGTGACATCGGCATCGCCCTGCGCCTGCCGGATGAGCAAGGCGAGCCGCTGCTGCGCGTGGCTTTCCCGCGTAACGATGGCAGTGGCGGGGTGCGCTTCGTCTTGCCGAGCCGGCTTAACGAAGTGGAAACGGTGTTCGCCATGACCGTGCACAAGTCCCAAGGCTCGGAGTTCAGCCACACCGCACTGGTGTTGCCGGATGCGCTCAACCCGGTGCTGACCAAGGAGCTGGTGTATACCGGCATCACCCGCGCCAAGCACTGCTTCAGCCTGGTCGAGCCACGCCAGGGCATTTTCGAAGAGGCGGTGGCGCGCAAGGTACGGCGTATTTCCGGGTTGATGCTGGAGCAGGTCTAGGGGCATACAACCCGATGCACCTGGCCGCTCTTCCATACAAGGAAGCGGCCATGTGCTATCGTTGCGCCGATACCGGAAAGGAACATAAGAGATTTCCCACATGAATGTGGCCGGGAGGCGAGCGCCAAACTGTGCACTTTCGCTGTTGCTGGCCGCCCTGTTCATTTCCATGGGCGCCGCCCGGGCAGATACCGCCACAACCACCGCCCAGGCCCAGCAACGCGCCAAGGCCGTGACCCAGGTCGTACTGGGTATCTTCAGCTATGCCCGCTGGCCGGTCGAACCCTCCCCCTTACGCCTGTGCCTGGTCGGCCCCACCGAGTATGCCGATGACCTGATCAAAGGCCATGTACAGGAGTCCGGCCGCCCGCTGCAGGTGCGGCGGCTGCTGGCAGAGGATACCCAGGTCGCCCAGGCCTGCGATGCCATCTACATTGGCAAGCTTGACCAAGGCCAGCGCGACAAACTGTTCGAGCGCATCAGCGGCCACCCGGTTCTGAGCATCAGCGAAGCGAACGACCCCTGCACGGTCGGCAGCCTGTTCTGCCTGCGGGTCAGCGACCAGCAGGTGGCCTTTGAAGTCAACCTGGATTCGGTGGCGCGTTCCGGCGTGCGCATCCACCCCAGCGTGCTGCAATTGTCGCGGCGCCGGGCGGTGCAGCCATGAAGCCGACCCGCAAGCAGGGCGTACGCCCGACCCTGCGCTCGGTGCTGGGCCGTGGCCACCTCAGCGTTGCCTTGCTCGCTGTAGGTCTGGCCGGTATTTCGCTTACGCTGCTGGGTGTGCTCGCCCTGCGCGTCTATGCCAACCACAACCTGCACCTGATTGCCCGCTCGATCAACTACACCGTAGAGGCGGCGGTGGTGTTCGATGACAGTGCTGCAGCCAACGAATCACTGGCGCTGATCGCCAGTAACGAGGAGGTGGCCGAAGCCAAGGTCTTCAACAACGAAGGCGAGCTGCTGGCGCACTGGCAACGCGGCGATACGGGCATGCTCGGCAAGCTCGAAGTGCAGGTGGCCACGGCCTTGCTGGATGAGCCGGTCAACCTGCCGATCCTGCACCAGCAGCAAAAAGTCGGGCACACTGAACTGGTCGGCCAGGGCCGTAGCCTGCTGCTGTTCCTGCTCAGCGGTCTGGCCGGAATCCTGTTCTGCACGATACTCAGTGCTTTGGCTGCCCAGTATCTGTCGCGGCGCCTGCTCAGCAATATCACCCGCCCGCTGCGCGGCCTGGCCAGTGTCGCCCACGCCGCCCGCCGCGAGCGCAGCTTCGACCGGCGCGTGCCGGAGGCGCCGATTGCCGAGCTCAACGAGCTGGGCAACGACTTCAATGCCCTGCTGGACGAACTGGAGGTGTGGCACAGCCACCTGCAGAGCGAAAACCAGACCTTGGCTCACCAGGCTAGCCACGACAGCCTGACCGGCCTGCCCAACCGCGCCTTCTTCGAAGGGCGCCTGAACCGCAGCGTGCGCAATGCCGCGCGGCAGCGGGACCACCTGGCGCTTTTGTTCCTCGACAGCGACCACTTCAAGCAGATCAACGACACCCTTGGCCATGCCGTGGGCGACGAAGTGCTGATCAGCGTGGCCGACCGCGTGCGTGCCCAGCTGCGCGAGCACGACCTGGTGGCACGCCTGGGCGGTGACGAGTTCGCGGTGTTGCTGACACCTTTGCAGTCGCGCAAGGACGCCGAGCAGATTGCCGAGAAGATCGTGGCCAGCATGAAGCTGCCGGTGCATCTGGACAGCGGCCGCAGCATTGCCACCTCACTGAGTGTCGGTATTGCCTATTACCCGGATGACGGCGCTGACCCCGCCAGTCTTCTCAATGCCGCCGATGCGGCGATGTACGAGGCCAAGCGTAAACGCCGTGGCCATTGGCAAGTGGCGCAGACGGAACGGTCCGCCAGTGAAATCAAGAACAGGAGTTGAACCCGTGATGCACGCTTTACGTTTCCCCCTTTGGGCCTTGTTGCTCGCCATGCTGGCGCTGACCGGTTGCCAGAGCGCACCCCCCAAGGGCCTTACCCCTGAACAGATTGCCGTACTCAAGCGCGAAGGCTTTACCCCCACCGATGAAGGCTGGGCCTACGACCTGTCCGGTAAAGTGCTGTTCGGCAGCGACCTGGACAGCCTCAACGGCCAGAGCCAGGCGATTGTCGAGCGCATTGGCAAGGCGCTGCTGGGTGTTGGCATCCAGGGCGTGCGGGTAGACGGGCATGCCGATTCGTCGGGCAAGGCGGCGTATAACCAGCAACTGTCCGAGCGCCGTGCCCAAAGCGTGGCCAAAGCGCTGGTCGGGGTGGGCATGCAGGCCCAGAACATACAGCGCCGTGGCCTGGGCAGCACCCAGCCAGTGGCAGACAACCGCACCAGCGCCGGGCGTACCGAAAACCGGCGTGTATCCATAGTGGTGGCGTCTTACTGACTGGTTATATCAGGGTGCAGAGCGCCCTGATCATTCCTGAGCAAAACTCATCTCCCGCGTTTCGCCCATCAACAACGGCGCATTCGCCTCGGTCACCCCCCGGATGTAATCCCACAGCAGGGTAATCCGCTTCAACTTCCTCAAATCCTCCCGGCAATACATCCAGAACTGCCGCGTCACCTCGATCTCATCCGGCAACACCGTCACCAATCTCGGGTCCTGTGCTGCCAGGAAACACGGCAATATCGCCAACCCACGCCCCTGCAACGCCGCGGTGTACTGTGCAATCACACTGGTACTGCGTAGGTGCGCACTGGCACCGGGGATCAGGTTGGCCAGGTACAAAAGCTCCGAACTGAACGCCAGATCATCCACGTAACTGATAAAGGGATGTTTGGCCAAGTCCGCCACCTGACGAATCGGCGCGTGGCTGTTCAGGTAATCCTGGGTCGCATACAGCCGCAAGCGGTAATCGCACAGCTTGCAGCACACATAAGGCCCATGCTCTGGCCGCTCCAGCGCGATGACAATATCCGCCTCACGTTTGGACAGGCTGATGAAGTGCGGCAGCGGCAGAATATCCACCGAAATCGCCGGGTAGGCATCAACGAAGTGGCTCAGCTGAGGGGTAATGAAGAAGCTGCCGAAGCCCTCCGTGCAACCCATGCGCACATGCCCCGACAGCGCCACGCCCGACCCGGACACCTGCTCGCAGGCCATGTGCAGCGTGCTTTCGATCGACTCGGCATAGCCCAGCAGGCGCTGGCCTTCGGCGGTCAGCACAAAACCGTTGGTCCGCGACTTTTCGAACAGCAACGTACCCAAGGCCCCCTCCAGCGAGCTGATGCGCCGTGACACCGTGGTGTAGTCCACGCTCAGCCGTTTGGCGGCACTGCTGGCCTTGCGGGTGCGAGCCACTTCAAGGAAAAACTTCAGGTCGTCCCAGTTGAGGGCGCTCAGGGATGTGAGGTCTTTTTGCATGATGATCCGGTTTTTTTGTGCGTTCTTGTTGGATGTTTGCACATCTATACTCGAAACAAGCCTCAGGACGCCACCTTGCGTTTGCTTGGCGCTGGCGATCTCGTCCCGACAATAATTCCAAGGAGAACGCAGATGAACGCACCGCAATCCCTGAACCCCACCAAGGTCGAGCAGGTCAAGCTGCTGATCGACGGCCAATGGGTCGAGTCGAAAACTACCGAATGGCGCGACATCGTCAACCCTGCCACCCAGGAAGTACTGGCGCGCGTGCCGTTCGCCACCGTCGAAGAAGTCGACGCTGCCGTGGCTGCTGCCCATCGCGCTTTCCAGACCTGGCGCGACACCCCGATTGGCGCACGCATGCGCATCATGCTCAAGCTGCAGGCGCTGATTCGCGAACACACCAAACGCATTGCCCAGGTGCTCAGCGCAGAGCAGGGCAAAACCCTGGCTGATGCCGAAGGCGATATCTTCCGTGGGCTGGAAGTGGTCGAGCACGCGGCGTCCATTGGCACCCTGCAGATGGGCGAATTCGCCGAGAACGTCGCAGGCGGTGTCGATACCTACACCCTGCGCCAGCCGATTGGTGTATGCGCCGGTATCACCCCGTTCAACTTCCCGGCGATGATCCCGCTGTGGATGTTCCCCATGGCCATCGTCTGCGGCAACACGTTCGTGCTCAAGCCGTCCGAACAGGACCCTCTCTCGACCATGCTGCTGGTCGAGCTGGCGCTGGAAGCCGGCGTACCGGCCGGTGTGCTTAACGTGGTGCACGGTGGCAAGCAAGTGGTGGATGCCATTTGCACCCATCAAGACATCAAAGCCATTTCCTTCGTTGGCTCTACCGAAGTCGGCACCCACGTGTACAACCTGGGCAGCCAGCACGGCAAGCGCGTGCAGTCGATGATGGGCGCCAAGAACCACGCCGTTGTGCTGCCCGATGCCAACCGCACGCAAACCATCAACGCCCTGGTCGGTGCTGCTTTCGGCGCGGCGGGCCAGCGCTGCATGGCCACCTCGGTGGCGGTGCTGGTGGGCAAGGCCCGTGAATGGCTGCCGGATATCAAGGAAGCGGCCAGCAAGCTCAAGGTCAATGCCGGCTGTGAGCCTGGTACCGATGTAGGCCCGGTAGTTTCCAAACGCGCCAAGGAGCGTGTGCTGGGCCTGATCGAAAGCGGCATCAAGGAAGGCGCCAAGCTGGAACTCGACGGCCGTGACGTCAAGGTACCGGGCTACGAGCAAGGCAACTTCGTCGGCCCAACCCTGTTCTCGGGCGTGAAGACCGACATGCAGGTGTACACCCAGGAAATCTTCGGCCCGGTGCTGGTGACCCTGGAGGTCGATACACTTGATGAGGCCATCGCCCTGGTCAACGCCAACCCGTTCGGCAACGGCACTGGCCTGTTCACCCAAAGCGGCGCGGCCGCGCGCAAGTTCCAGAGCGAAATCGACATCGGCCAGGTCGGCATCAACATCCCGATCCCGGTACCGGTACCGTTCTTCAGCTTCACCGGTTCGCGTGGCTCCAAGCTCGGTGACCTCGGCCCGTACGGCAAGCAGGTGGTGCAGTTCTACACTCAGACCAAGACCGTCACCGCCCGCTGGTTCGATGACGACAGTGTCAATGACGGTGTGAACACCACCATCAGCCTGCGCTAAGGAGACGTCATGCGTATTGCATTCATTGGCCTCGGCAACATGGGCGCGCCCATGGCCCGCAACCTGATCAAGGCCGGGCACCAGCTGAACCTGTTCGACCTGAACAAAACCGTGCTGGCCGAGTTGGCAGAACTGGGCGGGCAGATCAGCCCGTCGCCCAAGGACGCGGCGGCCAACAGCGAGCTGGTTATCACCATGCTGCCGGCGGCGGCCCATGTGCGCAGCGTGTACCTGAACGACGACGGCGTGTTGGCCGGCATTCGCCCCGGCACACCAACCGTGGACTGCAGCACCATCGACCCGCAGACCGCCCGCGATGTGTCCAAGGCCGCAGCGGCCAAGGGTGTGGACATGGGCGATGCGCCGGTGTCCGGTGGCACCGGCGGCGCGGCAGCAGGCACCCTGACCTTCATGGTGGGCGCCAGCGCCGAGCTGTTCGCCAGCCTCAAGCCGGTGCTGGAGCAGATGGGCCGCAACATTGTGCACTGCGGTGAAGTCGGCACCGGGCAGATCGCCAAGATCTGCAACAACCTGCTGCTGGGCATCTCCATGATCGGCGTGTCCGAGGCCATGGCCCTGGGTAACGCGCTGGGCATCGACACCAAGGTGCTGGCCGGCATCATCAACAGCTCGACCGGGCGTTGCTGGAGTTCGGACACCTACAACCCGTGGCCGGGCATCATCGAAACGGCGCCTGCGTCGCGCGGTTATACCGGAGGCTTTGGCGCCGAACTGATGCTCAAGGACCTGGGGCTGGCCACCGAAGCGGCACGCCAGGCACACCAGCCGGTGATCCTCGGGGCCGTGGCCCAGCAGCTGTATCAGGCCATGAGCCTGCGCGGCGAAGGGGGCAAGGACTTCTCGGCCATCGTCGAGGGGTATCGCAAGAAGGATTGACGAGCGAGGTGGACTTCATCGCGGGCCAGGTGGCCTTCCCTCTGTAACTGCGCACCAGAGGGAAGGGCACCTGCCCCGCGATTTTTTTATCAGGCGAAAACGAAGTACTTGCGTACAGTCTCGACCACTTCCCAGGTGCCTTTCATCCCCGGTTCGATGACGAACACATCCCCGGCTTTCAGATGCTTCGGCTCTTCGCCTTCCGGGGTGATGATGCAGTAGCCATCGAGGAAGTGGCAGAACTCCCACTTCTCGTAGTTGACCTCGAACTTGCCCGGGGTGCAGATCCAGGTGCCCATGATCTTGCTGCCGTCGGCCGACAGGTAGGCATTGAGGTTGACAGTGTGCGGATCGCCGCCGATGCGCTTCCACTTGGTGGCGTCCACGACCGGCGTCGGGCAGGTTTCGCGCAGGACGGTGATGAAATCGGACATGGCACAACTCCTGGTGACTGGCTGAATGACTCGTCACCATAGGGCCATCGGCCGAGCCGCAGTTGCCTGGGCTCGACGTCCAGCTGTCTGGTCGCGCTATGCCAGGTGGTTTACCTCGACGGTGATGTGCGCCAGTTCTTCATGCACACTCAAGGCCTGGCGCACGCTGTCGGCGCTGAGGGCACTTGAGGTGGCCAAACCAAGAATGCAGGCGTATTGGGCCTTGCCCACCCGCCATACATGCAGGTCGGTGATGCTGGCCGGCACGGGCAGCTGCGCCACCACTTCGCGGATTTCTTCCACCACCGGCGCGTCCATCTCCGCATCCAGCAGCACCCGCCCGGTATCGCGCAGCAGGCCGCGGGCCCACAGCGCCACCAGCAGCGCACCCACTAGGCCCATGACCGGATCGAGCCAGCTGGCGCCCCAGAACTTGCCGGCCAGCAAGGCCACGATGGCCAGTACCGAAGTGGCGGCATCGGCCATCACGTGCAGGTAGGCCGAGCGCAGGTTCAGGTCGTGGTGGTGATGGCCGTGGTCATGGTGATGGTCGTGCCCATGATGATCATGATGGTGATGGTCATCGCGCAGTAGCCAGGCACAAATCAGGTTGACGGCAAGGCCTACCACGGCGATGAAGATGGCCTCGTCATAATGGATGGGTCCCGGTGCCAGTAGCCGCTCCACCGACTGGAACACCATCAGCCCGGCCACGCCCAGCAACAGCAGCGCGCTGGAATAACCACCGAGAATCTCGATTTTCCAGGTACCGAAGGCAAAGCGTCGATCAGCGGCATAGCGCCGTGCGGCGGCGTAGGCCAGTAGCGACAGGCCAAGGGCCAGAGCGTGAGAGCTCATGTGCCAGCCGTCGGCCAGCAGTGCCATGGAGTTGAAGAACCAGCCACCGGCAATCTCCGCCACCATCATCACGGCGGTCAGCCACACCGCCAGGCGGGTCTTGCGCTCGGCGCCCAGGTTGCTGGTGTGGAACTGATGGCTGTGCTGCCAACGGTCTGAGGTTTGTGTCGCCATGGTTTATCATGCTCCCGGACGATCGAGAAATATACTATACCCCAGTATACCTAGCATGGTGTGGAATCCAATGGCACATACCCTGAAGAGCAAGAAGCAACTGCTGGCCCGGGTGCGCAAGATCAAGGGCCAGGCGGCCGCGCTTGAGACGGCGCTGGAGCAGGACAAGGACTGCCTGGCGATCCTGCAGCAGATCGCCGCCGTGCGCGGCGCGGTGAACGGGCTGATGGCCGAAGTGATGGAAGGGCATATCCGCGAACATCTGGTGGCGGACGGGCTTAGCGCCGAGGAGCGGCAGGATGAGGCGGACAAGGTGGCGGCGTTGTTGCGGTCTTACCTCAAGTAATCTCGCGGGAGCGGAACCCGCTCCCACATGGATGGTGCAGGCGATTGGAAATTGGGTTGGGCAGTTGATCTATACCCCCCAGGGGTATGTGGCTACGCCCACCAATACCGCACAAAGTGGAAGAACACCGGCGCCGCAAAGCACACCGAGTCCATACGGTCGAGCATGCCGCCATGGCCTTCGATCATGTGTCCCCAGTCCTTCACCCCACGGTCGCGCTTGATCGCCGACATCACCAGCCCGCCGAAGAAGCCCATGGTGTTCACGGTCAGGGCCATCAGTGCGGCCTGCCAGAAGGTGAACGGGGTGATCCAGCACAGCAGGGCGCCTATCAAGGTGGCCAGTGCCACGCCGCCGGCCAGGCCTTCGACGGTTTTGGACGGCGACAGGGTGGGTGCCACCTTGTGTTTGCCGAACAGCTTGCCGCATACGTACTGCAGCACGTCGCTGATCTGCACCACCAGGATCAGCCAGGCGATCAGCAGCAGGTTGCGCCCCTCGTAGCCCGGGATGTCCAGCGTCATCAAGGCCGGCACCGATGACACGCAGTACACCGCTATCATCAACCCCCACTGTACCTTTGATGCACGCTCAAGGAAGCGTGTGGTATCGCCGCCAAAGCTGGCCAATATCGGCAGCAGCAGGAACAGGTACACCGGGATGAAGATGCTGAACAGGCCGTACCAGTCCATGGCGATGAGCACGTACTGCACCGGCAGCGCCACATAGAACGCCGCCACCAACGCCGGGTAGTCGCTGCGCCGGGTCGGGGTAAGGGTCATGAACTCGCGCAGGGCGTAGAACGACACGCCGTAGAACAGCACGATCACACCGTACTTGCCGAACAGGAAAGCGATGCCGATGACCAGCACCATCACCCACCAGGCGTTGATGCGAGCGTTGAGGTTGTCGATTACCGCGTGTGGCGCTGGGCCTGCGCGCCACTTGAGCAGGCGGCCGATCACGCTGGCGAGCAGCAGCAGGGCGCCGATGCCGCCGAACAGGGAAAGGGTGTTGTCGTCCATGTCAGGCATCCTTCGGGGCCAGGTTCAGCAGGGCTTGGCTGGCCCGCTCTAGAAAGGCCTGCTTGCTTTCATCAGCGTGCAGGTGCAACGGTTCGCCAAAGCTCAGTGTGCAAAGTAGGGGCAGCGGAAGGGCGCGGCCCTTGGGCATCACCCGGTTGAGGTTGGCGATCCAGACCGGTACCAGTTCGACGTCGGGGTTGGCTGCCGCCAGGTGGTACAAGCCGCTTCTGAACGGCATTAGCGGTTCATCACCCAGGTTGCGCGTGCCCTCCGGGAAGAAGATCAGCGAGTCACCCTGCGCCATGGCTTCGAGTATCGGTTGCAGCGGGCTGCCCTGGCCTTCACTGCGTTGCCGATCAATCAGCACGCCGTTGAACACCTTGCGAATGAGAAAGTCGCGAATCCCCGGTTTGGCCCAGTAGTCCGCGCCCGCCACCGGGCGGGTACGCTTGCGCAGAGGTTGCGGCAGTGAAGCCCACAGCAGCACGAAGTCACCGTGGCTGCTGTGGTTGGCGAAGTACAGGCGCTGTACCGGCAGCGGCGTACAACCCAGCCAAAGGGCGCGGGCACCCGTGATCAGGCGGGCGGCGGAGGTGATGACATAGGCGGTCAGGTTGGCGAGCATGGGGCGTTCGTTATCCCTTCAAAGGCAGTGTCAGCAGGGTAGCCAAGGCTAGCGAGAGCTGCAGGCCCAGGCATACGGCCTGACGGCGCAACAGGCCTAGTGCGGCCTGGCTGCGGGCAGGCCAGGCGCGGCCGTCGGTGGCCTGTGGTTTGAGTTTCAGTTCGAACAGGGCGTGGTCCAGGGCCTGGGTGTCTGCCGCCAGGTCTACGCTATTGGCAAGGTGGGCAAACAGTTCGGCATCGATCGCCACGCGGATGGCCCAGTACTTGTGCAGCACGCCGAGCGCCAGCAGCACGCTGCACAGCACGCTGGCCAGCGGTGCCAGAGGGAGACCCAGCAAGGGGGCGAGGCCATAGGCCAGGGCCAGCAGGGTGAGGCCGTCAGACAGGTGCTCCAGCTGTTTGCCTCGGCCCAGCAGGCTGGCCACTACACGCAGGTTCATGGCTGTGCTTCCAGTTGCTGGAGAGCCTGGCGATGCGCGTTGCGCAGGACGATGCCGGGGCGGGCTTTGCGGATAAGGGATTCTGCCTGCTGGGCGTCATCGCAGCGGCCGGTCACCACCAGCCAGGCCGCCACGGCGCTGGCGCTGCGTGAATAACCCAAAGCGCAGCACACCAGCACGGGGCCTTGAGTGCGTAGGTGCTCGATAGCGCTGGCGGCTTGTTGTAGCAGGATGCTGTCGGGTGCTATCAGGTCAAGGGTGGGGAAATGCAGGTAATCCTGCGTTGCCAATACGGTGCACGGCAGCTCCGCACACAAATCGACAATCGCAGCAAATTGCCCCCCCTCACCACGTCCTGGAGTCCGCCCAAGGTACACGTCATCGCATACCTCATCCGCTTGCGGGTGGCCCTTCGTCCAAAGCCGCGAATTGAGCCACGCACCTGCCAGATAGGGTGCCAACAGCCACCGGCTCGCATTCGACAAGCGCCCGTCGGCACCCTTCTGAAAACCATCCGCCCCGAACACGGCATAGTTCATTGCCACTAGCCCCAGCGACACGCCCGGCCAACTTAACCACAGCCAGGTGCCGCCCAGCGCAACAGCTGGAAGCGCACACAGCAGCGCGCCCACAGCATAACAACCGGCGACCTTCCAACGCTTGGCATCCCGTGCAAGGCGGGCCGCCTGGAAGGGCAGGTGCCCTTGATACGGCCACAGCCACAGGCAGGCAAACCCGGCCAGCGCCCCAGTGGGTACATCGATGAAATGATGCTGCCAGGTGGTCAGCACCGACACCCCGATCAGCGCCATCCAGCCATGCATCAGCCAACGCCAGGGCTGGCGTTGCAGATGCCGGGCAAACATCGTCCAGATGATCACCAGCAAAGCGATGTGCAGCGAAGGCGCCTGGTTGAAGGGTTTGTCGAAGCCCATCAATACATCGAACAGCCAGCCGAACAGCCCGTCCAGTTCCGGTCGCTCGAAGGTGAACCGCAGCGGCCACAGCAGGAAACAGCAGACGCTGATCACCTGCGCGCTGAGCAGCGCCAGCGCGTGGCGGTCCATTTCCTGGCGTGTGCGCGGCAGCAGGAAGGACAGCCCGTAGAGCAGGTCGATCGACCAGTACGGGATGATCGTCCAGGGCCACAGCGGCATGCCGTGCTCCCAGCTGAACACCAGGCTGCCGACATCACTGCGCCCGGCCGTGTAATGGTTCGCCAGCCCATAGCTGAGGAAGAACAACGGCCCCAGCAGCAGAAGCCAGAACACGCCCCGGCGGATCAGCCCAGGCTCGCGTGGCGGGCTCACTCAGCGTACCCGCTGTGCCAGGCTGACGCTGAAAATGCCCCATTGATCGATACGCTGGGCCAGCTTGCGGAAGCCCGCTGCCTCGACCAACTGGTCCATCTCGGCCTGGCTGCGGCGGCGCATCACCCAAGCCTCGCCACCCCGATGGCTGGTGAGGGCGCGGGCAATCATCTCCAGTTGCGGGTGCCACGGCTGGCCGGTGTAGACCAGGTAGCCGCCATCCTCTACGGCGTCGGCCAGCCCGGCCAACGAGTTGCCCACCAGTTGGTTACTGGGGAAGAGTTCGTACAGCCCTGAAACCACTGCCAGCGTTGGGGGTTGCTCAAGTGTGGCCAGGCTCTGGCGATCGAAAGCATCGCCCTGGACGAAGCGGGCGATGTCGGCCAGGCCCTTTTCGCTGATTAGCGTGCTGCCTTGCTGAACGTTCAGTTCGCTGTAGTCGCGCAGCAGGATCGAATCCGGCAACCGCTCAAGGTCTTGCAGGGCTTCGAGGATGTAGCGGCCATGGCCGGCGGCAATATCGACAATGTGCACGGGCCGTTGTTGTTCACGCAGGTGGGCGATGGCCAGGCGCAGCAATTCCTCGACGTGCAGCTTGCGCTGGCGAATACCACGCCAGCCGATGGCGTCGAGGTAATTCTGGTCGATCAGGCGGCCCAGTTTGCCCTTGCCGGTCGGCTGGTTGCGGTACACGTAGTCGAGGGTGCTGCCCGAGTCGAAGCCGGTGTCAAAGCCCAGCTTCACGCCTTCGGACAGCCCCTTGCCCAACTGCAGGCCCGCGCGGGTGGCGCGCCAGTAAAGGTCGCGGGGCGAATTGCGCGGCAAGGGGGCGGCCAGGCTCTCGGCCTCGGCGCAGCTGGCGCCGGTCTTGTCGGCATCCAGCAATGACGGCTGTGCGGCCGGGCGGGTGAAGCAGTGTTCGACAAACCGTTCGATGCGCCTCAGCGCATGGGCCCGATCACGTTCCCCCAAGGTGTCGTGGAAGAACCCGGGCAGTAGGTGCATTTCCTTGCGGGCACTGCCCAACCGTTCGAAAAAGCGCTCCTGTGGCTGGCGCTCGACCACGAAGTCGGCCCCGGAGACCAGCAACTGGGTCGGTACCTGAATGGCCTGGGCGTCTGCCACTACCCGGTCGGCGGCTTCGTACAGGCCTAGCAGCATGGTCACCGAGATTGGCCGGCTGATCAGCGGGTCGGCCACGTACGACATCACCCGCTCCGGGTCATGGGTAAGCAGGCGCGGCTTGACGTAGCTGTTGACGAAGAAGTTGCCGCGCAAGGCCTTGAGCAGTTTCAGGCCGGGGCGGGCGAACGGCACGTACAGCTTGACCTTGAATGCCGGCGAGGCCAGCACCAGGCAGCGCACCTTGGGCGCGTAGTCGTGGGCCCAGGTGGCAATCAGCACGGCGCCGACGCTTTGCGCCAGCACCACCATGTCCTGCTCGGCGATACCGTGGTGGGCGTGGATATGTTCGATGAAGGTTTGCACGTCGCGCACGCTGGTGGCGAACCCCGGGCTGTCGCCGCGTGCACCTGGCGACTGGCCGTGGCCGCGCGCATCCCAGGCGAAGAAGTCATAGCCCGGCATGTCCAGTTCATCGGCCAGGTGGGCCATACGCCCGCCGTGTTCATGGCCACGGTGAAACATCACCACAGCCCGGCGTGGCTGGTGTTCGTTGCGGGTGGCAGGCCAATGACGGTAGTGCAGCTCGACACCGTCATGGGTGGAGAAATGCAGCGCTTGCGCTTGGCGCATGGTCAACGTCCTTTTGCGACGATTTTAGGCTCTGCGGGTTTCGGCCAGCCCCTGGCGAACCCGGTTGTAGAGGGTATAGAGCGAGAGCGCGAGGATGACCAGCAGCAAACCATTGATCCAGCTGTCGTTCAGCAGGCCAAAGGCGACGCCGGTGCCCAGCACGCCGAAGGCAAAGGCGCGGTCGCTTTTGCCCATGGGGCCGTCATAACGCCGCGAGGCGCCGGCCAGCGGGCCCATGACCCCGGCGTATTCGCTGAAGGTGGCGCACAGCACCACCAGTGTCACCAGCGTCGGTGACACCCCGGCCAGCAGGGCGAAGGGCAGGTACAGGGCGGCATCGGCGATCACGTCGCAGAGTTCGTTTAGGTAGGCGCCGAGGGTGGATTGCTGGCCGAACTCCCGGGCCAGCATGCCGTCGACGGCGTTCAGCGCCATGCGCAGCAACATCCACACTGGCACCAGGATGAACAGCCAAGTGGCATGGGGCAGGGCGGCTAGCAGCAGGCCCAGCAGGATCGATACCACGGCGGCGGTGACGGTGACCTGGTTGGCGGTGACGCCCCGGTCATGCAGGCGCTGGACGGTTGGGCGCAGCAGAGCCTGGAAGCGCGGTTTGAGCTGGTAGATCGATGCCACTGGAAAGTCCTTTTTAGTGGTGCGATGTGCCGATTGTGTGCCGAGGATTTTGCTGGCTGCAAGTGAGTGGCTGAGAAATTGCTCACATCGGTTGAGGCCAGGGTTTTCAGCGCGCCCGGCGCACGCCATTATCGGCCCATGACTACCTTGCTCGCTTTCTACCAGAACATTGGCCCAGCGCTCTCGCTGCTGGTGGTGCTGACCTTCCTGCTGGCCGGCGCCGTCAAAGGGGTGATCGGCCTGGGTATGCCGACCATCGCCATGGGCCTGCTGGGCCTGGCTATGTCACCGGCGCAGGCTGCTGCGCTGCTGATCGTGCCTTCGACCCTCACCAACCTTTGGCAACTGGCAAGTGGCGGGCACCTTCAGGCCTTGCTGGTGCGGCTAGGCCCGATGCTGGCACTCATCTTCATTGGCACCTTGCTGGGCAGCGCCTGGTTGGGCATCAACAGCGGCCCATGGGCCGTCCACGCACTGGGTGCGGCCTTGCTGGTGTATGCGGTGTACGGGCTGATTGGCCCAGGTTTGCAAGTGGCGGCGGCGCACGAGCGCTGGCTGGGGCCGGTTTGTGGGCTGGTGACGGGGGGCGTCACGGCGGCAACCGGGGTGTTCGTGATACCGGCTGTGCCCTACCTGCAGAGCCTGGGCCTGAGCCGCGAGCAACTGATCCAGGCCCTGGGCCTGTCGTTCACGGTTTCGACCCTGGCGCTGGCCGTTGGCCTGGCCGGGCAGGATGCCTTGGGTGGCCAGGCGTTGGGGGCTTCGCTGCTGATGCTGGCGCCAGCTTTGCTCGGCATGCTGGTCGGCCAGTGGTTGCGTCAGCGCATCAGCGCGCTGGTGTTCAAACGTTGCTTTTTCATCGGCCTGGCGGCACTGGGCGGCCATTTGCTGATCAACGGCTAGCGCTTGAGGCGCTGAGCATGTCGACCCGCTGGATATCGAAATCGCGCTCCAGGTAATCCATGCGCTTTTCGAAGAACGCGGCCATGTGCGGCAGGGCCGAATGCACATCCAGCGCAGCCTGGTTGGCCCACACTTCGAAGAACACGAACAGGCTCGGGTCCTGCTGGTCACGCAGCATGTGGTACTCGATGCAGCCCGGCTCCTGGCGGCTTGGCTCGACGTAAGGCCGGAACAGGTTTTCGAAGGCGTCAGCCATTTCCGGGCGGGTCTTGGCTTTTAGGATGAAGGCGAACTGCTCGCTCATGGGGCGCTACTCGGTGATGGAAGGTGAACCGATTCTACGGCAATAATATGCTGCGCATTCGTGACTTCTGGTCAATTGTATTTTGCCCCGTTACCGCTGTATCCCAACCCCATGGGTCTCTAACCTGCCGGCATGATTTTTGACCCGGCCGGGGAGGCCAGCATGAAAAAGATCCTTCTGCTCAATGGTGGTAAACAGTTCGCTCACTCCGATGGCCGCCTCAACGCGACCTTGCACGAAGCGGCCATCGCTCACCTGGACCGCGCCGGTTTCGATGTGCAGGAGACGTTCATCGACGGCGGCTACGACGTACAGGCCGAAGTGGAGAAGTTCCTCTGGGCCGATGTCATCATCTATCAAATGCCGGGGTGGTGGATGGGCGCGCCCTGGACCGTGAAGAAGTACATCGATGAAGTCTTCACCGCTGGCCATGGCAGCCTTTACGCCAACGATGGCCGCACCCGTTCGGACCACTCGCAAAAGTACGGCAGCGGTGGTTTGGTACAGGGCAAGCAGTACATGCTGTCGCTGACCTGGAACGCGCCGCAGCAGGCATTCGATGACCCTGCCGATTTCTTCGAAGGCAAGGGTGTGGATGCGGTGTACTTCCCGTTCCATAAGGCCAACCAGTTCCTCGGCATGACCGGCCTGCCAACCTTCCTGGCGGTAGATGTGATGAAGCGCCCGGATGTACCGGCGGCACTGGCGGCTTATGAAGCACATCTGGACAAGGTGTTCGGCAAGGCGATCTAATCCAGGCAAGTAGCTGCCGCAGGCCCGAATGTGAAAACCCGATCCGAAGAACTCCAGGTGTTCGTCGCCGTCATCGACTGCGGCTCGATCTCTGCCGCTGCCGAGCAGATGGGCCAGACCCCGTCCGCCGTCAGCCGTACCTTGTCGCGCCTGGAGGGCAAGCTCGGCACTACCTTGGTCAACCGCACCACCCGGCGTATGGACCTGACCGAGGAAGGACGCTTTTTCCTTGAGCGTTCGCGGCAGGTACTGGAGCAGATGGACGAGATGGAAGAGCGCCTGTCGATGAACCGCCAGACCGCTACCGGGCGGCTGCGCATCAATGCGGCCGCGCCGTTCATGCTGCATGCCATCTTGCCGTGGATTGGCGAGTTTCGCCGCCAGTACCCGGGTATCGAGCTGGAGCTTAACACCGACGACCTGATCATCGACCTGCTGGAGCAGAGCACCGACGTGGCGATCCGCATCGGTGAGCTGGCCGACTCCAGCCTGCACGCACGCAACCTCGGTTGCAGCCCGGTGCAGGTGCTGGCCAGCCCGGTTTACCTTGAGCAGCACGGTACACCGCAGCAGGTCGAGGATCTGGCCAACCATAGCCTGCTGGGTTTCAGCCAGCCCGAATCGCTCAACCAGTGGCCACTGCGCCATGCCCAGGGTGACCGTTGGAGCATTCGCCCGGCGCTGATCGCCTCCAGTGGCGAGACCCTGCGCCAGCTGGCGCTGGCCGGCGAGGGCATCGTCAGTCTGTCGCACTTCATGACCCACGAGGACATTCGCACCGGGCGTCTGCAGGTGCTGCTGAGCGAGGCCAACAATGGCTACCGCCAGCCGATTCATGCGGTGTACTACCGCAACACCCAGCTGGCATTGCGTATCCAGTGCTTCCTCGATTTCATCCAGCGCAAGCTGGCGATGTACGCCTGCTGAGTTGCCTGAACGCGACATATCCTGTCCGCAGACGGCGAAACTTCCTACGTGTTATTGCGCAGTCGAACCGCTTCGGCCTTACTGACTGCTCAACAAAAACAACACCAAGGAAGTGTCATGCGTATTGTTCCATTCCAGTACCTGGCTCTCGCAGCCGCGATCCTGAGCTGTTCCTCGGTTTACGCCGCCACGCTGGAGGGTGGCGCGGTGGCGGCCCCCGATCAATATGGTGCACAGGTGGCTGCCGATATCCTGAAAAAGGGTGGTAACGCGGTGGATGCCGCGGTGGCCACTGCCTTCACCTTGGCAGTGACGTACCCCGAAGCCGGTAACATTGGTGGTGGCGGGTTCATGACCCTGTTCGTCGACGGCAAGCCTTACTTCCTCGACTACCGCGAAGTCGCGCCAAAGGCCGCCACGCGCAACATGTACCTCGATGACAAGGGCGAAGTCATCGAGAACCTCAGCCTGGTCGGGGTGCGTGCAGCAGGTGTGCCCGGCACCGTGATGGGCCTGTGGGAGGCCCACAAGAAGTTCGGCAAGCTGCCCTGGAGCGAGCTGCTGACCCCGGCCATCGGCTATGCGAAAAATGGCTTCAAGGTGGCGGAAAAGCAGTACCAGTACCGCAACGATGCCCAAGGCATGTTCAAGACGGCGACCAATTTCAACGACTACTTCGGCAACATGAAGGTCGGTGAACTGTTCAAACAGCCAGAACTGGCCCAGACACTGGAACGTATCGCTGACAAAGGCGTGAGCGAGTTCTACCAGGGCAAGACCGCCGACCTGTTGGTGGCGCAGATGCAGGCTGACAAAGGCCTGATCACCAAAGAAGACCTGAAGGACTACAAGGCCGTATGGCGTGAGCCGATGGCCGTGAGCTGGCGTGGCAATGTGGTCTACACCGCGCCACCGCCAAGCTCTGGCGGTGTGGCCCTGGCCCAGCTGCTGGGCATCAAGGAAGACCGTGCGGCGGACTTCAAAGGGGTGGCGCACAACTCGGCGCAGTACATCCACCTGTTGGCCGAGATCGAGAAGCGCGTGTTCGCCGACCGTGCCGACTACCTCGGTGACCCGGCGTTCACAAAGGTACCTGTGGATAAACTGGTGGCCAAGGACTACCTGGCCAAGCGTGCCGCGCAGGTCAACCCGAACGCCATTTCCGAAACCGACAAGGTCAAGCCGGGCCTTGAGCCGCACCAGACCACGCACTTCTCCATCGTCGACAAGCAGGGCAACGCGGTCAGCAACACCTACACCCTCAACCTCGACTACGGCAGTGGCGTGGTGGTGAAGGGCGCAGGCTTCCTGCTCAACGACGAGATGGATGACTTCAGCGCCAAGCCGGGGGCGGCGAATGCCTTTGGTGTGGTGGGTGGCGATGCCAATGCCATCGAACCGGGCAAGCGTATGTTGTCGTCAATGAGCCCTAGCCTGATGACCCGCGATGGCAAAGTCGAGCTGGTGATCGGTACGCCGGGTGGCTCGCGGATCTTTACCTCGATCTTCCAGGTGATGAACAACCTGTACGACTACGGCATGCCGCTGGACAAGGCGGTGGCGGCGCAGCGCGTGCACCATCAGTTGCTGCCCAAGGACACTATCTACTTTGATGCCTATGCGCCGTTGACCGGGCCGGAGGCTGACAAGTTGAAGAAGATGGGTTATGTGCTGGAGGATCAGGGCTGGGAGATGGGTGATATCCAGGCGATCCGGGTGGACGGGGCCAAGCTGGAGACCGCTTCCGATCCACGTGGGCGAGGTGTGGGCATAATCGTGAAGTAAGCAGTCGCTTGTGCCGGCCCATCGCCGGCAAGCCAGCTCCCACAGGTGTGCCGCTGCCCTTAAGGCTTGCATTGTCCCTGTGGGGGCCTGGCTTGCCGGCGATGGGCCGCAAAGCGGCCCCAAAATCTTGAGGTCAGACGCGGAACTGGCTGACCAGCGTCTGCAACTGCCCACCCAGCCGCGCCAGTTCCACACTGGACGCCGCTGTCTCGTCACTGGCCGCTGCCGTCTGCTCCGACACATCACGTACATTCAGAATGCTGCGGCTGATCTCTTCAGCCACCGCGCTCTGCTGCTCTGCCGCCGCCGCAATCTGCTGGTTCATCGACTGGATGCTCGACACCGTGCTGGTGATGCTCTCCAGCGACGCCCCGGCCTTGCGTGCCAGCTCGACGCTGCTGTCGGTGAGGGTACGGCTGCCCTGCATGGCGTTCGCCACTTGCTGGGTGCCATGTTGCAAGCTGGCAATCAGCTCTTCGATTTCTTCGGTGGACTTCTGCGTGCGCTGCGCCAGGCCGCGCACTTCGTCGGCAACCACGGCAAATCCACGCCCGGCCTCGCCAGCACGCGCCGCTTCGATCGCAGCGTTCAGCGCCAGCAGGTTGGTCTGTTCGGCCACCGACTTGATCACGTCCATCACGCTGCCGATCTTCTGGCTTTCCTGCTGCAGCAGGTTCATGGCTTCGGTGGAGCGGTGCATGTCTTCGGCCAGGCGCTCGATCTGGCCAATCGCCTCGCCCACCACGCGATCGCCGGCACGGGCTTCGTCGTCGGCACCGGTGGCGGCATGCGAGGCCTGCTCGGCGTTGCGTGCCACTTCCTGAACGGTGGCAGCCATTTCGTGCATGGCGGTGGCCACCTGATCGGTCTCGACCTTCTGGCTGTTGGCGCCCGCGCTGGTCTGTTCGGTGACTGCCGACAGCTCTTCGGCGGCGCTGGCGATCTGGGTGACGCCATCACGGATGCCAGTGATCAGCTCGCGCAGGGTGGTGCCCATGCGTGCGATGCCTTGCTGCAACACGCCCAACTCATCGCGGCGGGTGACGCGCAGCTGCTGGGTAAGGTCGCCGCTGGCGATCTTTTCCACTGCTCCCAGGGTTTCACGCAGCGGGCCGGTGATCTGGCGGGTGATCAGCACCGCTGCCAGCACGCCAACCAACAGCGCCAGCAACGTGGCGATGGCCTGCAGGCTGCGGGCCTGGGTGCTTTCGATGTCGCGGCGCTCCAGCTGGATCTGGTACAGCGCATCGCTGCGCTTGACGATGTCGGCGCCCTGTACGGTCATTTCGGCGCGTGAGGTGGTGATGTCGGCGACTGCGTCGCGGAATTGGCGTACGGCGTCGCGGTAGGCCTGTACCGAGCGCTCGAACTGTTGCAGACGAGCGTCTTCGGCGGGCAGCTGGCGCTTGAGGTTGTCGACGTCGGCCAGCGCTGCGTCCAGCTGGCGCAGGGCGGCTTGTTCGTTGGCGGCGGTGTTGTCGGCAATGTAGCCGCGCACGTCGATGCGCACCTGCAACAGTTGCTGGCGAGCCTTGCTGATCAGCTGGTACTGGGCCAGGCGTACGCTGTCGGCCTCGGGGCGTGCCATGACTTCCTGGCTGAGCACATCCATGGCCTGGTCGGCGCGGGTGGCCGAGCTGTCCATCGCCACACGCGCATTGCGGGTGGCGTCGTAGCCCTGGCGCATCTTGTTCAGCGACAGCTTGTAGGCGCTGATGGTTTCGCCCAGTTCATTCAGCAGCTTGATGTTTTCCGGGCTCTTGAAGGTGCTGGCCAGGTAAGCCTGTTGCTTGCTGAAGGCGTCCAGTTTGGTCTGGGTGTTGGCGGCGGCGGCATCGTCGCCGTTGGCGATCATGTACTGCAGGCGCGCAATGCGCAGGTCGGTGAGGTCTTTGTTCAGCTGGCCGATGTCGCCCATCCAGTTGCTGCGGTCGATCAGGCTGCCCAGGCTGGTCCAGCCGGTGAGGGCCAGCAGGCCGGTGAGTACCAGCACCAGGCCGAAGCCCAGGCCGAGTTTGAGGTTGACGCTGATGTTGGCGAACCAGCTGTTCATGCACGCTCTCCAGAAGTAGTTTTCGCTCTCTTGATCTTCGATCGCCAGGCGTTGTTGTTCTGGATGCCCGCTGATTCGTTCAGGGGTTATCGGCAATGATTGCGGAAGCTGAAACGCTTTTTCAGCAGATTTGTAACTGGATAAATTGGGGCTGCAAAGCGGCCCCGATCAGTATCAAAGGTTACGCGCACTGAAGGTGTCGCAACTGTTCACCTCGCCTTGGGCAAACCCGGCCTTGAACCAGCGCACCCGCTGCGCCGAAGTGCCATGGGTGAACGAGTCAGGCACTACGCGTCCGCGACCTTGCTGTTGCAGGCGGTCATCGCCAATGGCATTGGCCGCGTTCAAGGCTTCTTCGACGTCACCCGGTTCCAGCCAGTTCAGGCGCTTTTGGGCCTGGTAGGCCCACACGCCGGCCAGGCAGTCGGCTTGCAGTTCCTGGCGCACCAGCAGGCCGTTGTCGCCTTCCATGCGCTGGCCGTTGCGGCGCGCGGCATCCACCTTGGCCGAAACGCCCAGCAGGGTCTGCACATGGTGGCCGATTTCGTGAGCGATCACGTAGGCCTGGGCAAAATCGCCAGCGGCAGCAAAGCGGGTTTCCATTTCGCGGAAGAACGACATGTCCAGGTACACCCGCTGGTCTGCCGGGCAATAGAACGGCCCCACTGCCGCCGAGGCGAAACCACAGGCTGAATTGACCTGGCCACTGAACAGCACCAGCTTGGGGTCGCGGTACTGTTTGCCGGCTTCGGCAAACAGGGCTTTCCAGGTGTCTTCGGTGTCGCCCAGGATCGAGGCCACGAACTCGGCCTGCTGGTCATTGGCCGGTGGCGCCTTGCCGCCCGCACCACTCGGTGCAACCTGCGTCTGTTGCTGTTCCATCTGGCCGGCGAGCTGGCCAAGAATCTGCAACGGGTCCTGCCCGGTGAGCCAGCCGATGCCGACGATCAGCAGGATCGCCCCAAGCCCCAGCCCCTTGCCGCCGCCGAAACGCATGCCGCCGCCACCGCCACCTTCGCCTCGGGCATCGACCACGTTGTCGCTGCGTCGGCCTTTTCGCCATTCCATGAGTGCTCTCCCGAGCGTGAAACAAGAAGACAAAGATTAGTTCACGACAGCGGCAGGTGTCAGGCCAAGATGTTAACCCATAACCAAATGGTTATGTGAGAGAGGGCTGATTTCAATACTCATCGCGCGCGACATGCCTGAAACTGCAAGTCCGCCTGCCACGCCCAGGCGTTCACATAATTCCAAGAGAGGAAACCGGCATGCCCGCACAGGACAACAGCCGCTTCGTGATCCGTGATCGCAACTGGCACCCCAAAGCCCTTACGCCTGACTACAAGACGTCCGTTGCCCGCTCGCCGCGCCAGGCACTGGTCAGCATTCCGCAGTCGATCAGCGAAACCACGGGGCCAGACTTTTCCCACCTGGGCTTCGGTGCCCACGACCATGACCTGCTGCTGAACTTCAACAACGGTGGCCTGCCGATCGGCGAACGCATCATCGTTGCCGGCCGCGTGGTCGACCAGTACGGCAAGCCTGTGCCGAACACCCTGGTGGAGATGTGGCAAGCCAACGCCGGCGGCCGCTACCGCCACAAGAACGACCGCTACCTGGCTCCGCTGGACCCGAACTTCGGTGGCGTTGGCCGTTGCCTGACCGACCGTGATGGCTACTACAGCTTCCGCACCATCAAGCCAGGCCCGTACCCATGGCGCAACGGCCCTAATGACTGGCGCCCGGCGCACATCCACTTCGCCATCAGCGGCCCGTCGATTGCGACCAAGCTGATCACCCAACTGTACTTCGAGGGTGACCCGCTGATCCCGATGTGCCCGATCGTCAAGTCGATCGCCAACCCGCAAGCCGTGCAGCAGTTGATCGCCAAGCTCGACATGAGCAACGCCAACCCGATGGACTGCCTGGCCTACCGCTTCGACATCGTGCTGCGCGGCCAGCGCAAGACCCACTTCGAAAACTGCTGAGGACCCCGCCATGCCAATCGAACTGCTGCCGGAAACCCCTTCGCAGACCGCCGGCCCCTACGTGCACATCGGCCTGGCCCTGGAAGCGGCCGGCAACCCGACCCGCGACCAGGAAATCTGGAACCGCCTGGCCAAGCCAGACGCGCCGGGCGAGCACATTCTGCTGATCGGCCAGGTGTATGACGGTAACGGCCACCTGGTGCGCGACTCGTTCCTGGAAGTGTGGCAAGCCGACGCCAATGGCGAATACCAGGATGCCTACAACCTGGAAAACGCCTTCAACAGCTTTGGTCGCACCGCCACTACCTTCGATGCCGGCGAGTGGACGCTGCACACGGTCAAGCCGGGCGTGGTGAACAACGCGGCTGGCGTGCCGATGGCGCCGCACATCAACATCAGCCTGTTTGCCCGGGGCATCAACATTCACCTGCACACGCGCCTGTACTTCGATGACGAAGCCCAGGCCAACGCCAAGTGCCCGGTGCTGAACCTGATCGAGCAGCCGCAGCGGCGTGAGACGTTGATTGCCAAGCGTTGCGAAGTGGACGGGAAAACGGCGTATCGCTTCGATATCCGTATTCAGGGGGAAGGGGAGACGGTCTTCTTCGACTTCTGATACAAACCCTTGGGGCCGCAACGCGGCCCCAGCGTTCTATCAGTTAACGCCGAACCAGCAGAACCCCACTCTCCATATGGTGGGTATAGGGGAACTGATCAAACAACGCACACCGTTCGATACGGTGGGTGTCCTGCAACTGGGCAATGTTCGCCGCCAGCGTTTCCGGGTTGCACGAGATGTACAGAATGCGCTCGAAACGTCGGGTCAGCTCGCAGGTGTCCGGGTCCATCCCCGCGCGCGGCGGGTCGACGAACACGGTGCCGAAGTCGTAGCTCTTCAGGTCGATGCCTTCCAGGCGACGGAACGGCCGCACCTCATTCAGTGCCTGAGTCAGCTCCTCTGCCGACAAGCGCACCAAACGCACGTTATCCACAGCGTTCTCGTCGAGGTTGCTCAGCGCGGCATTGACCGAGGTCTTGCTGATTTCGGTCGCCAGCACCTGTCGCACGCGGGTGGCCAGCGGCAGGGTGAAGTTGCCGTTGCCGCAGTACAGCTCCAGCAAATCGTCTTCACGCTCGCCGATGGCTTCGAACGCCCAGCTCAGCATCTTCTGGTTCACCGCACCGTTAGGCTGGGTGAACGCGCCTTCCGGCTGGCGATAGCTGAACACGCGGCCAGCCACGTCGAGTTTTTCCACCGCGTAGTCGCGGCCAATCACCAGGCGTTTGCCTTTGGAGCGGCCAATCACGCTAACACCCAGCGCTTCGGCCAGTTGCCGTGCGGCCAGTTCCCACGCCTCGTCCAACGGGCGGTGGTAGCACAGGGTGATCATCGCATCACCGGCCAGGGTGGTCAGGAACTCCACCTGGAACAGGCGGTTGCCCAGTTCCTCGCTGGCCTGCCAGGCCGCCTTCAGGCGCGGCATCAGCGCATTGATGCGCTGGCTGGCAATGGGGAAATCCTCGATCAGGATCGCCTTGTGCTTCTCGCCCGGGGCGAACATGGCGTAGTGGCGCTGGCCGTCCTCGCGCCACAGGCGGAACTCGGCGCGCAGGCGGTAGTGCTCGCGTGGCGAGTCGAAAACAGCCGGCTCCGGCGCGCCGAAGGGCGCCAGCAGCTCGCGCAGCCGGGCCACCTTGGCATCCAGTTGGGTGGCGTAGGAGGAGGGGTCGAAAGCAGCACTCATGCGTTGAACCAGCCCAACTTGATGACGAACAGGATGGAAAGGATCACCAAGGCCGGGTTCAGGTCGCGGTGGCGGCCTGAGATCAGCTTGACGGCGGTCCAGGAAATGAAGCCGAAGGCGATGCCGTTGGCGATCGAGTAGGTCAGCGGCATGGCCAGGGCAGTCACCACTACCGGTGCGGCTTCGGTAACGTCGTCCCAGTTTATTTCTGCCAGGCCCGAAGCCATCAGCACCGCGACGAACAGCAACGCCGGGGCAGTGGCGAAGGCTGGCACGCTACCGGCCAGCGGCGCGAAGAACAGCGCCAGCAGGAACAGCACGGCAACCACGATGGCGGTCAGGCCAGTGCGGCCACCGGCGCTCACACCTGCAGCGGACTCGATGTAGCTGGTGGTGGTCGAGGTGCCCAGCAGCGAACCGGCCATGGCGGCGGTGCTGTCGGCGATCAGCGCGCGGCCCATTTTCGGCATGTGGCCGTCCTTGCCCATCAAACCGGCGCGCTTGGCCACGCCGATCAGGGTGCCGGAGTTGTCGAACAGGTCGACGAACAGGAAGGCGAAGATCACGCTGACCAGGCCTACGTCCAGCGCACCGGCAATGTCCAGTTGCAGGAAGGTCGGTGCCAGCGACGGCGGCATGGAGACGATGCCGCCGAACGGCGTCACGCCCATCACGATCGAGGCGATGGTCACCGCCAGGATGCCGATCAGCACGGCACCGCGCACTTTCAGCGACTCCAGGCCCACGATCAGGAAGAAGCCCAGGGTAGCGAGGATCGGCGCTGGCTGCTTGAGGTCGCCGAGGCCCACCAGAGTAGCCGGGTTATCGACGACGATGCCGGCATTATGCAGGGCGATCAGCGCCAAGAACAGCCCGATGCCGGCGGCAATCGCCGAGCGCAGCGGCAGCGGGATGCTGTTCACGATCCATTCGCGGATGCGGAAGATCGACAACAGGAAGAACATCACCGCCGACAGGAACACCGCACCCAGCGCCACTTGCCAGGTGTGGCCCATGTGCAGCACCACGGTGTAGGTGAAGAACGCGTTCAGGCCCATGCCCGGCGCCAGGGCGATCGGGTAGTTGGCGATCAGGCCCATGGTCACCGAGCCGATGGCTGCGGCCAGGCAGGTGGCGACGAAGATCGCGCCTTTGTCCATGCCGGTCTCGCCGAGGATGCTCGGGTTGACGAACAGGATGTAGGCCATGGCCAGGAAGGTGGTGACGCCCGCGAGAATCTCGGTGCGCACATTGGTGTTGTGTGCTTTTAGTTGAAACAGCCTTTCCAGCATGCCCGCTCCCCAAGGCGCCCCCGGCGCCATGAATGTATCGACCCCATCAGCAAAGCACAGACCGTACCGGTTGCCGTGGTTTTGTGTGGGGAGGAAAAAAGCCGCGCATGATACCAGCATGCTCGGCGGGGGCCTATGGCCGTTGGGAATGGGATTTTCTCAAGCCTGTGCGGCCTCTTCGCGGTTTTACCCGCGAAGAGGCCGCACAGGTTAGCGCTCAGTTGTTATGCAACCGATCCCGCTTGGCCAGTGTTGGGAACAGTCTTATCCACACCCCGGTCACCACCAATGTGCCCACTCCGCCCATCACCACCGCTGGCACTGTGCCAAACCAGTGCGCCGTCACCCCGGATTCGAACTCGCCGAGCTGGTTCGAGGCACCAATGAACAACCCGTTCACCGCGCTCACCCGCCCGCGCATTTCATCCGGCGTTTCCAGTTGCACGAAAGCCCCTCGAATCACCATGCTGATCATGTCCGCCGCGCCCAGCACTACCAGCACTGCCAGCGAGAACCAGAACGAGGTCGACAAGCCGAAGGCGATGGTCGCCACGCCGAACACCCCGACTGCCGTGAACATGGTGCGCCCCACATTGCGTTCGAACGGGAAGCGCGCCAGCCATACCGACATCAGCAATGCGCCCACCGCCGGGGCCGAACGCAAAAGGCCAAGGCCCAGCGGGCCGGTCAGCAGGATGTCCTTGGCGAACACCGGCAGCAGCGCGGTGGCGCCACCCAGCAGAACGGCAAACAGGTCCAGCGAGATAGCACCGAGGATGTCAGGCCGGCTGCGGATGAAGCGAATGCCGGCCAGCAGCGATTCGATGCTGGCCCGCCCGCGCTGCACGACCTGGCCGCGTGCCTGCAGGCTCAGGGTGAGCATGCAGGCGATGGCATACAGGGCCACGGTGGGGCCATACACCCAGATACTGCCAAAGGCATACAGGAAGCCGCCCACTGCTGGCGCCACGATGGTCGCCGATTGGGTGGCTGACGCTGACGCCGCCACCGCCCTTGGGAACAGCCCAGGCGGCACCACGTTGGGCAACAGTGCCTGGGTCGCCGGCATTTCGAACGAGCGTGTGGCACCCAGCAGGAAGGCGAGGGCGAAAATGAGTTCTCGGGTGACGTTGTCAGTCGCGCTGCCCACCGCCAGCGCCAGGGCGATCAACCCCTGCAGGCTCTGGCACAGGGCGGCGACTTTGCGCCGGTCGTAGCGGTCGGCTACATGCCCGGTGTGCAGCATGAACAGCACCCGTGGTGCAAATTCCACCAGGCCGACCAGGCCCAGGTCCAGCACGTTGCCGGTCAATTGATAGAGGTGCCAGCCAATGGCCACGGTGAGCATCTGGAAGCCGCTGGCGGTAAACACGCGGGCCAGCCAGAACGCCAGGAAAGGGCGGTGGTGACGTAACAACTGCGGTGCGGAATCAGACATCGGAAACCAGGGGCCTCGGCGCAGTAGAGGGGGTGCGCAGCGTATCATCTGTTTGTAACAACCGGTTACTGTTTGCCCGGATCGGCACTTTTTCACACCTAATGAAAGAGGGTGGGGCAACCGGTCACGCGGCAATCAGCCACACGGCTTGCCGGGCAATTCGGGACTATGCTTCCTAACATTCGTTGATCTGGATCAATCGTTCCAGATTCAACGAATAGGCCCTTTGGGCCGGAATCCCTGCGATTGAACAGAACAATTCCAACACGCCGTACTCGATCCAGTGGGGGCAGTGGGCGACTGGGGCCACAAGCCCGGACGCCGGATTATCTGAAGAGGAAGCACCATGTTCGGAATAGAGGCCCTAGAGCTCGCCCGAATGCAGTTTGCCTTTACCGTGTCGTTCCACATCCTGTTCCCGGCCATCACCATTGGCCTGGCGAGCTACCTGGCAGTCCTCGAAGGCCTCTGGCTTCGGACCCACAACCAGGTCTACCGTGACCTCTATCACTTCTGGTCGAAAATTTTCGCCGTCAACTTCGGCATGGGCGTGGTCTCGGGCCTGGTCATGGCCTACCAGTTCGGTACCAACTGGAGCCGCTTCTCAGAGTTCGCCGGCGCCGTCACCGGGCCATTGCTGACCTACGAGGTGCTGACTGCCTTCTTCCTCGAAGCGGGCTTCCTCGGCGTCATGCTGTTCGGCTGGAACCGTGTAGGCCGCGGCTTGCACTTTTTCTCCACCTGCATGGTGGCACTGGGCACGCTGGTATCCACCTTCTGGATTCTCGCCTCCAACAGCTGGATGCAAACCCCGCAAGGCCACGAGATCATCGATGGCCGGGTGGTGCCGGTGGACTGGTTTGCGGTGGTGTTCAACCCCTCGTTCCCCTACCGCCTGATGCACATGGCCACCGCTGCGTTCGTCTCCACGGCGTTCTTCGTCGGCGCCTCGGCGGCCTGGCACCTGCTACGCGGGCGTGACAACCCGGCGGTGCGCAAGATGCTGTCGATGGCCATGTGGATGGCGCTGATCGTCGCTCCGATCCAGGCCGTGATCGGCGACTTCCATGGCCTGAACACGCTCAAGCACCAGCCGGTGAAAATCGCTGCCATCGAAGGCCACTGGGAGAACGTACCCGGCGAGCCGACCCCGTTGATCCTGTTCGGCATTCCCGACATGAAGGCCGAAACGACGCACTTCAAACTGGAAATCCCGGCGCTCGGCAGCCTGATCCTCACCCACAGCCTGGACAAGCAGGTGCCGGCAATGAAGGAATTCCCGCCTGAGGACCGGCCCAACTCGACCATCGTCTTCTGGTCGTTCCGAATCATGGTCGGGCTTGGCTTCCTGATGATCTTCGTCGGCCTGTGGAGCCTGTGGCTGCGCAAGCGTGGCACGCTCTACACCTCGCGCCCGTTCCTGTACCTGGCGCTATGGATGGGGCCTTCCGGGCTGATCGCCTTGCTGGCCGGCTGGTTCACCACCGAGATCGGCCGCCAGCCCTGGGTGGTGTATGGCCTGATGCGCACGGCGGATGGCGTGTCCAACCACAGTTATGCACAGCTCGGCTTCACCCTGGTGGCGTTCGTGGTGGTGTACTTCGCCCTGTTCGGTACCGGCCTTGGCTACATGATGCGCCTGGTGCGCAAAGGACCGCAGACCGGCGAAGGTGACGAACACACACCGGGCGGCCCTGGCCAGAAACGTACGCCGGCGCGGCCGCTGTCTGCCGCCGATGATGGCCATGAGGCCAAGACTGCCAGCCTGAGCAAGGAGGACTGAGCCATGGGTATCGACCTTCCGCTGATCTGGGCGGTGATCATCATCTTCGGCGTCATGATGTACGTGGTGATGGACGGCTTCGACCTGGGTATCGGCATGCTCTTCCCCTTCGTCAAGGGCGAGCAGGACCGCGATGTAATGATGAACACCGTCGCCCCGGTGTGGGACGGCAACGAAACCTGGTTGATCCTGGGTGGTGCGGGGCTGTTCGGGGCGTTCCCGATGGCCTATGCCGTGGTGCTCGAAGCCCTGTACCTGCCGTTGGTCCTGATGCTGATCGGGCTGATCTTCCGCGGCGTGGCCTTCGAGTTCCGCTTCAAGGCCAAGGCCGACAAGCGCCATATCTGGGACAAGGCGTTCATCTGGGGGTCGCTGGTTGCCACCTTCTTCCAGGGTGTGGCCCTGGGTGCCTTCCTCGAAGGCTTCAAGGTGGTCGACCGCCATTTCGCCGGTGGCACCCTCGATTGGCTTACCCCGTTCAGCCTGTTCTGTGGCTTGGGGCTGATCGTGGCCTACACGCTGTTGGGCTGCACCTGGCTGATCATGAAGACCGAAGGGCCGCTGCAACAGAAGATGCACGACATGGCCCGGCCGCTGGCGCTGGTGCTGCTGGTGGTGATCGGTATCGTCAGCCTGTGGACACCCATCGCTTATCCACAGATCGCCGACCGCTGGTTCAGCATGCCTAACCTGATCTGGTTCATGCCGGTACCGCTGCTGGTGCTGGTGACCTTTTACGGGTTGCTCAAGGCGGTGGCACGCAACGCGCACTACACGCCGTTCCTGCTCACCCTGGTGCTGATCTTCCTTGGCTACAGCGGCCTGGGCATTAGCCTGTGGCCGAACATCATCCCGCCCTCGATCTCGATCTGGGATGCTGCGGCGCCACCGCAAAGCCAGGGCTTCATGCTAGTGGGCACGTTATTCATCCTGCCGTTCATCCTCATGTACACCTTCTGGAGCTACTACGTGTTCCGCGGCAAGGTGACCCATGAAGACGGCTATCACTAGGAGGACCGCATGATGACCGGCAAACATGGCTTGGAAGAGAAGAAGCCGCTGTGGCAGCGGCTGGGTTGGCTGTTGCTGATCTGGGCGATGAGCGTGGCGGCGTTGGGTGTGGCGGCGTGGGTGATGCGGCTGTTCATGGGGGCTGCGGGCCTTACCACCCACTGAGGTTGCGGGGAGAACTGTGGGAGCGGCGCCTTTACTTACGGGCTTTCAGGATGACGAACTTTGGCGTCGCTGCCACCTGCTCCACCCCCCGGAACAACCGTGCCAGCTTGCTGTGATAGCCCAAGTGCCGGTTACCCACGATGTACAGCGCCCCACCCACCAGCAGCGCCTCACGCGCCTGCTGGAACATGCGCCACGCCAGGAAATCCCCCACCACCTGCTGCTGGTGGAACGGCGGGTTGCACAGCACCACGTCCAGCGACTGCTTCTCCACCCCGGCCAACCCATCGGCTGCGACGAAGGTCGCCGGGCGTTCGCCCAGTGCAGCCTGCCAGTTCTCCCGCGCCGATTGCACTGCCATGTACGACTCGTCGACCAGCGTGTACTGGGCATCCGGGTTGGCCAATGCACTGGCAATCGCCAGTACGCCATTACCGCAGCCCAGGTCTGCCACCCTCGCGTTGCCCAGGTCACGTGGCAGATGCGGCAAGAATGCCCGGGTGCCGATATCCAGCCCTTCACGGCAGAACACGTTGGCGTGGTTCACCAGCTCCAGCGCAGGCGCTTCAAGGCGATAGCGGCTAGGGTAGGGCGAGCGGGCGGCCGGCAGTTCGGCCACCGTTGCCGTCAGCAAGCGCGCCTTTTTCTGCGCCAGCGAGGCCTGCACCGGGCCGATGTATTTTTCCATCAGGTCACCGGCCGCGCGTGGCAAATGCTTGATCATTGCCCCCGCAATCACCTGCGCCCCTGGCGCCAGGTGGCCTTGCAGGCGAATCAGTTGCTCTTCGAGCAGCGCCAGGGTTTTTGGCACGCGCACCAGCACCCGGTCGAACGGGCCTTGCCAGTGTTCACTGGCCGGTACGAACGGCACGCTGTCGAACGGCAAGCCATTGCGCGCCAGGTTCTTTTCCAGGGCCAGATGCGCCAGGTGCGAATCGCCACTGCTGACTACCTGCAGCTGGCCCGCCAGGCTGGCGGCCAAGGCACCGAAGCTGTCATTGAGCACCAGCACCCGGCAGCTGGCGTCGGGAGCCTGTTCGTGCAGTTGCGCAAGCAGGTACTCGTCGGCGGCGTCGAAAGCCTGCAGCGGGTCGTTGGCCTGCTCCGGCTGGCGGATCAGGTCGAGTTCGGCGTAGGGGGTGGTCAACAGGGGCATGGCGTCTGGCTCGGGTATGAAACTGCCCGTTGCGGTTCGCTCCGGGCTTTGCCGGGCGATTCTACAGGGCTTTGCCCAAGGTCGCAGGTTTGTAGGTCAGATCCAGCCACGCATGGCTGCGATGGCGATGGCACCGGCTTTGTTTGCTGCGTTGGTTTTGGTGATCACGCTGCGGATATGAAAGTTAACCGTGCTTTGCGACAGCGATAGAATGCAGGCCACGTCGGCAGCGGTCTTGCCGGCGGCTGACCATTTCAGCACTTCCAGTTCCCGATCGCTCATTTTGGGTTGGGGGGGGCACAGTGCGTTCAGGTGGTGCTCGCCCAGTACGGCGTGAAGGGTGTGGCACAGCCACTGCACGCTGCCGGCTTTGCCGTAGAGTTCGGTAATGTCGATGTTGCCGGCGGGTCTGGCTACGCTGATCTGGCTCTCGTTGTGCTGTAAGTCGTGCAGCGACTGCGTCCAGCCATGACGCAGGCCATGTTGGCAAGCCTCTTCACGAAACTGAGGGGCTTCGCGGTACAGTTCTTCGGTCCAAAGCACTGGCATCGTCGAGCTGTGGCTCACGTTTGCGGCGGGGTCCTGTTTGTAGAACTCGTCGCGCTGATAGCGCTCGATCCATTCATCCGGATAATTGCTGTAGAGGTAAACCCTGGGTGTCTGCGTGGCGATCTGAATGCGAATATTCAGCCCGAGGTACTCCATGCCCAAGTCCTGAGCCAAGTGCACTGCGATGTCGAACAACTTCCTTGGGCATCGCTCGCTGACGAACACATGCAGGTGTTCGGGTCTCCAATGAAGCATTTGAAGCTCTCCTTGGGTGCCAGGATCCAATCCGTTTGAGTACCCGAAAGATTGTAGGAAAAGTCCTAGCATTGTGTTGGGATTTTTTTGTTATAGCGATAAGGAGTTTCTGAGCGTTCGGCACGATCGCCCTTGATGAGGCCCTACAAAGCGGTGGTTTTTATCCGGGCCGCTTTAAGCGACACTGTGCACTCGCCAACCCTGGAGCCCGATATGACCGCAAGCGCCGAAAAGTTCACCCGCCAGACCCTGCTCGATGTTCAGCCGTTGACGCCGAACCTCTTCAGCCTGCGGGTTACGCGCGATGCGGGGTTCCGCTTCCGTTCCGGCCAGTTTGCCCGCCTGGGCGTGACCAAGGCCGATGGCAGCGTGGTGTGGCGCGCCTATTCCATGGTCAGCGCACCGCATGACGAGCACCTCGACTTCTTCTCCATCGTTGTGCCGGGCGGTGAATTCACCAGCGAGCTGAGCCGGTTGGGGGCAGGCGACACTCTGCTGATCGACCGCCAGGCGTTTGGTTTCCTCACCCTCGACCGCTTTGTCGGGGGGCGTGACTTGTGGCTGTTGGCCACGGGCACGGGGATTGCGCCATTCATGTCGATTCTGCAGGACTTCGAGGCCTGGGAGCGTTTCGACAGCATCAAGTTGGTGTACTCGGTGCGCGAAGCGAAAGAGCTGGCTTATGTGGATGAAATCGCCGGGCTGGAGCGGCGCGACTACCTGGCCGAGTTTGCTGGCAAGTTGCAGTTCATTCCGGTGGTGACCCGTGAGCGGCACCCGGGTGCGTTGAACCAGCGTATTACCACGCTGATCGAGAATGGCGAGTTGGAGAAGGCCGCAGGGCTCGAGCTGTCACCGGAGCATTCGAGGGTGATGCTATGCGGCAACCCGGATATGATCGACGAGACGCGCAAGGTGCTGAAGGCACGTGACCTGCAACTGAGCCTGAGCAAGCGGCCGGGGCAGGTGGCGGTAGAAAACTACTGGTAATTGGGGGCGCACAGCGCCCCCAGCTATCTCAAGGCAAACGGTTCTGGTTCTGTGTCTTGAGCAAATCGCGAATCTCGGTCAGCAGCGTTTCTTCGGCCGTTGGCACTGGCGGAACAGTCGGTGCCACGGCTTCTTCACGCTTGAGCCGGTTGATTGCCTTCACCCCCATAAAGATGGCAAAGGCCACGATCAGGAAGTCGATCACGGTCTGGATGAACTTGCCATACGCCAGCACCACCGCCGGTACATCACCTTCGGCAGCCTTCAGGGTAATGGCCAGGTCGCTGAAGTCCACGCCCCCGATCAATAGGCCCAGTGGCGGCATGACCACGTCTCCGACGAAGGACGAGACGATCTTGCCGAAGGCCGCGCCGATGATGATACCCACCGCCATGTCGACGACATTGCCTTTGACCGCGAAGGCCTTGAACTCACTGATCATGCCCATGTTTGGTTCCTTGTAACAAAAGGTAAGGTTAACGCAGTGTAAGCCACTAAAACGCTTCATGCGTGGTGCTCAGGCCTACTGACTGCAGTTGGAACGAATAGTTTTGTCGCATCCCGAAGCGTTCGAGACACGTTCGGCTCGGCTATCATGGCGGTTTTTTCCAGGAGACCCCACCCATGGCCAAGGCCAAGCGCTTGTATGGCTGCACCGAGTGCGGCGCGACCTTCCCCAAATGGGCAGGCCAGTGTGGCGAATGCGGGGCCTGGAACACCCTGGTCGAAACCATGATCGAGAGCGGCGGCGCGGCGGCACCCAGCAGCGGCCGCGCCGGCTGGACCGGGCAACAGGCACAGATCAAGACCCTGGCCGAAGTCAGCGTCGAGGAAATCCCGCGCTTCACCACCAGCAGCACCGAACTGGACCGCGTGCTGGGAGGAGGCCTGGTGGATGGCTCGGTGGTGCTGATTGGTGGCGACCCCGGCATCGGCAAGTCGACCATCCTGCTGCAGACGTTGTGCAACATTGCCGTGGGCATGCCGGCACTGTATGTGACGGGTGAGGAATCGCAGCAGCAGGTGGCCATGCGTTCGCGGCGCCTGGGCTTGCCCCAGGACCAGCTCAAGGTGATGACCGAAACCTGCATCGAGACCATCATCGCCACAGCCCGCGTCGAGAAACCACGGGTGATGGTGATCGACTCGATCCAGACCATTTTCACCGAACAGTTGCAATCAGCGCCCGGTGGCGTGGCCCAGGTGCGTGAGAGCACGGCGCTGCTGGTGCGTTACGCCAAGCAAAGCGGTACGGCCATCTTCCTGGTCGGCCATGTGACCAAGGAAGGCTCGCTGGCCGGCCCGCGGGTACTGGAGCACATGGTCGACACCGTGTTGTATTTCGAGGGTGAGTCCGATGGCCGACTGCGCTTGCTGCGTGCGGTGAAGAACCGCTTTGGCGCGGTCAACGAACTGGGTGTGTTCGGCATGACCGACCGAGGCCTTAAAGAAGTCTCCAACCCTTCGGCGATCTTCCTCAACCGCACCCAGGAGGAAGTACCGGGCAGCGTGGTCATGGCGACTTGGGAGGGCACCCGGCCGATGCTGGTCGAGGTGCAGGCACTGGTCGACGACAGCCACCTGGCCAACCCCCGGCGGGTAACCCTGGGCCTGGACCAGAACCGTCTGGCCATGTTGTTGGCGGTGTTGCACCGCCACGGCGGGATTCCGACCCACGATCAGGACGTGTTCCTCAACGTGGTGGGCGGGGTGAAGGTGCTGGAGACAGCCTCGGACCTGGCGTTGCTGGCGGCGGTGATGTCCAGCTTGCGCAACCGGCCACTCGCCCATGGGCTGCTGGTGTTTGGCGAGATTGGCTTGTCGGGCGAGGTGCGGCCTGTGCCCAGCGGTCAGGAGCGGTTGAAGGAGGCGGCCAAGCATGGTTTCAAGCGTGCCATCGTGCCCAAGGGCAATGCGCCGAAAGAACCGCCAGCGGGGTTGCAGGTGATTGCCGTGACTCGGCTGGAGCAGGCTCTGGATGCACTGTTCGAGTAATTAGTAGCCTGTACCGACCTCTTCGCGGGCACAGGCAAACGAAAAAGGGGCCGACGATGCGCGTCGGCCCCTCCACTTCACCACTCAGTCAGCAGTCAATGCTCGGCAACCGCCGCCCGCCTGACGGTTTCATTGCCATGCTCATCCACCTCCAGCATCGGTACCTCATTGCCTTCAGCGTCGAACAGCTTGCCATCCTTGAAGTAGTCACCATCACGCAACGCAGAAATGTCCGAGTACTGGATGGTGCGCTCGTAGGCCGCAGCGAACACCGACTGGTTTTCCGAGTTGCCGGTGGTGAAGTGGTTGAAGATCAGGTTCAGCAGGATGGCCATGATCGCCGCCGAGCTGATGCCTGAGTGGAAGATGGTCTCGAACCAGTTCGGGAAGTGGTGGTAGAAGGTCGGCGCGGCGATCGGGATCATGCCGAAGCCCAGCGAGGCCGCGACGATGATCAGGTTGACGTTGTTCTTGTAGCTGACCTTCGACAGGGTGCGAATACCACTGGCTGCCACGGTGCCGAACAGCACGATGCCCGCGCCGCCCAGTACCGGGGTAGGTACTGCGGCAATCACCCGGCCCATGATCGGCAGCAGGCCGAGCACCACCAGGATCACACCACCGGTAGCTACCACATAGCGGCTCTTGACCCCGGTCACGGCCACCAGGCCAACGTTCTGGGCGAACGCGCTCTGGGTGAACGAGCCGAAGATCGGCGCCAGGATGCTCGATGCCATGTCGGCGCGCAGGCCATTGCCCAGGCGCTTGGAGTCGACCTTGGTATCGATGATCTCACCCACGGCGAGGATGTCGGCCGAGGTTTCCACCAGGGTCACCATGATCACGATGCACATCGACAGGATCGCGGCGATGTGGAATTCCGGCATGCCGAAATGGAACGGCGTCGGGAAGGCAAATATCGGACCTTCGGTGACTTTGCTGAAATCGGTCATGCCCAGCGCCCAGGCGATCAGCGTGCCGACCACCATGGCCAGCAGGATCGACAGGCGCGAGATGGTCGCGCTGCCCAGCTTGCTCAGCAGTAGCACGATGGCGAAGGTGAGCCCGGCCAGGCCGATGTTGGCAACGCTGCCGAATTCTGGCGAGGCGCTGTTGCCACCCATTACCCATCGTGCGGCCACCGGCATCAGGGTCAGGCCGATGGTGGTGATGACGATACCGGTCACCAGTGGCGGGAAGAACTTGGTGATGCGCGAGAACACCGGCGTGATCAGAAAGCCGATCAGCGATGCAGCCATGACCGCGCCAAGCACGCCCGGCAAGCCACCGCCACCCTCGCTGCTGAGGATCGCGCCCATGGTCGCCACACCGGCGAACGACACGCCCTGCACCAGCGGCAACTGGCAGCCAAAAAACGGCAGCCCCAAGGTCTGTAGCAGGGTGGCCAGGCCACCGGCAAACAGCGAGGCCGCGATCAGCATGCCGATTTCGGCACCGTTCAGGCCAGCGGCCTGCCCCAGGATCAGGGGTACCGCGACGATCCCCCCGTACATGGTCAACACATGCTGCAGACCATAGGCCAGGTTGGCACCAAGCCCGAGGTTTTCATCCTCGGGGCGCTTGGTGGGAGACGTGCTAGGGGACGTAGTCATGGAGCAGGCTCTCTGTTTATTGTTGTGTCGCTACTGTAGACATTTCCTGCAAATTATTGCCACAAAAATTGTATACAATATTTTGATCGGAGCGCGTACACGAGCGACCGCAGGGTGTGCGAAAACCCAATGCAGAAGGCGTACCAACTCATCGAAAACGGTGCTAGAGGGGTGTGTACAAAGTACTGCTACCCAGGCTTAAAGCTGTCTGGGTAGACAGGAAACATCATGTGGGAAAGCTATTAGCTAGCTAAGAGATTTCATTATTCGATGAGTTCGCGCAGCTCACGCATCATTTCGGTGCTGTCAGCCACGTTCAATTCCACAAGACGGTGCAAATGGGTCATCGAATCGACGTCGATGTAGAGGCAGATGAAGCCCAGGCGATCGGGTTCTTCGTGGCGCAACTCGACCTGCATCTGCACCTCGGTCACTTCATCGTTGAGCAGGATGTACGCTTCGAAGTCCTGGGTCAGGTCGGCATCCCACGGTTGCGGGCATTCGACCAGCAGCCCTTTGAGGGACAGGTCGAGCAGTTTCACCTCCCAGCAGCGTTCGCCCTGGCACAGCCGGGTCGGGGCGTCGAACTGGATACGCTGGAAGCGGCGGCGTTCGTCGTGATCGCTCATGGCATGGGTCCTCGGGTAGGTCCTAAGGTGACATCCTGACTATAGTTAGCGTGGTATGTGCATCAGGTACCGCAATCTGGCCGCAGAGGCTCTAGACCAAAGCAAGTGTGGCAATGCGCGATGACTGGCCCTAGACTCGGTGGGCGGTCTTTCCAATCCACCAGCTGGAAGCAAACCATGAACAACAATAATAGCCTGCTACGCCACCTTCCGTGGCTGGCGCTGGCAGTCATAGGGGCCTGCGCGCTGGGTGTGGTAGCCCTGCGTCGCGGTGAGGCGATCAACGCCTTGTGGATCGTGGTCGCGGCAGTGGCCATCTACCTGGTTGCCTACCGTTACTACAGCCTGTTTATCGCCACCAAGGTGATGCAACTCGACCCGCGGCGGGCCACGCCGGCGGTGCTCAACAACGACGGCCTGGACTACGTCCCGACCAACAAACACATTCTGTTCGGTCACCACTTCGCCGCCATTGCTGGCGCAGGCCCCCTGGTCGGCCCGGTGCTTGCCGCGCAAATGGGCTACCTGCCCGGCACGCTTTGGCTGATTGCCGGTGTGGTGCTGGCCGGTGCGGTGCAGGACTTCATGGTCCTGTTCCTTTCTACCCGCCGCAACGGCCGCTCGCTGGGCGACATGGTGCGCGAGGAGATGGGCCGCATTCCGGGCACCATTGCCCTGTTTGGCTGCTTCCTGATCATGATCATCATCCTGGCGGTGCTGGCGCTGATCGTGGTCAAGGCCCTGGCCGAAAGCCCGTGGGGCATGTTCACGGTGATGGCCACCATCCCGATCGCGATGTTCATGGGCATCTACATGCGCTACATCCGCCCGGGCCGCATCGGCGAAATCTCGGTGGTCGGTGTTGTATTGCTGCTGGCCTCGATCTGGCTGGGCGGTGTAATCGCTGCGGACCCGGTGTGGGGCCCGGCCTTCACCTTCACCGGCGTGCAGATCACCTGGATGCTGGTGGGCTACGGCTTCGTTGCCGCCGTGCTGCCGGTATGGCTGGTGCTGGCGCCGCGTGACTACCTGTCCACCTTCCTCAAGATCGGCACTATCGTTGGCCTGGCCATCGGTATCCTGATCATCGCGCCCGAGCTGAAAATGCCGGCGCTGACCCAGTTCACCGACGGCACCGGCCCGGTGTGGAAGGGCACCCTGTTCCCGTTCCTGTTCATCACCATCGCCTGCGGTGCGGTGTCCGGCTTCCATGCGCTGATCTCCTCGGGAACAACGCCCAAGCTGCTGGACAACGAAACCAACGCCCGCTACATCGGCTACGGCGGCATGCTGATGGAGTCGTTCGTCGCCATCATGGCCATGGTCGCCGCTTCGGTGATCGAGCCGGGTGTGTACTTCGCCATGAACAGCCCGGCTGCGGTGGTTGGCGCCGACGTGGCATCGGTGGCGCAGACGGTCAGCAGCTGGGGCTTCCTGATTACGCCTGAGCAGCTTGAAGCCGTCGCCCGTGACATCGGCGAGCACACCATCCTGGCCCGTGCCGGCGGTGCGCCGACCCTGGCGGTCGGTATCGCGCAGATCCTGCACCAGGTGTTGCCGGGTGAGAACACCATGGCCTTCTGGTACCACTTCGCGATCCTGTTCGAGGCGCTGTTCATCCTCACCGCGGTGGACGCCGGTACCCGTGCCGGTCGCTTCATGCTGCAAGACCTGCTGGGCAGCTTCGTGCCGGCCCTCAAACGCACCGAATCGTGGGGAGCCAACCTGCTCGCTACCGCGGGTTGCGTGGCACTCTGGGGCTATCTGCTGTACCAAGGTGTGATCGACCCGCTGGGCGGCATCAACACCCTGTGGCCGCTGTTCGGCATCTCCAACCAGATGCTGGCCGGTATCGCCCTGATGCTCGGCACCGTGGTGCTGATCAAGATGAAGCGTCAGCGCTACATCTGGGTCACCCTGGTGCCGGCGGTCTGGCTGCTGATCTGCACCACGGCTGCAGGCCTGATCAAGCTGTTCGACCCGAACCCGGCAGTTGGCTTCCTGGCCCTGGCCAAGAAATACAGCACCGCGCTGGACGCCGGCCAGGTACTGGCCCCGGCCAAGGACATCGGGCAGATGCAGCATGTGATCTTCAACGCCTACACCAACGCGGGCCTGACGATTCTGTTCCTGCTGGTGGTGTTCAGCATCCTGTTCTTCGCCATCAAGGTTGGCTATGCCGCCCTGGGCCGCAAGGAGCGTACCGACAAGGAAACCCCGTTCCAGGCACTGCCTGACGCGTAATCGAGAGGAATGCAGTCATGTTCAACGACCTGGGTCGACTGGGTAAATACCTGGGGCAGGCAGCCCGCCTGATGGTCGGCATGCCCGACTACGACAACTATGTCGAGCACATGCAGAAGACGCACCCGGACAAGCCGGTGATGACGTACGAGGAATTTTTCCGCGAACGTCAGGAAGCGCGTTACGGTGGCAAGTCCGGGCCCAAGTGCTGTTGAGCCTGCGACACGTGTGAACCTGTGGGAGCCTGGGTAACCGGCTCCCACAGTCATTTCAGCTTCAGGAGATTTACTGCGTGCAGACGCCTATTCCCGTAACTGTGCTCACTGGCTTCCTCGGTGCCGGCAAGACCACCTTGCTCAAGCACATGCTCAAGGCCGAGCACGGCCTGAAACTCGCCGTGATCGAAAACGAGTTCAGCGAGGCTGGCATTGACAGCCAACTGCTGGGCGACGAACCGGTGCAGGTGATGACCCTGGCCAACGGCTGCGTATGCTGCAGCATCCACGGCGACCTCACGCGCGCGCTGTACCTGCTGCTTGAGCGCCTGGACGCAGGCGAAATCGCCTTCGACCGCCTGGTAATCGAATGCACAGGCCTGGCCGATCCGGCGCCGGTGGCGCAAACCTTTTTCATCGACGAGGAACTGCGTGAGCGCTACATCCTCGACGGCATCATCACCCTGGTAGACGCGGCTCATGCGGAACTGCACCTGACCCAAACCATTGCCCAGGCCCAGGTCGGCTTTGCCGATCGCTTGCTGTTGAGCAAGACCGACCTGGTCGACGCGGCTGCGGTAGAAGCCCTGCGCGAACGCCTGGCCCGCATCAATGGTCGTGCCGCAATCCGAGTGGTCGAACACGGTCGCATCGACCTGGCTGAGCTACTGGATGTGCGTGGATTCAACCTCAACCCCGACCTGGGTGCGAACCTGAAACCCACCCTGCGCCCGGTGCTCAAGCCTGCTATATCGGACCGTATCTCCACGCTGGTGCTGCGCACGGAAACCGCGCTGGATATCGACCGCCTCAGCGACTTCATGAACGAACTGCTGGAAACCCACGGCAAGCAGCTGTTGCGCTACAAAGGCGTGCTGAACATTGCCGGCGAGGACCGCAAGCTGGTGTTCCAGGGCGTGCTCAAGCTCTACGGCTTTGACTGGGACGCCGAGTGGGCCGAAGGCGAGGCTCGTGAGAGCGTGATGGTGTTCATCGCCGATGAATTGCCCGAGGCTACGATTCGGGCTGGCTTCGAGGCGCTGGCTGCGGGCTGAGCCGGCGCGGCGTCGCTGCCTGGAACCACTGCGGCCATGAGCTGCGGTGGCGGGTTTCGACTTCGATGCAGGGGATCAGGCGCTCGGTGAGCACTGCAGTTTGCCGCACGGCCTTGGCCGTGCGGTACTTGATGCTGTGTATGCATTCACGGTCGCCGAACTCGCAGCGGTTCAGTGCGGTACCGCCGCAGGGGCCGTTGGCCAAGCCCTTGGGGCATGTTTCCGGGCAGATGTACAACGTGTCTTCCAGGCGGCAGCGGCCACAGGTGTCGCAGCCCACCAATGGCCGTTTCACTGCGCGCTCCACCTTGTGCAACACCTGTGCGCCAACGGGCGTGGACCACAGCCGCTGGCGCACCGCCCAGCCAAATGCCTTGCTCAGGCTATTGCGACGGCTGAACAGCAATGAATGCATGCCGTGCATCAGGTGATAGCGCGCTTTTTCTTTGAGTGAAGCATCGACCCTTGACTCGCCCTGGCGCCAACCCGCCTGCGGCGGATGGAAGGTGACTGCCGGCAGGCCGGGCATCTGCCAGCTGGCGCGCCACGCCGGCGCCCATTGATCCAGGGTGTGGATCCGGGCTTGCCAGTGTTCGATGCGGGCCTCAAGGGCCAGCAGTTGTTTGAGTTCGTGAACCCCTGACAGATGCACGCCGGCGTAACCCATCAGCTTCACGCCGATGATCTGCAAGGCCAGGCGGTCAACGCTGCGTGCCTGGGCAAAGGCCTTGGACTGCACGGTCTCCGCTTCGAGCATGTCGCGCATGGACGGTGTGACGGTAACACCAGCCACGTGGTCGAGCATCGCAGCGCGCCCGTGGGTAAGGCTCATCAGGCACGCCAGCATGGGCTTGGGCGTGGCCTGGCGGCGCATCCAGTGCATGGCTTCCTGGTGTTTATCCCCATCGAACCCCAGTTGCAGGGTGAGGAAGTCGGCGCCCGCTGCCAGCTTTTTCTCGGCCTTGAAATACTGGGCGCCGCCTTCTTCCTCGTGGTACTTGAACGGGTTCAGTGCAGCGCCCAGCAGCGAGTGTGGGCAAGCCTGGCGAGCGATTTGCAGGGCGGCGACCGACTCCAGATAACGCACCGGGCGCTGGCCAGGCTCGTGGCCGGGCAGGCGGTCGCCGGTCAGCAGTAACAGCTGGTCGAGGCCGGCGGCGTCCATGCGTTGCAACTGGGCGAGCAGGTGGTGGCGTTCGCGGTCCTTGCCGGAAAAGTGCGGCAGGGCAGGCACCGGGTTGCTGAACGAGGCGAGGGCGTCCAGCGGCGACATGTCCAGCGGGCTGCCAACACGATCGCCGATGGCCACGGTCATCGGCCAGCCACACAGGTGCGCACGGGCCATGATCGCTTCCATGGCGGCGAAGCGTTCTGTGGAAGGCTTGGGGACGAATTCCATCACGCAGACGAAGTTCTGTTCGCGCAGCGCGGTTTTCAGCAGGCTCATGTGGCCGGGTACCTGGTGTGGTCAGGGTGCCATTGTGCGGCACAAGGCGGACCGGGTCATGTCCGGATGCGCAGGATGGTGCTCTGATTGAGACATGAACATGATCATGAAGAAATCTTGAGTTCATCTCAAATTTAATGAGTTTGTCTCAGCGGTCCGCGAACCGGAAAATCCCCTCAATCATTTATGCATGCTGAAGGGACAAGACATGGCACTGGCACACAACCTGGGCTTTCCACACACCGGCTGCGACCATGAGCTGTGGCAGGTGCAGAAAGACGCCGGCATTGAACTGCTGCCAGTCGGCGACATTGCCTGGTACGGCCAGGTGTTGGCCGGTGACCACCAGCAGTTTGCCCCGAACTGGGAACAGCTTTTCGAGGCAGTAGCCCAAGCCACAGCCCTTGGCCATGCGGTCAAGCCGGTGTTGCTGGGCCCGTTGAGCTACCTGTGGCAGGCCAAAGCCAAGGCCGGTGATGTCGACAAGCTGGAGCTGCTCGACAGCCTGCTGCCACTGTATGACCAAGCTCTCAACCGCCTGGCTGCCCTGGGCGTTGAATGGGTGCAGATCGACGAACCGATCCTCGCCCTTGAGTTGCCGCAAGATTGGAAAAACGCCTACGAGCGCGCCTACAACATTCTTCAGCGCGCACCTTTGAAGAAGTTGATCGCCACTTACGCGGGTGGCCTTGAAGGCAACCTTGGCCTGGCCGCGAACCTGCCGGTCGATGGCTTGCACATCGACCTGGTGCAGGCGCCCGACCAGTACACCGCCATGCTCGACCGCCTGCCGGCCTACAAGGTGCTGTCGCTGGGCCTGGTCGACGGCCGCAATGCTTCGCCGTGCGACCTGGAAAAGACCTTGGACCTGCTGCGCGATGCCCACGAGCGTCTGGGTGAGCGGCTGTGGGTGGCGCCATCTTGCGCGTTGCTGCACAGCCCATTGGACCTGGCTGTGCAGAAGTGCCAGGAAGTGGCTGTACTGGTCAGGGCCCTGAATAACGCGCTGAAACAGGTCGCTATCGCCGCTTGATCCTCAATCCCCCTTGAATGTACTCCGATTCAAATCGACAGGGAGTGATGCGATGAGAGTTCTGGTAGTCGGCGCCAGCAAGGGCCTGTTCAACTCAGGCTGTGATCAACGTTCGATCGCCAGCGCCACCCCTTGCCCACCGCCAATGCACAAGGTGGCCAGGCCTTTCTTCGCATCCCGCTTGATCATCTCGTGCAACAGGGTCACCAGCACCCGGCAGCCGGATGCACCAATCGGGTGGCCCAACGCAATCGCCCCGCCATTCACGTTGACCCGTGCCGCATCCCATTCCAGTGCCTTGCCCACCGCCAGCGCCTGTGCGGCAAACGCTTCGTTGGCTTCGATCAGGTCCAGTTCGGCCAACTGCCAGCCGGCCTTTTCCAGGCAACGTTGGGTCGCGGAAACCGGCCCGATACCCATGATTGCAGGGTCTACGCCGGCACTGGCATAGGCTGCGATCTTCGCCAGTACCGGCAGTCCAAGGGCCTTGGCCTTGGCGGCGCTCATCAGCAGCACGGCGGCTGCCCCGTCGTTCAGGCTGGAGGCGTTGCCCGCAGTGACGCTGCCGTCTTTCTTGAACGCCGGGCGCAGTTTGGCCAGGGATTCAGCAGTGGTGTCCGGGCGTGGCTGTTCGTCGCGCGCAAACACTTTGGGCTCACCCTTTTTCTGCGGCATCACGATCGGCGTGATTTCGTCATCGAAACGCCCGGCCTCGATAGCCGCCACCGCCTTGCGCTGCGATTCTGCGGCAAAGGCGTCCTGCTGCTCTCGGCTCAGGCTGTACGTGTCCACAAGGTTCTCGGCGGTGATCCCCATGTGGTAGTCGTTGAAGGCATCCCACAAGCCGTCGGTGATCATGCTGTCGATCAGCTGGCCATGGCCCATGCGCTGGCCGGTACGTGCCGAAGGCATCACGTAAGGGGCAAGGCTCATGTTTTCCTGGCCGCCGGCAATCACCACCTCGGCGTCACCGCAGCGAATGGCCTGGGCCCCCAGGTGCAGGGCCTTGAGGCCCGAGCCGCAGACCTTGTTCAGGGTCAGTGCCGGAACACTGTAGGGCAGGCCAGCCTTGATCGCGGCTTGGCGCGCCGGGTTCTGCCCGGCACCTGCGGTGAGTACCTGGCCAAGGATCACTTCGTCGACCTGCGCCGGGTCCAGCCCGGTCTGTTCCAGCAGGCGCTTGATCACGGCGGCACCGAGGTCGACCGCAGGCACCGTAGCCAGGGCGCCCTGGAAGCTGCCGATGGCGGTACGGGTTGCGGCGACAATGACCACGTCGTTCATGTTGTTGTTCTCCGTGCGATGGGCGTAATGCCCAAGCATCGGTGGCTTTGGCTTATTTGTTAAGTTTGTTTTTCTTTCTGATTGATGTGAAAAGCAAATCAATGAGCACCAGGCGCGCTATCCAACTAAGCTGTTTCCCGTGCTGTTTTCACCCAACTGAATGGAGCTCATTCCCATGCGCATCCTGATAGCCCTGTTTATCCTGATCGGCAGCAGCACAGCATTCGCCGCCACCCAATGCACCACCGCTGACAAAAGCACCTGGCAAGACCAGGAAAAATTCCAGGCGCAGCTCAAGGAACAGGGCTACAAGATCAACAAGTTCAAGGTGACCGAGGGCAACTGCTACGAGATCTACGGTTTCGACAAGGACGGCCGCAAGGTCGAGATCTACCATGACCCGGTGACCGGCAAGGCGGTCAAGTCCGAGTACCACGATTGAACAGCAACGGCACGGTGCAGCTGTGGGACCCGCTCCTGCGGCTGTGCCATCTCTCGATCGCCGGTGTGTTCTTCGCTGATTACTTTTTCAACGAAGAAGGTGACGACTGGCACCAGTGGCTGGGCTACTACGCATTGGCCTGCGTGGTGTTGCGCCTGGTGTGGGGCTTTGTCGGGCCACGTAGCGCGCGCTGGGCTGACTTCTGGCCAACCCCGTCGCGTCTGGCGGGGCATGCCCGCAAGCTGCTGCGGGGGGAGCCTTGTCATCGCCTGGGGCATTCGCCGATTGGCGCCTTGGTGATGTTGCTGATGCTGACCGGCATTGTCGGCCTGGTCCTGACCGGATGGGCGTCGCAGGAGGTGGATGCCTTGTGGGGCGAGGACTGGCCGACTGATCTGCACAGCGGGTTGGCCGATGCCGTGCTGGTGCTGGTTTGCGTGCATGTGCTGGCGGCCGTTTACGAGAGCGTGCGCCTGCGGGAAAACCTGCCTTGGTCGATGATTACCGGGCGCCGTCGGCGCCGCGATTGAGTATGCCGGTGCCGGCCTTTTCGCAGCTAAAGCCGCTCCCACAGGAATTGCACAGACCTTGTGGGCGGCGCGGTCTCTGTGGGAGCGGATTTACCCTCGAAGATGCCGGGATAGAAGAACCCCGGTTTTGCATCCCCATGATCACCCCGTAATATGTGTCGGATAACCTGCGGGGGTAGTCTCACCCTCTGATCAATCGGAATCGCCTCAAACGGCGCTTCCCCGGCATAAACCTGACGAGGTACAGACATTGGCCATCATTCATCCTAAGGTTCGCGGTTTCATCTGCACCACGACTCACCCGAAGGGCTGCGAGCTCAACGTCCGTGACCAGATCGAAGCCACCCGCAAGCTGGGCGTGCGCGAGGATGGCCCGAAGAAGGTCCTGGTCATCGGTGCTTCCAGCGGCTATGGCCTGGCGGCCCGCATCACCGCAGCGTTCGGCTTCAAGGCCGACACCCTGGGCGTGTTCTTCGAGAAACCAGGCACCGAAACCAAGGCCGGCACTGCTGGTTGGTACAACGCCGCTGCCTTCGACAAGTTTGCCAAGGCCGAGGGCCTGTACAGCAAGTCGATCAACGGTGACGCCTTCTCTGACGAGGCCCGTACCAAAGTCATCGAACTGATCAAGAACGAAATGGGTGGCAAGGTTGACCTGGTCATCTACTCGCTGGCTTCGCCTGTGCGCAAGCTGCCGCAGACCGGTGAACTGGTGCGTTCGGCACTGAAGCCAATTGGCCAACCGTACAAGTCGACCGCCATCGACACCAACAAGGACACCATCATCGAGGCCAGCATCGAGCCGGCCACCGAGCAGGAAATCGCCGACACCGTCACCGTCATGGGCGGCCAGGACTGGCAGCTGTGGATCGACGCCCTGGCGGGCGCCGACGTGCTGGCCGAAGGTGCTCGTACCGTAGCCTTCAGCTACATCGGCAGCGACATTACCTGGCCGATCTACTGGCACGGGGCGCTGGGCCAGGCCAAGCAGGATCTGGACGAAACCGCCCTGCGCCTGGACCAGAAACTGGCCGGCGAACTCAAGGGTGGCGCCAACGTGGCGGTGCTGAAGTCGGTGGTCACCCAGGCCAGCTCGGCCATCCCGGTGATGCCGCTGTACCTGTCGATGGTCTTCAAGATCATGCAGGAGAAGGGCGTTCACGAAGGCACCCAGGACCAGCTGGACCGCATGTACCGCGACCGCATGTACCGTGCCGACGGTGCGCCGGCCGAAGTCGACGAGAAGGGCCGCCTGCGTCTGGACGACTGGGAACTGCGTGACGACGTGCAGAGCGCCTGCAAGGCCCTGTGGCCACAGGTGACCACCGAGAACCTGTTCGAGCTGACCGACTATGCCGGTTACAAGAAGCAGTTCCTCAACCTGTTCGGCTTCGAGCGTGCTGACGTCAACTACGACGAAGACGTGGCTACCGATGTGAAGTTCGACTGCGTCGAGCTGTAATCGGCGATAGCCTGTACCGGGCCGTTCGTGGGTTCACCTGCGAACGGGCCGGTACAGGCTATAAAATCTTTGCTAGCTTTGGCGCACAACAACAGGGAATGCGCCATGAGCAGCCTCACCCAACCCGCCACAGCCTTTCGCCACCCCGCAGCCGACGGTTACAGCCTCGGCGGTTTCTGCTGGCGCCACGCCCAGCCAGACCCCCAGCGCCCGCTGGTGATCATCAACGCTGCCACTTCGGTACGCTGCCGCTATTACTCACGTTTTGCCGACTTCCTGTTTGCCCAGGGCTGCGATGTGCTGACCTACGATTACCGGGGCATCGGCGAATCCCGCCCGGCTTCGTTGCGCGGTTTTCAGGCTTCATGGAGCGACTGGGGCAGGCTCGATTTCGAAGCCATGCTGGCGCATGCTGCAGCGCATTTCCCTGGCCAGCCGGTGGATGTGGTGGGGCACAGTTTCGGCGGCTGCGCAGTGGGCCTGGCGCCATCTGCCAGCCGGGTGCGCCGGGTGGTGATGGTGGGCGCGCAGTTCGCCTATTGGCGCGATTATGCGGCTGAGCAGCGCTGGCAGCTGTTTGGAAAATGGCATGTGGTTATGCCGCTGTTGACTCGGGTATTCGGTTACTTCCCCGGCAAGCGACTGGGTTGGCTGGAGGATACGCCATCTGGCGTGGTGCACGACTGGACCACACGAACCCCGCGTTACGAACACCGGCCCAGCGGCCGTGAACTGAAAACACCGCCGTTCGCCCAGGTGCGGGCAGCAACCTTGGCCATCAGCCTGACCGATGACCCCTTCGGCACCGTCGCGGCCACCGAGCGTTTGCTGAGTTATATACAGGGTGCCCGGCACCTGCGCATCGCGCCTGTGGATATCTCGGTCGAGGAAATTGGCCACTTCGCGTTCTTCCATGACCGCTTTCGCGAAAGCCTGTGGCCGGTGGCCTTGCAGTGGTTGCAGCAGGGAGGGCTGGAAGAAGGAGGGCCTGGCACCATCATGGATTGATGGTGGGCTCAAAATTTTGGGGCCGCATGGCGGCCCCGGCTATCTCAGCCCTTGCGCGCCAGAGGCTGCGCAGCAAACTTCACCCCAGCCAGCCCATGCTGGATCAGCGCACGGATATTGCCATGGTCACTGCCCTCAGGCGTGGCCAGCACATCCCGGTAGTGCTCGCCAAAGGCCAGCAGCGCTTCCTGGTCGCTCAGCCCTTCCAGCAGTGCCAGGCCCAAAGTCTTGCACGAACCTTCGTTCTGCCCAGCGGCATTTTCCACGCCACCATTGTTGAAGGCCTGAGGCTGGTAGCTGTAGTGGTCGGCAATGAACGCCAGGGTATCGGCAAATACATGCTGGCCGCTGGCCAGGCTGGCGCGCAGGGTGTTCAGATCAGTCACGAGGTTTTCCTTTTTCGAACGCCGCTTGTTGTTCGGCGCTGGCTTCTTTCTGGTGTTGGGCTTTCCAGTCGGCGTAGGGCATGCCGTACACCGCTTCGCGGGCGTCATCCAGGCTCAAGTCGAGCTGGCGCTCGTCCGCTGCGGCCTTGTACCACTTGGACAGGCAGTTGCGGCAGAAACCGGACAGGTTCATCAGGTCGATGTTCTGCACGTCGGTGCGCTTTTGCAGGTGTTCGACCAAGCGCCGGAACGCGGCGGCTTCGAGTTCGAGCTGTTGCTGTGGGGTCATGGGCTTCTCTCAAGTCATGCGGTTTTTCAGGTGGCGGCCACCGTTGATGACCACCTGGCTGCCGGTGCTGTACTGGCTGGCGAGCAGGTACTTGACGGTCTCGACCAGCGGGCCGGCGCCGGGTTCGAATTCCAGCAAGGCCTTTTTCAGGGTTTGCTGGCGGTAGGCTTCATCGCCCCCTTCCTTGAGGATCAGCAGCCCGGGCAGGATACCGTTCACATGCACCTTGGGCGCATATTTTTCGGCGAACGACAGCACCATGTTCTGCAGCGCGGCCTTGGTGGCGGCGTAGCCGATGTGGCTCTTGCTGCCGCGTGAGGACGTTTCGTCGCAGATGTGGATGATGTCGGCCTTGTCCACCTTGGCCAGCAGGTCGCCCAGGGCCAGGTTGAGGTGGTAGGGCGCTTCGACGTGCAGGCGGAACATGGTTTCGAGGTTGTCGAGCCCGTCATCCAGCCACAGCGAGGCATTGTGGATGATGGCCCGCAGGCCGTCGTAATGGCTGTGCAGGTGATCGATCAGGGCCTGGCGGTCGGCCGCCTGGCACAGGTCGGCCTGGAACTGCACGATGTTCGGGTGGGCCGTCTGTGGCTGGACACTGCGGCTGGCACTGACCACCGTATGGCCGGCCTGTGCCAGTTCAAGGGCCAAGGCCAGCCCGACGCGCTGGCTGGCTCCGGTAACGAGAATGGGGCTGTTCATGTTCGGGCGGTCAACTTGTCTGTCCTTTGGTTGCCCCCAGCATACCCGAACTGTTTCCCTATTGTATGGCCTGCCCTCAGCGGCTGCGCAGGGCGCCAGAGGGCGTTGGGGTGGCATGCAGCCAACCGGCCAGCAGGCGGGTGGACAGGGGGATGAACAGGTAGACCATCACGGGTGTCAGCGCCAAGGTGCTGAGCAGTACCCGGGGCACCAGGTCCAACGCTGCCAACCAGTGGCCGAATAGCAGGTTGAACAGCAACGAGACCGGGAAGAATGCCAGCCAGATCGCCACAGCCTGTTTCCAACGGGGTGGTTTTTGCACCATGTTGGTGCCAAACCAGTCGTCGATACCACTTACGCGCGCCTCTTTGGGGCGTTCGAACAGGCCGTTGCCGCGTTGCAACCAGGCCCGGCGCGAGGCGGAGTGCTCCCAGGCATGCAGGGTCGGCTCGTCGCTGAAGCGAAAGATGATCTGGAATTCGTCGCCATCGCGGGGCGGCGCAAGGATGCCCGAGCCAAGGTAGCCGGGAAAGTCGGTGGCCAGCTGCTCGCCTTCATGCAACCAGGCCAGCAAGTCCTGGTAGCGGCCATGGGCGGCGCGGCGAGACACCATCAGGGTGACGGGTGGGGTAGACATCGTGTATCTCCTGGCAACGGGGCTGGCGGGTAGCTGGCCCCTTTGGCTGTGTGGCCCGGGGTGGTGGGCAACACAGGCGTGCATGCAAGAATCGGGCACGGATTATCGCGTATCTGCAATATTCGGCAAACCCCGGGCGGCAAACGGTTGCACCCTGCGACTCGCGCCGTCGTAGTAGAATACCTGTTCAACTTCCGCACGCAGGGTACCCCTTGCAGATGAACGAACAGGGACGTAATCCAGTGATCGATGCGAGTTTTGAACAGCAGGAGCTGTTTCCAATTCGTGAAGTTTCCCGTCTGACCGGTGTCAACGCTGTGACCCTGCGGGCCTGGGAGCGTCGTTATGGCCTGATCCAGCCAATCCGTACCGACAGTGGCCACCGCCTGTATTCCCAGGCCGATATCGATGAGATCCGCCGTATCCTCGGGTGGCTGGAGCGCGGTGTGGCAATCAGCAAAGTGGGCAGTATTCTTGCGCGTGGCCATGCCCTTGCCGGCCAGGCCGGTGATGCGACGGACGCCTGGCTAAGCTGGCAGCACCAGATCCGCCTGGCGGTGCAGCGTTTCGACGTGGCGGGCCTTGATCTGCTTTTCCAGGAGGTTTTTGCCGCCAGCACCCTGGACCAGGTTTTCAGCGAAGTGTTCATGCCTGTGTGGCACGACATGGCTGTCCGCCAGGGCGGCTATGGGCAGGCCAGTGAATGGCTGTTCTTTGACCAGTTCCTGCGCGGCCGGGTCTTCGCTCGCTTGCAGCTTGCCCATGTGCCGCGTAGCCGCACCGTGCTGTTGGCGCCATTACCGGGGCAGTGCCATGAGCTCGAGCTGCTGGTCACCAGCTTGATCCTGGGCAGCGACGAAACAGGTGTGACCCCGTTGGCGAACGGGCAGCCACTGCAGGAGTTGGCGCTGGTTTGCGAGCGCCTGAAGCCGGATGCCCTGGTGCTGTTTTCCCATCAGCCGCTTACCGCAGAGCTCACTCGGCACCTGGCTCGCCTGGCGGCGGTATTGGACTGCCCGTTGTTACTGGCCGGTGAGGCGGCGGAAGTGGCACAGGCCAGCCTGGCTGGCAGTGCTATCGCCTGCCTGGGAGCGCAGGGTAGTGTCATGCGCCAGCGGTTGCGGCAGTTTCTGGCAGGTCAGCTAGATACCTGAGTGTGCAGGTCGGGGTGGGCCTGGAGGATGTAGTCGCGCAGACGCTCGATTTCTTCGGGCGGGCTTTGGCTGAGGTCATAAGCCGCCAGGTCCGGGCCAATACGCCGGCCCAGTACGCCGTGCAGTTCGATCGGGCTGATGCCGCCGGGGGCGAAGCGCAGTTCGAAGCGTGCGGGTGGCGAGGGCAGGTCACGGACTTCCAGCAGCACACCTTTGAAGGAAATATCACGTACCCACAGACCGCTGATCTCGTCATGGGCATCGAGCAGTGCGCTCGGCTGCTCCATCGACAGGCGCCAAGGGCGCAGCATGGGGCCGTCTTCGTAGATTTCCGGTGAACCCAGTTGCAGGTGCAGGGCGTGGAACTCGTCTTCTACCAATTGCAGGGGGAAGCTGATCTGTTGGTTGTTGAACTGGGCCTGCAAGGTAACCTGTTCGTTCGCCACCAGCCGGGTAAGCAGGCTCTGTATGCGGCGGTCGCCATTGACCAGCAGGCTCGACATGGAGTCGGCCACGTTCAAATGCGGCGAATGTTGCATGTTCTGGATGAAATCCAGCTCGTCCTGGGTCAGGAGCACGTCTGCTTGCATGATCGAACTCGGTGGTGGCGATTTCTTCATCGGGATTGACCGTGCATGGCGTACTTGGTTCAAGCGCGTTCGTCGGGTTTCGGACGAGCGCACAGTTCCGCCAGTTGCCGTTCCAGTTCGACCTGGCGGCTGACGTCTTTCTGGATACCGATGAAGTAGGTGCGCTGGTCAGCGGCGTGCCTTACCGGGGTAATCGACAGCTCGTTCCAGAAGGCGCTGCCATCCTTGCGGTAGTTGCGCAGCACTTCGCGACAGGGGCGGCCTTCGGCCAAGGCCCTGCGGATACGTGCGCGGCCAAGCTGGTCACGGTCGTCAGCCTGCAGAAAGCGGCAATCCTGATAGAGGATTTCATCGCGGCTGTAGCCGGTCAGGCGTTCGAAGGCGGCGTTCACGTAGATCAGGATGGTGTCGTCGCCTTCCTGTTCGGCAACCACGATCCCGTCATTGGACGCATCGACCATCGATTGCAGCAATTGCGCATTGATCATGTTCGGGCCATTGGGCAAGGAGGGGCTGAGGACGGCGACTTTGGTAGAGGCGGCCTTTTGCCAGCGCTGGATGCTAGTATCCTACGTTTTCACTCAGTTTCGGAATCCTCTACCCGATGAAAGTCGCCATTATTTCCGGATCGGTCTATGGCACCGCCGAAGAAGTCGCCCGTCACGCTGAAACGCTGCTCAAGGCAGCGGGCCTGGAGGCCTGGCATGCGGCACGTGCCACCCAGCAGGATCTTGAAGGTTTTGCCCCCGACGCCTTGCTGGCCGTGACCTCGACCACCGGCATGGGCGAACTGCCGGACAACCTCATGCCGCTGTACAGCACCCTTCGCGATACCTTGCCTGCGGCCTGGCGTGGTCTGCCGGGGGCGGTGATTGCACTGGGTGACTCCAGCTACGGTGATACCTATTGCGGCGGTGGCGAGCAGATGCGCGAGCTGTTTGCCGAATTGGGTGTGCGTGAGGTGCAGCCGATGCTGCGCCTGGACGCCAGCGAGACGGTGACCCCGGAGGCGGATGCCGAACCGTGGTTGGCTGAATTGGCAATCGCACTGAAAGCCTGACCCTAAGGCCGCATAAAAAAGCGCGTCAGGCGTGAGGTTCGCGCAACAATGCCAACCACGCCTGCGCCGCCCGTGACAGGTAGGCCCCACGTCGCCAGATAAAGGCGATGTCCCAGCGTAAATCCCCCGGCGAACGGAGCGGCAAACGCACCACCCCGGGGCGCTCCAGCGCTTTTGCCACCACTCGGGGCAGCAACACCACACCCTGGCCTGCCGCCACCAACGCCGCCAAAAAGTCTGCCTGGCCACTGCGGCCGCCTTCCTTCGGGGTAAAGCCCTGTTGCTGGCACGCCTTCAGCAGCCGGTCGTTGAGCACGAAACTGCGTTGATACAACAGGAACGGCGTATCGGCCAGTTGCCCCAGGTCCACCCCGTCCAGGCTCGCCAATGGATGCCCCGCCGGCAGCAGGGCATCCATTGGCTCGTTGCAGAACGGCTGGTAGTCGAACGTCTCATCGCTGGGTGTCAGGCTACCACCCAGTTCCAGCTCGCCACTCTTGACCGCCTGTTCGACACTGCGGCTACCGCCCTCCAGCAACTGGATCGCGATGTTTGGGTGACGTCGCCGGTATTCGGCAAAAAGCCCGGCGAACAAGGCGTCACTGCCCAACATCGGCAGACCCAGGCGTAGTTCGCCACGCTCCATCTGGTTGAGGTCGTCCAGTTCGTTGAGCAGCGCCTGGCGTTGGCGCAGCAGGGCTTCGCCGCGCTCCAGCACAATGTGCCCGGCCGCTGTCAGGTGCAGCTGGGAGGCCTGGCGTTCCAGCAGCGGCTGGCCCACATCTTGCTCCAGCTGCGCCACCTGCTTGCTCACGGCCGATTGACTGATGTGCAGGGTTTGCGCGGCCTGGGTAAAACCACCGCGGTGGACCACTTCGATAAAGCTGCGCAGCTGTTTGAATTCCATGCTCTGAATTCCATTCTGGAATGGCTATCAGTCTAACAATTCGCTTCTGGCCTAGGCAGCCAAATCTTAAAATGAGGGCCTGTCGAGGAACCCCCGTCATGAAACCCGCATTGTTGAAAAAAGCCCTGCGCCTGCTTGTCGAGCTGGCGATTCTTTGTGCCTTGTTTCTGCTGGGCGGCCAGCTTGCGACCTGGTTGGGTTGGCCGATCCCAGGTGGTGTGATGGGCCTGGCACTGTTGCTGATACTGTTCGCGTCCGGTGTGCTCAAGCCGGCCATGCTGCAACTCGGCGCCGGCTGGCTGATGGCCGAGATGCTGCTGTTCTTCATTCCGGCGTTGATGAGCCTGCTGGACTACGGCTCGTTGATCCGTGAGGAGGGCTGGCGCATCTTGCTGGTGATCGCCGTGAGCACGCTGATGGTGATGGTGGTGACCGCGCTCACCGTAGAACTGGTGTGCCGCTGGAGGTTGCGCCATGAGCCTTGAACCCATGCCGCTGTTCTGGCTGGCCCTGACCTTGCTGGCCTACCTGGGCAGCCGCTGGCTGTACCGGCGCAGCGGGCGCTACCTGCTGTCGCCGTTGATCCTGGTACCGGTGCTGTTGCTGGCGGTGGCGGTGCCGCTGCACACCGCGTATGCCGAATATGCGCGCAATACCCATTGGTTGATGAGCGTGCTTGGCCCGGTGACCGTCGCCTTCGCGGTGCCCATCTGGCAGCAGCGGGCGATGCTGGCGCGCCATTGGCCGGCGCTGATGGTGGGCATGGTCGCCGGCAGCAGTGCTTCGATCGCCAGTTCCTGGGGGCTGGCGCACCTGCTGGCGCTGGACAGCGCGACCAGCCTGTCGCTGGTGCCGCGTTCGATTACCACACCGTTTGCCATGCCGTTGGCCCATGACCTGGGGGGCGTACCAGAGCTGACAGCGGTGTTCGTGATGTTCACCGGTGTACTCGGCGCCATGTTCGGCGGCGCGCTACTGCGTTTGTTGCCGTTGCGCACGCCGCTGGCACGGGGTGCGTTGTTTGGTGTCGGTGCGCATGGCGCCGGGGTCAGCCGGGCACAGGAGGTGGGCCGCGAGGAAGGCTCGGTGGCCGGCCTGGTCATGGTGCTGACCGGCTTGCTGAACCTGTTCGCGGCACCGTTGCTGGCCCTGTTGCTCTGACCGTTCGTGCCACTGACTCGCACAGTCATCAAGCTGGCTGGCAACGCAAGTTCCAGCCAGTGGGCTGCTGGCTAGACTTTGCCTCGACATAGAGAGCACATGTATGTGCCGAGGTGACATGCAATGACCGCAGCCTTGCCCTATCCCGTCCCTATCACTTCACCGGGTTACTTCTGATGCCTATGGCCGAAATTCCATTGTGCGTCTGGCGTACCCGGGGACAAAGCTTCAACTTCCGGGGCCAGAGCATCCGCTACTGGACCGCAGGGCAAGGAGAGCCCCTGCTTCTGTTACACGGCTTCCCCACGGCCAGCTGGGACTGGCACTACTTGTGGGGGCCTTTGACCCAACGCTTTCGGGTGATCGCTTGCGACATGCTCGGTTTTGGCGACTCGGCCAAGCCGGTCGACCACGCGTACAGCCTGATGGAGCAAGCCGACCTGCAGCAGGCATTGCTCGGCCATCTGCAGGTCGACCAGCCGGTACACCTGTTGGCCCATGACTACGGCGGCAGCGTGGCCCAGGAACTGCTGGCGCGGCACCACGAACAGCGTGCCGAGATAGCCAGCTGCGTGTTCCTCAACAGTGGGCTGTTCCCCGAAAGCTGCCGCATGCTGCTGATCCAGAAACTGCTGCTTAGCCGGTTCGGCTGGCTGGTCGGGCGCTCGTTCGGGCGTGACGACCTGGTGCGCAACGTGACCCAGGTCTACGGCCCCTGCACCCACCCCAGCGAAAGTGCCCTGGATGATTTTTGGAGCCTGATCGCCGCCAACCGGGGCACGCGCATCCTGCACAAGCTGGTGAGCTATATCCCCGAGCGCAGGTTGCATCGCGAACGCTGGGTCGGGGCGATGCAGCGCAAAGGCGTACCCCTGCGCTTCATCAATGGCGTGGTTGACCCACTTTCCGGTGGGCACATGCTGGAGCGTTATCGGCAACTGGTGCCGGAGCCGGATACCGTGCAGTTGCAGGGCATCGGCCATTACCCGCACACCGAGGCGCCTGTGCAGGTCCTGCGCCACTACCTGGCTTTTCGTGAACAGCGGCTGAGCTATTACCCACAGAAAGTGGCGTGGTCCTGACCGGGCCTCATCGCCCTGCGTTATTGCCAGGCATTCAGCCTGCGTGAGCTTGATTGTCCGCCTGCCGTTGGCGGCGGACACTTGGCTGACCTGAACCTGCCTGGAGCCATGAGCATGAGCGAGCCTGTCCGTCTGCAAGATCGCGTGGTGATCGTCACCGGAGCCGGCGGTGGGCTGGGCCGCGCCCATGCGCTGCTGTTCGCCGCGCGGGGTGCCAGGGTCGTGGTCAACGACCTCGGCGGCTCTACCCACGGTGAAGGTGCCAGCGCTTCGGCCGCCGACCGGGTGGTGGAGGAGATCCGGGCCGCCGGTGGCACCGCCATCGCCAACCATGACTCGGTCAGCCAGGGCGCGCGTATCGTCGAGCAGGCCCTCGACAGCTTCGGCCGGGTCGATGTGCTGGTGAACAATGCCGGCATCCTGCGTGACAAGACGTTCCACAAGATGGACGACAGCGACTGGGAGCAGGTTTATCAGGTGCATGTGGAAGGGGCCTTCAAGGTCACCCGCGCCGCCTGGCCACACCTGCGCGAACAGAACTGGGGGCGGGTGATCTTCACCGCTTCTACCTCTGGCATCTACGGCAACTTCGGCCAGGCCAACTACGGTATGGCCAAGCTAGGCTTGTATGGGCTGACCCGCACTTTGGCAATCGAAGGGCGCAAGCACGGCATTCTGGTGAACGCCATCGCCCCTACCGGCGGCACCCGCATGACCGAAGGGCTGATCCCGCCTCAGGTCTTCGAGCGGCTCAAGCCGGAACTGGTCAGCCCGCTGGTGGTGTACCTGGGCAGTGAGCAGTGCCAGGGTACGGGCGAATTGTTCGAGGTGGGTGGCGGCTGGGTGGGCAAAGTGCGCTGGGAGCGCAGCCTGGGGGTAGGCTTTGATCCGCGCGAAGGCTTTACCCCGGAGCAGGTGGCGGAAAACTGGGCACGGATTGGCGACTTTGACGGGGCCGTGCACCCGCAGGACAGCTTGCAGGCGCTGCAGCAGATGATGGCGAACCTGCAGAAGTACCCACTCTAGAGCGCTTGCTGGGCACTTAGTGGGAGCGCATCAGCCAGCGAGAGCGCAGGTTCTTTCGGGGCAAAAAAAAAGGCCGCTGCAAGCCACAGCGGCCAATCGAGACGTTAGATCAAGGAGCTTCAAAATCTACGTCGGTGAACCTCGCAGACCTGAAAGGCGGGGGGGAAGAGCCCTTCATGCCGGCCAGTGAGTTAAGAATAAGCGCTTGATCCTGTGGGAAAAATAGCGGCTTATGACATTCACCTTTACGTATCGGGCAATAGTGCTGCAGGCGCTCACGCGGCCGGTGAATAGCCCATGCGCCAGCTGGTCTCGCGCGCAGCCGCCAGCAGCCTTTGCGCCGCCGGCCCATGTTCGTCGGCATGAAAAATCGACGTTGGCCCGACCACGGTCATCACGGCCACAACCTGCCCCAAGGCATTGAACACCGGTGCCGACAACGCATCCACACCTGGCATCAGCAGGCCGTGCACATGGTGCAACCCACGGTCGCGAATGCCGGCCAAGACTGCCTGGTAGTCTTCTGCAGTGTGTTGCAGGGCGGCCAGCTCGCGGTCGCGCAAGTCCACGGTCTCGCGCTCGGGCAGATAGGCGGCGAACACCAGGCCGGTAGAGGATGTAAGCAGCGGTAGCACCGAGCCGATTTGTGTGACCACGGTGACCGCCCGCACTGCCGGTTCAATGCTGACCACGGTCGCGCCCTGGTTACCCCACACGGCAATGAAGCAGCTCTCGTTCAGTTCATCGCGCAATTGCGACAGCGGCAGGGCGGCAATCTTCAACACATCGATGCTGCCCAGCGCCGCCAACCCCACCCGCAATGCTTCGCGACCCAAACCGTAGTGGTTGGTGGCGCTGTCCTGCTCTGCAAAACCACTGGCAATCAACGCCTGCAGGTAACGGTGCACCTTGCTCGCCGGCATTTGCACATGTTCCGCCAGGCGTGACAGCGACGTGGAAGGGGAGAGCTCTGCAAGCGCCTTCAGGATGTCGGTGCCGACCTCCGCCGAGCGGACTTTCTGCTTGCCGTTGTCGGCGGGGGAGCTGGCTTTGGTCATGGGCATCTGCTTCCGGATTCTTCAAGTCGGGCCTTTATAGCTTGACGCCAAGCGCGGGGCAAATTACGTTATTCGTAATCTGATTACGATAAAAACAATGCAGACGTGCTGCCACCCCACACCGGGCCAGCAGCCAGCTGCCCGCAACGGCTCGGCCAGAGCCCGGAGGCATCGATGAATCGCGACACCTCACCCGACCTTCACTACCTCAGCGGCTTCGGCAACGAATTTGCCAGCGAAGCACTGCCAGGGGCTTTGCCGGTCGGGCAGAACTCGCCGCAGAAGGCGCCCTATGGGCTGTATGCCGAATTGCTCTCGGGCACGGCGTTCACCATGGCCCGCAGTGAGCTACGCCGTACCTGGCTTTATCGTATTCGCCCGTCTGCACTGCACACACGTTTCGAGCGCCTGGCGCGCCAGCCGTTGAGCGGGCCGTTGGGTGGGATCAACCCCAACCGCCTGCGCTGGAGCCCGCAGCCGATCCCTGCCGAACCGACCGACTTCATCGAGGGCTGGCTGCCGATGGTGGCCAACGCGGCGGCGGAAAAACCGGCCGGTGTGAGTATCTACATCTACCGCGCCAACCGTTCCATGGAGCGTGTTTTCTTCAACGCCGACGGTGAACTGCTGCTGGTGCCGGAAATGGGCCGCCTGCGCATTGCCACCGAACTGGGCGTGATGGAAGTTGAACCGCTGGAGATCGCGGTGATTCCACGCGGCATGAAGTTCCGTGTCGAACTGCTCGATGGCCAGGCCCGCGGCTACATCGCCGAAAACCATGGGGCGCCGCTGCGCATCCCGGACCTGGGCCCGATCGGCAGCAATGGCCTGGCCAACCCGCGTGACTTTCTCACTCCGGTGGCGCACTACGAAGAGGCCGAAGGGCCAGTGCAACTGGTGCAGAAGTTCCTGGGCGAGCACTGGGCTTGCGAACTGCAACATTCGCCGCTGGATGTGGTGGCCTGGCACGGCAGCAACGTGCCTTACAAATACGACCTGCGCCGCTTCAACACCATCGGTACCGTCAGCTTCGACCACCCGGACCCGTCGATCTTCACCGTGCTGACTTCGCCGACCAGCGTACATGGCCTGGCCAACATGGACTTCGTGATCTTCCCGCCACGCTGGATGGTGGCCGAGAACACCTTCCGTCCGCCATGGTTCCACCGCAACCTGATGAACGAGTTCATGGGCCTGATCAACGGTGCCTACGATGCCAAGGCCGAAGGCTTCCTGCCGGGTGGCGCCTCGTTGCACGGGGTGATGAGCGCCCATGGCCCCGACGCCGAAACCTGCGAAAAGGCCATTGCCGCCGACCTGGCGCCGCACAAGATCGACAACACCATGGCTTTCATGTTCGAGACCAGCCAAGTGCTGCGCCCGAGCCAGCAAGCCCTTGAATGCCCGCAATTGCAGGCCGACTACGATAGTTGCTGGGCCACCTTGCCGAGCACCTTCAACCCGAACCGGAGATAACCCATGAACCACACTGCCAATGCCCGTAGCTGGGTCGAGCACGCCAACGGGCACAGCGACTTTCCGCTGCAGAACCTGCCGATGGGTATTTTCAGCCGGCCGGGTGAAGCCAAACGCTGTGGCGTGGCCATCGGTGACGCGATCCTCGACCTGGAAGCGGTGCTGGCCGCCGGCCTGTTCGACGGTGCTGCCAAGGCTGCCGTCGAAGCCACCCGCGGTGGCGCGCTGAATGCATTCTTCGCCTTGGGCCGCAGCGCCCGTGTGGCCCTGCGCGAGCGTTTGCAGGCCCTGCTTGGCGAGCACAGCGAACACCAGTCGGCATTGAAGCCGGCGCTGATCCCGGCCAGCGACTGCCAACTGCATGTGCCCGCGCAGATCGGTGACTACACCGACTTCTACGTCGGCATCGAGCACGCCAAGAACGTGGGCAAGCTGTTCCGCCCCGATAATCCGCTGCTGCCCAACTACAAGTACGTGCCGATCGGTTATCACGGCCGCGCCTCCACCATCCGCCCATCGGGCACCGATGTGCGCCGGCCCAAGGGCCAGACCTTGCCGGCCGGGCACACCGAGCCGAGCTTCGGCCCTTGCGCACGCCTGGACTACGAACTGGAGCTGGGCATCTGGATTGGCCAGGGCAATGACATGGGCCAGGCGATCCCGGTAGGCGACGCCGCCGAGCATGTGGCCGGCTTGTGCCTGCTCAACGACTGGTCGGCGCGCGATATCCAGGCCTGGGAATACCAGCCACTGGGGCCGTTCCTGTCCAAGAGCTTCATCACCACCATTTCCCCCTGGGTGGTCACTGCCGAGGCGCTGGAGCCGTTCCGCTGCGCCCAGCCGGCGCGCCCGGAAGGCGACCCGCAGCCACTGTCGTACCTGCTGGACAAGCGCGACCAGGCCGCCGGTGCCTACGATATCGAGCTTGAAGTGCTGCTGCTGACCCAGCGCATGCGTGAGCAGGGCGTTGCTCCACACCGCCTGACCCTGAGCAACACCCGCAGCATGTACTGGACCGTGGCGCAGCTGGTGGCGCACCACAGCGTCAACGGCTGCCAGCTGCAACCAGGCGACCTGTTCGGTTCGGGCACCTTGTCGGGGGCCACGCCGGGGTCGTTCGGCAGCCTGCTGGAGATCACCGAGGGCGGCAAGCTGCCGGTGGAACTGGCCAGCGGCGAGGTGCGCAAGTTCCTCGAAGACGGTGACGAAATCATCCTGCGTGCCCGCTGCACGCGCGACGGCGTGGCCAGCATCGGCTTCGGCGAATGCCGTGGCACGGTCATCGCGGCCAACTGAGGAGGGGCGGGCATGGAGCTGTACACCTATTACCGTTCCACCTCGTCCTACCGGGTGCGCATTGCCCTGGCACTGAAGGGGCTGGCTTACCAGTCCCTGCCGGTCAACCTGCTGCAGGGTGAGCAGCGTGGGGCGGACTATGTCGCCATCAACCCGCAGGGCCGCGTACCGGCCTTGCGCACCGATGGCGGTGAATTGCTGGTGCAGTCACCGGCAATCATCGAGTACCTGGAAGAGCTTTATCCACAGCCCGCGTTGCTGCCGGCCACGGCCGAGGCGCGTGCCAAGGTGCGTGGTGTAGCGGCAATCATTGGCTGCGACATCCACCCGCTGCACAACGTGAGCGTGCTCAACCGGCTGCGCCAGGCCGGGCAGGACGAGGGGCAGGTCAATCAATGGATCGGCCACTGGATCAGCCAAGGGTTGGCGGCAGTGGAGCAACTGATTGGTGATCAAGGCTTCTGTTTCGGTGATCGACCGGGGCTGGCGGATGTGTACTTGATCCCGCAGCTGTATGCCGCCGAACGCTTCAACATCGACCTGAGCAGCTTCCCGCGTATCCTGCGGGTTGCCGCAATGGCCGCCGGGCATCCGGCGTTCACCCAGGCCCACCCCGCCCAGCAGCCGGACAGCCCGGCTCAGTGAAGCGAACGGTTCGCCGCCGGAAGCTTGCCGATGCGTTCGGACAGCTTCAGGCGCTGGGCCGGATCTTCAGTCAGTAGCAGCGCATGCTCCAGGTCGAAGCGCTCGGCCTGTGGGCAATCCAGGTGCTGGTACAACGAGGCGCGGGTCATGTAGTCACTGACCTGCACCGGCCCCAACTGCATGACCCGTTCGGCATCGATCAACGCCGCCAGGTGGTTGTCGTTGCTGATGTGCAGCTGGCGCAGGTTGCGTGACAGGCGTTGCAGCATCTGCAGCGGGGTGGCACTGCGCATGTGCTCGGCCGTCAGCGCAACATGCGGCCCGAACTGGCGGGCCAGCAGCTCACGGCAATCGTTGGGGTACAGGCGCCGGCCACCGCAGGGATCCAGCAGGTGGTCGGCACCCGGTACACGCAGCAGGAAATGGCCAGGAAAGCCCACACCCTCCAGCGGAATGGACAGGCGCCCGGCCAGTTCCAGGGCGAGTATGGCCAGGGTCAGCGGTTGGCCACGGCGGCGTTGCAGCACTTTGTCCATCATCGCCGCCTGCGGGCGCAGGGGGTGGTACTCATCCTGCTGGAAGCCCAGCGCATTGAGCTGGCGCAGCAGCGGCTGGGCCAGTTCGCACAGTGGCAGCATCGGCAGGTGGGTGCTGATATCGCGCTGCAGGTCTTGCAGCACGGCAAGGCTGGCTGCGGGCTCGACACTCCGGTCGTGCTCGGCGGCAATCCACAATGCGGCTTCCAGCAGGGCGACAGGCTCGCGTTCCAGGCAGGCCAGGCAGGCTTGACGTGGCTTCATGGGGCTTCTCCACACACGCTTGAGTATTAGCCGTGGCGCGGGGTTTCGTCCAGTGGTCCGGCGGCGGCACCAGCTTCAGGGCGGTGCCTATACTGGAGGGAGCACCTCATGGGGGGCCTGTCGATGTTCGCTCTGATGCAAAGCACCCGTACCCAGTCCTTGCACCTGTTCAACGACCCGCCTACGGGTCTGAAAGCGGTTGTGGCGATCCACAGTGAGCAACTGGGCCCGGCCATGGGCGGGTGCCGGTACCTGCCTTATGCCGATGACGAAAGCGCCATGACCGATGCCATTCGCCTGGCCCAGGGCATGAGCTACAAGGCGGCGTTGGCGGGCTTGCCACTGGGCGGTGGCAAGGCGGTGATCATGCACAACCCGCATGTGGAAAACCGCGCCGCACTGTTCGAGGCCTTTGGCCGCTTCATCGATACCTTGCACGGACGCTTCATCATCGCCGTGGACAGCGGCACCTCGACCCTGGACATGGACTGCATTGCTCAGAGCACACCCCATGTGACCAGTACCACCGCATCGGGTGATCCCTCGCCACATGCGGCGATGGGGGTGTTCGCGGGTATTCGCGCCACCACCTCGTTCCGGCTGGGCAGTGATGACCTCAGAGGCCTGCGAGTGGCGGTGCAGGGCTTGGGCAATGTCGGTTTTGCGTTGGCGGAGCAACTGCATGCAGTGGGCGCGGAGTTGCTGGTCAGCGACCTGGACCCAGGACGTGTGCGGCTGGCGATGGAGCAGTTCGATGCCAAGCCTGTAACCAACGATGCGTTGATCAGCACCCCTTGCGACATCTTCGCCCCTTGCGGCGTGGGGCCGGTGCTGAACGGGCAAAGCGTGATGCAGTTGCGTTGCGCGGCGGTGGCGGGGGCGGCGAACAACCAGCTGACCACCTTGCAGGTGGCCGACCAGCTGGAGTCGCGCGGGATATTGTATGCGCCTGACTACGTGATCAATGCCGGTGGGTTGATCTACGTGGCGCTGACCCATCGTGGCGAGGATTTGGGCACCATCACCGCGCACCTGGCGCGGATACCGTCACGGCTGACCGAAGTGTTCGGCCATGCCCAGGCGGAGAAGCGTTCGCCGGCGCGGGTGGCGCAGATGTTGGCAGAGCGGTTGCTCTACGGCTGAATGCTGATGCTGGCGTTACTGGCCTCTTCGCGGGCTTGCCCGCGAAGCAGGCGCTGCCGATCTCACTCGGCAGCACCTCCTTCCAGCAACTCGGCCAACGCATCCGGCTGGCTCTTGAACGCCCGGGCAAACACATCGCGGTTCTTGGCCATGTAGATACCGGCTTCCTCAACCTGCTGCTCAGTCAGCGACGGCACCGCCTTGTGCAGCACTTCGGCCAGGCGCTCGGCCAGTTCGAGCATCTTGTCGTGACGGTCTGCTTCGGCCTTATCCATGAACAAGCGCTCCGGGTCGCGGCTGCTGCGGTACACCACTTCGACGGCCATTCATCACCTCTATGCCTTTTTTGCTGTTTGTGTTGCAGTTTACTGTATGCGCATACAGTAATGGCATTGCCATCATCGCGCAACCTGATTCTTCAGCCTGCCCACACGTGCCTTGCGGCAATCGGTCGCCTTCCAAGCCAAGGGCCTGGCCCTTTAACTGCATGGCACAAGCGTCACACCGGTGACGCATCATCCTTAAAGACGTATCGGGGAATGGAACATCGTGAACATCAAATGGGCAGACAAGCTACGCAAAGGCCTGCATGGTTCGGCCGACTCGCTGGGTAACCTGTGCGTCGAGGCCTTCCATTACCTGGCGCTGTTTGGCATTGGCGCGATTACCGCCTATGCGGCGGTGGTCACCTTCCTGGACATGCTCGGCAAGGGTGGGGTCAGTGTCGATGACATCCTGCTGCTGTTCATCTACCTGGAGTTGGGGGCGATGGTCGGCATTTACTTCAAGACCAACCACATGCCAATCCGCTTCCTGCTGTACGTGGCCATTACCGCGCTGACTCGCCTGCTGATCGGCGATGTCTCGCACCACAAGGCGCCGGACGAAGGGCTGCTGTACCTGTGCGGCGGCATCCTGTTGCTGGCGTTCTCGATTCTGGTGGTGCGCTACGCTTCGTATCGCTACCCCTCGACCAAGGTGCTGGATGCCAACGGCAAGGAAGTGGACGAGGGCAAGTAACCCTCAGTTGGCAACGACGTGGCGCGGCGCGTGACGAGCGTCGCGGGTTAGCGCGGCCAGCACTTGCATGGGGTTTTGACTGAATTCGATGGCCAGGCCCAGGCGAATGCTGTCGATCACCCGTTGCAGGCGCGCCGGGTCGTTGCGCTGGGCCTGGGTGATGAGGCGCTTGGCGACAACGCCGGCGTCGTCGGACAGGGTCAGCATGATGCTGCCGTCGAGGTTTGTGATGCTCAGGTTGACCCGGTATTCGGGGGCGAATGCAGCACTGATTTTTTCGAACGGGTTGTCCATGGTCGTGCTTCTGCAGTGGATGAGTGCAGAGGTTGACTGGCAACGCGGCGGCTTGGTTCAGTGCCGTTGATCGCTACAAACAAAAACGCCCGGCTTCAGGCCGGGCGTTTTGCTTTGACGATCAGGCGTCTGGGTCACTCAGCTCCAGGGCGCCGCGCTTGCTGCGCAACTTGCCGTAGAAGTGTTCCAGCGCGTGGGTGAGCTTGGTGGCGGCACCGTCGACTGCCTGGTCCAGCGAAGTGGCGGTGTGGGTCACGGAAATCGGTTGGTGGCCTTTTGGGCGAGCCTCCATCTGGCAGCGTTTGTCATGCGGTCCGGGCTTGGCGCCGTTCTCGTCGCGCAGGTGAACCTCGATGCGGGTGAGGTCTTCTTCGTAACGTTCCAGCGAGTTCTGCAGGGTACTGCGGACCCACTGATCGAGCCGGGCGTTGCCTTCGAAATGGTTGCTGCTGTTGACCTGGATTTGCATGATTCAATCCTTATTCAGCTTGCTCGCATGGAGGCGCGCCTAGGCCCTTGAGACCCTTGGAATTTCTGCGCCTCTTGACTCTAAGGTCAGGCAACTGCTGGATGAATTCAAGCCCTTTCTGAAAATAAATTTCTTGTTGCAAAAGGGGGCTACAAAGCGGCCCCCCATTTGCTACAGGTCAGAACTCCACCGACGTCTGCCCAGTGCACGGCCTGCTCGGCCACTTGCGGGGAAAACGAGGCGTTCACAGGGCGAAGTAGCAGCAGGCTTTGCTTATGAGAATTGAAATCATTAGTATTGCACCCCCGAAAATGCCCGGACCTTCGCCATGACGCGCAAAACCGCCGGCCTCCCGCTCAGTTACCGGCTGGGCGTTGCCTCACGTAGCCTTGCCGCGCTGCTGGGCGGCTACTTGCTGGCGTCGATGGCCAGCGTCTGTATTGCCTTGGTGGCGCCGTTGCCCAAGGTCGATGCCACGCTCACCGGCCTGCTGCTGTCGTTCGTCTTCTACCTGCTGGCGTTCATCTGGTGCTTCGCCTGCCGCAACGCCTGGCGTGCCTGGCTGGGTGTACTGGCGCCAAGCCTGTTGTTGGGCCTGATCAGCGGCGTCGCCTACTGGATGAAAAACCCATGAAAGAAGGCTTTCGCCAGGCGATGGCCTGGCTGCACACCTGGACCGGCCTGATCTTCGGCTGGCTGTTGTTCGCCATCTTCCTCACCGGCACACTGTCGTATTTCAAGGAAGAAATCACCCACTGGGCGCAGCCCGAAGTGCGCAGCCATGCTCTGGATCCGCTCAACAGCCTGGGTGTGGCCCAACGTTACCTGCAGGACAATGCCGGGCATTCTGGCACCTGGTTCATTCGCATGCCCAACGCGCGCGAGGCTGCCTTGAGCGTGGGCTACCGCGACCCCAATGGCGGGCCACGCGGGTTCGTGAGTAAAACCCTCGATACCCAGACCGGTCAGCCGGTTGAAGCGCGCGACAGCCGCGGTGGCGAGTTCTTCTACCGCTTCCACTTCCAGCTACAAATGCCTTACCCGTTCGGCCGATGGCTGTCGACCTTCTGCGCGTTCATCATGCTGTTGGGGCTGGTCACCGGCATCATCACGCACAAGAAGATCTTCAAGGAGTTCTTCACCTTCCGCCCCGGCAAGGGCCAGCGCTCCTGGCTGGACGGGCACAACGCGATCGGTGTGCTGGTGCTGCCATTTCACCTGATGATCAGCTACAGCAGCCTGGTGCTGTTCATGTACATGGTGATGCCGGCTGGCATCATGGCCAGCTATGGCAATGACACCGACAAGTACTTCAACGACCTGTTCGGCCGCGACGATGCGCCCAAGGCGGCCCATGTGGCTGCACCGCTGGTGCCGTTGCCCAGCCTGTATGCCCAGTTGCAGGCACTGCAACCCGGCGCGCGTATCGGCAACATCCAGGTGCAGAACCCGGGCGACAGCAATGCCCGTGTCACCTTCACGCAATCGTCTGCCGACCATGTGGCTTATCGGCGCAGCGCTAACTGGACCTTCGATGGCGCCAGTGGCGAGCTGCTGAGCCAGGGCAAGCCAGAGAGCGGGGCAATGATGACCGCCTTCAGTTTCGCCGGGCTGCACATGGGTAACTTCGCCGGCCCTTGGTTGCGCTGGCTGTACTTCTTTTTTGGTGTGGCCGGCACTGCGGTGATCGGCACCGGGCTGGTGATGTGGCTGGGCAAGCGTCAGCTCAAGCACGCCAAGAGCGAGCGCATACCGGGTGAGTTGCGCCTGGTCGAGGTACTCAATATCGCCAGCATGAGCGGCTTGCTGCTGGCGGTGGCAGGTTTCTTCTGGGCCAACCGCCTGGTCCCGATAGGCGTCGAAGGCCGGGGCGACTGGGAGGTCAATGCCTTCTTCATCGCCTGGGGCCTGTCGCTGGTGCATGCGGTACTACGCAGCGGGCGCAGGGCCTGGGGCGAGCAACTTGCGTTGGGTGCGCTGGCCTTTGCCTTGCTGCCGCTGCTCAACGGCCTGAGTACCCACCGCGGGCTGAACCATTCGCTGCAGGAGGGTGACTGGGCCATGGCCGGCTTCGACCTGACTGCCCTGGCCACCGGCCTGTTCCTGGCCTGGCTGGCGGGCAAGATGCTGCGCAGCCCCAAGCCGGTTGCCAAGCGCCCACGCGCAGTAAAAAAGCCGGGTACTGAAACGGCGGAGGCGAGCTGATGCTGGGTAACGCACTGATCGCATTCGCAGGTGTTGTGGCCCTGTGCCTGGCCATGGAAAAACACTTCAGCGACCTGCTCGGGCGCAAGCCGCGCCCTGGGCAATTGCGGCTGTTGCGCAGTGCTGGATGGCTGTTGCTGCTGTTATCGCTGCTCCTCAGCGTGCACTTGCGTGGCTGGGCCTACGGCCTGGTGGAGTGGACGGCGGTGATGATGGCCGGGGTAACCCTCTGGGTGTTCGGCCTGCCTTACCAGCCGCGCCTGCTGCTGGGCCTGGCCGCCGCCAGCGTGGTGCTCGGCCCGTTGCTGGCCGTGTTTGCCGTGTGAAGCCGTGAGCGAGCAGGGGGACATCATCGAGCCCGACGCCGACAGTGCCGGCGGGCGTGCACGTTTCGTCCAGGTGTTCCAGGCCCAGCGGGCACGCATGGAAGCCCTGGTCAGCCGACGGGTCGGCTGCCGCGCCACGGCATCGGACCTGGTTCAGGAGCTATTTCTGCGCTTCTGGCGGCGCCCCGAAGTGAAGGTCGAGGCGCTGGACACCTACTTGCTGCGATGCGCTGGTAATCTCGCAATCGACCACCTGCGCAGTGAAGGCAGCCGCGAACGCGTGGCCGAAGCCGCGTTGCCGGTGGACGAAGTGGCCACGGCCCAGGCGCCAGAGCAGGCCCTGGAAGTGGACCACGACCTGCAACGCATCGAAGCCGCCTTGCGCGCCTTGCCCGAGCGCACCCGGCAGATCTTTTTGCTCAACCGTATTCACGGCTGCAAGTACGGCGAAATCGCCAAGGCCATGCAACTGTCCCAGAGCACCGTGGAAAAGCATATGATGCGCGCCCTTGAAGCGTGCAAGGCCAGTGTTGCCGAGCCCGCGCCCACTCCACGCCGGCCAGGGAGCGCCCGTCGATGAGCAGCATGCCCCCCATTACCGAGGCGCAATCCCAGGCCGCCCTGCAGTGGCTCAGCCGCATCAACGAGCAGCCCGCGCAAGCCGAAGGTGCGGCGTTCAAGCGCTGGCTAATGGCCGACCCTGTTCACCGCGCCGCCTATGAACAGGCTCAGCTGTTGTGGCAGAAAAGCGCCGGCCCGGCGCAGCGGTTGGCCGACGAAGAACAGCAAGCCCTGCAACGTTACCTCGATGCCATGGCCAGGCCGCCGGCCCGTGGTCCGTGGAGGCGTGTGGCGGCGATGGCGATGGCGGCCTGCCTGGTGCTGGCCGTGGGTGTTGCCGGTGGCTGGCACCCGGGGTACTGGTTGCAGGACCTGCAGGCTGACTACAGCAGTGCCGGGCAGATTCGCCAGGTGACCTTGGCTGACCAGTCGCAGGTCACGCTGGATGCCGGTAGCGCCATTGCGGTCGATTTCGCCAAGGGGGAGCGCCGTGTGCGGTTGCTTCATGGCGCGGCGTTTTTCCAGGTGACGCATACCGGCGAGCCGTTCCTGGTTGAAGCTGCCGGTGGCGAGGTGCGGGTGCTCGGCACCCAGTTCGAAGTGCGTGAGCAGGGCGAGGGCGCCCAGGTGACGGTACGCAGTGGGCGTGTGGGGGTTAGCCCTGCGCAGGGCGGTTTGGCGCGCGAACTGACTGCCAACCAGCAGGTGAACTACAGCGCAGGCAGGATCGACGACACCCAGGTTGTGGACAGTGACAACCGCCTGGCCTGGCGCCAAGGCTGGCTGAACTACTACCAAGTGCCACTGGCGCAGGTGGTGGAAGACCTTGGGCGCTATTACCCGGGGCGCATTCTGTTGCTGGATGGTGAACTGGGGCAGCGCAAGGTCAGCGGCAGCTTCCCGGTGGACGAGCCGCAGTTGGCGCTGGATTCGCTGGGCAAGGTGATGGGCTTTTCGCGGCAGACCGTGCTGGGGCGTTTGACCCTGCTTCGGTAGTCGCCTGTACTGGCCTCTTCGCGGGCACAGGCAAAATATTTTTAAAAAACGGGTGAGGTAACAGGACGTGGCATCCGTGTAATGAGTGGAAGTGCGATTCATTCGCAGTCATCACCCTCTCACAGGTCAGCGTCCATGAAGTTCTCTCCGCGTTGCGTCCCTCTCTGGTTCGGCCTTGCCATGCTCCCGGCCGTTGCTGTCGCTCCCCTGGCCAGTGCCGCCGAGCAACAGCAGACCTATGCTTTCGCCCAGCCGGCCCAGCCCCTGGCCCAGGCGCTCAACGCCTTCAGCCGCACCACCGGCCAGAGCGTGGTCTACACCTTAGAACTGCCGGGCGTGCAGGCGCCGGCACTGAACGGCCGATTCAGCGCCGAACAGGCCCTGCAACAGCTGCTGGGCAGCACCGGGTTGGCCTGGCGCCGCGTCGATGCCCGTACTCTGACCCTCGAAACCGCAGACACTTCCGGCGCCCTCAACCTGCAGGCCACCACCGTGACCTCGCAAATGGACGTGTACAGCTATCAACCGCCGGCCACCGCCTCGATCATGCGCGGGCAAGGCCCGAACCAGGACATTCCCCAGGCCATCAACGTGGTACCGGCCCAGGTCATCCGCGACCAGGCTCCGCGCAACCTCGACGATGCCCTTTACAACGTCAGTGGCATCACCCAGGGCAACAACTTTGGCGGCACCTCCGACACGGTGATGAAGCGCGGTTTTGGCGACAACCGCGACGGCTCGATCATGCGCGACGGCATGCCCATCGTGCAGGGCCGCAGCCTCAACGCCAGTACCGAGCGGGTCGAAGTGCTCAAGGGCCCGGCCTCGCTGCTGTACGGCATCCAGGACCCTGGTGGGGTGATCAACGTGGTCAGCAAGCGCCCGCAGTTGCAGCAGTACAACGCCCTGACCGTCCGTGGCTCCACCTACGGCAGCGGCAAGAACGGCAGTGGCGGCGGGTTCGACAGCACCGGCGCGTTGGGCGACAGCAACTTCGCCTACCGCCTGATCGTCGACCACGAGGATGAGGACTACTGGCGCAACTACGGCGTGCACCGCGAGTCATTGGTAGCGCCGTCGCTGGCCTGGCTGGGCGAAGACACCCAGGTGGTGCTGGCGTACGAGCACCGCGAGTTTCTCTCGCCCTTCGACCGCGGCACCGCGTTCGGCAGCAACGGCCACCCGCTGAACATCCCCACCACCCGGCGCCTGGACGAGCCGTTCAACGACATGGAAGGGCGGTCTGACCTGTACCGCCTGGAAGTCGACCACCAACTGGCCGATGACTGGAAGCTGCACTTTGGCTACAGCTTCAACCGCGAGACTTATGATGCCAGCCAGGTGCGGGTGACCGGGGTCAACGAAGCCAAAGGCACACTGACTCGCAGCATCGACGGCACCCACAACGCCATGAGCCGTGACCAGTTCGCCACCTTGAGCCTGGTGGGCAACGTGGAGTTGGCCGGTATGCAGCACGACCTGCTGTTCGGCGTTGACCATGAAGACCGCAAGATCTTTCGCGGTGATCTGATCCGCCAGACTGCGCAATCCACGTTCAGCTATGTGAACCCGGTCTACGGCCAAGAGGTGGAGGGCACCACAGTAAGAGCCAGTGACAGTGACCAGACCGACAAGCTGCGCACCGATGCACTGTTCGTGCAGGATGCGCTGCACCTGGACGACCACTGGATCCTGGTGGCCGGTGCACGATTCCAGCAATTCGACCAGTACGCAGGCCGTGGCCGTCCGTTCACGGCCAATACCGATAACAGCGGCCAAGCCTGGGTGCCGCATGCCGGCATCGTCTACAAGGTGGATGACCAGCTGTCGTTCTATGGCAGCTACAGCGAGTCGTTCAAGCCCAACTCCAGCATTGCGCCGCTGACGGGCGGCGTGGTGCTGGACTCGTCGGTTGCACCTGAGGAAGGCAAGTCGTGGGAGCTGGGCGCCAAGCTAGACATGTCCGGTCGCCTGACCGGTACCCTGGCGGTGTTCGACATCACCAAGCGCAATGTGCTGGTTTCCAACTTTGATGCCACCACGAAAGAGACGGTGTACAGCAACGCCGGCGAGGTCAGCTCGCGTGGCGTGGAGCTCGACCTGACGGGGCAGCTGAGCGAGCACTGGAGCCTGATTGGCAGCTACGCCTACACGGACGCCAAGGTCACCAAGGACCCGGACCTGCAAGGCAACCGCCTGCAGAACGTGGCCAAGCACAGCGGTTCGTTGTCGGCCGTGTACGACTTCGGCAGCCTGTTCGGGGGCGACAAGCTGCGGATGGGCGCAGGTGCGCGTTATGTGGGTGAGCGGGCGGGCAACTCGACCAACACCTTCGACCTGCCGTCCTATACCGTGGCCGATGCGTTCGCCAGCTACGAGACCAAGCTGGATGAGCACAACGTGCGCTTGCAACTGAACGTGAAGAACTTGTTCGACAAGGTCTACTACAGCTCGGCGGTGAACCAGTACTTTGTGGCAATCGGGGATGCGCGGCAGGTGAGCCTGTCCAGCACCTTCGAGTTTTGAGCCAGCCTGTACCGGCCTCTTCGCGGCTAAAGCCGCTCCTACAGGGATCGCGCCCGCCTCAAGCGCAACGCTTTACCTGTGGGAGCGGCTTTAGCCGCGAATGGCCGAACGGTACTCGCCAGGTGTTGCGCCCAGCGCCTGGCGGAACCGGTTGCTGAAATGGCTGGCACTGGCAAACCCGCACATCAAGGCAATTTCCCCCAGCGGAATTTCCCCCAGCCGCAACAGCTGGCGGGCCCTGTTCAGCCGCCGGGCCAGCAAGTACTGGTGCGGCGGTAGCCCGAAACTGGTGCGGAACATGCGCGCGAAGTGGTATTCGGACAGGTTGCAGCGCAGGGCCAGTTCACCCAGGGTAATCGGCTGGTCCAGGTGCGCCTCGATGTACTCGACCATTTGCCGGCGCAGGTTCGGCGCCAACCCACCTTTCAGGCGCAGGCCCTGGCGCAGCCCGACCTGGCTGAGCAATGCATGGTCGACAATCTCGTGCGCCAGGCTGCTGGCCAGCAGGCGCTCGCCGGGCTCGTCCCAGTCCAGGGTGATCAGTTGGCGAAAGCGCGCGGCCTGTTGCGGGTCGTCGAGAAAGGTCGCTTCCTGTAATTGCAGTTCACGCGGCTCCCGGTCCAGCAGGCGCACGCAACCCAAGGCGAACTGCGCCTCGCTGACATACAGGTGCGCCAGGCGGATTGCACCATTGACCACCCAGTTCGATTCCTGCCCGGCCGGCATCACGCACAGCTTGCCCGGCGCGCCCTTGTCGGCCGGACGCTGGCGGCGGAAGGTACCGGTGCCGTCGGCGATGTAGCACGACAGGGTGTGATGGGTCGGTGCCTGATAATCGCGGGCATCATCCCGGTTGCTCCACAACGCCGCCGCCAGCCCATCGCCCAGGTGCGCGCTCAGCTCCAGCCGGGCGTGGGGGGAGGCGTGCATGGCGTTGAACACTTGCAGCTGCGTGAGTGGGGTCATGGGCGAATCCTCTTGCCAGCCATCCTACTGCGGCTGTGGTCGAGTGACATCCACCAGGGCAAGAAAAGCGCAAGTTTGTGCAAGCAGGCAAACGCTGATCGGAAGAACACTGGCGATCCCTGTGGGAGCGGGCTTGCCCGCGAAGCGCCGGGCACCGATCTTGAAAGGCCCAAGGAACCACCGCCATGAACCTGTCACTGTACCTGCTCACCGTCCTGATCTGGGGTACCACCTGGATCGCCCTGAAGCTCCAGCTGGGTGTGGTCGCGATCCCGGTCTCGATCGTTTACCGCTTCGCCCTGGCCGGGCTGATCCTGTTCGCCTTCCTGCTGCTCACCCGCCGCCTGCAACCCATGAACCGCCGTGGCCACCAGATCTGCCTGGCTCAGGGCCTGTGCCTGTTTTGCGTCAATTTCATCTGTTTCCTCAGTGCCAGCCAGTGGGTCGCCAGTGGCTTGATCGCCGTGGTGTTTTCCACCGCTACCCTGTGGAATGCGCTCAATGCACGGATCTTCTTCGGCCAGAAGATCGCCAGCAATGTGTTTGGCGGCGGTGCCTTGGGCCTGCTCGGGTTGGGGCTGCTGTTCTGGCCCGAGCTGTCACACCACACCGCCAGCCGCGAGACCTTGTACGGCCTCGGCCTGGCCTTGCTCGGCACGCTGTGCTTCTCGGCGGGCAACATGCTGTCGAGCATGCAACAGAATGCCGGGCTCAAACCCATGACTACCAACGCCTGGGGCATGGTCTACGGGGCGGCGATGCTGGCGGTGTTTTGTGTGGTCAGCGGCGTGCCGTTCAGCATGGAGTGGAATGTGCGCTACATCGGCTCGTTGCTGTACCTGGTGGTGCCAGGGTCGGTGATTGCCTTTACTGCCTACCTGACTCTGGTCGGGCGCATGGGGCCGGAGCGGGCGGCCTATTGCACGGTGCTGTTCCCGTTGGTGGCGTTGAATGTGTCGGCGGTGGCCGAGGGGTATCAGTGGACGGCGCCGGCCTTGTTGGGGCTGGTGGCGGTGATGGCGGGGAATGTGCTGGTGTTTCGCAAGCCCAAGGCCAAGGTGCCTGAGGGGATGGTGGTGGCCAAATAGGTAATGTGCTGCCTGCACCGACCTCTTTGCGGGCTCGCCCGCGAAGAGGTCGGTGCAGGCAAAATATGACTATCAGCCTTTCCACACCTGTGGATTCACCAGATCCCGCGGCCGCTCACCCAGCAGTGCCGCGCGCAGGTTGTCCATCGCCCGGTTGGCCATAGCCTCACGGGTTTCGGCAGTGGCTGAACCAATATGTGGCAAGGTCAGCGCATTGGGCAGTTTGAACAGCGGCGAATCGCTCAGCGGCTCCTTCTCGTACACATCCAGCCCGGCGCCACGAATGGTGCCGTTCTGCAGCGCTTCGATCAGCGCCGCTTCGTCCACCACCGGCCCGCGCGCGATGTTGATCAGGAAGGCGCTCGGCTTCATCAGCTTCAGCTCTCGCGCACCGATCAACTTGCGGGTGGTCTCGGACAACGGCACCACGATCACCACGAAGTCCGCTTCTGCCAGCAACTGCTCCAGGCTGCGGAACTGCGCCCCCAGCTCTTGCTCCAGCGCGGTTTTACGGCTGTTGCCCGAATAAATGACCGACATGTTGAAGCCAAAGCGACCACGGCGGGCAACGGCGGCGCCGATGTTGCCCATGCCGACGATACCCAGCGTCTTGCCATGTACATCGCTGCCGAAGTGCGCTGGGCCCACGGTGGCCTGCCAGTTGCCAGCCTTGGTCCAGGCATCCAGCTCGGCGGTGCGGCGGGCGCAGCCCATGATCAGCGAGAAGCCCAGGTCGGCGGTGCTTTCGGTCAGCACATCCGGGGTATTGGTCAGGGCGATACCGCGTTCGTTGAAGTAGTCCAGGTCGTAGTTGTCGTAGCCGACCGACACGCTGGACACCACCTCCAGCTTGCCTGCGCCTTCAAGCTGGGCACGGCCTAGCTTGCGGCCAACGCCGATCAAGCCGTGGGCCTCGGGCAGGGCTTCGTTGAACTGGGCATTGATGTCGCCGAGCTTGGGGTTCGGCAAAATGACGTTGAAGTCTTGCTGCAGGCGCTCGGCCATGGCCGGGGTGATACGGCTGAAGGCCAGGACGGTCTTTTTCATCGGGCAACTTCTCTGCAAGGCGGTGGTGGATATTGGTTAGCAACCTACCATTGTCCACCCCCGCCATGCAGCAGCTTTTTAGTTGGCGATCAGCACCTGATGGGTTTTCAGGTCCGCCTCATGGGCGGCGAGAATCTCCGGCAGGGAATTGCGCAAGTACTCGACCCAGGTCTTGATCTTGGCATCCAGGTACTGCCGCGACGGGTAGATGGCGTACAGGTTCAGCTCCTGCAGGCGGTACTCGGGCAGCACCCGTACCAGGCTGCCATCACGCAGACCGTCGATGGCCGAGTAGATGGGCAGCACGCCCACGCCCATGCCGCTGCGGATCGCGGTCTTCATGGCATCGGCGGTATTCACCATGAACGGCGAGCTGGTGATGTTGACCATCTCCTGGCCTTCCGGCCCGTCGAACAGCCACTTTTCCAGCGGGATCACGGGGCTGACCATGCGCAGGCAGGCGTGCTTGAGCAGGTCTGCCGGCTTTTGCGCACTGCCGTGGCGGGCGATGTAGCCGGGCGAAGCGCAGACAATGCTGTAGGTGATGCCCAGGCGTTGGGATACGAACCCCGAGTCGGGCAGTTCGGTGGCCAGCACGATGGACACGTCATAGCCTTCGTCCAGCAGGTCGGGTACGCGGTTGGCCATGGTCAGGTCGAAGGTCACGTCCGGGTGCGATTCGCGGTAGCGGGCGATGGCATCGACCACGAAGTGCTGGCCCACCCCGGTCATCGAGTGCACCTTCAGCTGCCCTGCGGGGCGCGCATGGGCGTCGCTGGCCTCGGCCTCGGCTTCTTCCACATAGGTAAGAATCTGTTCGCAACGCATCAGGTAGCGCTTGCCGGCCTCGGTCAACGCAATGCGGCGGGTGGTACGGTTGAGCAGCCTTGTTTGCAGATGGGCTTCCAGGTTGGAGACCGCCCGCGACACGTTCGCGGTGGTCGTATCCAGTTGCGCGGCGGCAGCGGTAAAGCTGCCAAGCTGGGCTACGCAACTGAAAGCACGCATGTTTTGCAGGGTGTCCATGGGTCACTCTCGATGTAGAGGACAAAATTGTGTCACGAAGTAACGATAAAAAGCTGAAAATTTGCCTTCGACCAAAGGCGGATTATCGCTGTTTTGGTAACAAAGATTCGCAGGAATCTGCGCTTATCGCCAGTGCTGCCGCCCCCTAGAATTGCCCGGCCCCTTCACCTCTTCCTCGGGAAATCGCAGCTGTGCCGCGTCGCATCATCAGAACGCTCAATGCGTTCAGTGCCTGTGCCCTTGCCCTCACCTTGAGTGGCTGTATCGGAACCTGGGGCATCGCCCCGCAAAGCAAGACGCTGCAAGCCAATACCCTGACCACCGACGCGGCCATACGCGAAGCCGCGACCGATGCCCACTGGCCCGACCAGCAGTGGTGGCACGCCTATGGCGACCCCCAGCTGGACCGCTGGGTAGCCCTGTCCGTGGCCGGCAGCCCAAGCCTGGCCATGGCCGCCGCGCGGGTGCGCGAAGCCAAGGCCATGGCGGGTGTGGTCGAGTCGGCAGAAAAACTGCAGGTCAATGGCCAGGCCACGCTCAAGCGCCACAACTGGCCTGAAGACCAGTTCTACGGCCCTGGCGCGCTGTCTGGCGCCAACACCTGGGACAACAATGCCGCCTTCGGTTTCAGCTACGCCCTCGACCTGTGGGGCCGCGAACGCAATGCCAGCGAGCAGGCGGTGGATCAGGCGCACATGAGCGTGGCCGAAGCCCGCCAGGCGCAGCTGGAACTGCAGAACAACGTGGTGCGTGCCTATATCCAGCTGAGCCTGCACTTTGCCCAACGCGATATCGTCAAGGCCGAACTGGAGCAGCAAGAGCAGATCCTGGCCTTGGCCAAGCGCCGCCTGGACGCGGGCATCGGCACCCATTTCGAAGTCAGCCAGGCCGAAGCGCCGCTGCCGGAAACCCACCGCCAGCTCGACAGCCTGAACGAAGAAATCGCCCTGACCCGCAACCAGCTGGCTGCCTTGGCCGGCAAGGGGCCGGGGGAGGGCGCACAGTTGCAGCGCCCGACCCTGGCCCTGGCTGCACCACTGAAACTGCCCTCCAACCTGCCTGCCCAACTGGTCGGCCAGCGCCCTGACGTGGTTGCCAGCCGCTGGCAGGTGGCCGCGCAGGCGCGTGGCATCGACGTTGCTCATGCCGGCTTCTTCCCCAACGTCGACCTGGTCGGCAGCCTGGGCTTCATGGCCACCGGCGGCGGCCCGCTGGAGTTCCTCACCGGGCGCAAGTTCAACTACAACGTCGGCCCGGCCATCAGCCTGCCGATCTTCGACGGTGGCCGCCTGCGCTCGGAGCTGGGCGTGGCCTCGGCGGGCTATGACGTGGCGGTGGCGCGTTACAACCAGACCGTGGTTGGCGCGCTCAAGAACATCTCCGACCAGCTGATCCGCCGCGAGTCGATGAAAGAACAGTCGCATTTCGCTGCCGAATCCGTTGCTGCTGCGCAAAAAACCTACGACATCGCCATGGTCGCCTTCCAGCGGGGTCTTACCGATTACCTGAGCGTGCTCAATGCGCAGACCTTGCTGTTCCGCCAGCAGCAAGTGCAACAGCAGGTGCAGGCCGCCCGCCTGATCGCCCATGCCGAGCTGGTCACCGCGTTGGGCGGTGGCCTGCAGGCCGGCCAGGATGTGCCGAAAGAGGAACGCCAGGCCGCGCCGAAAACCCCGGCCACCCTGGCCATTTTCGACAAGAAGCCGGATAACGCCGAATGAGCACTTCCAGTTTGCCCATGCGCTGGCTGCAAAGCCTGGAATGGCGCCGGGGCTTCTTTGCCTGGGCGCGCACCGACGGTGTGACCTGGGTGTACATCTTCAAGGTGCTGGCTGCCGCCTTCATCACCCTGTGGCTGGCCATGCGCCTGGAGCTGCCGCAACCGCGCACGGCCATGATCACCGTGTTCATCGTCATGCAGCCGCAAAGCGGGCATGTGTTCGCCAAGAGCTTCTACCGAGTGCTCGGCACCCTGGCCGGCTCGGCGATGATGGTGGCGCTGATCGCCATCTTCCCGCAGAACACCGAGCTGTTCCTGCCCAGCCTGGCCTTGTGGGTGGGCCTGTGCTCGGCCGGCGCCATGCGCTACCGCACCTTCCGCGCCTATGGCTTCGTGCTGGCCGGCTACACGGCAGCGATGATCGGCCTTCCGGTGCTGCAGCACCCCGATCAGGCGTTCATGGCAGCGGTATGGCGGGTGCTGGAAATTGCCTTGGGCATTCTGGTATCGACCTTCGTCAGTGCCGCGATCCTGCCGCAGTCGGCCAGTGCCGCCATGCGCAACGCCCTGTACCAGCGCTTTGGCGTATTCGCCGGGGTAGTGGTGGAAGCCCTGCGCGGTGACAGCCAGAAAGACCGTTTCGAAAGCAGCAACGTGCGCTTCGTCGCCGAGGCCGTGGGCCTTGAGAGCCTGCGCAACGTCACTGCCTTCGAAGACCCGCACATGCGCCGCCGCAGTGGCCGGCTGGTGCGCATGAACAGCGAGTTCATGGCCATCACCACACGCTTCAATGCCTTGCACCGTTTGCTCGAACGCCTGCGTGCTCGTGGCCCCCTGCAGATCGTCAGTGCCATCGAACCGGGCCTGAACACCTTGGTGGAACTGTTACAGCCCTACGTGGGCCGGGCGTTGACCGATGCCGATGCACTGCGCCTGACCCTGGAGCTGGCCGCCTACAAGGAAGGCCTGCAAGCCCAGGTGCGCGGGCTGCGAGCCGAGTACCTGGCGACCGAACCCAGCGAGGCCGACCTGCTCGACTTCCATACGGCGTTCGAGCTGCTGTACCGCTTTGTCGACGAAATGTTCAGTTATGCCGAAACCCACGCTTCGTTGGCGGCGCACAGGCACGAGCGTGAACAGTGGGACGAGCCCTATGTGGCGCAGACCAGCTGGCTGGTGTCGCTGGCCGCCGGTGTGCGTGCCTCGGCGGTGCTGTTGCTGCTGGGCAGTTACTGGCTGCTCAGCGACTGGCCCAGCGGCGCCATGATGACCTTGATCGCCACCGTCACCGTGGGCCTTTCGGCGGCTTCGCCCAACCCCAAACGCATGTCGTTCCAGATGGCTTGCGGCACGGCTATCGGCGCTTTTGTCGGCTTCTTCGAAACCTTCTTCGTGTTCCCCTGGATCGACGGTTTCCCGCTGCTGTGCATGGTGCTGGCGCCGGTGTTCGTACTCGGCGCGTTCCTTGCCTCGCGCCCGGCTTACGCCGGTTATGGCCTGGGCCTGCTGGTGTTCTTCGCCATCGGTTCGGTGCCGAACAACCTGACGGTGTATGACCCTTACACGTTCATCAACGACTACATCGGCATGGTCATCGGCATGTTCGTCTGCGCTGCTGCTGGCGCGATCATCCTGCCGCCCAACAGCCGCTGGCTGTGGAGCCGGCTGGAGCAGGAACTGCGTGAGCAAGTGCTGTTCGCCATCAGCGGCCGCCTGCGCGGCCTTGGGTCGGCCTTTGAAAGCCGCACCCGCGACCTGTTGCACCAGGCCTACGGCCTGGCGGCCGGCAAGCCGCAGGTGCAAAGCCAGCTGATGGGGTGGATGTTCACCGTGCTGGAAATCGGTCACGCCGTCATCGAGCTGCGCAAAGAGCAGGCCCGTGCGCCGGTGCACCCGGCCTACGCCGAGTCACAACCGTGGCGCCAGGCCATCCGCGTGATGGGCCGCGCACTGGCAAGGCTGTTCTTGCAGCCCAGCGCCAGCAACCACGAACGCGCACTGGTGGCGGTGGACCACGCCATCGCTCGCGTGCAAGCCACCGACGAGCCATTCGCCCGGCACTTCGATACCTCGGTGCTGCGCCGTGCGCAAAGCTACCTGCATTTCATCCGTTCTTCCCTGCTTGACCCACAATCGCCACTGGCACCGGCGAAAGGACTGCACCATGCCCCGTGAAATCGCCTTCCATGGCGTGTACATGCCCACCATGACTTTGATGTTCCTGTTCGCCCTGGGCCTGGCCTGGGGCCTGGACCGGTTCATCGCCAGCCATGATGGCTACCGCTTCTTCTGGCACCCGGCGCTGCTGCGTCTGAGCCTGTTCGTCTGCCTGTTCGGCGCCATGGCGCTTACTGTCTACTGGTGAGAATCCTTCGATGAAAAAGTTCTTCAGCCTGATCGCCACCCTGCTGGTGCTGGTCGCCGCCGTGGCCATCGGTCGCCAGTTGTGGCTGCACTACATGACCACGCCCTGGACCCGCGACGGCCGCGTGCGTGCAGACATCATCAACGTCGCCGCCGACGTGCCCGGCTACGTGGTGGACGTCCCGGTCAAGGACAACCAGCGGGTGAAGAAGGGCGACCTGCTGATCCAGATCGACCCCGAGCATTACCAATTGGCAGTCGACCAGGCCAAGGCTCTGGTCGCCTCGCGCAAGGCGACCTGGGAAATGCGCAAGGTCAACGCCAAGCGCCGGGCCGACATGGACAACCTGGTGATTTCCAAGGAAAACCGCGACGACGCCAGCAACATCGCCAACTCCGCCCAGGCCGATTACCAACAGGCCCTGGCCGAGCTGGCTGCAGCCGAGCTCAACCTCAAGCGCACGCACATCGTGGCCACGGTGGACGGGTACGTGACCAACCTGAATATCCACAAGGGCGACTATGCGCGCACCGGTGAAGCGGTGATGGCGGTGGTCGACGAGAACTCGTTCTGGGTGTACGGGTTCTTCGAAGAGACCAAGCTGCCCCACGTGAAGGTGGGTGACCAGGCCGAGCTGCAGATGATGAGCGGCGAGCGCATCAAGGGCCATGTAGAGAGCATCGCCCGCGGCATCTACGACCGTGACAACCCGCAAAGCCGTGAGCTGATTGCCGATGTGAACCCGACGTTCAACTGGGTGCGCCTGGCGCAGCGCGTGCCGGTGCGGATTCACATTGATGAAGTGCCGGAAGGGTTTTTGCTGGCGGCGGGGACGACCTGTACGGTGGTGGTGAAGCCGAGCGAGGGGTAAGTGTTGTTCACGGTTGCTGTGCGACTTCCCTCAGCAACTGATCCCAATCATCGGGAGGGTGGCCGTTGTCGAGCATTTTCTGGAAGACCTTGTAAGCATCGTCATGACTTTCATAAGCCCGCTTGCTTGATTCGTCATTGACCCAGGCCAGCACGATGATCCTGCTGGGGGTGTGGTAGCGAAAGAACAACCGGTACTGCTGAAAGAACTTTGCCCGAAACCAGTGCTTGTGACCCTCGCCCAGCGTGGCGCCTTGGCGGTATTCAGATTTGGTCGGGTCCTGAGGGATCACATCAAAAGCCAAACGCTTGATCGCCGCCAGCCGCTTATAGGTATTTCTTTCCGTGTAACCTGTTGGGTCTTTCTGCATCTGAGCATGAACTTGAGTGCTCAGTGCCTCCAGTTTGGCCAGGAACAGCGGGTGGGCAAATACAGTCCATCCATGAATAACCAGAGGCTTCCTGCTCGCATCACTCATTCATCATCCGCCGACAGAGGTTGATCCAGGTCGACCTCTGCGTCGCCGACAAGCTTGTCGAGACGCGCGATGAGGTCAGCATCGACAACCTGCAGCCGTTGAGGGTTGGTGGCGATATCGTGTGCCAGGAAATCCAGAAATTTGCCCAGTACCGGATCGCTCTCGGTTGCTTCTGCACGGGTGAGTATCACCTCACCGTCAGGGCGAATCGAGTAATGGATCTTGTCACGTTTTTTCAAGCCCAAGGCGCGCCGTACTGTTTCGGGAACAGTGGTCTGATAGCGATCGGTCAGTGTGGACTCGACGTCGAGAGTGGTTGCCATGGGCAATGTCCTTTTGAGGGGAAGCTATGCATTCCAAGGTAATGCGAATGCATTGCCTGGTCAATGCAAGTGCATTACCCCTCTGATGGGCGGTCAGGCTACTCCCACCAACACCGGAACCTTCACCCGGTCAATCACCTTCGCGCTGATCGACGGATCCAGCATCCGCCCCAGCCGCGACAGGTGACGGTGGCCCATGATGATCAGCTCGCAGTTCTGCTCCTGCGCCTTGGCCACGATCACTTCGACCGGTTGCCCGGCCACCATGCAGCCCTGGCTGGCGAAGCCGGCTTGCTGCAACTCGCGCACGGCCTGGGCGACGGCGTGGTCGGCATGTTGCTGTTCCTCGCAGGCGGCGGGGTATTCCTCCAGCTCTTCGGTTGTATAGGGGGCGGGTTGTTCGTGGACGGCGAAGGTGGAGTCGATGGCCAGCAATACGTGCAGTTCGTGTTCGCCGGGGCGGCAGTAGCGGCGGGCGAGGGTGAGCAGGGCGCTGGAAGCGGGGGAGGCGTCGATGGCGATCAGGACGGGGGTGGGCATTGGGGATCCTTGTACAAGGCTGGCTGAATGGTTGCCTGTCCGGGCCCTTTCGCGGGTTTACCCGCGAATGGGCCGAACCTGCCATGCAATATTTTTGGCCCAATCCACTTCCGGAATAAATGTCCCTCCACGCACGAGCGCATTGCGTCTGGTGCAATCCACCAACCTGCTACCATCGCCATCCCCACAGCTGCCACGGAAAACGGCCATGCAACTCCCGGACATGAACCTGCTTGTCGCCCTCGATGCCCTGCTCGATGAGGGCAGCGTGGTGGGCGCGGCGCAGCGCATGAACCTGAGCCCGGCAGCGATGAGCCGTACCCTGGGGCGCATTCGCGAGGCCATGGGCGACCCGATTCTTGTGCGTGCCGGCCGTGGCCTGGTGCCGACGCCGCGCGCGTTGGCCCTGCGCGAGCAGGTGCATGGCCTGGTGGAGCAGGCCGGGCAGGTGTTCCGCAGCCGAGACGATGTCGATCTGGTTAACCTGGATCGTGCCTTCAATATCCGCACCAACGATTTGTTCATCGCCCTGTACGGCGCCCAACTGCTGCGCATGATGCTGGCCCAGGCACCGCGCACGGTGTTGCGGTTCGTCCCGGAGGGCAGTGGCGACGATGATGCGGTGCTGCGCAATGGGCACATCGACCTGATCATCAGCTCGGCCGTAGAACTGGGCCCGGAAATCAAGGTGCAGAGCCTGTTCAACACCTATTTCGTGGGCCTGGCGCGCGTAGGGCATCCGATCTTCGACGCCCCTATCACCCCAGAGCGCTTCGCCGCCTACCCGCAGATCAGTGTATCCCGGCGTGGCCGCGCCAATGGGCCGATCGATGTGGCGCTGGCCAACCACAAGGTGGAGCGGCGGGTAGCGCTGATCACCACCAGCTTCCACTCGGCCATGTTTTCGTTGCCGGATTCGGACCTGATCCTGCCGATACCGGCCAATATCCTCAACAGTGTGCAGCGCCTGAAATTGCCACTGCGCTCGTTCGAGATCCCGGTGCCGTTGGAAAAGGTCAATGTGAAGCAGGCATGGCACCCGCGGTTCGACAACGACCCCGCGCATCGTTGGCTACGCCAGACGTTGAAAGCATGCGGCAGTATTGATCCGTGATTTTCATGACAATTGCGTCTGGCGCAATATAAAACTGCCAACAAGTCAGTTTTCGTCAGCATTCGACCTTCTTAAACTTGCTCCAGCCTCGAAATTGTTGCTGGAGATGTAATTTCATGAGTTCCCTGACCGCACCCTCTGCGGCGTTGGCCGCCGCCCCCGCGCCGGCTGCACCTGCGCAGACGGCGTTCGGCGTGCAGGTGGTGGTGGGGCTGTTCGGTGTTTTGCTGGCCGTGCTGTGTGCGGGCCTGAACGAGTCAGTCACCAAGATTTCCCTGGCCGATATCCGCGGTGCCATGGGTATCGGTGCCGATGAAGGCGCCTGGCTGCTGGCGGTGTACAGTGCCGCCTCGGTCTCGGCCATGGCCTTTGCGCCGTGGCTGGCCACCACCTTCTCACTGCGGCGCTTCACCATGAGCGCCATTGGCCTGTTCGCCGTGCTTGGCCTGCTGCAACCGTTCGCCCCCAACCTACATAGCCTGATGCTGCTGCGTGTACTCCAGGGCTTTGCCTCGGGTGCCTTGCCGCCGATGCTGATGAGCGTGGCGCTGCGCTTTCTGCCGCCGGGCATCAAGGTCTATGGCCTGGCCTGCTATGCACTGACCGCCACTTTCGGCCCCAACCTTGGCACCCCGCTGGCGGGGCTTTGGACCGAGTACGTCGGTTGGCAATGGGCCTTCTGGCAGATCATCCTGCCCTCGCTGCTGGCCATCGTCTGCGTGGGTTGGGGTCTGCCGCAAGACCCGCTGCGCCTGGAGCGTTTCAAGCAGTTCGACTGGCGCGGTGTGTTGCTGGGCCTGCCCGCCATCAGTTGCATCGTGCTGGGCCTCTCGCTGGGTGACCGTTGGGGCTGGTTCGATTCGCCGCTGATCTGCTGGCTGCTGGGTGGTGGCCTGCTGCTGTTGGTGCTGTTCATGTTTAACGAGTGGTCCGAGCCGCTGCCGTTTTTCCAGTTGCGCATGCTGCAGCGGCGCAACCTGAGTTTCGCCTTGGTGACCTTGGCCGGCGTGCTGATCGTGCTGTCGGGCGTAGGCAGTATCCCGTCGGCCTACCTGGCGCAGATCCAGGGCTACCGCCCGGCACAGACCAGCCCGCTGATGATGCTGGTGGCGATGCCGCAACTGATCGCCCTGCCGCTGACGGCAGCGCTGTGCAACATCCGCGCGGTGGACTGCCGCTGGGTGCTGGGCATTGGCCTGGCGATGCTGGCGGTGTCGTGTGTCGGCAGCAGCCTGCTGACCAGCGAGTGGATCCGTGGCGACTTCTACCCGTTCTACCTGTTGCAGGTGTTTGGCCAGCCCATGGCGGTGCTGCCACTGCTGATGCTGTCCACCAACGGGATGACCCCACAGGAAGGCCCGTTCGCCTCCAGTTGGTTCAACACTGTCAAAGGCCTGGCTGCAGTCATCGCGGGTGGCTTGCTGGATGCACTTGGGACCCTGCGCCGGCACTTCCATTCCAATCACCTGGTGGACAGCCTGGGCAACGCCCCGCTGGTCGACGACAGCGCTGCGGGCCTGGCCCGGCGTATTCACGACCAGGCGCTGGTGCTGACCTCTGCCGACCTCTACCTGGTCATGGCTGGCATCGCCGTGGCCCTGATCTGCCTGATTCCTTTCGTGCCTACCCGGGTCTACCCGCCGCGCGCGGTGGCCTGAACCCTGGATGAATTCGAGACCCGCTGAAATGACTAACAACCGCAAGACCCTGTTCATTGGCTCGGTACTGGCCGTGGCCGTTCTGGCTGGCATTGTCGGCCCCTGGATGTTCGGCAGCGACCACCGCCAGAGCACCAACGATGCCTACGTCATTGCCGACTACACCGTAGTTGCGCCCAAGGTTGCAGGCTTCATCAAGGACGTGCTCGTAGAAGATAACCAGCAGGTCACAGCCGGCCAGTTGCTGGCGACCATCGACGCCCGTGACTACCAGGCCGCCCTGGATGCCGCTCAGGCCCAGTTGCTGGTGGCTCAGGCGCAAAGTGCCGATGCCCGCGCCACGCTCGAGCGCCAGGCAGCATTGATTGCCCAGGCCGAGGCGGCGGTGAAAGCGGCCCAGGCCGAAACAGCGTTCGCCGACCATGAAGTCAACCGCTACAGCCGCCTGGCCGAGCAGGGCGCCGGTACCGTGCAGAATGCCCAGCAGGCACGCAGCGGCGTCGACCAGGCCCGCGCTCGCCTGGCCAATGCCCAGGCGGCGCTGGTGGCGGCGCGCAAGCAGGTGGATATCCTTACTGCCCAGGTGGCCAGCGCCGATGGCCAGCTCAAGCGCGCTGAAGCAGGCGTGGAAAAGGCACAGCTCGACCTGTCCTACACGCGCATCACGGCGCCGGTGGACGGCATGGTCGGCGAGCGCGCCCTGCGCGTGGGCGCCTACGTCAATCCCGGCGCACGCCTGTTATCGGTGGTGCCGTTGCAGCAGGCCTATGTGGTCGGCAACTTCCAGGAAACCCAGCTGACCCATGTGCAGCCGGGGCAGCCGGTGAGTATCAGCGTTGACACCTTCTCCGGTGAAAAGCTGCAAGGCCACGTAGAGAGTATCGCCCCGGCTACCGGCGTGACCTTCGCTGCGGTCAAGCCAGACAACGCCACCGGCAACTTCACCAAGGTTGTGCAGCGCATCCCGGTGAAGATCGTGTTCGATGACGGGCAGCCGTTGCTCTCCCGCTTGCGGGTGGGCATGTCGGTGGAAGCGACCATCGATACCCGTGGCGACAAGCTGGATGGCAAAGAGGTAAGTGCACGATGAAACCTGCATTACGCTTGAGCCCCTTGGTGCTGGCCGGGTTGATGGCCGGTTGCACGATGGGCCCGGACTTCCTGCGCCCCGACAGCCGGGCACCGCAACAGTGGGCGCCGCTTCAAGGCCAGGCAGCATCCAGCCAGCCGCAAGCCGAACCGCTGGAGCTGCGCTGGTGGGAAACCTTTCATGACGGACAGCTCAGCGCGTTGATCCAGCGCGTTGCCGAGCGCAACCTCGACCTGCAGATGGCCAGCGCCCGCCTGCTGCAAAGCCGCGCCTTGCGCAGCACCGTGGCCGCCGATGGGGTGCCATCGGTAGACGCCAACGCTGGTTACAGCCGCGCTCGTAACAGCGCCGAAGGCTTGAGCGACCCTTCCGGTAAAGCGGGTAAAGAGGCGTTCAACCTTTGGCAAGGCGACCTGGTGGCCGGTTGGGAACTGGACCTGTGGGGCCGCGTGCGGCGCCAGGTCGAGGCTGCCGATGCCACGGTCGAAGTGGCCGAGAACGACCGCCGTGGGGTGCTGCTGGCCTTGCTGTCGGAAACCGCCGGCAACTACATTCAGCTGCGAGCGGTGCAGCACACGATTGATGTGACACAGGACAACCTCAAGGTTGCCCGGCACAGCCTCAAATTGTCCGAAGACCGTCAGGCCGAAGGTGTTGCCACTCGGCTCGACGTGGCTCAGGCCAGTGCCCAGGTGGCGTCGATCGAGGCCCGCCTGCCAAGCCTCGAAGCCCGGCGTGATGACCTGATCAACGCCCTCAGTCTGCTCGCCGCAGAACCGCCACGCAGTCTGCAGGCTGAATTGCTGCAAGGCGGTGAACTGCCTGCGCCACAGCAAAAGTTCGCCATCGGTTTGCCGTCCGAACTGGCCGAACGCCGCCCGGACATTCGCCAGGCCGAAGCGCGCCTGCATGCTGCCACCGCCAGTATTGGTGTGGCCAAGGCTGATTTCTATCCGAGCATCCGTTTGTCGGGCAGCGTCGGCTTCCAGGCCATGCAGTTGTCTGATTTCGGCGGCTGGGATTCGCGCCGCTTTGCCTTCGGGCCACAGTTGTCGTTGCCGATCTTCGAGGGTGGCCGGCTCAAGGGCACCTTGGAACTGCGCGAGGCGCAGCAGCAGGAAGCGGCGCTGAACTACCGCAAGGTGGTGCTGGGCGCCTGGCATGAGGTCGACGATGTGCTTCGCCTGTACAACGCCAGCCAGTTGCGCCGTGACCACCTGGCCGAGGCTGTGAGGCAGAACCGCATCGCCCTGGAAACCGCCCAGCGCCAGTACGTGGAAGGGGCAGTGGACTTTCTCAATGTGCTGACGGTGCAGGGTGCATTGCTGGCCAGCGAGGAGCAGTGGATCGACAGCTCGGCGGCGGTGTCGCAGGCGCTGGTGGGGTTGTACAAGGCCCTGGGTGGTGGCTGGCAGGCGTTTGATGAGCAGCCGGTGAGGAAAGCATAAAAAGCGGGGCCGCTGTGCGGCCCATCGCCGGTACTGGCAAAAGAAAAATCAAAGCGGACGCAGCAGCCCAAACCGCTTGCGCAATGCCCAATCCAGCACCCGCCGAGGCAGTAACCGGGCCATCAGCGGCAGCGCCGTACTGCCATTCCCCAACCGCACCACAGCGGGTACGGGTGACTTGCCAACGGCCGCCAGTACGCCTTGGGCAAATACCGCCGCCGAAGTCGGCTTGTCCTGCGAAGCCCGCGCCCGTGCCTGTACATGCTCACGCAACGGCCACCACGCAGAGTCCGCCGCCAGCACCTGCTCCGCCTGGCGTTGGGCATTGTTGGCAAATTGCGAGGCAATCGCCCCGGGCTGCACTTGCATAACATGCACACCGAACGGTGCAAGCTCCAGGCGCAAGGCATCGCTCAAGGCATGCACCGCCGCTTTCGAGGCGCAGTAGGCACCGGCGAACGGTGTGACCAGCACGCCGGAAACACTGCCGATGTTCACCACTGTTCCTCGTGAGCGGCGTAGCAACGGGAACAGCGCGCGGGTTACACCCACCACGGCGAACACGTTGGTTTCGAACTGCTGGCGCAGGGCGTCCACGCCACCGTCGAGCAACGGCCCCATGGCGCCGTAGCCGGCGTTGTTGATCAGGATGTCGAGGGTTTCGAGCTCCTCGGCCAGGCGGGCCAGGGCCTCGCTGTCATTTACGTCCAGCTGCCGCGCGGTAAAACCGGCGGCGCTTAACACTTCAACATCCTCCGCTTTGCGCGCAGTGGCCCAGACGTGGAGGCCGGCATCGCGGAAGGCGTCGGCCAAGGCGCGGCCGATGCCGCTGGAACAACCGGTGATCAGAACGGTGGGCATGGGGGAGGCCTTTGATTAATTGGCGAAGGTGCCTTGCAGGTGTTCGGCACGGAATTCCAGCGTTTGCGGCCGGTACCCGGACCGCAGCGGTGGCAATGGCAGGCAGTCTTTCCACTCGGCCCCCGGTTGCAATTCACCCGGCCCTCGATAGCGTGGGGCGTTGTAGGTGTTCTCGGCCAGGTTCACGGTATCGCCCGGCGCATACGCCGCCACCCGCCAGCGCAGTTCGGTGAGCGGCACCTTGTTGCCGTTCTTCATGCGTACTTGCAACGCACGGTCGGCAGGGCATTGTTCGGGGGCATAAACGAGGCGCAAGTCCAGGCGGGCCAGTCGTGAGGTTTCGCGGTTGTCCTGCCAGACGACAAACAACGCCACCAAACCCAGGCCACACACAGCGGCCAGCGAGATCGGCAAAGCCTTGGCCGGGTAGCGCAGCAGCAGCACCAGCCAGGTGAGGATGAGGAAGGCACCGATGATCATGGGGCGTGCAGACCTTGGTTGCGCGGGTCTGACCATCGTAGCCTGAAATGGGAAAGGGCCGCAAAGCGGCCCCTAGGTGTTACTTATTGCGCGATGGTCTTCACTGAAACCCCACGCTCTGCCGGTGTCGATGTGCGCCCGTATACATCCTCGAAGCGCTCGATGTCATCCTCACCCAGGTAGCTACCCGACTGCACTTCGATGATCTCCAGCGGGATCTTGCCCGGGTTGCGCAGGCGGTGGATCGAGGCAATCGGAATGTACGTCGACTGGTTCTCGGTCAGCAGGAACACGTTCTCGTCACACGTCACCTCGGCAGTGCCAGACACCACGATCCAGTGCTCGGCACGGTGGTGGTGCATCTGCAGCGACAGGCTGGCGCCTGGCTTGACGGTGATGTGCTTGACCTGGAAGCGGCCGCCCATGTCCACCGAGTCGTACGAGCCCCACGGGCGATACACTTCCAGGTGGTTCTGGGTTTCCGTGCGGCCCTGTTCGTCAAGGGTCTTGACCATCTGCTTCACGCCCTGGACCTTGTCCTTGTGGGCAATCATCATGGCGTCCTTGGTCTCGACCACCACGATGTTTTCTAGGCCGATCACCGACACCAGCTTGCCGTTGCCATGGATCATGCAGTTGCGGCTGTCCTGCACCACCACGTCGCCTTTGGTGACGTTGCCATCCTCGTCCTTCTCGTGCACCTCCCACAGCGACGACCAGCAGCCCACATCGCTCCAGCCGGCCGACATCGGCACCACGCAAGCGCGCTGGGTTTTTTCCATCACCGCGTAGTCGATGGAGTTGTCCGGGCAGCAGGCGAAGGTGGCTTCGTCGATGCTCAGCACATCGCCGTCCTCCTGGCTGCGCTCCAGGGCCAGCACGCAGGTGTCATAGATGTCGCCGTCGTGCTTTTTCAGCTCTTCGAGGAAGCGGCTGGCGCGGAACAGGAACATGCCGCTGTTCCAGAAGTAGCCACCGGCCTGGACGAACTCGGCGGCGCGTTTTTCATCGGGTTTTTCAACGAACTGTGCCACCCGCGCCACGCCTTCGGGCAGCAGTGCATCCTGGCTGGAGCGGATGTAGCCGTAGCCGGTTTCCGGTTTGGTCGCCGGTACGCCGAACAGCACCATTTCGCCACGCTCGGCGGCCACGGTGGCCAAAGCCAGGGCGCGTTGCAGCGCCTTCTGGTCATCGATCACGTGGTCGGCGGGCAGTACCAGCATCAGCTCGTCACGGCCTTCGTTGACCAGCTTCATGGCGGCCATGGCCACGGCCGGCGCGGTGTTGCGGCCGAACGGCTCCATCAGGATGCCTTGGGTTTCCAGCTTCAGGGCAGCCAGTTGCTCCTGGACGATGAACTTGTGGTCCTTGTTGCAGACCACGATCGGTGTGTCCATGCCTTCGAACACCAGGCGCTCGATGGTTTGCTGGAACAGGGTGTGTTCACCGGTCAGGGCCAGGAACTGTTTAGGGAACTGCTTGCGCGACAGAGGCCACAGACGCGAACCGCTACCACCAGAAAGAATTACCGGGATCATCATGTTTCTCCAATAGTCGTTAATAGGCAGAGGGATCAGTTGCTAGCCACGGGGCGAGTTACCCACACCGGCGACAAGGCGTTGCCGGAACCTGTTACGTACAGCACCGCGGCTTCGCCGCGCTCCAGGGCGACGGGTTTCACGTCGCCCACTTTCTTGTCACCTTGGAACAACGCCAGGTTGACCTTCACTGGGTTGATTTCACGTTCGCCACGGCCGTTGGCGGCCACCGGCTTGACCACTTCGGTCTTGCCGTCGGCGGTTTTCAGGGTCAGCTGCTGGTCGCTCAGGTTCTGCACGCGCACCAGGGCTTTCTGCTTGTTCTTGAACGGCGGTTCTTCGATCAGCTGCGGGTTGCCGCTGCTGCTGTTGACCAGGGTGTAGTACTTGTCCGAGGCCAGCTTCACCGGCACGCTCTTGCCGCCAACCTGGGCGGTATAGTCGCCGCCTGGCAGGAAGCTGAAGTCGCTGCTGGCCTGGGCGCCCACCTGTTTGATCTGGGTGTTGCCGACCGAAGCGGCAGCGGGTGCGCTGGCGGCGTTGTACAGGCGCACGAAGGTCGAACCTTTCGGCGCGCTTGGGCCATACAGGGCGGCGTCGGCACCGGCGAAGGCCTGCATCGAAGCAAGGGAAAGGCCGGCCGCGAGGGTGAGGGCTTTGGCAATGGAAGTCTTGGTAGTCATGTGCATTTCCTCTCTATCGTTCAGTGGTTCGTCCGGGTGGACGACAAGGCCAGGTTTTCTTCGGATTTACGCGAGTTTTTCAGCTGCGCGATCCACTGCGGATCGAAGCTGCTGAGGTCGTTTTTCATGGGCAGATAACGTTCGGGGAATTCCCACACCACCACCTGGGGTGCGGCGTTTTTGAAGGCATCGCTTTGCAGGTACTTGAGCATTGGCAGCAGGGGGCCGTGGCCGTCTTCGGCGTAGTTGGCCACGTCGCTGCGCAGCGCTTGCTGCAGCGCACCAAGGAAGTTCCAGTGCGGGTTGGCGCTGTAGCTGGTGCCCACCAGCGCCACCGGGATTTCGTTGTTGGCAAATAGCGCGTCGTCGCTTTCAGCCGCTGCTTCTGCCGGGCGGGTGGTGCGTTGTTGCAGGTTGTCCGGGGTTGGCAGCAGGTTGCTGAACAGCGGGTCGAGCGGCAGGAAGTTGGTCAGGTCGCCTTTGTAGGGCGCAGTGCTGCCGGCTTCGGTCACGAAGGTTTGCGGGTCGCCGTTGAGCAGGTTCTGTCGGCTTACGGCTTCAGCCAGCGCCTGCGCTGCCACTTCGGCGCCCATCGGCGTCCAGTGGGTGTCGGTGCGCAGGAAAACCTGGCCACGGGCCTTGGCTTGTTCCATGGCCGCTTGCAGGTCCGGGGCGAACACGTTGGCCTGGCGCACCTGAGCATGGAACTGGTTGTACAGGTCGTCGTGCAGGCTGGCTGGTTGCTCCTTGCCCAGGTATTCCGAATAGATACGCGCCTTGGCGGGCACGATGGCCAGCACCAGCTGGCTGCCGTGCTGCTGCAAGGTGTCGCGTACGCCGCGGATCAGCGCCAGGTTTTCCTGCATCAGTTGCTCGGCACCGGCGGTGGGCTTGAACTCTTCGTCGCTGAACAGCCACTGGTCGCGGCCCAGCACCACACCGGGGCGGCCTTCGTTGAACAGCTTGAAGTCCAGCGCTGCCCAGACGTTGGTGCCAAGGCGCTTGATCGGAAACTGCTCGTCGTAGTGGGTTTCGGCGGCCTTGGCCAGCTTGCCGTTGAGCACGGTCATCTGCTCGGTACGCTGGAAGCTTTGCAGGCCACCGGTGGACCACACGCCCATGCCCACCAGCAAGCCGAGGAACGACAGTGAATACGTGATGCGTAAAGTACGGTTCATGTCATCGGCCTCAGAACTGGAAGTACAGGAACGGCGAGTAGCTTTGCGCCGAGAGCTTGAGGATCGAGGCCACGAACAGCAGCAGCACCAGGGCGCGGGTCATCACCCGGGTCCAGTCCAGGCCGATCGAGCCGTCAGTGTTGACCTGCACCGGGGTCGCCTTGGGCGAAGGCTTGGCATTGCGGTAGAAGTCGCGCAGGCCGAAGAACGCCAGGGTGAGGTAGGCGATCACCAGGGTGGCCACTTGCAGGCCGGTCAGTTGGGCACGGTTGAGTTCCGACAGCTGCCAGTCGCCAAAGCTGAACATGGCGCCGTACATGCGGCCGGCCACGTGCAGGTTTTCGGCGCGGAAGATCACCCAGCCGACCACCACCAGCAGGAAGGTGAAGGCCCATTTCACCGGGTTGAAGCGCTGCGGGTTGGTGTCGATACCCAGCGCACGCTCAATGGCCAGCCACATGCCGTGCCAGGCGCCCCAGATGATGTAGGTGAAGTTGGCGCCATGCCACAGGCCGCCCAACAGCATGGTCAGGAACAGGTTGCGGTAAGTGTTGAAGGTGCCTTTGCGGTTACCGCCCAAGGTGATGTACAGGTAGTCGCGCAGCCAGGTCGACAGGCTGATGTGCCAGCGCCGCCAGAACTCCGTGATCGACTGGCTGATGTAGGGCTGCTTGAAGTTCTCCATGAAGCGGAAGCCCATCATCAGGCCCAGGCCGATGGCCATGTCGCTGTAGCCGCTGAAGTCGAAGTACAGCTGTGCGGTGTAGGCCAGCGCGCCCAGCCAGGCGTCGCCCGTGGTCGGGTTTTGCAGGGCGAAGCAGTGGTCGGCCACCACCGCCAGGGTGTCGGCAATGAACACTTTCTTGATGAAGCCCTGCATGAAGCGGGTGCAACCTTCGGAGAACTTGTCCAGGGTGTGGGTGCGGTTGTTGAACTGGTCGACCAGGTCCTTGAAGCGCAACACGGGGCCGGCGATCAGGTGCGGGAAGATCGCCACGAACGCTGCAAAGTCGATGAGGTTGCGGGTAGCCGGGGTGTCGCCACGGTACACGTCGATGATGTAGCTGATCGACTCGAAGATGTAGAACGAGATACCGATCGGCAGCAGCACGTGGGTGAGGATGAACGGCTCCAGGCCGAACGAGCTGATGATCGCGTTCAGGCTGTCGACACCGAAGTTGGCGTACTTGAAGTAGCCAAGGATTGCCAGGTCGACGCCCACGCCCAGCAGCAGCCAGCGCTGGGCCGGCTTGGTGCGCACGCCGGCGGCGCCGACTTTAAGGCCGATCCAGTAGTTCCACAGGGTGACCCCGGCGAACAGGGCCAGGAAGTCCACCCGCCACCAGGCATAGAAGATGTAGCTGGCGACCAGCAGCAGCAGGTTGCGATAGCGTTGCCCGCTCAAGTAGTACAGGCCGAGGAAGATCGGCAAGAACAGGAACAGGAACACGTTGGACGAGAAGACCATCCCGGTTCTCCTTTTTGTTCACAGCATCCGGGGCACAGCGCCCCCCAAACCCCCCAGTGCATAACCGGAAGGCAACTTAGGTCCCTGTGGGAGCGGGCGAGCCCGCGAAGAAGGCACCGCGATGCATGGCAAGGGCTTCGCCCTTGTTCGCGGGCATGCCCGCTCCCACAGGTTCCGACCCCACACGGGGTTCACTTCATTTCTTGCTCTCTGCGCTCGGGTCATAGACCCGGGTCAGGTTGCCGCCGAGCCTGAAACTGTCGAATGGCTGCATGCCGTGCTTGCGTTCGAGCGTGTCACCCACGCACTGGTACAGCGCGCACCACGGTTCGAGCCAGGCGTACTTGCTGTCGACCTTGAGGTCTTTCATGTCTTGCTTTTCGCCTGCGCGTTCCGCGAAGTGCTTAGGATCGCGAGCGCCGTAGAGCACGCCTTCCCCCAGGCGCTGCAGGGCAAAGTTGTTTTCGCTGCGCAGGTCCACACCGTTGGCCTTGGCAAAGCTGGCGATCATCGCCAGCGGTGGCAGGGCGTAGTTGTGGTAGGCCAGGGCGCGCTGCTTGCGCTTGATCTCGTTGGGCAAGAAGCCCTGCTCGTCGACCTGGTTGGCGCCGATCTTGTATTCCTTCACGGCCCAGTCGAACAGGTCGCGGCGGTTGGTCGCCACCGAGGTGGCCATGACCGACCAGGCGGCCCAGTAGCTGTGGTTGTTGATCTTCGCCAGCGGCAGGTTGCTCCAGTCGCGCACGGTTTGCTCTGCAAGGCGGGCGAACCATTTCTCGATCAGCTCGGCCTCGGCCTGGTGCGCGGCCAGCGGCTGCGAGTTGGAGAACTTCAGGCGCAGCCAGGAACCACTCATGCTGCCCAACGCCCATTTGCGCATGGATTTGCCGGTGTGGTTGTAGTCGGTGGACATCAGCGCATCGGCACGCGCCCAGGTGCCCAACCAGGTCAGGGCGCAGTCGAGTTGTGCCGGGCGTCCGTCGCGCATGTACTGGTTGACCATCTTGGCCACGCCACGCTCCAGGGTGGTGATGTCCTTGGTGGAATCGCGGAAGGCCTGCTCGGAATCCTTGTTGAGGGTTGCCCGGGCACTGTCCGAACCTTCGTACTTGCTGCGGAACTGCAGCGCACCGGTGTACGGCTTGGGCGTTGCTTCGCAACGGAAGTTACCGTCGCCGGTCTTGAGCTTTTCGATCCCCTCGTAATACCCCTGGGGGGGGACCAGCGCGGCATGCGCGGCCCCCCCGAACAGGGCCAGCGCGAGCAGGGCGGGGCGGAAGATTCGCTTGAAGGTAGTCATGGGTCGCCTCACTGGCCGGCCTGCGCGGTTTGCGCGGGCACGGCGAAGTTGTTGCGTTTGCAGAGCTTGGCTTCGACTTTCTGGGTGCCGCTTTCCGGGCCTTGCACCTCGAAGGCCAGCAGGCTCTGGCTGGCCCAGTCCTCGTCTTCACGCATCTGGAAGACAAAGCGGCCGTCGGTGTCGGAGGTTTCCGGTTTTTCCAGCTTGATGTCTTCGTGGCGACCGTTGAGGTACCAAAGGGTGGCCTGCAATACCTTCACCGACGGGTCTTCGAACTTCACGTCCATCTGCAGGTTGCGGTTGATCAGGTCTTTGATCACGCCGCCCTTGCCGTTGACCATCAGCTCGTTCTTGCCGGGCTTGAGGGTGGTGCTGGCGCTCATCAGCGCCGGGCGGTCGTCGCAGCCGTTGTCGAGCAGGCCGAGGATTTGCCGCCAGATGGTTTCCTGGTCCAGGCGGTACAGCGGGGAGAACTCCCAGATGAGGATCTTCGGCGGGTTCTTCTTGAATTCCTCGCTGCCCAGGTACTGGATCATCGAACCTTCCAGGCCACCGCCGGGGAAGGCGACGTTGAGCACGTCGGCACCGATGTACTGTTCGAGGAAGCCCGAGAAGTTGTAGTTCTTGCCACTGTGGCTGGTGCCGACCAGGGTGATCTGCGCGTTGCCACTGTCACCGAACAGGTCGTCGCCACCGCCGCTGGAGCCTTTCGGCTCGGTGGCGAACTGGTCCATGTACTGCACTGCATAGCTGGTGCCGCAGAGCTGGCCGGCGACGTTGTGCAGGGTGCCGGTCTTGCCCATGCGCCCGGATTTTTTCGTTTCGAATTCCTTGCGCGGGATGCCTTCGAAGGCCGGCATGTGGTGCACGGTGTCGGCCACGATCTTGGCCGCGCGCTCGGCGCCGTAAGGTGTCCAGTGCTGGTCGCCACGGAAGTAGAAGTCCTTGCCCTGGTCGGCGGCGGCCAGCTGTTCGTTGGTCAGCGGCGACAGGTCGGGCACGTTGTAGCCCATGCTTGCAAAGCGCTTGAGCATGGCCTGGTAGTTGCCCAGCGCCTTCTGGTAATCGAAGGCAGCTTTCTCGGCCGGGTTGAGCATGTTGCGGTTCACCAGGCCACGGGTCGGCTGGTAGACCACCACCAGTTCCACGCCGCGCTTCTTGAACGCGTCGTGCACCTGCTGCAGGCGTTTGTAGCCGGCCGGGGTGGTGTTGAACTCGGTGCGCAGGTCTTCGCGGGTACGGAAAAGCCAGTCCCCTTTGGCCTGCACCAGCGTGGTGAAGTTCTGCTGGTAACGGGTGGTGTAGCGGCTGGCGTCATGCGCTTCAGGGCACAGCTGGCAGCACGGCTCGGCGGTGAAGGTGGGGGCCTTCACGTCGTCGGCGCGCACGCCCTGGCTGATCGCCAGAAGGGCGGCGGACAGGCCCAGCAGTTTCATCAGGTGTGGGGTCATGGTCTGGGCTTCCTTAATCGATCATTTCGGTCTGGCGTTCGACCGGGTCGATCAGCACAGCCTTTTGCTGGCGTACCAGCAGGTCGAGGATTTCGTCCTGGCGTTCGCCCAGGATGCCGTTGAGGCTGATACCGCTGGCCTTGCGCGGGGCGAGCATCGAAACCTTGTACAGCTCGACCGACAGCGGCGAGTCGATCGACAGCGGGCCGGAGCCGTTGGCCGTCAGCTCACCGCCTACCAGGATCAGCGACACTTTGGTGTCGAACGGGTCCAGGGCGATGTCGCGGTCGGTGTCGGACAGGTCTTTGATGTGGCCGTACACGCCCACCAGGCCGTTGGCCATGGCGATGTTTTCGTACAGGCGGATGTTCACGCTGTTACGCACGCGGATGCCGTGGCGGCGGTTGTTGATCAGCTTGTTGCCCCAAATCAGGTTGTCGCCGCTTTCGTACAGGGTGATGCCGTCGGTGTGGTTACGGTAGATCTCGTTGTAGGCGATCAGGTTGTTGACGCTGTTACGGTCGATCACCACGCCCGAGAGCTTGTTGTCGTAGCTCTTGTTGTTGATGATCCAGCTGTCGTTCACCTCACGCGAAACGATGATGCCGTGCTTCTTCTTGGTGCCGTACACGGTGTTGCCGGCGATGATCAGGCGGTGCGAGCGGTCGTGCGGGTCGATGCCGTAGACGATGTTGTCGCGGTAGGTGCTGTCCTTCACCACGAAGTCCTGGGTTTCGTAGCAATAGAAGCCGTACCACATGTCGCTGAACTCAGAGCCGATGATCCAGCCGGTGGGTTCCGGGCGTCCCATGCGCTTGGCCATGTTCGGCGTGTACTGCGAGATGCTCACACCGTACGATTTGGACTTGGCGTAGCCGAAGCTGGCCATCTTCGTATTGACGATGTAGGTCTCGGTACCGCCCCACGACAGCAGGAACGGGCGGAATTCCTTGGGCGAGCGGAAGGTCGCCGGGCCGTTGTCCTTCTCGCGCCAGCCGGTCACCTGGGTGTCGGTGACGAACAGCTTGCCGTCGTTGACCAGGAACGAACCGCCCTCCTGGGACAGGCGCAACTGCTTGACCTTGCCGTCGATCTCGAGGATGCCCTTTTGCCCGACCACAATCGGCAGGCGCGCCAGGTACACGCCTGGCTCGACTTCGCTGAGGTACTGCTTGGGCACCTTCTTGCTCAGTTCCACCAGGTCGACATGGCCGTCATCGACGAAGATCGCCTGCGGAATACCGTGCTGGCGCTGCACCCACTCGGCCGCCTTGTTGTCGCCGCCGACGAACTCCTTGAGGGTGTCCTCCTGGAACATGCGGCGCAGGCTGACCTTGCCCTTGTGGCTGCGGTCGATCTTCTTCTGCACCGCCTCGGCGGTGAAGCCGGTCAGGTCGGGCAGCTTTGGCGGGTCCATCTGCAGCGGCTCGATCGGCGCGCTGGCCACGGTATAGGTCTTGGCCTGCTGCAGTTCCTTGGCAATAACCTGGGGTTCTGCGGCGGCGACCAGGCCGCTGGCCAGCAGCAAGGCGCTGGCCAACAGGCTGTGACGTAAGTGCGGGTGAAGGTTCATCAGGTTTCTCCCGGCCTCAGAATCGCCAGATCACGTCGACGAAGGCGCGGTGCATGTACGAGTCCGCTTCCTTGCCATAGGCGTCGCCCGGCTTGAACACACCGGCGCGCAGGCGCACCAGGGCGGACGGTTCGTCGATGGCCTGGCTCATGGAGGCTGGCAGCAGGCCTTGCTTGAAGTACTTGGTCACAACCACGTCCATTTCCTGGCCAAGGTCTTTTTCACCGTCGACCAGCTGGCGGTTGACGCCGTTGTCGTCGACGGCGGCATTGATGCCGCTGGAGCCGATGTTCTGGTTGCCGTCGACACGCCAGAACTTGTGGTAGATCAGGCTGGCGTCGTAGTCGTCGCGCAGCTGCCAGGAGGCGAACAGGGTGGCGGCCTGCAGGTTGCCCAGCTCGCCACGGAATGCCTCGCCGAAGCGGTGCACGCGCGAGCGGGTGCCGGTGAAGTTGGAGCGGTTGCTCTCAAGGCCGGTTTGCTCGAAGTTGTTCGAACCGTCGTCGCCACCGCCGCCGCTGCCACGGGCATAGGCCGCACCGACCTGCCATTGCGGGTCCAGGCGCAGGCGGATGCCGAGGTCGGTGGCCCAGGCATTGACATCGCCGCTCTGCTTGCCGGTGGCAACCTGCTCGCCGCCGACGGCCTGGCTGCTGAGGGTGTCGCGGTCACCGGTCAGCCAGGTGACGCTGCCCCAGTAGTTGACGGTGTGGTCGTTGCGCCAGTTGTAGGCGTCGCTGTTGGCTTCCAGGCCCAGCCAGGTCAGGTCGCCGGTGCGGGTTTTGTCCAGTGCGTCGACGGTTTCTCCCGGGTTTTTCAGGCTGCCGCTGTCGTGGGTGTGGTGGGCACGTACGCCTACCCAGTGACCAGGGGTCCACTGCGTGGCGACGTTGCCGTAGATGTGGGTGCGGTCCTTGTCTTCCGGGGCCAGCTCGGTGAGGTCGGTGCGGTATTCGCTGAAGCGCTGGGCCACGCCCAGGTCGGCCTTGAGCAGGGTGGTGTCGAAGGTCCAGTTCAGCGCTTCGATGTTGGTGTCGCGCCACATGCCATCGTCGCTGCGCAGGCGCTGGCGACCGAGGCGAAGTTGCTCGCCGGGGTAAGCGGTGAGGCCGCTGTAGCCCACCCAGAACTCGCGCATGGCCAGGTAGCTTTTGTCTGGCTGGCGGCTGTCGTCACCGGTGTCGGTGGTGGTGCCGTCGTCGTTCTGGCGCAGGGTGTCGGTTTCGATGGTGTCGGTGGCGGCGACGGCCTGGCCCATGGCGTAGGCGCTCCAGTTGCCGCGTTCGCCGTACACCCACGGGCGCAGGTCCAGGCCCAGACCGTTGACGTCGCCGCCAGGGCGGGTGCCCAGGTCGCGGTCGTCTTCCGACTGGCCGGTGATTTTCACGTCCAGGCCAAAGTTTTTCTCAGCGGTCATTTCCGCCAGGGTCGGGCAGGACCACAGCAGGGCGAAGCTCAGGCCGATGCCAGCTTTCACGAAGGGATTGAGCGTCATAGCGAGTCCTCACCGTCTACTTCTTTTTCGTCGTCTTGCAGGGCTTCGAGTGCCAGGGTGCTGTTCGCGCCCTGGGCCATGCTGCCGCGTGCCTGCTTCTCTTGCGCCAGCAGTTGCTGCGCCTGGCTACGTTGGTCAGGCGTGAGTTGCTGGTCGAGTTGCTGCAAGAGTTCGCTCGATTGCGGCGTCGGGTTGACCTGCGACAGCTGGGCGAACACCCAGGCGTTGCCCGGTTGCGGGCGAATGCCGTGGCCTTCGCTGAACAGCTGGGCCAGGGCATAGTCGGCGCTGTTCTGCCCGCCACGGGCGGCGGCCAGCAGGTGGTCGACGGCTTTCTGCGGCTCGACGTTGCCCAAATAGCCGCGGCGGTACAGCTGGCCCAGGTAATAATGGGCGCTGATCTCGCCTGCGTCGGCGGCAGCCTGCAGGTGCTGCTCGGCCTTTTTGGCGTCGGCTGGCAGGGTCTTGCCTTCGTAGTACAGGCGGCCCAGCAGCAGTTCGGCGCGAGGCTGTTCGGCTTCGCGGCCCTTGTCGATGTAGGCCAGCAACTGGTCGGTGTCGCCCAGTTCGGGGAAGTCGTACACCAGTTGCGCCAGGCTGACCCAGGACGCCGGGTTCGTCGGGGCCACCTGCTCAAGCAGGTCCTTGGCGGTTTTCTCGTCGGTCTGGCCCAGGCTGCGGTCAGCCAGCACACGGGCAACGCTGTCGACCCGGGTGGCCGGCACTGCGCCACGGGCGTAGGCGGCTTTGAGCTGGGCGAGCAGGTCGGCCTGCTGGTCGGCCTGGCCACGCTTCTGGTATACGGTGGCCAATTCGACGTAGCAGATGTCGGTGGTGTTCAGGGCGGCCTTGCAGATGTTCTCCACCTCGCCCAGGTGCTGGTCGTAGGTGCCCTGGGTGCGGTACAGCAGCACCTGGGCCAAGCCCGCTTCCGGGTTGCCGGCGGCGCGCCATTGGTCGATCTGCTGTTGTGCGTTGACCTTGGGGAAGCTCTGCGGGTAGCTGAGGTAGAGCATCGCCAGCGGGATCAGGGTATTGCTTTCGCCTTGACGGGCCGCTTGCTTGAGCAGGGTTTCGGCTTCTTCGCGTTCGGCCTGGGTGCTGTCGGGCTTGGCCACCAGCAGGCGACCAAGGCGTGCCTGGGCACGGGGCGACGTGGCAGCTGCGGCGCGGTAGGTGGTCTCGGCTTCCTTGATTTGCGACGGGTCGCGGGTGGCCACCTTGATGTCGGCCAGGCCCACTTGCGCTTCGCTGTAGCCCAGGTCGGCCAGGGCCTTGTAGTTGCGCTCGGCCAAGGCCGTGTCACCGCGTTTCATGGCTTCGTTGGCCAGGCGCTGGTCGGGCAGGCCGGCACAGCCGGCCAAGGTGATGGCGGCAGCCAGGGCACACAGGCCCAGGCTTGCGCTCTTCTTGTAGGGAATCATGCTGTGATCCTCTTACAGCCCACGGGCCACGGCTTTGTCGATCAGCCAGTTCAGCGATGGGCCACGGTCGCTGTTGACCGCAGCCGGGCGGCCGGCCAGTTCGGCGGGCAGGCCGCTGTCAGGCTTGATCTGCACACGAATGTCGGAGGCGAGGTCGTCGCTGTTGAGGCTGGCGCTGCTGACGATCTGGCCGGTGCGCACTTCGTCTTCGCCGGCGACCTGGAAGTTGACCCGGGTGCCTGGCTTGACCTCGTCGAACTGGCGGTAGCTGAAGCGGGCTTCGACCATGGGCGTGGTGGTGCGCGGGATCAGCTGGAAAATCGGCTGGCCTTTGGCGGCATACTGGCCGTCGTCCACCAGTTGGCGGGCGACCACGCAATCGCAGGGGCTGGTGAGGGTGCCGGACAGCTGCTTGCCGAACAGCTCTTCGATCTTCGCCGGCTCCAGCTGCGAGTCGTCCAGATTGCCCTTGAGCATGTCCAGCATGCTGGTGGTGAAGCTAGCCAATGGCGCGCCCTTGGCGATCTGCCCACCGCCCTCGACCAGGCTGCTCACGGTGCCGTCGCGTGGCATGGTGATGGTGGTGGTCGGTACCGCGACCACACCTGCTTCGGCATGGCTGACGAAATACATGCCGTACAACGACTTGGCGACAAAGCCGAAAGCCGCGACGCCGACCACGAATACCCCGAGGGTGACGGTGACTGCCTTGAACCGGCCGAATGCGCTCAGGCCGGAGCCGCCGTCTTTTTGCTTACGCGCCTTGGTGAAGTTGTCACGTTGCAGGGTGCTGAGCACGTCGCCGATGCTGATCAGCTCACCGGACAGGTGGCTGGTGATGATGTGCCGCAGCGTGGCGATGTCGCGGGGTTCAAGGTTCTGGAACTGCGCACCGGTACGGCCGCTGCTTGGGTTGTACGAGCGCACCTGGAACTCGATGTCGATCGACAGGCCCAGGTTGTCGACCACGAACTGCAGGCGCCCGCGCAGTACATCGCCCACCGACAGTGGCTGCTTGGTGTGGAAGCTCAGGCCGCCGGCGGAAAGGTCGTCGACCTTCACTTCGTGGGTTTGGCGCTGGGCGTCCAGGAAACGCAGCTTGGCGGGAATGCGCACCCGGGCGTGTTGGCGCTGGGCTTCGGACTCATGCACGACATTGACGTTCACGGCGGTATTCATGGTGGTTTGTTCCTGTTAGATCCGATCCGGGTTGGGCTCACACGACCATGAACAGCACAGCAACGAAGATGCTGGCCGCCGAGAAGGTCATGGTCCGCGAGGACCAGGTGTTGAACCATTGTTGAAAGCTGGCGAGGTCACGCTTGAGGGCAGTGGGCTGACGCGTCCACGACTGCTTGTCGAGGCGGAAGAACACATAGATCTTCATCAGCGCGCCGATGATCTGGTTGTAATAGAGAATCAGCGGGTAGGCCGGGCCCACGTTGTGGCCGGAGCACAGCAGCATGACGGTGAGGATCAGGCGGGTGATGCCGATCCACAGCAGGTACACCAGCAGGAAGGCCAGGCCGAACTTGAGGCTGGCGATCACCGCCACGGTCAGCCCCAGCAGGCTGGTCCACATCGACACGCGCTGGTCGAACAGCACGATGCTGGTGAACAGCCCGAGGCGGCCAAGGCCCAGGCCCAGCGCACGGGAGTTCTGCCGCAGGTTGTTGCCGTACCAGCGGTACATCAGCTTGCGGCTCGCCTTGAAGAAACTTTTCTCCGGCGGGTGCTCGACCGTGTTGATGGCGGCGTCCGGCACGTAGAAGGTGTCGTAGCCCAGACGCATCAGGCTGAACCAGCTGGACTTGTCGTCACCGGTGAGGAACTTGAAGCGGCCCAGGCGCCAGTGCATCAGCGAGTCGCTTTCGACGTCGGCAATGAACTCAGGGTTGGTCACCACGCTGGCGCGGAACATCGACATGCGCCCGGTCATGGTCAGCACGCGCTTGCTCAGCGCCATGGAGCACATGTTGATGTGGCGCTGGGCGAAGCGCAGCTTGTGCCACTCGCTCATGATGTAGCCGCCGCGTACTTCGCAGAACTCGTTGGTGGTCAGGCCGCCGACGTTGGGGAACAGCTTGAACCACGGCACGGTCTTGCGGACCACGCCATCCGCCAGCACGGTGTCGCCGTCGATCACCGCCACCACGGCGTTTTCGTCCGGCAGCATGCGCGAGATGGCGCGGAAGCCGTAGGCCAGGCCATCACGCTTACCGGTGCCGGCAATCCGCACGATGTCCAGCTTCACATGGGCTGGCGGGTTGTATTTGGCCCACAGGCTTTTCACCAGCAGTTCATCCGACATTTCCACCAGCGAACAGACCACGGTGGTGGGGAAGCCGCAGTTGATCGCCTCGCGGATCACCGAGCTGTACACCTGGGCGGTGGTCAGGGCTTCGATGCGAAAGCTGGTCACCATCAGGTACACATGCGACGGGTCGGTGGCATTGCCCATTTTCTGCACTTTGCGGCGCAGGTACGGGTACACGCCGTAGAGGAAGATCATGCCGCGGATGAAATGGGTGGCGCCCATGGAATAGCGCCAGATGCCGACTGCGCCGACCAGGAAGATGAAGTGCTTCGACTGCGAGTCGAAGATATCGGCTGGCAGGGCCAGGGCGATCAGCATGAGCAGGCTCATGTAGAGCAGCCACCCGGCGCACTGCAACAGCACGGTCTGGAGCCTTTGCATGTTCAGCATCCGTCGAGAATTCGGGGGAGGGTGGGCAGCGGAAGTGGGGAGGCTTCCGCTGCCCGGCCAGGCACTTACCAGCAGATGCCTTCAGTGCGGCTGGTGGTGCAGGTCGGCTTGCTCATGAAGCCGACCAGATCGATCACCTGCTTGCCGGCTGGCGCTTGTTGGGCCAGCGCACGGAACTGCTCGTCACGGTTCCCGAGCACGATGATGTCGGCGTTGTCGATCACCTGCTGGAAGTCGGCGTTGAGCAGCGACGACACGTGCGGGATCTTCGACTCGATGTAGTCCTTGTTGGCACCGTGTACACGGGCGTACTGGACGTTCTCGTCGTAGATGTCCAGCTGGTAGCCCTTGCCGATCAGGCGCTCGGCCAGCTCTACCAGCGGGCTTTCGCGCAGGTCGTCGGTGCCGGCTTTGAAGCTCAGGCCCAGCAGGGCGACCTTGCGCTTGTCGTGGGCTTCGATCAGTTCGAAGGCGTTCTGCACCTGCGATTCGTTGCTGCGCATCAGCGAGTCGAGCAGCGGTGCGCGTACGTCGAGGCTGGCGGCACGGTAGGTGAGGGCGCGCACGTCCTTGGGCAGGCACGAGCCGCCGAAGGCGAAGCCAGGGCGCATGTAGTACTGGGACAGGTTCAGTACGGTGTCCTGGCAGACCACGTCCATCACTTCACGGCCATCCACACCTACGGCCTTGGCGATGTTGCCGATTTCGTTGGCGAAGGTGACCTTGGTGGCGTGCCACACGTTGCAGGTGTACTTGATCATCTCGGCCACTTCGATCGGCTTGCGGATCACCGGGGCGTCGAGTTCTTCGTACAAGGCCTGCAGGATGTCGCCGCTGGCGCTGTCCAGTTCGCCGATGACGGTCATCGGTGGCTGGTCGTAGTCCTTGATCGCGGTGCTTTCACGCAGGAATTCCGGGTTGACCGCCACGCCGAAGTCGACGCCGGCCTTTTTGCCCGAGCAGTCTTCGAGAATCGGGATGACCACGTTCTTGACGGTGCCTGGCAGCACGGTGCTGCGAACCACGATGGTGTGGCGGCGGGTGGTGTCACGCAGCACGTAGCCGATTTCGCGGCACACCGACTCGATGTACTCCAGGCCCAGGTCGCCGTTTTTCTTGCTGGGGGTACCCACGCAAATCATCGACACGTCGCTGGCACGGATGGCTTCGGCGAAGTCGGTGGTACCGCGCAGGCGGCCATTGGCGATGCCCTGTTGCAGCAGTGCTTCCAGGCCAGGTTCGACGATGGGCGACTTGCCCTGGTTGATCAGGTCGATCTTGGTGCTGGACACGTCCACACCGATCACTTCATGGCCACGCGCCGTCAGGCAGCCTGCACAGACTGCACCCACATAACCCAAACCAAAGATGCTGATACGCATCGCTATCACCTCATGTGTTTATCACGCCGACGCTTACCAGAAGTGCCGGCCGGGTTGATTAACAACAGTTTTCGGGCGCACGGATCCATGGCGAATGCACACTTCGCCGAGCGCAGGCAAAATAAATCCGGAGCGCAAAAAGTTATGCACTCAAAGTTGGCAGTAAAAAGCCATCAATTAAAAAACGTGCCCTGAAATGCACCCGTCTTTATTGCAATGCGCTATTTGGCGCCTTGCTGTGCTTGTTTTTTCAAGTGGAAAAATCCTTTGAAATCAACCACTAGGACGATTTTTAAGGGGACGCGTCTCTCCTGCATTAACAGGGTCTCGGGGGTTCCGTGATACCTGTCGAAGTTATCAAGGCAGGTAGTGGATAGCTGCCCGTGTCATCTGTAAGTCATCTCTCACAACCCGGAGGCAGGAAATTCGTTACGGCACTATGAGCGGCAGGTCGCAGGAGAAGTTCCGGAGTGGGTTTCGCCCGAATGAAAGATTTCTAAATATTTTTTCAGTGGCGGACAGTTTCAATTTGATAGCACACAAGTGTTTGGTCCCCGTGTATAAAGGACGAAACTGTTGCTAGATGTTTTTATGCCAGCATCGAAAAAATTTTTCAAAAAACGTCAAAAAAGCTATGAGCGGTCTTATGGCGTTTTGCGATAAGGGTAGACGTGGTGGTTTTTTGGCGTCAAAAAATAGTCTTTTTGTGATTGGTTCGCAGAGGTATGCCTTGAGAGGGTCTTTGCCTATGAGACCGAGCGCCGCGCGGGCGGCGCTCGGTCTCAAGAGCAGCGCAAATGCCGGATCAATCGCCTGGATGATCCCGCAAAAACACCAGATGATCAGCCTTGGACTGCTCGGCACTGTAGTAGTACCCCTGCACATCAAACTGCTTGAGCTGTTCCGGCTCGCTGATGCGTTGCTGGATGACGAAACGGCTCATCATGCCGCGCGCTTTCTTGGCGTAAAAGCTGATGATCTTGTACTGACCGTTTTTCAGGTCCTTGAAGTCGACGTTGATCACCCGGGCCTTCAATGCGCTGCGTTTCACCGCACTGAAGTACTCGTTGCTGGCCAGGTTCAGCAACACGTCATCACCCTGCTCGGCCAGGGCCTGGTTCAGCCATTCGCTGATGCGTGTGCCCCAGAAGGCGTACAGGTCCTTGCCGCGGGCGTTGGCCAGCTTGGTGCCCATTTCCAGGCGGTAGGGCTGCATCAGGTCGAGCGGGCGCAGCAGGCCGTAGAGGCCCGAGAGCATGCGCAGGTGGTTTTGCGCATAGCTGAAGTCGTCTTCACCCAGGCTCTCGGCGTCGAGGCCGGTGTATACGTCACCCTTGAACGCCAGCAGCGCCTGCTTGGCATTGGCCGGGGTGAAGTCCGGGGTCCAACTGCCGAAGCGGGCGGCGTTAAGGCCGGCCAGCTTGTCGGACAGGTGCATCAGTTCGCTGATCTGCGCTGGCGACAGTTCGCGCAGCTGCTGGATCAGTTCCTGAGAGTCGTCCAGGTACTGGGGCAGGGTGAAACGCTCGGTCACAGGCTTGGTGTCGTAATCGAGGGTCTTGGCGGGGGAAATCACCGTCAGCATCGGGTCGGCTCCTGGCATCGTTGGCCGTGGATTCTACGGGGTGGGCGGTGCAAGTCCAAACTATGGCGACGATAGTCACAGACCATGGGGCGGTGCAGGCGCTATAGTTCGCGTTTTGCCGTTGCGGAGCCTTCCACCGTGCGCATCGCCTTTGCCTTGCTGGCTGCTCTGTTGAGCTATGCCGTGCAAGCCGCCCCTTCACCCCAGGTCAGCCTGGACCGCAGCCTGTGGCCCGAACAGCTGGATAGCCCCGCGCTGTTCGATGTGGCCTCGCGGGCCGAGATTCTTTCGTTCGCCCAGGTGCTGCATGAGAGCGAATTGCTGGACGATGCGGCGCTGGCGGCACGGCTGGGGTTGCGGCAGATCAATCTGCAGAAGGTGCGCCAGGTGCGGGCGCGCATGTGGCAGCGGTTATCGGAAGGTTATCAACAGGCGCAGCGCAGTTGCGAGCAGGATGCATCGTTTTGCTATCCGGTAACTTCCATGGCGGATTTGCGTACTCAGGCGGCAACGTTCGCTGCTGATGTCGGCACGTTCTATACCGGTTGGATCGAGCCGAGCCATCAGTTCCATGTGCGCTACCTGGACGAACAGCTGCGCAAGGCAGCATTGCTGCCGCAGACCAGCAGTGAGGTCGAGCGGCTGTCTTCGCGCGAGCGCAATGGTGATGAGCTGAACGACCGGATGTTCCTGCTGACCTTTGTCGGCGGGCCCGGGCCTGACGGCGGTAGTACCGACTTACTGGCGGATTATCTGCGCCGGCAGAAGCTGAAGGGCACGTTCTTCGTGCTCGGAAACCGCCTGCAACAGCGCCGTGATGCCGGACCGGCGAATGCCTTGCGCCAGCTCTATAGCGGGCAGTGCGTGGGCATCCAGGGTTGGGAATACCGCTCCCACGCGCAATGGACAGGCTGGCAGGATTCGCTGCGCCGCAGCCAGGCGCGGATTCAGGCCGACCTGCCGGGCCAGTATGTACCGCTGTTCCGCCCGCCTTACGGTCAACGCCGTGCCGATGGCGAGGCCTTCATGGCCAGCCAGCAGTTGCGGGTATCGCTGTGGGATATCGATGCCCAGGACGATGGCGCTTTGAGCGCCGAGGCCTCGGCGCAGCGGGTGCTGACCTTGATGCTGTTGTGGCGCAAAGGGGTGATCCAGTTCCACGACAGCCTGCCCAAGGCCCAGCCGGCGGTGGAATGGTTGCTGCGCAATACCGCCCAAAGCGGGATTGGCTGGGAAGATTGCCGGGAATATGGATATAGCGAACAAGGGGTATGACTTCTGAGCGTAGCCCCCTCTGGCCTCGCCGCCAAGGCCTCTTCGTCAATCGGAAAAATAAACTTCAAAAAGACGTAAAAATGCTTTTTTCGGTCATGGTTTTTGCGGTATGAAGAAACCAGACAGCCGATTCCTGCAGCACAGGTGGCGTCATCCAGGCCCACCTAGGCAGGTTCGCTTCCCGCCCGTAACAACGCGGATACGGGGAGAGCGGCAGTCACTTTGCGGCGCAACAGACCGCGCCGTATGGCTTCGACATAAGGTGACCGAGTATGGATGACCAAGGACGCAACCCTTCCTCCAGCAAGCCAATCCTCTATGTGCTCGATACCAACGTCCTGATTCACGACCCCAACGCGTTACTCAACTTCGAGGAGCACCACGTCGCCATCCCGATGACGGTGCTGGAGGAACTCGACAAACTCAAGACTGGCAAACAGACCATCGCCGCGGAATGCCGCCAGGCCATCCGCCTGATCGACCAGACCCTTGGTGACGCTTCGCCCAGCGATGTCGAGCAGGGCGTACCGATCCAGCGTAACAAGAGTGGGCCCAAGGGCTTCCTGTCGATCCTGATGAGCCCGCGCAACGAACCGAGCAAGTTGCTGCCGGAAAACCTCAACGACAACATCATCATCAACACCCTGCTCGACGTACGCAGCCGGCGCACCGACCTGGACGTGGTGCTGGTCACCAAAGACATCAACATGCGCCTGAAGGCGCGCGCTTGTGGCATTGCGGCCGAGGACTACAGCACGGACCAGCTGGTCGATGACGTGTCCTTGCTGTCCAAGGGCTACCATTCGGTTACCGGCTCGTTCTGGGACCGCGTCAGCAAAGTCGACACCCGACAGGAGCGCGGCCGCACCTGGCATCGGGTGCAGATGATCGACAACCTGCCGGCGGTGCACATCAACGAGTTCATCATCGATGAGCAGGGCTTCGTCGGCTGGATCAAGGGTATCCGCAACGACGAGCTGCTATTGCTCGACCTGCACCAGGAGCCGCTGCTGCACCAGGAAGCCTGGGGCCTGAAGCCTCGCGATATCCATCAGAGCCTGGCGCTGTTCGCCCTGCTTGACCCGGACATCCACCTGGTCAACCTGACCGGTGCCGCCGGTTCCGGCAAGACCATTCTGGCCCTGGCCGCGGCCATCGAGCAGACCATGGTCAGCAAGCGCTATCGGCGCATCATCGCCACCCGCAGCGTGCAGGGGCTGGACCAGGAAATCGGCTTCCTGCCGGGCACCGAGGCCGAGAAGATGGAGCCTTGGCTGGGTGCCATCACCGACAACCTCGAAGCCTTGCACATGGATGACGAAAGTACCCATGGCAGTGTGGAGTACATCCTCGAACGCGTGCCGCTGCAGTTCAAGTCGCTGAATTACATTCGTGGCCGTAGTTTCCAGCAGAGCCTGATCCTGATCGATGAGTGCCAGAACCTCACGCCGCACCAGATGAAAACCATCATCACCCGTGCAGGGTCCGGTTCCAAAGTGGTCTGCCTGGGCAACCTGGCGCAGATCGACACCCCCTACCTGTCCGCGACCAGCTCGGGCCTGACCTACCTGACCGAGCGCTTCAAGGACTTCCCCCATGGCGTGCACATCACCCTGCAGGGTGTGCCACGTTCGGTGCTGGCCGAGTACGCCGAGTCGCATCTGTAACCCTCACCGCCGGGCGGTTCGCCGCCCGGCCTCTTCGCGCTTGAACCCACTGCTCAAACCTGACCCACAGGTTTACACTGGCTGTTCCCTTCACAGGAGCAGAGCAGTGCTGACACATCTTGATTCCCAGGGGCGGGCCAACATGGTCGACGTCACTGAAAAGGCCGTGACCGAGCGCGAGGCCACCGCCGAGGCGCGGGTGCGCATGTTGCCGCAGACCTTGCAGATGATCGTCGACGGTGAGCACCCCAAGGGCGACGTGTTCGCCGTGGCGCGCATCGCCGGGATCCAGGCGGCGAAGAAGACCAGCGATCTCATCCCGCTGTGCCACCCACTGATGCTGACCAGCGTCAAAGTCGAACTCAGTGCCGAAGGGCAGGACGCGGTGCGTATCGTCGCCCGCTGCAAGCTGGCCGGGCAGACCGGCGTGGAGATGGAAGCGTTGACTGCTGCCAGCGTTGCCGCGCTGACGATCTATGACATGTGCAAGGCGGTGGACAAGGGCATGGTCATCGAGCAGGTGCGTCTGCTGGAAAAGCTCGGTGGCAAGAGCGGGCACTACAAGGTGGAGGCATGATGAAGGTCAAGGTGATGTACTTCGCCCGTTACCGCGAACAGCTGGGCGTGGATGCCGAGCGCGTGGAAGGTGCGTTCAATGTGCTCGACGATGTGCGTAAGGCGTTGGTGGCCAAGGGTGGGAAGTATGAGCTGCTGGCTGAGCAAAACGTGATGTGCGCGCGCAACGAAGAGCTGTGCAGGCTCGATGAGCCGCTGGAAGAGGGCGATGAAGTGGCGTTCTTCCCGCCGGTGACCGGAGGCTGAGCATGGCGGTGCGAGTGCAAGACGGTGCGTTCGACCCCGGGGCCGAGGTCAATGCCATGCATGCGGCCAATGTCGGCGTGGGTGCGGTGGTCGGGTTTGTCGGCTACGTGCGGGATTTCAACGACGGTCGCGAAGTGGCAGGGATGTTCCTGGAGCACTATCCGGGGATGACCGAAAAGGCCTTGGCCAAGATCGTGGTGGAGGCCGAGCAGCGCTGGCCGTTGCTCAAGGTGGAGGTGCTGCACCGCATAGGGGCGCTGGAACCGGGCGAGCCGATTGTGTTCGTGGGGGTGGCCAGTGCCCATCGGCAGGCGGCGTTCGATGCCTGCAACTTCATCATGGACTACTTGAAGACCCGGGCGCCGTTCTGGAAGAAGGAGAATACCCAGGAAGGGCCAAGGTGGGTGGAAGGGAGGCAGAGTGACCAGGATGCGGCGGGGCGCTGGTAGACAGGATATTGATGGCCGGGGCTTTGCCCCGGTTCGCGGGCTTGCCCGCTCCCACAGGTACGCCACAGCTTCCGAAACCTGTGGAGGTGGGAGCGGGCAAGCGCGCGAAGAATCCAACACCGGTCAGTGATGCTTGCGCGGCACCGGCTTCAGCAGCTCATCCGGCGGCATCTCACACTTGATCTTGCGCCCCAGCAGTTCTTCGATCGCCGGCAGCTGGTAGGAGTCATCCTCCCCGGCAAAGCTGATCGACACGCCACTGGTCCCCGCACGGCCTGTGCGGCCAATGCGGTGCACGTAGTCATCCGGGTCTTCCGGCAGGGTGAAGTTGATCACGTGGCTGATGCCATCGATGTGAATACCTCGCCCCGCCACATCAGTCGCCACCAGCACGGTAATGCGCCCTTCGCGGAAGCTTTCCAGTGTACGAATGCGCTTGTGCTGCGGCACGTCGCCCGACAGCTGGGCGGCATTGATGCCGTCGCGTACCAGTTTTTCCTCGATGCGCCGCACTTCGTCCTTGCGGTTGGCAAACACCATCACCCGTTCCCATTTGTTCTGGGTCACCAGGTTGTACAGCAGCTTGTACTTGTCGCTGCCGGCCACGGCATACACGTGCTGCTCGACCGTTTCGCTGGCCACGTTCTCCGGCTCGATCTCGACGATGGCCGGGTTGGTGGTCCACTGCTTGGCCAGGTTCATCACGTCGTCGGTGAAGGTGGCCGAGAACAGCAGCGTCTGGCGCTCGCTTTTCGGCGGCGTCTGGCGAATGATCTGGCGTACCTGCGGGATGAAGCCCATGTCGAGCATGCGGTCGGCTTCGTCCAGCACCATCACCTCGACCATGTCCAGGTGCACTTCGCCGCGCTGGTTGAAGTCCAGCAGGCGACCCGGGGTGGCGACCAGGATGTCGCAGTGGCGCGCTTCCAGGGCCTTGAGCTGCTTGTCGAAGTCCATACCGCCGACGAAGCTCATCACGTTCAGACCGGTGTACTTGGTCAGGGCGATGGCGTCCTTGGCGATTTGCACCACCAGCTCGCGGGTGGGCGCGATGATCAGCGCGCGCGGTTCACCCATGTAACGCTCTTTGGGCGGCGGCGTCTGCTGCAGCTGGGAAATGATCGAAATCAGGAACGCAGCGGTTTTGCCGGTACCGGTCTGCGCCCGGCCAATGGCGTCCTGGCCACGCAGGGTGTAACCCAGCACCTGCGCCTGGATCGGCGTGCAGTACGGGAAGCCCAGGTCGTGGATGGCGTGCATCAGCTCGTTGGACAGCTTGAAGTCGTGGAAGCGGGTTTTGCCTTCCTGCGGCTCGACCACGAAGTCTTCCGGCTTCCACAGGCTGGCCTGCGGCTTGGGCTTGCGTTCACGACGCGGATTTTCCTTGGCCGGGGTGTCGGCGGCTGGCGTAGCGGCGGTGGGCTGTTCGGCCTTAGGGGCGGATTTGGCGCGTGGAGCGGCCGGTTTGGGCGCGGGCCGGGCCTCTGCAGCAGGGGCGGGCGCAGGCGGCGTCACACTGGCAGCAGGAGCGGCGGCCTGTGGCGCGGCGTCTCCCTTGCCGAATATTTTCTTGAGTGCCTTGAGCACGATCGTCTCATCAACTGGTTAAGGAATGTACGCCGGGCAGTGTAAAGCAAGAACCGGGCGCGGCGTAGTGGAATAGCCCTACAACTACAAGCGGTGCTGGCTTATTGCAGTTGCTTGGCCAGCCATTCGTGGATGTCGTTCAGCTCCTCGACCACCACCTCGTGCTCCATCGGGTACTCGTGCCAGCGGGCGGCCACACCCCAGGTGTTCAGGAACTCGAAGGCGGTGCGGCCCATGGACGGGATGACCACCGGGTCGTGCACGCCGTGCAGGCACAGGGCCGGGGTGCGTTGCTGGCACGCACTCAACTGGTGCTGGTCGTTGAAGGTGGGGGCATAGGTGGACAGGGCAATCACCCCGCCCAGTGCTTCTTGCCACTTTATATAGGCAGTGTGCAGCACCACCGCGCCACCCTGGGAGAAACCGGCCAGGAAGATACGCGACAGGTTGATGCCTTTGGCCTGCTCGGCCTTGATCAGGGCAATCACCTGCTCGGCCGACTCTTCCAGCTGCGCTTCGTCAATGGCGCGGGCCGGGGTCATGGCCTTGATGTCATACCAGCTGGGCATGGCATACCCGCCATTTATGGTGACTGGACGGGTCGGGGCCTGGGGCATGATGAAGCGGGTGCTGAGCAGGCGCTCCTGCATGAATTCGGCCACAGGTAGGAAGTCGTAACGGTCTGCACCCAGACCGTGCAACCAGATCACACAGGCATCAGCGGTTTTCTGCGGTTCGAGAATCAGCGGGTTGGTCATGACTGCTCCGAAAGTGTGCGGGTCTTGTTATGGCGTGCGTGAAAAGAAGGCGCTGGAAATGATTGTCGGAAAAAGAATGTCGCAACGATACAACTTTCCCTACTTGACGAGCGCTTAAACGCTACAGCCACGAATTTTGGTACGCGCTTTGCAATTCAACCTGTGATGCAAAGGGCAGGCCGTGACGGTAACACCCTTTGCACGCGAAGGCTGTCATAGAACAGCCCATTGCGCCAATTGACCCAATAACAAGCCAATACGGGTCGGATACGCCTCAAAAGGGTGCGGTGCAATTCCGGCTCGATACAACAAGAGCGATTTGGAGGTTGTGAATGAAGATGTTGAAAACCACCCTGGCAGTCCTGACCGCTGCCGCCGCGCTGGGCGCCGTGAGCAACGCCCAAGCTGGCGCCACCCTCGATGCGGTAAAGAAGAAGGGCTTCGTCCAGTGTGGCGTGAGCGACGGTCTTCCGGGCTTCTCGGTCCCTGATGCGCAGGGCAAGATCGTCGGTATCGACGCCGATGTTTGCCGCGCCGTGGCCGCCGCCGTGTTCGGCGATGCGACCAAGGTCAAGTTCAGCCAGCTCAACGCCAAGGAACGCTTCACCGCCCTGCAGTCGGGCGAAGTGGACGTGCTGTCGCGCAACACCACCTGGACCAGCTCGCGCGATGCCGGCATGGGCCTGGTGTTTGCCGGTGTTACCTACTATGACGGCGTTGGCTTTTTGGTCAACAAGAAGCTGGGTGTTTCCAGCGCCAAGGAGCTCGATGGCGCGACCATCTGTATCCAGGCCGGTACCACCACAGAGCTGAACGTCTCGGACTTCTTCCGCGCCAATAACCTCAAGTACACGCCGATCACCTTCGACACCTCGGACGAAAGCGCCAAGTCGCTGGAATCGGGCCGTTGCGACGTGCTGACCTCGGACAAGTCGCAGCTGTTCGCCCAGCGCTCCAAGCTGGCCGCGCCGACCGAGTACGTGGTGCTGCCGGAGACCATCTCCAAGGAACCGCTGGGCCCGGTGGTGCGTAAAGGCGACGAGGAGTGGTTCAGCATCGTCAAGTGGACCCTGTTCGCCATGCTCAACGCCGAAGAGGCGGGCATCACCTCGAAGAATGTCGAGGCCGAAGCCAAGGCCACCAAGAACCCGGACGTCGCCCGCCTGCTGGGCGCGGACGGTGAGTACGGCAAGGACCTCAAGCTGCCCAAAGACTGGGTAGTGCAAATCGTGAAGCAAGTCGGCAACTACGGCGAAGTGTTCGAGAAGAATCTGGGCCAGAGCACCGACCTGAAGATCGACCGTGGCATGAACGCCCTGTGGAACAACGGCGGCATCCAGTACGCGCCACCTGTGCGCTGATGGCTGCACCCTGCGGCGGCATCCCGTCGCCGCAGGCTGTTCGAATCCCTACTGTCCGGGGCACTTCATGCAAAATCAAATCGGCGCACCCAAGGGCTTGTCCCTTAACGATCCGCGTGTGCGCGCGTGGCTGTTCCAGATCCTCACGATCGTTTTCGTGGTCGGCCTGGGCTGGTACCTGTTCCACAACACGCAAACCAACCTGCAACACCGGGGGATTACCTCGGGCTTCGACTTTCTCGACCGCAGTGCCGGCTTCGGCATCGCACAGCACCTGATTCCCTATGTGGAATCCGACAGCTATGCGCGGGTGTTCGTCATCGGCCTGCTCAATACCCTGCTGGTGACCTTCATCGGTGTCATTCTGGCGACGATCCTGGGGTTCATCATCGGTGTGGCGCGGTTGTCGCCTAACTGGATGATCAACAAGCTGGCGACCGTGTATGTGGAAACCTTCCGCAACATTCCGCCGTTGTTGCAGATCCTGTTCTGGTACTTCGCCGTGTTTCTGACCCTGCCGGGACCGCGGGGCAGCATCAACATCGACGACACCTTCTTTATCAGTAACCGTGGCCTGAACATGCCCGGCGCTTCGATGGCCGACGGCTTCTGGCCGTTCGTCGTTGCCTTGGCCGTGGCGGTGGTGGCGATCGTGGTGATGGTGCGTTACGCCAACAAGCGCTTCGACGAGACCGGCGTGCCGTTTCACAAGTTCTGGGTGGGGCTGGCGTTGTTCGTCGCCATTCCGGGCCTGAGCGTGCTGCTGTTCGGCAGCCCGGTGACCTGGGAAGTACCGCAACTGAAAGGCTTCAACTTCGTCGGTGGCTGGGTATTGATCCCTGAGCTGCTGGCGCTGACCCTGGCCCTGACGATCTATACGGCCGCCTTCATCGCCGAAATCGTGCGTTCCGGCATCCGTTCGGTCAGTCACGGCCAGACCGAAGCCGCACGCTCGCTGGGCCTGCGCGAGGGGCCGACCCTGCGCAAGGTGATCATCCCCCAGGCACTGCGGGTGATCATTCCGCCGCTGACCAGCCAATACCTGAACCTGGCGAAGAACTCGTCGCTGGCGGCCGGTATCGGCTACCCGGAGATGGTCTCGCTGTTCGCCGGTACCGTGCTCAACCAGACCGGCCAGGCCATCGAGGTGATTGCGATCACCATGAGTGTCTATCTCGCCATCAGCATCAGCATTTCGCTGCTGATGAACTGGTACAACAAGCGCATTGCGCTGATCGAGCGGTGAGGATACGCCCGTGAATGCCCATGTTTTCAAACCCGACATGCCGCCACCGGTGAAAACCGTCGGCGTGCTCGCATGGATGCGTGCCAATCTGTTTTCCAGCTGGCTCAACACGCTGCTGACCCTGTTTGCCATCTACCTGGTGTGGTTGATCGTGCCGCCGCTCATCCAGTGGGCGTTGATCGACGCCAACTGGGTCGGCACCACCCGCGCCGACTGCACCAAGGAAGGCGCCTGCTGGGTGTTCGTGCAGCAGCGCTTCGGCCAGTTCATGTACGGCTATTACCCGGCTGAGTTGCGCTGGCGCGTGGACCTGACCGTGTGGCTTGCCGTGCTCGGCGCTGCTCCGCTGTTCATCAAGCGCTTCCCGCGCAAGGCCTTCTATGGCCTGGGGTTCCTGGTGCTGTACCCGATCCTGGCCTACACCCTGCTGCATGGCGGCGTGCTTGGCCTGGAAACCGTGGCTACAAGCCAGTGGGGCGGGCTGATGCTGACCCTGGTGATCGCCACCGTGGGTATCGTTGGCGCCTTGCCGCTGGGCATCCTGCTGGCCCTGGGCCGGCGTTCGCGGATGCCGGCCGTGAAGGTGGTGTGTGTGACCTTCATCGAGTTCTGGCGTGGCGTGCCGTTGATCACCGTGCTGTTCATGTCGTCGGTGATGCTGCCGTTGTTCCTGCCTGAAGGCATGAGCTTCGACAAGCTGCTGCGTGCGATGATCGGCGTGATCCTGTTCCAGTCGGCGTACATCGCCGAAGTGGTACGCGGGGGCCTGCAAGCCATCCCCAAGGGCCAGTACGAAGCCGCTGCGGCCATGGGCCTGGGCTACTGGCGCGCGATGGGCCTGGTGATTCTGCCGCAGGCGCTCAAGCTGGTTATTCCCGGCATCGTCAACACCTTCATTGCCTTGTTCAAGGACACCAGCCTGGTGATCATCATCGGCCTGTTCGACCTGCTGAACAGCGTCAAGCAAGCCGCCGCCGACCCGGCCTGGCTGGGCATGGCCACCGAGGGCTATGTGTTCGCCGCCCTGGTGTTCTGGATTTTCTGTTTCGGTATGTCCCGCTACTCCATGCACCTGGAGCGCAAGCTGGACACTGGCCACAAGCGTTAGGAGTTTCGAAATGAGTGAAGCGATCAAGCAGCCTGCTGGCCCCGAAGGCATCATCCAGATGCAGGGTGTGAACAAGTGGTATGGCCAGTTCCATGTGCTCAAGGACATCAATCTGAACGTGCGCCAGGGCGAGCGTATCGTACTGTGCGGGCCGTCCGGCTCGGGCAAGTCCACCACCATCCGTTGCCTGAACCGCCTGGAAGAACACCAGCAGGGGCGCATCGTGGTGGATGGCGTGGAACTGACCAACGATCTCAAGCAGATCGAGGCCATCCGCCGCGAGGTGGGCATGGTGTTCCAGCACTTCAACCTGTTCCCGCACCTGAGCATTCTGGAAAACTGCACCCTGGCGCCAATGTGGGTGCGCAAGATGCCCCGGCGCAAGGCTGAGGAAATTGCCATGCACTACCTGGAGCGCGTGCGCATTCCAGAGCAGGCGCACAAGTACCCGGGGCAGTTGTCCGGTGGCCAGCAGCAGCGTGTGGCGATTGCCCGTGCGCTGTGCATGAAGCCGAAGATCATGCTGTTCGACGAACCGACCTCGGCGCTGGACCCGGAAATGGTCAAGGAAGTGCTCGATACCATGGTGGGCCTGGCCGAGGATGGCATGACCATGCTCTGTGTAACCCACGAAATGGGCTTTGCCCGCACCGTGGCGAACCGGGTGATTTTCATGGACAAGGGGGAGATCGTGGAGCAGGCGGCGCCGGATGACTTCTTCGACCGGCCGCGCAGTGACCGGACCAAGTTGTTCCTCAGCCAGATCCTGCACTGATGCAAATGGGGCCGCTAAGCGGCCCCATTTTTTACTTCTCTTCTTGCGTGGCAGCCGGCGCAGGCGGCGGTCGCAGCCCCACCTCGGCAATCAGTTTCAACTGTTGCCCATTGCGCATTACCTCGATGGTGATCTTCTCGTTAGGCTTGATCCGCGCCACCTGGTTCATCGACTTGCGCCCGTCGCCGGCCGGTTCGCCGTTGATGCTCAGAATCACGTCACCCAGTTGCAGCCCGGCTTTGGCCGCCGGCCCTTCGCGGAAGATGCCCGCCACCACGATACCCGGGCGGTCCTTCATGCCGAACGACTCGGCCAGCTCCTGGCTCAGCGGCTGAACTTCGATGCCCAGCCAGCCACGGATCACCTGGCCATGCTCGACGATCGACTTCATCACCTCCAGCGCCAGTTTCACCGGGATGGCGAAGCCGATGCCCTGCGAACCGCCCGACTTCGAGAAGATCGCGGTATTGATGCCGACCAGGTTGCCATTGGCATCGACCAGCGCGCCGCCCGAGTTGCCAGGGTTGATCGCTGCGTCGGTCTGGATGAAGTCTTCGTAGTTGTTCAGGCCCAGCTGGTTGCGGCCGGTGGCACTGATGATACCCATGGTGACGGTTTGGCCGACGCCGAACGGGTTACCAATGGCCAGCGACACATCGCCGATGTGAATGGTGTCGGAACGGCCGATGGTGATGGCCGGCAGGTTCTTCAGGTCGATCTTCAGCACTGCCAGGTCGGTTTCCGGGTCGCTGCCGATCACTCGGGCCAGCGTTTCGCGGCCATCCTTCAAGGCCACGACGATCTGGTCGGCCCCGCTGGTGACATGGTTATTGGTCAGCAGGTAGCCCTCGGGGCTCATGATCACCGCCGAGCCCAGGCTCGACTCCCAGCGGCGCTGCTTGGGCAGGTTGTCGCCGAAGAAGCGGCGGAACTGTGGGTCTTCGAACAATGGATGGGCACTTTTGTTCACCACTTTGGTGGTGTACAGGTTGACCACCGCAGGCGCGGCCAGCGTCACCGCGTCGGCGTAAGACACCGGGCCCTGCATGATGCGGGTGGTCTGCGGCGCCTGTTGCAGGTTGACGTCCTGGCTGGGCAGGCCGACCCATTCCGGGAAGCGCTGGATGATCAGCATGGCGATCAGCACGCCGGTGAGCAGGGGCCAGCCAAAGTAACGAAACGCCTTGAACATGAACGAATCCTGGAAAGAGCAGGGGCCATTGGCCGCGCAGTGGGGCATGAGCGCGCGCGATCATACACCGGTTCCCCCAGTGCCGGCGACGGCCCATAATGGCCGGCATTATACGGGCGTTGCGCCCGAGAAAAGCGCAGTTTTCGAGGAGATTTTCATGGCCGTCGCTCTCAACACCCTGGTCGAGGAAGCCGAACGCTACCTTGGCAGCGCGAAGATCCAGGATTATTGCCCCAATGGCCTGCAGGTCGAAGGCCGGCCACAGGTCAGCCGCATCGTCAGCGGTGTTACCGCCAGCCAGGCGTTGCTGGATGCCGCAGTCGAGGCCGAGGCCGACCTGGTACTGGTGCACCATGGTTACTTCTGGAAGGGTGAGAACCCGTGCATCACAGGCATTCGTCAGCGTCGGCTGAAGACCCTGCTGAACAACGATATCAGCCTGCTGGCCTTTCACCTGCCGCTGGATATGCACCCGGACGTCGGCAACAACGTGCAGCTGGCACGGCAACTGGACATCACCGTCGAAGGGCCGCTGGACCCGGAAAACCCCAAGGTGGTGGGACTGGTCGGCTCGCTGGTCGAGCCGATGACCGCGCGCGATTTTGCCCGCCGGGTGCAGGAAGTGCTGGGGCGTGAGCCGTTGTTGGTGGAAGGGGAGCAGATGATCCGCCGGGTTGGCTGGTGCACCGGTGGCGGGCAGGGTTACATCGATACGGCGATTGCGGCCGGAGTGGACCTGTACCTGACGGGTGAGGCATCCGAGCAGACCTACCACAGTGCACGCGAGAACGGCGTCAGCTTCATCGCGGCCGGGCACCATGCCACCGAGCGATATGGCGTGCAGGCGTTGGGTGATTACCTGGCGCGGCGGTTTGCCGTGGAGCACCTGTTCATCGACTGCCCGAACCCCATCTGAGATCGGTGTTGCCTTCTTCGCGGGCATGCCCGCGAAGGGCCGCAGGGCGGCCCCCCTTTCAGCCCAAACCCCCAGTCATATCGTTAGACCTTTTCGATCTAGCCCGGCTCCTAAATAGAAGAAGCCGCTGTGATAAAGTGGCTCGCTCGAACACGGCCCGCAGGCCGTCCATAAGATCGTTTTTCGTGAGTAGCCATGGTCGACAAACTGACGCACTTGAAACAGCTGGAGGCGGAGAGCATCCACATTATCCGCGAGGTGGCCGCCGAGTTCGATAACCCGGTGATGCTGTACTCGATCGGCAAGGATTCCGCCGTGATGCTGCACCTGGCGCGCAAGGCCTTCTTTCCGGGCAAACTGCCGTTCCCGGTGATGCACGTCGACACCCAGTGGAAATTCCAGGAGATGTACAGCTTCCGCGACAAAATGGTCGAGGAAATGGGCCTGGAGCTGATCACCCACGTCAACCCCGAAGGTGTGGCGCAGGGCATCAACCCGTTCACCCATGGCAGCTCCAAGCACACCGACATCATGAAAACCCAGGGCCTGAAGCAGGCACTGGACAAGCATGGTTTCGACGCCGCCTTCGGTGGCGCGCGCCGCGACGAAGAGAAGTCGCGGGCCAAGGAGCGTGTATATTCGTTCCGGGACAGCAAGCACCGCTGGGACCCGAAAAACCAGCGCCCCGAGCTGTGGAACGTTTACAACGGCAAGGTCAACAAGGGCGAGTCGATCCGCGTCTTCCCGCTGTCGAACTGGACCGAGCTGGACATCTGGCAGTACATCTACCTCGAAGGCATCCCGATCGTGCCGCTGTACTTCGCCGCTGAGCGTGAAGTGATCGAGAAGAACGGCACCCTGATCATGATCGACGACGAGCGCATCCTCGAGCATCTCACCGATGAAGAGAAAGCGCGCATCGTCAAGAAGAAGGTGCGTTTCCGTACCCTCGGTTGCTACCCGTTGACGGGTGCTGTCGAGTCGGAAGCCGAGACCCTGACGGACATCATTCAGGAAATGCTCCTGACCCGTACGTCCGAGCGCCAGGGCCGTGTCATCGACCACGATGGCGCCGGTTCCATGGAAGACAAGAAACGCCAAGGCTACTTCTAATTTCAGGGTTACTCCATGTCGCACCAATCTGATCTGATCAGCGAGGACATCCTCGCCTACCTGGCCCAGCACGAGCGCAAGGAACTGCTGCGTTTCCTGACCTGCGGCAACGTTGACGACGGCAAGAGCACCCTGATCGGGCGCCTGCTGCACGACTCGAAGATGATCTACGAGGACCACCTCGAGGCCATCACCCGTGATTCGAAGAAAGTCGGCACCACCGGCGAAGAAGTCGACCTGGCACTGCTGGTAGACGGCCTGCAGGCCGAGCGCGAGCAGGGCATCACCATCGATGTCGCCTACCGCTACTTCTCCACCGCCAAGCGCAAGTTCATCATCGCCGACACCCCGGGCCACGAGCAGTACACCCGCAACATGGCCACCGGTGCGTCCACCTGCGACCTGGCGATTATCCTGGTCGATGCCCGCTACGGCGTGCAGACCCAGACCCGCCGCCACAGCTACATTGCTTCGTTGCTGGGCATCAAGCACATCGTGGTCGCGGTCAACAAGATGGACCTCAAAGGCTTCGATCAGGACGTCTTCGAGTCGATCAAGGCGGATTACCTGAAGTTTGCCGACGCCATCAACCTGACCCCGAGCAGCCTGCACTTCGTGCCGATGTCGGCGCTCAAGGGCGACAACGTGGTCAACCACAGCGAGCGTTCGCCGTGGTACGCCGGCCCGACGCTGATGGAAATCCTCGAAACCGTCGAAGTGTCGGCCGACCGCAACTTCACCGACCTGCGCTTCCCGGTGCAGTACGTGAACCGCCCGAACCTGAACTTCCGCGGCTTCGCCGGTACCATCGCCAGCGGCGTGGTACACAAGGGCGACGAAATCGTCGTGCTGCCGTCGGGCAAGAGCAGCCGCGTCAAGTCCATCGTCACCTACGAAGGTGAACTGGAAAACGCAGGCCCTGGCCAGGCCGTTACCCTGACCATGGAAGACGAGATCGACATCTCCCGTGGCGACCTGCTGGTACACGCCGACAACGTTCCGCCGGTAACCGACCAGTTTGACGCCATGCTGGTGTGGATGGCTGAAGAGCCAATGCTGCCGGGCAAGAAGTACGACATCAAGCGCGCCACCAGCTACGTGCCGGGCTCGATTGCCAGCATCACCCACAAGGTCGATGTGAACACCCTTGAGCAGGGCGCTGCCAGTGCACTGCAACTGAACGAGATCGGCCGCGTCAAGGTGGCCCTGGACGCTTCGATCGCCCTGGACGGTTACGACAGCAACCGCACAACCGGTGCGTTCATCGTCATCGACCGCCTGACCAACGGCACCGTTGGCGCCGGCATGATCATCGCCCCGCCAGTACTGCCACACGGCAGCACCGGCCAGCATGGCAAGCAGGCTCACGTGTCGACTGAAGAACGTGCACTGCGCTTCGGTCAGCAGCCAGCCACCGTGCTGTTCAGCGGTCTGTCCGGTGCTGGCAAGAGCACCCTGGCCTACGCCGTGGAGCGCAAGCTGTTCGACATGGGCCGTGCGGTTTACGTGCTCGACGGCCAGAACCTGCGCCACGACCTGAACAAGGGCCTGCCGCAAGACCGCGCCGGCCGCACCGAGAACTGGCGCCGCGCCGCCCATGTGGCGCGCCAGTTCAACGAAGCCGGCCTGCTGACCCTGGCTGCGTTCGTGGCCCCGGACGCCGAAGGCCGTGAACAGGCCAAGGCCTTGATCGGCAAAGACCGTCTGGTAACCGTCTACGTTCAGGCTTCGCCGCTGGCTTGCCGCGAGCGTGACCCGCAAGGCCTGTACGCGGCCGGTGGCGACAACATCCCGGGTGAAAGCTTCCCGTTCGATGTGCCGCTGGATGCTGACCTGGTGATCGACACCCAGTCCACCAGCGTGGATGAAGGCGTGAAGCTGGTGCTGGACGTGCTGCGTCAGCGTGGCGCGATCTAAGCGCTGGCCTGCAATAAAAAACCCCGCCTCGGCGGGGTTTTTATTTTTCGTCCCGCAAGCCTGCACCGTCCCTTGTAGGGGCAGTCTTGTGTCGCGACGGGCTGCATGGCAGACCTAAACTCTACGTTTACATATTGACTTGTTGACAAGTTGACATGTGGAGGCTGCAAGCATACTTTGGATGCCAGAAGGCTGTTCAGGCTGGAGGAAACGTAATGACAACTACTGCTGCCCACAAAGCGACTCACCCTGCATTCGCTTGCCTTGAAGCTGCCAAAGCTGCTCTGCGGCAGCGCTTTGAGGAGCATCTTGCACGTGCTTCTAAAGCAGTAGTGCTGAATGCCGTAGCCCTGGCCGACGAGCAGGCTTTTGCTGCCCTCGCCAGGGTGGACGTCGAAACGAAGCGCAGTGTTGCAACACGTAACCAGGAGGCCATGGCCAAGATGAAAGCACGCGCGTTCGAGCGTGTGATCAGCCGTTGCGAGTTGCTGGATGCCAGAACGGCCTGTGAAATACTGGGCATTTCCAAGCAGGCACTGAGTCAGAAGACAAAAGCCGGTAAGTTGCTCGCATACACGAACACTGGCAATCGCAGAAAATACTACCCGTCTTTCCAGTTCGCCGAGAACAAGCCGAGGCCATTTGTCGACGGGTTGATTCAGTCGCTCGAAGTGGACCCTGCGGATACCGAAGCCATGAATTTTCTGGTTCAGCACCTGATCGGCAACATGGATTATTCAGAGCCCGGTGAACCGAGCAACGTATTGCCACGCTTTCATTTGCTGGATAACACTGCGGCTGTGGAAGTCATCAAGCGCGACTTTTTGAACGCGTTCGAAGCTGGGCAGTGAATCCTGATCTTTCAAGGAAAGTCGGGCTTCGCGTCTACTCCAGCGCTACGCCCAGGCTGTAAAGAAACTCTACTACCGTTTCACCATTTTGCAACACTGCCAAGCTCACAGCCTGATGGCGTATCGCTTCGATCTGGATTGAGCGACCTTGGAACAGCACGATGTTGCATCCGTCCATGGACCCGGTAACGCTATAGACCGCTGACGGATAAAGCAGGCCATCAACTTGCCCTTGGCTCATGCACACTTGGCTGAGCTTTCGTGTGAATGCATAACCTTCTCTACCTTGGCCCTTAGCCTGAACGATATCCCTATTTTGTGATGAGTCGCACGGTTCGCCAGGGCAGCCACATCTACCACGTACAACTCACGTACCGTCCTGAGTAAATGTAGCGACGTCTGTTCCAGTCGCGAAAGTCGTACTGGTTGATCATCAATACCTTGGCCTGGCTGGAACGACTCGGCGATTGCAACTTCTGCAGAACAGGCCAAATAGTAGACGCCAACCTGTTTGGAAGGGTCGGCGTAGCGGGTATCGGAATCGGCGCGGTAGTTCACTGGGCTGGTATCGTAGCGAGACGCTTGAACCCTGTGCAGAAGTGAACCCGCGGGTACCTGTTTCAACAATTCCGGGTACTTGTACAGCGCTTCGAGTACTTGATCAGTCAGCTCGTTCATGGCGTGGGTTGTTCACCGCAAGTCACTGAAAACGGGGAGCTCATTTGACCTGCGCCACGCCACGATGCGCGCCACTACCCGCTCGGCGCAGCTAGCCTGCTGCTGCTCTGGGTTATAGATAAGGTCAGCGCCATCAGGATGTGCAACTACTTCGATAAAGTGCTCCAGCAATCGGTCCTGCCAATCACGCGAGCCTGTCGCCTGAGTCAACGCCTCAACAATCGATCGAAACTCACCGTATGAATAGTCGGCGAGGCTGCGCTTCAGGCTGATCACCATGGCGTCTCCGATGAAAGCGCGTATTGCATGGCGCTCATGATCCGCAGGTTTTCAGCGTCGTACATCGGCCCACCCCACTCGGGCGGGTTCAGGTGGCATAGCCGATAGCACCGCAGACCCCTTGCCGTCTCATGGAATGGCGCGCGAGGGGGCCAGCCTTTCTTGAGGCGGTTGAGTTGGGCGGGGATGAATTGCTGGCTGTAGATCGGGTCTTCTGCGATCGCCAGCCAGAAGTATTGGGAGAAATGGTCGAAGCTGTCGAATGTTCGACCTTCGAGTTTACGGATGATGAATTCTGGAAGAGGGTAGGCCATGGAGTCGTCCCTGGGTGAGAGGCAGGGAAAGTGTGTCCGGGGACGAGCTTTCTGTATGTCAGGGGTAGGCTGTATGTCAGTAGGAGCGCTCCTGGTGATTGGTAGGAATAGTCTTGGGTGCGGTTTTCCTAAACCGATATTACCTGTTTATCTTCCACCGCTTTGGATGACAAGCTGCGTGGCACATTCGCCAAATGACTCCGGGTGCGGTGCCAGCATTCTCAGCGGCGCGTCATGGCATCCGGATATGTTGAGACCCTGGGTGATCAGGGCCTCATTCTATTCAGCTAGCTTTGAAACCTTCTTTGCCATTGGTCAGGCGCCACGTTTCGACTATTTCAAGTACTTGCTCAGGCTCACCCCGGTTGTTGCCCTGCGGTCTAAAAAAAAGATCACTACCAGACGGATGCTCGGTAATTTTCTCAAAATGTTCAATCAAAGGTACCAGTACGTTGTCTGGCTCATCCTCGATAGCTGTATCAATCACTTGGAGGAAGGCAAGGAACTCTTGTTTTGTGTAATCTTCAAATTTATTTTTCAAGGCCGTCTTTTCCATGGTGAATGTGGTTGTGGGCTTTGGGCGTCAAAATTATTAAGTTGTCCATATCATATACACCACCTTGCTCGCTGATAGGCACGACATGGTGAATTTCGTGGGAGCGTTTGCTCATATACTTGTCATCTTTATCGACCCAAGGCGAGTATCCATGTTTTCTCATTCGACGGATGTCTTGAGGGCTAAACTGCTTCGAAAGCTCGGGGTCATTAGCCACAGCCTTCCAGAATTGCCGCCGGAACGCGTCAAAGCTCCTATATTCTTTATCCCTTAGAAGATCAGCAATCTGAGCAGGAATTGGAGCCCCTTCGAGGCTAGCTGCCGATTTACGCCATGTATCTGTTACCTGTGCACCATTTCCGGTCGATGTACCAGCCTCGTACCGCGGACTCTTGAACACCACCAGAATAGGCGGTAATCCCGAGTCCATGGGAAAGGTGATGATCAACCGTTCCTGGTCCAGCAAGTCTAGCGCCGGGTAACCCTCTGTTTCGGTGCTGACGGGGTTCAGGGTACTGCCGGTATAAACAACGGTACCGGGTGGCGCTGGCGGTAAGCTGGTAGAGCTTCCTTCTTCAGCGCCCGGCGCGCTGGCAGGTGTCCAGGTCAAAATCCGCTGCGGGTTATCCAGCGTCAGGCTGTAGACCTGCCGTTCACTGTCGAATGCCGCTGCACGTACGGGAATCGGCCTGCCTCCAGGCACCACATACAGATCCATGCCATGCTCGTGCTCGGCTCCCGCCAGTAAATACGGCAGGTCGATGCTGGTGGATGACGCAGCCAAGGTGGCAAGGTCTGGCCCGCCGGGCGGTGTGAGGCTGGAGAGAGGAGTACTGACAAGGTACCTGCGCTCGCTGTTACCGAGCGTTGTCGGCCAAGCCATCGCGAGAGTACCTACTGCAAGCGAGGAGAGCGCAGACGCTACAAGGCGGGTAATCGCTGCCGTAATTGTTTCGCCCAACGCTGAGTAAGCAGATTCGGCTATTGCAAACGAGGCAGCGCCAATGGGAATTACGGCCGGCGTAGATGCAACCCATCGCGCATCATTGATGTAGGTGACGCTTTGGCGCAGAGCCTCTTGCCTTTGCCGCTCGGCTTCTGCGGCCAGACGCTCGGCTTCGGCTTGTTGGCGAATTGCTTCTTCCTGTGCGGCGAGTTGCGCTTGAAGGTTTTCCACCTCCGCAGCGCGCCGCATCAGGTTTTGCGTGGCAGTTGCATAAACACCTAGGAATCTGATCGATTCATTCAACGCCAGTGCCAGGTGATATTCCTGCCAGCGTGGCCCGGCCCGGCGCAATCGTTGCTCATCGACAAGGTGCAAAAGCCCTTCAAGCTGGGGTTTCGACAGCGGACCGTTGATTCGAGGATTTTGATCCCGATACTGTGGAATTTGCGCCTGTTTGGTTTGCACCAACGCTGCGGCAGTGGCCAGGTAAGAGCTGAAGGTTTGAACCAGTGTGAGCGCCTCGTCTATGACGGTTTGCCCAAGCTCATGTTGAAGAACGTTGGGTAAACAATCGAAATGTATTTGTCGCTCTGCGTGAATCTGCGCTGTTCTGCGGGCGATTATCGTCAACAGGTCCAGAGGCTGATGGCTGAGCTCCTCCTGATCCACTTGCCTTGCCAGCCCGTACAGTTCATCTGCCAGCGCTTGGTGCTTCTGAGCTTCAAGGTGTAATTGATAGGTGCCATCCCAAGACCTCTGGAGTCTCGTGGCCCATTCAATACCTAATTCTTGACCTGTTGTCGCAGCGAAGAAGCCCGGGTCCAGAAACCGGCTCATCATGGAGTCGCCGCGTTTATAGAATGCGGGTACGCCAAAGTAATTGTTAGCTTCGGGCACTATCTGAAGGTATCTATCACGAATCTGGTTGATGCGTGACGTCAGTATTTGCTGCTCTGCTGGTGCACCTGATAACGCATTGGCTTCAGCTTTGATCTGGGCTTTCAAGGTCGCGATGGTTGCAGGAAGCTGATTTATTTCGGGCGCATATTTATCTGTATAGTCTTTCTCGACTATTTGATATTCTTCAGTCAGTACCCTGCGTGTGGAAATAACCCGAGCAACATCTTGTTTGGTTGGGCTGGTGCCGCGAGGAGGACCATCGCTCAGCCCCCAGCCGCCTGCACCAGGCCCGCCGCCCCCTCCACCAATCAGCCTCAGTTCTGCCGCTGTGGGCGCTTGTGCGCTTATATATAGCGCCTCATCGAGATAATACGTATTGTCCCGTGCCATGTAGGTTCTCCAAGTCACTACATGGGCCAGCTTTACGTATGCCGAATTCGCTGTATGTCAGCTGCGGCCTGTCAATCGGTAGGAGGCTTCTCGGTATTCGGAAAGATCTGTCTCAGATATGTTTTTCCGACACAGGTATCACCCGTCTTTCCTTCACCGCCTTGTAGGAAAAACTCGAATAAATTTCCTTCACTCCGGGCAGTCGCTGCAGCACTTCTCGAGTAAATTCCCCGAACGACTCCAGGTCCCTTGCCAGGATTTCCAGCAAAAAGTCATAGCGCCCGGAGATGTTGTGGCAGGCCACGATTTCGGGAATTTCCATCAGCCGCTGCTCGAACGCCAGCGCCATGTCCTTGGTGTGCGAGTCCATCATGATGCTGACGAACGCAGTGACGCCAAACCCCAGCGACTTGGGCGAGAGGATGGCCTGGTAGCCGGTGATGTAGCCGTTGTCTTCCAGCAGCTTGACCCGTCGCCAGCAGGGTGAGGTGGTCAGTGCCACCTGGTCGGCAAGTTCGGCGACGGTTAGGCGGGCGTTGTCCTGCAGGGCGGCAAGCAGGGCGCGGTCGGTGCGGTCGAGGCTTGAAGGCATGTTTTGCCCTCCTGGTCCGTTATTTATTGTTTTTGTTCCAGCATGCACGCAGATGCGTGGGCTACTTTGGAAAAAATCGGGCAGCTCGGTGGCATAAGCTTATAGCAAACCACAAGAGGCTGTTGCCATGCGCGACTCCCATAACAACACCGGTTTTTCCACGCGGGCCATTCACCATGGCTACGACCCGCTTTCCCATGGTGGTGCGTTGGTGCCGCCGGTGTACCAGACCGCTACCTATGCCTTCCCCACGGTCGAATACGGCGCTGCGTGCTTCGCTGGGGAGGAGGCGGGGCATTTCTACAGCCGCATCTCCAACCCCACCCTGGCACTGCTGGAACAACGCATGGCTTCACTGGAGGGCGGTGAGGCGGGGTTGGCATTGGCGTCGGGCATGGGGGCCATTACCTCGACGATCTGGACCCTGCTGCGGCCTGGTGACGAGCTGATCGTCGGGCGCACGCTGTACGGCTGCACCTTCGCCTTCCTGCACCATGGCATTGGCGAATTCGGCGTGAAAATCCGCCATGTCGACCTGAACGATGCCAAGGCCCTGAAGTCGGCGATCAACAGCAAAACACGAATGATCTACTTCGAAACGCCGGCCAACCCCAACATGCAACTGGTGGATATCGCCGTGGTGGCCGAGGCGGTGCGCGGGCATGATGTACATGTGGTGGTCGACAACACCTACTGCACGCCCTACCTGCAGCGGCCGCTGGAGCTGGGAGCGGACCTGGTGGTGCATTCGGCGACCAAGTACCTCAGTGGCCACGGTGATATCACTGCCGGCCTGGTGGTGGGACGCAAGGCGCTGATTGACCGTATCCGCCTGGAAGGGTTGAAGGATATGACCGGGGCGGTCCTGTCACCCCACGACGCAGCGCTGCTGATGCGCGGGATCAAGACCTTGGCTCTGCGCATGGACCGACATTGCGCCAATGCCCAGCAGGTGGCGGAGTTTCTGGCTCGGCAGCCGCAGGTGGAGCTGATTCACTACCCGGGGTTGCCGACGTTTGCCCAGTACGAGCTGGCGCAACGCCAGATGCGTTTGCCGGGCGGCATGATCGCTTTCGAGCTCAAGGGCGGTATCGAGGCAGGGCGGCGCTTCATGAATGCGCTACAGCTGTTTGCACGGGCGGTGAGCCTGGGGGATGCCGAGTCGTTGGCACAGCACCCGGCGAGCATGACGCACTCCAGTTACACGCCGCAAGAGCGGGCACATCACGGGATATCGGAGGGGTTGGTGAGGTTGTCGGTGGGTCTGGAGGATGTGGAGGATCTATTGGCGGATGTCGAGCAGGCATTGCAGGCTTGCAAATAGGTAAACCGAAAAAGGCCTCTTGCGAGGCCTTTTTCATGCTCAGCGGATTAACGCTTGAGCCCGTAGCTCTCATCCAGCATTCCCGGCGAGTTCGGCGCTTTCGGCGCATAGTCGCGTGGCACTTCGGCGGTGTCTTTCGGCGGGGTCAGGCGGTCACGTGGGCCTTGCGGCGCTTCGGAGTGCAGTGCAGCCAGCAGGCGTTGGCGAGTGACTTCATCCAGGGCCAGGCTGTTGGCGCCTTCGGCCAGGTGATCCTGCACGTCCTGGTAGCTTTGGGTCAGTTTCTTGACCAGCACGGCGGTGCTGTTGAAGTGGGTGACCACTTCGTTCTGGTAGCTGTCGAAACGCTTCTGGATGTCATCCAGCTGACGCTGGGTGCTGCTCGGCGCGGCATTGGGCAGCAGGCGAGCGACGACGAAACCGACTACCACGCCGATGACCAGGGCCAGGGTTGGCAACAACCAAACAAGGAGCGAGAGTTCCACGAGTCCTTCCTCTATAAACGGCTTTGCTTTACGTTAACGGCTCAGACCTGCGCTGTATACCGCGAGCGATCGCAAATCAGAACAGAATTCCTCACCTAGACGAATCGACCCCTCCCGAGGTCACGGAGTAGTGCCTTGCTTGTCCGCGAAACCCCCTTGTTCATCGATGGCCCCAGTGGCCAGCTGGAAGCCTTGTACCTGGACGTGGCCAATGCCCGTGGCGTGGTGCTGATCTGCCACCCCAACCCGGTCCAGGGCGGCACCATGCTCAACAAGGTGGTCTCGACCCTGCAGCGCACCGCCCGTGACGCCGGCTATGTGACCCTGCGTTTCAACTACCGTGGCGTCGGGCAGAGCGCCGGCAGTCATGACATGGGCGCTGGCGAAGTGGCCGATGCCGAGGCCGCTGCGGCCTGGCTGCGCGAAAAGCACCTGGGCCTGCCGCTGGTGCTGATGGGCTTCTCGTTCGGCGGCTTTGTCGCCACCAGCCTGGCCGGCCGCCTGGAGGCTGCAGGCACCGAGTTGCAGCACCTGTTCATGATCGCCCCGGCAGTCATGCGTCTGACGGCCGAATTCCCGCTGCCGCAGCGCTGCCCGATCACCGTGGTGCAGCCGGATGCCGACGAAGTCGTTGCGCCGCAGCTGGTTTACGATTGGTCCGACAGCCTGTCGCGCCCCCATGAGCTGCTGAAAGTGGCAGAATGCGGACACTTCTTCCATGGCAAGCTGACCGATCTGAAGGATCTGCTGCTGCCGCGCCTTTCGAACTGAGCCAAGCCTGAATAAGCGAACACCCATGACCACGCGCATTCTTACCGGTATCACCACCACCGGCACTCCGCACCTGGGCAACTACGCCGGCGCCATTCGCCCGGCGATCCGTGCCAGCCAGCAGCCCGGTGTCGACTCGTTCTACTTCCTGGCCGACTACCACGCCCTGATCAAGTGCGACGACCCGCTGCGCATCCAGCGTTCGCGCCTGGAAATCGCCGCCACCTGGCTGGCCGGTGGCCTGGACCCGGACAAGGTGACCTTCTACCGCCAGTCCGACATCCCGGAAATCCCCGAGCTGACCTGGCTGTTGACCTGCGTTGCTGCCAAGGGCCTGCTGAACCGTGCCCATGCCTACAAGGCCTCGGTGGACAAGAACGTCGAGGCCGGCGAAGACCCGGACGCTGGCGTCACCATGGGCCTGTTCAGCTACCCGGTGCTGATGGCTGCCGACATCCTGATGTTCAACGCCAACAAGGTGCCGGTCGGCCGTGACCAGATCCAGCACGTGGAAATGGCCCGCGACATCGGCCAGCGCTTCAATCACCTGTTCGGCCAGGGCAACGACTTCTTCGCCCTGCCGGAAGCGGTGATCGAGGAGAGCGTGGCGACCCTGCCGGGTCTGGACGGGCGCAAGATGTCCAAGAGCTACGACAACACCATCCCGCTGTTCACCAGCGCCAAGGACATGAAGGACGCCATCTCGCGCATTGTCACCGACTCGCGTGCGCCTGGCGAAGCGAAAGACCCGGACAACGCGCACCTGTTCACCCTGTTCCAGGCCTTCTCGACGCCGGCGCAGTGCGCCGAGTTCCGTGAAGAGCTGCTGCAGGGCCTGGGCTGGGGCGAGGCCAAGCAGCGGCTGTTCCAGCTGCTGGATGGCCAGCTGGCCGAGAAGCGCGAGTACTACCACCAGCTGATCGCCCGTCCGGCGGACCTGGAAGACATCCTGCTTGCCGGCGCCGCCAAGGCCCGCAAGATCGCCACGCCGTTCCTCGAGCAGCTGCGCGAGGCCGTGGGCCTGCGTTCGTTCCGCAGCAGTGTGCAGACCAACACCGAAGTGAAGAAGAAGGCCGCCAAGAGCGCGCGTTTCGTCAGCTTCCGCGACGAAGACGGCAGCTTCCGCTTCCGCCTGCTGGCCGCTGATGGCGAGCAACTGTTGCTGTCGCGCAGCTTCGCCGACGGTAAGAGCGCCGGCGCCGTGAGCAAGCAGTTGCAGCAGGGTGGCGAGGCGGATGTGCGCGTCGAAGGCCTGGGCTTTGGCCTGTGGCTGAACGGCGAACAGGTTGCCGACGGGCCGCAGTTCGACAGCGCCGAAGCCCGTGATGCAGCCATTCATAGCCTGCGTGCAGCGCTTCAGCCACAGCAAGACTGAGGCATTTCGCCTGTAGGAGCGGGTTTACCCGCGAACACCGGCAAAGCCGGTGCCATCCAGCACTTAGTTGGTCTGGATGAGGCATATTGACGCAAGTCTCATTGCCATTAAGCGGGCCTGTCGCTACAGTGACGGCCCGTTTTTTGTTGCCTCGCTAACGAATCATGACTCCCTTAGAACGCTATCAAGCAGATCTGAAACGTCCCGACTTCTTCCATGACGCGGCGCAGGAAACTGCGGTGCGTCACCTGCAGCGCCTGTACGACGACCTGGTGCACGCGCAGAACAACAAGCCGGGCGTGTTCGGCAAGCTGTTCGGCAAGAAGGAGCAGGCCCCGGTCAAGGGCCTGTACTTCTGGGGTGGGGTAGGGCGAGGCAAGACCTATCTGGTCGATACCTTCTACGAAGCGCTGCCGTTCAAGCAGAAGATGCGTACGCACTTCCACCGCTTCATGAAGCGTGTGCACGAGGAAATGAAAACCCTCAAGGGCGAGAAGAACCCGCTGACCATCATTGCCAAGCGCTTCAGCGAAGAAGCCAAGGTAATTTGCTTCGACGAATTCTTCGTGTCGGACATTACCGACGCCATGATCCTCGGCACCTTGATGGAAGAGCTGTTCAAGAATGGCGTGTCGCTGGTGGCTACCTCCAACATCGTGCCGGACGGCCTGTACAAGGACGGCCTGCAACGTGCGCGCTTCCTGCCGGCCATCGCCATGATCAAGCAGTACACCGACGTGGTGAACGTCGACAGCGGCGTCGACTACCGCCTGCGTCACCTGGAGCAGGCCGAGCTGTTCCACTTCCCGCTCAACGATGCGGCTCACCAGAGCATGCGCGCCAGCTTCAAGGCACTGACGCCTGAATGCACCCAGGCGGTCGAGAACGACGTGTTGATGATCGAGAACCGCCCGATCAATGCGCTGCGTACTTGCGATGACGTTGCCTGGTTCGACTTCCGCGCCCTGTGCGACGGGCCGCGTAGCCAGAACGACTACATCGAGCTGGGCAAGATTTTCCATGCCGTGCTGCTGAGCAACGTGGAGCAGATGGGCGTGACCACCGACGACATCGCCCGCCGTTTCATCAACATGGTGGACGAGTTCTACGACCGTAACGTCAAGCTGATCATTTCGGCCGAGGTCGAGCTGAAGGACCTGTATACCGGTGGGCGTCTGAGCTTCGAGTTCCAGCGCACCCTGAGCCGGTTGCTGGAGATGCAGTCGCACGAATTCCTGTCGCGCGCGCACAAGCCATAAGATTGCTGGGGCCGCAACGCGGCCCCATTGGTCTCAAGCCTCTTGCATGAACTGCTGCCGGTATTGGTTCGGCGACAACTCGGTGTGCTGACGGAACAGCCGCGCAAAGAAACTGGCATCGTCATAACCGACCTCATAGCTGATGGTCTTGATGCTCTTGCGTGTACTCGACAACAACCCCTTGGCTGTCTCGATCCGTAGCCGTTGCAGGTAGTGCAGCGGCTTGTCGCCCGTCGCGCCCTGGAAGCGGCGCATGAAGTTGCGGATGCTCATGCCGTGGTTGCGGGCCACATCCTCGAAGCGGAACTTGTCGGCGAAGTGCTCTTCAAGCCAGTGCTGGATCTGCAGGATGATCAGGTCCTGGTGCAGCTTCTGCCCGCCAAAGCCCATACGCCCCGGGGTGTAGTTGCGCTGCACTTCGTAGAGGATGTCGCGGGCCACGGCGCGGGCCACGTTGGCGCCGCAGAAGCGTTCGATCAGGTAGATGTACAGGTCGCAGGCCGAGGTAGCCCCGCCCGCGCAATAGATATTGTCTGCGTCAGTCAGGTGCTTGTCCTGGTTCAGGCGGACCTTCGGAAAGCGCTCGGCAAAGCTGTTGAAGAAGCGCCAGTAGGTGGTCGCCTCCTTGCCATCGAGCAGGCCGGACTCGGCCAGCCAGAACACACCACTGGCCTCGGCGCACAGCACCGCGCCGCGCGCATGCTGGTCACGCAGCCACGGTAGCACCTGTGGGTAGTGTTGCAGCAGGTTGTCGAAGTCGTCCCAGTAGGCCGGGAGGATGATCACATCGGCGTCGTCCAGGCCACCGTCGACCGGTAGCTGCACATTGCTGAAACTGTCCACAGGCTGGCCGTCGGGGCTCACCAGGCGGATTTCGAACATGGGCTGCAGGCCCAGGCCCAGCTGCTTGCTGTAGCGCAGGCTGGCGAGGTGGAAGAAATCCTTGGCTTGCATCAAGGTCGAAGCGAACACCTTGTCAATGGCCAGGATGCTGACGCGCCGCAGCGACGCGGAGGGTTGGGTAAACATCATTGTCATTGTTCTTATAGGGTAGAGTGGTCAATCACCGGCTGGATCGTCTTATTTTTTGGCGATGGTGTCTACCCCGGTACACTGCACGCCCTCTGCGCGGGGTTACGCGCGAAGAGGGCGTTACAGGATTGCGCTCAAGGCGCAGGGTTGGGCTGCTGCTGGTGAATCGCCTCGATCCCTGCCAGCAACTCGTCGCTCAGGCTCAACTCAACGCTGGCCAGGTTGCTCTCCAGTTGCTCGAGGCTGGTCGCGCCAATGATGTTGCTGGTCACGAAAGGCTGCCGGGTCACGAACGCCAGGGCCATCTGTGCCGGGTCCAGCCCATGCTCGCGGGCCAGTTGCACGTAGCGGCTGCAGGCCGCCACGGTCTGCGGGTTGGAGTAGCGGGCAAAGCGGCTGAAGAGGGTCAGGCGGGCATTTTCCGGCCGTGCACCGTTCTCGTATTTGCCCGAGAGCATGCCGAAGGCCAGCGGCGAGTAGGCCAGCAGGCCGCACTGCTCACGGATGGCCACTTCCGCCAGGCCTACCTCGAAGCTGCGGTTGAGCAGGTTGTAAGGGTTCTGGATCGATACCGCCCGTGGCCAGCCACGGCTTTCGGCCAGTTGCAGGAACTTCATGGTGCCCCACGGTGTTTCGTTGGACAGGCCGACGTGGCGGATCTTGCCCGCACGCACCTGTTCGTCGAGTACTTCGAGGGTTTCTTCCAGCGGGGTGAAGTGGTCCTGTGGCAGGTGCTGGTAGCCCAGCTTGCCGAAGAAGTTGGTGCTGCGCTCCGGCCAGTGCAACTGGTACAAGTCGATGCGGTCGGTCTGCAGGCGCTTCAGGCTCTCGTCCAGTGCTGCGACGATGTGCTGACGGTTGTGTTTGAGCTGGCCGTCGCGAATGTGGCTGATGCCGTTGCCGGGGCCTGCGACCTTGCTGGCCAGCACCCAGTCGTCACGGTCGCCTTGCTCACGGAACCAGTTGCCGATGATGCGCTCGGTGGCTGCGTAGGTTTCCGGGCGGGGCGGCACCGGGTACATCTCGGCGGTGTCGATGAAGTTGACCCCGGCGGCCTTGGCCCGGGCGATCTGTTCGAAGGCTTCGGCCTGAACGTTCTGTTCGCCCCAGGTCATGGTGCCCAGGCACAGGGCGCTGACGTTGAGGTCGGTACGGCCAAGCTGGCGGTATTCCATCGGGTAGACACTCCTTGGCAAAGAAGCCCATCAAAGCAGGTTGAAATTTTTCGCGCAATCTGGATAATTCGGCCCCTCTCCGTGTGGCGGAAGTGATGCACCTCCACGCAGGAAGAACCCCGTCGAACATTGGCGTGCCCGACCCGAGCCCCCAAAAGCGTCAGCGTTCGGCTGCGCGCTTGCCCTTGGCAAGCTGTGCACTATCCAGTAAGATTCGCCGTCTATTTTTCGCTGGGCGGCCTCTGAGGCTTTAGAGAATGAAAACTTTTACTGCTAAACCGGAAACAGTAAAGCGCGAGTGGTTCGTAGTTGACGCCGCTGGCCAGACCCTGGGTCGTCTGGCTACCGAAATCGCTACCCGTCTGCGTGGCAAACACAAACCAGAATACACCCCTCACGTTGACACCGGCGACTACATCGTCGTTATCAACGCCGAGCAGGTTCGTGTGACTGGTGCCAAGTCTTCCGACAAAATGTACTACTCCCACTCCGGTTTCCCGGGCGGTATCAAGGAAATCAACTTCGAGAAGTTGATCGCCAAGGCCCCAGAGCGTGTTATCGAAACCGCGGTCAAAGGCATGCTGCCTAAGAACCCGCTGGGTCGCGACATGTACCGCAAGCTGAAAGTGTACGCGGGTGCTGCTCACCCACACACTGCTCAGCAGCCTCAAGAACTGAAGATCTAACGGGAAGGTTCATTATGTCGGCGACTCAAAACTACGGCACTGGCCGTCGCAAGACCGCAACCGCTCGCGTATTCCTGCGTCCGGGTACTGGTAACATTTCCATCAACAACCGTTCTCTGGACGTGTTCTTCGGTCGCGAAACCGCTCGCATGGTTGTTCGCCAGCCACTCGAGCTGACCGAAACCGTTGAGAAGTTCGACATCTACGTCACCGTTTCCGGTGGTGGTGTCAGCGGTCAGGCCGGTGCGATCCGTCACGGTATCACCCGCGCTCTGATGGAATACGACGAAACCCTGCGTGGCGCTCTGCGTCGTGCTGGCTACGTCACCCGCGATGCTCGTGAAGTCGAGCGTAAGAAAGTGGGTCTGCGTAAAGCGCGTAAGCGTCCTCAGTACTCCAAGCGTTAATACCGCTTCGGCAGTCGAGAAAAGCCCGGTTCCTTGGAACCGGGCTTTTTTTTTGGCTTGAACTAACCTGTCAGCATGTCGGTGGCCGCTTGTCGCATAGACGCAGATCAAGCAAAACGCGGGTTGTCGCCTCTTGCGGGGTAATCACCTTGTCAGTGTGTGGATTTGTTTCTTACCATGGCGGCCAATTTTTAGTGCCATTGACACAACCTAAGTACAAGCCTGGTTCAACAGGCCAAGCAAGCTGATGGGAGAGGACTGAATGAGCAATGACGGCGTCAACGCAGGCCGGCGCCGCTTCCTCGTAGCCGCGACATCCGTGGTCGGGGCAGCGGGAGCAGTGGGGGCTGCGGTACCGTTCGTGGGGTCATGGTTTCCCAGTGCCAAGGCGAAAGCCGCAGGTGCACCGGTGAAGGTCAATATCGCCAAGGTCGAGGCCGGGCAGCAGATGGTGGCCGAGTGGCGTGGCCAGCCGGTGTTCATTGTGCGGCGAACGGAGGAAATCCTCGGTAACCTGAAAAAAATCACCGGCGACCTTTCTGATCCAGAGTCCAAGGCCTCGGTGCAGCCGGCCTACGTCGACCCTGAGGTTCGCTCGATCAAGCCGGAAATCCTCATTCTCGTCGGCCTGTGCACGCACCTGGGTTGTTCGCCCACCTTCCGCCCGGAAGTGGCGCCTGCTGATCTCGGTCCAAAGTGGGTAGGTGGCTACTTCTGCCCGTGCCACGGCTCCCACTACGACCTCGCTGGCCGCGTCTACAAGTCGCAGCCGGCACCTCTCAACCTGCCAGTGCCACCGCACTCTTACGAGTCGGACGAGATCATCGTCATCGGCGTCGACCAGGAGAACGCATGATGAGCAAGTTCATGGACTGGATTGATGCTCGCTTCCCCGCCACCAAGATGTGGGAAGACCACCTGAGCAAGTATTACGCGCCCAAGAACTTCAACTTCCTGTACTTCTTCGGCTCCCTGGCGCTGCTGGTGCTGGTCAACCAGATCGTCACCGGCGTATGGCTGACCATGAGCTTTACGCCCTCGGCGGAAGAGGCATTCGCCTCGGTCGAGTACATCATGCGTGACGTGGAATACGGCTGGATCCTGCGTTATTTGCACTCCACCGGTGCGTCGGCGTTCTTCATCGTGGTCTATCTGCACATGTTCCGTGGCCTGCTGTACGGCTCCTACCAGAAGCCACGCGAACTGGTCTGGCTGTTCGGTATGCTGATCTACCTGGCGCTGATGGCTGAAGCTTTCATGGGCTACCTGCTGCCGTGGGGGCAGATGTCCTACTGGGGTGCCCAGGTGATCATCTCGCTGTTTGGCGCCATTCCGGTGATTGGCGACGACCTCACTCAGTGGATCCGTGGCGACTACCTCATCTCGGGTATCACCCTGAACCGCTTCTTCGCCCTGCACGTGGTCGCACTGCCCATCGTCATCCTCGGCCTGGTAGTGCTGCACATCCTCGCCCTGCACGAAGTGGGTTCGAACAACCCCGATGGCGTCGACATCAAGAAGAAAAAGGACGAAAACGGCATTCCGCTGGACGGCATTCCGTTCCACCCGTACTACACCGTCAAGGACATTGTCGGCGTGGTGGTGTTCCTGTTCGTGTTCTGTGCCGTGGTGTTCTTCTTCCCTGAAATGGGCGGTTACTTCCTGGAGAAACCGAACTTCGAGCAGGCCAATGCCTTCAAGACGCCTGAACACATTGCGCCTGTGTGGTACTTCACACCGTTCTACGCCATTTTGCGTGCGGTGCCTGACAAGCTGATGGGCGTCATCGCCATGGGGGCGGCCATCGCCGTGCTGTTCGTACTGCCCTGGCTCGACCGCAGCCCGGTGCGTTCCATGCGTTACAAGGGCTGGATCAGCAAGGTCTTCCTGCTGGTGTTCTGCGTGGCCTTCGTCATTCTCGGCGTGCTGGGCGTACTGGCGCCGACACCTGGGCGCACCTTGCTGTCGCAGGTATGCACGGTGTTGTACTTCGCCTACTTCCTGCTGATGCCGTTCTACACAAGGCTCGAGAAGACCAAACCGGTTCCGGAAAGGGTGACTGGCTGATGAAAAAGTTGATTGCAGTATGTTTGCTGGCAGTGATGCCTGCCTTTTCCTTCGCTGCCGAACACGGCCTGGAGCTGGACAAGGTCGATATCGACCTGACCGACAAGGCCGCCATGCAGGACGGTGCGCGCACCTTTGCCAACTATTGCATGGGTTGCCACAGTGCCAAGTTCCAGCGTTACGAGCGTGTGGCCGATGACCTCGGTATCCCTCACGAACTGATGCTGGAGAAACTGGTGTTCACCGGTGCCAAGATTGGTGACCACATGCAGATCGGCATGAAGCCCAGTGACGCCAAGACCTGGTTTGGCGCCGCGCCGCCCGACCTGACGTTGGTGGCTCGGGTGCGCGGTACCGACTGGCTGTACACCTACCTGCGTAGCTTCTATGAGGACCCGTCGCGGCCTTACGGGGTGAACAACAAGGTGTTCCCGAACGTCGGCATGCCCAACGTGCTGGTCGGCCTGCAAGGCAATCAGGTGATTGGTTGCAAGCAGGTGCAGACCGTAACCGATGGCAAGAAGCAGTTCGACCCATTGACCGGTAGCCCGATCACCCATGAAGCCTGCGACCAGCTGACCATTACGCCGAAATCCGGTACCCTGACGACCGAGCAGTTCGACGAGAAGGTCAAGAACCTGGTGACCTTCCTGGCCTATTCGGCCAACCCGGTCAAACTGGAAAGCCAGCGCATCGGTACCTATGTGTTGCTGTACCTGGCTTTCTTCTTCGTATTCGCCTACTTGCTCAAGCGTGAATACTGGAAGGACGTGCACTGATCACGCAGTAGTTTCTGGTTGTTGAACGCGCCCGGGGTGCCCCCAGCAGAAATGCCGGGGGCGTCCCGGGCGCGTTTTCATTTACAGTTGCACAAGCATCCCGTGCGAGGAGCCGCTACATGGGCGCAACCAACAGGTTAGCCTGCTATTCCGATCCCGCTGATCACTATTCTCATCGGGTACGCCTGGTGTTGGCCGAGAAGGGCGTCACCGTACAGGTCATCGATGTCGACCCCGCCCGCCTGCCGCCCAAGCTGGTCGAAGTGAACCCTTACGGCAGTGTGCCGACCCTGGTCGACCGTGACCTGGCGTTGTATGAGTCGACCGTGGTGATGGAATACCTGGAGGAGCGTTACCCGCACCCGCCGCTGATGCCGGTATACCCGGTTGCGCGCGGCAACAGCCGCTTGCTGATGCACCGCATTCAGCGCGACTGGTGTGCCCTGGCCGATACCGTGCTCGATTCACGCAGCAGTGAGGCTGCCAGAACCGAAGCGCGCAAGGCCTTGCGCGAAAGCCTGACCGGCGTTTCGCCGCTGTTCAATGAATTCGCCTGTTTCATGAGCGATGAGCAAAGCCTGGTCGATTGCTGTCTACTGCCCATACTCTGGCGTTTGCCGGTGTTGGGTATCGAGTTGCCGCGGCAAGCCAAGCCGCTGCTGGATTACATGGAGCGTCAGTTCGCTCGCGAGCCTTTCCAGGCGAGCCTGTCCTCCGTAGAACGTGAAATGCGCAAGCTTTAAGGAGCCGTTGATGAACTCCAGTCGCCCCTATCTGGTTCGAGCACTGTACGAGTGGATCGTCGACAACGATTGCACGCCCCATATGCTGGTCAATGCCGAATTCCCGAAAGTTCAGGTGCCGGATGGTTTCGCCAGTGATGGCCAGATTGTCCTGAATATCTCGCCAAGTGCCGTGCGCCACCTGCACATGGACAATGAAGCGGTCAGCTTCGAGGGCCGTTTCAGTGGAGTGGCCCACTCGCTGTTTGTGCCGGTTGGCGCCATTCTGGGCATCTATGCCCGCGAAAATGGCCAGGGCATGGTCTTTGAGCTGGAGTCGCCAATGGATGGCGACGAGCTGGAAGACGATGACGTGCAGCCGGACGACGACGGGCCGCCAGAGGGAGGTGGGCAGCCGCCACGCCCAAGTGGCCGACCGAGCCTGAAAGTGGTCAAGTAACAAAAAAGGCGATCCAACCGGATCGCCTTTTTCTTTGTTGCAACGCGGGATTACAGGTCGCTGATGGTGCGTACCTGGTCCTTGTTGATGCGGGTGCGCTTGCCATCGAGTTGCTGGAACTCGTAGAAGCCGGCGTCGCGGTCGTACTTCGGTGCGTCGACAGCCTGGATTTCACGGCCATCGTTGAGGGTGATCAGGCTAGGGGTTGAGCAGCCGGCCAGGGTGGCGAAGGTGCCGATCAGCAGGGCAGGCAGCAGAAGCTTTTTCATGCGGTGTTTCCCGGGTTTCTTGAAGGTGGGGCATTGATGTTGTCTGTGCCGGCCTCTTCGCGGCTAAAGCCGCTCCTACAGAGGTACGCGATACCTGTAGGAGCGGCTTTAGCCGCGAAGAGGCCAGTGTGTCAGTCGATGTACTCGAACAGCTTGACGATCTTCTGCACGCCCGACACACCCTGTACCACGGCAGTGGCCGAGTTGGCCTCCTGCTGGGTTACCAGGCCGAGCAAATAGACGATACCGTTCTCGGTAATCACCTTGATGCGCGAGCTGGGCACGGCATTGTCAGTCAGCATCTGGGTCTTGATCTTGGTGGTCAGCCAGGCGTCGTTGTTGCGTGCCAGGATGGAGGAGGGTTGCATCACCTGCAGTTCGTTGTGCACTTTCTTGACCCGCTGCACCTGGCTGGCGGTTTGCTCGGCAAGGCTCTTGAGGTCGGCGCGCGGGGTTTGCCCGGCCAGCAGGACGATGCCGTTGTAGCTGCTGACAACGATGTGCGAGCCTTTGTCCAGGTCAGGGCTGGCCTTGGAAATGTTCACCGCGGCCTTGGTCTCGATCAGCGAGTCGTCGATCTTGCTGCCGATGGTGCGCGTGCCGCGATCGTCCTCGATCGGCGAATTGCGTGTAGAGGTCAGTACCGAGCTGCAACCGGTGACGCTCAGGCACAGGGTCAGGGCCATCAGGCCGAGGCGCATTGGGGTCATTCTTCACTCCCGAACAGTTGGCTGTCGATCAGGTCGCACAGGCAGTGGATCGCCAGCAGGTGGACTTCCTGGATGCGCGCGGTAACGGCGGAAGGTACGCGGATTTCCACGTCCTCGGGCAGCAGCAGCGAAGCCATGCCGCCGCCGTCGCGGCCAGTCAATGCTACGACAATCATTTCGCGGTCATGTGCGGCCTGGATCGCCTGGATCACGTTGGCCGAGTTGCCGCTGGTGGAGATCGCCAGCAGAACGTCGCCGGGCTGGCCCAGGGCGCGGATCTGCTTGGAAAAGACTTCGTTGTAGCTGTAGTCGTTGGCGATCGAGGTCAGGGTCGAGCTGTCGGTGGTCAGCGCGATGGCAGGCAGGCTCGGGCGTTCGCGTTCGAAGCGGTTGAGCAGCTCGGAGGAAAAGTGCTGGGCATCGCCAGCCGATCCGCCGTTGCCGCAGGCGAGCATCTTGCCCTCGTTGAGCAGCGCATTGACCATGACCAGGCTGGCCTGCTCGATGTGCGGTGCCAGGATGTCCATTGCCTGTTGCTTGGTATCGATGCTGGCCTGGAACAGCCGGCGAATTCGGGATTGCATGTCCATCTGGTGACCTTAAGTAGGGCGGTGGCCTTTGCTACGCGCAACAACGACCGGCCCGCGATACATAGAGCAAAAAAAACGAAGTGGGTTCAGCATTCGAAGGCGTTTTTCAGCCATTGAAGCGGTCTGCCTGCATGGTGGCTGCCCTGCAGGGCGACTACGTCGAAGCGGCAGGGGTGGTTGCCCCAATGGGGCTCCTTCTGCAGGAACAGGGTGGCGGCAAGCACCAGCCGTTTCTGCTTGCGCCCGTCGATACTGTCGAGGGCGCCTCCGAAGCCCGCGTGCAACCGGTAGCGGACTTCGACGAATACTACTGTATCGGCGTCAAGCATGACCAGATCAAGCTCACCGCCTTTGCATCGCCAGTTGCGCGCCAGCAGCTGCAGACCTTGCCCCTGAAGGTACTCAAGGGCCTGGTTTTCTGCCGCTTGCCCGGCGCGAGTTGGTGATGCTGCGGCCATCAACGCGCGGTGTCAGGCAGGCGCTTGATCTGGCCGCCGGCAAATTCGGCCCATGGCAGCTGGCGCTCGACGCGTTGGTTGGCGTTGATGCTCAGGCTGCCCGAAAGGCCCATGACGCGGTTGTCCGGCAGTGCTTTCAGTTGGCCCAGGCGCGGCGCCAGGCTGTAGGCATCGACGCCCATGGCATACAGGCGGCCCAGGCTGCCAGCGGCTTGCGGCCACTGTTGCACGACTTGCTGGCGCAGGCTGTTGCTGGTGTCGAGCAACCACGGCGTTTCGCAGAAGCGAATGCCGTTCATGTCATTGTACTGGTTGACGTCGCCGCTGGCGCTGTACAGGTTCGAGGTAGCGTAGACAGGCACGTCACCGGCGTACTGGAAGTTCAGGGTCGGCTTGATCTGCTGTGCCTGCTGTGGGGTCGAGGCGAGGAAGATGAAGTCGATGTCCTGACGGCGCGACGGTTGTGCTGCGATGCTACCGCCTACCGTGCTTTGCAGGCTCTTGGCGCGGCCCTCGCTCTGGCGCAGCTGGAACAGGTCGGCAATTTGCTGGGCCAGGGCGACGGGTTGGGCGATGCGCTCGGCGGCGAGCAGGGTGCCGCCATTGCCTTCCCAGTCCTGGCGGAAGGCGGCCAGTACGCGGTCACCCCACTCGCCACTCGGCACCAGGGCCACGGCCCGAACCATGCCGTCTGCGCGTGCGCGGCGGGCAACTTCGCGGGCCTCGTCTTCGGCAGCCAGGCCGAACTGGAACAGCTGCGGCGGCGCCTTCTGACCGGCGTCAGCGTAGTTCAGGGCCAGAGTGGTAATGGGCAGTTGAGGTTTGGCGGCCAGTTGCTTCACCAGCGGTTTTTCCAGCGGGCCGATGACCAGTTGCACGCCAGCGGCCTGGGCCTGGCGATAGAAATCATCGAGCGAGCCGATGCGCGAGCTGTCGAACACCTGCACTGCAGGCGCTGGCTGGCCGGCCTGCTGGGCCTGGAAGTGGGCGGCCATGAAGCCGTCGCGCAACGCGCGGGCAACACCGGCCAGCGGGCCTTCCTGCGGCAGCAGCAGGGCAATTTTGGTCAGCGGCTGGCTGGCCAGTTCCTTGAGCTTGGTCAGTGCCTGCGGCAGTTGCAGGGCTGCCGGGTGGTCCGGGTGCTGTTTGACCCAGGCTTCGATAGCCGCTTGCTGCTGCTCCAGGGTGCCGGCGCTTTTCACGGCGAAGGCCAGGCTGGTCCAGCTGCTCAGCGTCTGGTCGTTGGCCGGCTGCTGCAGTTGCTCTGCCGGCAGCGAGGCGACCAGTGCCCAAATGGCATCGTTGTTGGCACTGGCGGCCTGGCCGCTGAGCAGCGGAGCCAGCAGTACGCGCTGTTGCGCAGCAGCCAGGGCCTGGCCGTCGGCTTCGAGGGCGGCGGCGTGCACGCTGTAGGTGCGTGCTTGCTGCTCGGCCGGAAGCTCGGCGACGCGCTGCAGGCTAGGGTGAGCCAGTGCTGTCAGGGCGGCCTTGGGTTGGTTGCGGCTCATGGCCAGTTCGGCAGCGAGGGTGCTGGCGAACACTTGCTGGGCCGGCTTGAGCGTGTCCAGCGGCACTTGCTCGAGGATGCGTGCGGCGCGTGGGAAATCCTTCTGCTTGTAGGCCAGGTCGGCTGCGCTCAGGCGCAGCAGGGCGGCGTCTTCCGCAGACTTGCTGGAAGCGGCCTTTTCGAGCAGTTGCTCGATGCTGGCATCCGGGGTGCGTGGCAGTTCGCCCAGGCTGGATGAGGGCGAGCTAGCGCAGGCCGCCAGCAGGGCAGCGAGGCAGAGGGCTGTGAGCAGCCGCAGGCAAGCGATCATGTAAAGGTCCTGTTACTCGATCAAGTTGGCCGGCAATTGTACCCAAGCACTGGCCGGGGCGCGATGTCGCCGTGTCGATCCTTCACTATAGGTGGCCTGTCGCCGGTCGCTGGTGAAGTTCTTTGCGCCCTGTTGCAGGCGCTCGGGCTACAATGGCGCCTTTGATCCGAATGACAGGTGTGCGCAGTGACTGATGTGGCAGGGGCTTCGAAATCCACGGTGGGGACGCTGTATGTGGTGGCAACCCCTATCGGCAACCTCGATGACATGAGCGCCCGGGCGTTGAAGGTGCTGGCGGACGTGGCGCTGATCGCCGCCGAGGACACCCGCCATTCGGTCCGGCTGTTGCAGCACTTTGGCATCGACACGCCACTGGCGGCCTGTCATGAGCACAACGAGCGCGACGAAGGCGGGCGTTTCCTCACCAAGCTGCTGGCTGGCGAGAACGTGGCATTGGTCTCTGATGCCGGCACGCCGCTGATTTCCGACCCCGGCTACCACTTGGTGCGCCAGGCGCGGGCCGCTGGGGTGAATGTGGTGCCGGTGCCGGGTGCCTGTGCTTTGATCGCTGCGCTGTCGGCGGCCGGCTTGCCGTCGGACCGCTTCATCTTCGAAGGTTTCCTGCCAGCCAAGCAGGCGGGGCGCCGGGCACGCCTGGAGCAGGTAAAGGAAGAACCGCGCACGCTGATCTTCTATGAAGCCCCGCACCGAATCCTGGAGTGCCTTGAAGACATGGAGGCGGTTTTTGGTGGTGACCGCCCGGCATTGCTGGCGCGCGAACTGACCAAGACGTTCGAGACCCTCAAGGGCCTGCCGCTGGCTGAGTTGCGTGCCTTCGTGGCTGGCGACAGCAACCAGCAGCGCGGTGAGTGCGTGGTACTGGTAGGTGGGTGGAGTGCGCCGGAGGGCGAGCAGGCCATCAGTGCCGAGGCCCAGCGGGTGCTCGACCTGTTGTTGGCCGAGTTACCGCTGAAGCGGGCGGCTGCACTTGCGGCTGAAATTACCGGGGTGCGCAAGAACCTGTTGTATCAACTTGCCCTTGAAAAGCAGAAAGCCGAATAGTGGCAAATTGATATAAATGCCGGTATTGCTTGTTCTCGGGCGCGCGTGCCGGTAACCTTGTCGGCGGAGAGTCGATCGGACAGTCGCTGCCTGCTTTTGTTCCGCAACTTTTGTTGTGTGAGCAGCAGGGGGAGGAAAGTCCGGGCTCCATAGGGCAGAGTGCCAGGTAACGCCTGGGAGGCGTGAGCCTACGGAAAGTGCCACAGAAAATAACCGCCTAAGCACTTCGGTGCCGGTAAGGGTGAAAAGGTGCGGTAAGAGCGCACCGCACGGCTGGCAACAGTGCGTGGCTAGGTAAACCCCACTCGGAGCAAGACCAAATAGGGTTCCATCAGGCGTGGCCCGCGTCGGAACCGGGTAGGTTGCTAGAGGCGTCCAGTGATGGCCGTCGTAGAGGAATGACTGTCCTCGACAAAACCCGGCTTACAGATCGACTCTCCACCTTTCCTTCTCTGCTTCATTCGATAGCAGATCCTCTCTGGTAATACCGAAAAAATCTTACTCTTGATAAATCACTTTAACTTCGAACTCCATTCGCTTGCGTGGGTTTGATTTTTCTCGTCTTTTTTTCTTCTTGGTAGTGCTTCCACCTTCTCTTAACGCGCTAAATCTCGGTCCTGTAAGGCTTTTCCTTATGAACGTGCCTTGACGGTGCTGCGGGCGGATTCCTATAGTGTGCGCAAGTGGCAGAAAGTGGGATGAAGTGGGTTTTCTGGCACAAAAAAGCTAACATTGTGGGGAATCGCAGCCGTGTTCCGCGGAGCCAACGCCGTCAGCCTCGATGCCAAGGGACGTCTCGCCATGCCGAGCCGGTACCGTGACGAGCTCGATTCGCGTTGCAATGGTCAACTGATCGTGACCATCGACGCCGTGGACCCCTGCTTGTGTGTTTATCCCCTCGATGAGTGGGAACAGATAGAAGCCAAGTTGCGTGCCTTGCCGTCGTTGCGTGAGGAAAACCGTCGCCTGCAGCGTTTGCTGATCGGTAATGCGGTTGACCTGGAGCTCGATGGCAGTGGGCGTTTCCTGGTACCGCCCCGCCTGCGTGAGTACGCCAAGCTCGACAAGAAGGCGATGCTGGTGGGGCAACTGAACAAATTCCAGCTGTGGGATGAAGATGCCTGGAACGCGGTTTCGGCAGCCGACCTTGCAGCTATTCAACAACCGGGTGCCATGCCCGACGAATTGCGTGACCTGATCCTGTGACCATAGATAGCGGCTTCAACCACATTACCGTCCTGCTCGACGAAGCTGTCGAGGCATTGGCCCTGCGCGCCGACGGTTGCTATCTGGACGGCACCTTTGGCCGTGGCGGACACAGCCGGCTGATTCTCAGCAAGCTCGGGCCGCAAGGGCGGCTGCTGGGCTTCGATAAAGATCCACAGGCGATTGCCACGGGGCAAGCGCTGGCGGCCGAAGACGGCCGCTTTGTCATTGTGCAGCGCAGCTTTGCCGAGCTGGGCGCGGAAGTGGCCGAGCGCGGTCTGCACGGCAAGGTCAGCGGCGTGTTGCTGGACCTTGGCGTGTCGTCACCGCAACTGGATGACCCCGAGCGTGGTTTCAGCTTCCTCAATGACGGCCCGCTGGACATGCGCATGAACCCGGCCCAAGGCATCAGTGCCGCCGAGTTCATCGCCACCGCGCCGGTGGAAGAAATTGCCCGCGTCTTCAAGGAATACGGTGAAGAGCGCTTCGCCGGCCGCATGGCGCGTGCCGTGGTCGAGCGCCGTGAAAAGGAGCCTTTCACCCGTACCGCCGACCTGGCGGAAGTACTCAAGGTGGCCAACCCTGCCTGGGAAAAAGGCAAGAACCCGGCTACCCGTGCCTTCCAGGGCCTTCGCATTCACGTCAACAACGAACTGGGTGACCTGGAAGCCGGCCTTGAGGCCGCGCTCGATGCCCTCGAAGTCGGTGGCCGCCTGGCGGTGATCAGCTTCCACTCGCTGGAAGACCGTATCGTCAAGCTGTTCATGCGCAAGCTGGTCAAGGGCGAGGCCGACAACCTGCCGCGCAACCTGCCGGTACAGCACAAGGCCTTCGAGCCGAAAATCAAGCTCATCGGCAAGGCCCAGTTCGCCTCCGAAGCCGAGCTCAAGGCCAACCCACGGTCGCGTAGCGCCGTGATGCGCGTGGCGGAGAAGCTGCGGTGAGCAGGCTGTTTGCCAAACCCTTGCCAGGCGGAAGCTTCCTGATGCTTCTGCTGTTCGTTGCCGTGCTGGTTTCGGCTATAGCCGTGTCCTACAGCGCGCACTGGAACCGTCAGTTGCTCAACACCTTGTACGGCGAGCTGAACGAGCGTGACAAGGCCCAGGCCGAGTGGGGGCGCCTGATTCTTGAACAGAGCACCTGGACTGCTGCCAGCCGTATCGAGAACCTGGCTTCCGAGCAGTTGAAGATGCGCGTACCTTCGGCTGACGAAGTACGGATGGTGGCGCCATGATGAAGCTCGAAGGCGCACTCTACCCGTGGCGCTTCCGCGTGGTGATCGGGCTGCTGGCCATTATGGTCGGTGCCATTTGCTGGCGCATCATCGATTTGCAGGTCGTTGACCGTGACTTCCTCAAGGGGCAGGGCGACGCGCGCAGCCTGCGTCATATCCCTATTCCGGCGCACCGTGGCCTGATTACCGACCGCAACGGTGAACCGCTGGCCGTGAGCACCCCGGTTACCACCCTGTGGGCAAACCCCAAGGAAATGCAGGCGTCCAAAGACCGCTGGCCGCAGTTGGCCGCAGCGCTTGGGCAAAACCCGCAGCAGTTGGCCGAGCGCCTGACCCAGCAAGCCAACAAGGAATTCATCTACCTGGTCCGCGGCCTGACCCCGGAGCAGGGCCAGCATGTGCTCGACCTGAAAGTGCCCGGTGTGTACGGCCTGGAAGAATTCCGTCGCTTCTACCCGGCCGGTGATGTCACCGCGCACATGGTCGGCTTCACCGACCTCGACGACCATGGTCGCGAAGGTGTCGAGCTGGCCTACGACGAGTGGCTGGCCGGCGTGCCCGGCAAGCGCCAGGTGATCAAGGACCGGCGCGGCAGGCTGATCAAAGACATCCAGGTAACCAAGAACGCCAAGGCCGGTAAGACCTTGGCGTTGTCGATAGACCTGCGCCTGCAGTACCTGGCCACCCGCGAACTGCGCAACGCCATTGCCGAACAGGACGCCAAGGCCGGCAGCCTGGTGATCATGGACGTCAAGACCGGTGAGGTCCTGGCCATGGTCAACCAGCCGACCTACAACCCCAACAACCGCCGCAGCATGTTCCCGGCCGCCATGCGTAACCGGGCGATCATCGACGTGTTCGAGCCGGGCTCCACGGTCAAGCCGATCTCCATGAGTGCGGCGCTGCAGAGCGGTCGCTGGAAACCGACCGATAAGGTCGAGGTGTACCCGGGCAGCCTGCAGATCGGCCGTTACACCATCAAGGACGTGTCGCGCAGTGAAGGCCCGATCCTCGACCTGACCGGCATCCTGATCAACTCCAGTAACGTCGGCATGAGCAAGATCGCCTTCGATATTGGCGGTGAGGCGATCTACCGCGTCATGTCCCAGGTCGGCCTGGGTCAGTACACCGGCCTTGGCTTCCCGGGTGAGCGCGTCGGTAACTTGCCTAACCACCGCGAGTGGCGCAAGGCCGAGACCGCAACCTTGTCCTATGGCTATGGCGTGTCGGTGACCGCCTTGCAACTGGTGCATGCCTACGCGGCGCTGGCCAACGACGGCAAGATGGTGCCGCTGTCGATCCTCAAGGTCGACAAGGCGCCGGACGCTGTGCAGGCCATTCCAAAGGAAACCGCCGAAACCGTTCAGGGCATGCTGCAGCAGGTGATCGAAGCGCCGCGTGGCGTGTTCCGCGCCCAGGTGCCGTTCTATCACGTGGCCGGCAAGTCCGGTACCGCGCGTAAGGCCACCGTGGGTTCCAAGGGCTACACCGAAAACGCCTACCGCTCGCTGTTCGCCGGCTTCGGTCCGATGAGCGACCCGCGCTACGCCATCGTTGTGGTCATCGACGAGCCGGGCAAAGGCGGCTACTTCGGTGGCCTGGTTTCGGCGCCGGTATTCAGCAAGGTCATGTCCGGCACCCTGCGTTTGATGAACGTACCGCCAGACAACCTGCCGCCACCTGCGCCAGCAGCCCCCGCCGGGCAATCGCAAGTCAATGCAGCAGACGCCAAGGGAGGGCGTGGATAATGACAATGCCATTAAGCAAACTGTTCGCCCACGCCAGCCGTGACCCGCTGATTCGTGAGCTGACCCTGGACAGCCGAAATGTACGCCCGGGTGACCTGTTCCTGGCCGTGCCGGGCGCCAAGGTCGATGGTCGCGAGCATATTGCCGATGCCCTGGCCCGTGGCGCCGCTGCCGTGGCCTATGAAGAGCAGGGCGCCAACGTGCTGCCGCTGACCGATGTGCCGCTGATTCCGGTCAAAGGCCTGATCGCTCAGTTGTCCGATATTGCCGGGCGCTTCTATGGCGAACCCAGCCGCCAGTTGAACCTGGTGGGGGTGACCGGCACCAACGGAAAGACCAGCGTTACCCAACTGGTGGCTCAGGCGCTCGACCTGCTCGGCCAGCGCTGTGGCCTGATTGGCACCCTGGGGACCGGCTTCTACGGTGAGCTGCAGAGCGGCCGCCTGACCACGCCCGACCCGATCGCCGTGCAGTCGACCCTCAACGACCTCAAGAAAGGTGGCGCCAAGGCAGTGGCCATGGAGGTTTCCTCCCATGCCCTGGAGCAAGGCCGGGTTGCCGCACTGGAATTCGACATCGCGGTGATGACCAACCTGTCCCGCGACCACCTCGATTATCACGGCAGCATGGAGGCCTATGAGGCCGCCAAGGCCAAGCTGTTCGCCTGGCCGAGCCTGCGTTGTCAGGTGGTCAACCTGGATGACGCCTTCGGGCGTCGCCTGGCCGACGACTTTGCCCGGCGCCCGAGTGTCGATCATATCGAGACCCGGCTGCTTAGCTACAGCCTGGAAAACGCGGACGCTTCGCTGTTCTGCCGCGAAGCCGTGTTCAATGACGATGGTGTGCGTGCCACCCTGGTCACTGCCCAGGGTGAGCGCGCCCTGCGCAGCCAGTTGCTGGGCCGCTTCAACCTGAGCAACATGCTGGCTGCCGTGGCGACGCTGCTGGCGCTGGACTATTCGCTGGACGAAATTCTCAAGGTCACCCCGCAACTGCAAGGGCCGGTAGGTCGCATGCAGCGCCTGGGTGGCGGCGACAAGCCGCTGGTGGTGGTCGACTACGCGCACACCCCGGACGCTCTCGAGAAAGTGCTCGAAGCCCTGCGCCCGCACGCCCACGGCAAGCTGCTGTGCCTGTTCGGCTGCGGTGGCGACCGTGATCGCGGCAAGCGCCCGCTGATGGCCGAAGTGGCCGAGCGCCTGGCCGACCGCGTCCTGGTCACCGATGACAACCCGCGTACCGAAGACCCGCTGCGCATTTTCGACGACATTCGCCCCGGTTTCGCCAATCCTGCCGAGGTCGAGTTCGTCGCAGGCCGTGGTGAAGCCATCGCGCACCTGATTGCCACCGCTGCTGCCAACGACGTGATCGTGCTGGCCGGCAAGGGGCACGAGGATTACCAGGAGATCAATGGCCAGCGCCATGACTTCTCCGACCTCACCGAAGCCGAGAAGGCACTTGCAGCCTGGGAGGCTCCACATGCTTAAGCCGCTGTCACTCAGCCAGCTGACCACAGCACTGAGTGGTCAACAAATCGGTGGCGACGCCACCTTCACCGGTGTCAGCATCGACAGCCGCAGCGTCAGCGCCGGGCAATTGTTCGTCGCCTTGGCCGGTCCGCGTTTCGATGGCCATGACTACCTGGCCGATGTGAAGGCCAAAGGCGCAGTCGCTGCCCTGGTCGAGCGTGAAGTGGCCGGTGTCGACCTGCCGCAATTGCGGGTCAAGGATTGCCGGGTAGCGCTCGGTCAACTCGGCGCCTTGAACCGTGCTGCCTTCGACAAGCCTGTTGTTGCCATTACCGGTTCCAGCGGCAAGACCACCGTCAAGGAAATGCTCGCCAGCATCCTGCGTACCCGTGGCCTGGTGCATGCCACCCGTGGCAACCTGAACAACGACCTTGGCGCGCCGCTGACCCTGTTGGAGATCGCCCCTGAGCACAGCGCGGCGGTGATCGAGCTGGGCGCCTCGCGCATCGGTGAAATCCGCTACACCGTCGGCCTGACGAAGCCTCAGGTGGTCATCATCAACAATGCCGGTACCGCCCACGTTGGCGAGTTCGGCGGGCCGGAAAAGATCGTTGAAGCCAAGGGCGAGATTCTCGAAGGCCTGGGCGAGGGCGGGACTGCCATCCTCAACCTGTCTGACAAGGCGTTCGACATCTGGCGCGAGCGTGCCGGCAACCACCGCATTTTCACCTTTGCACTGGATAACCCGCAGGCAGACTTCCATGCCAGTCATATCGGCCGTGATGCCCGGGGCTGCCCGTCGTTCACCCTGCATGGGCCTGATGGCAGCGTACCGGTGCAGTTGAACCTGCTGGGTACCCACAACGTCAGCAACGCCTTGGCCGCTGCGGCTGCCGCCCATGCCGTTGGTCTGAGCCTTAGCGGCATCGCCGCCGGCCTGGCTGCGGTACAACCGGTCAAGGGCCGCACCGTGGCGCAGATCGCGACGAACGGTGTGCGGGTAATCGACGACAGTTACAACGCAAATCCCACCTCCATGTGCGCGGCCATTGATATACTCGCCGGCTTTTCCGGGCGCACCGTCCTGGTGCTTGGAGATATCGGCGAACTGGGGCAATGGGCGGAAGAAGGCCACCGTCAGGTGGGTGACTACGCGCGTGGCAAGGTCGATGCCCTGTACGCAGTGGGTTCCAACATGACATATGCGGTCAAGGCGTTCGGCGCCAATGGCCGTCATTTCGCTACTCAAGCTGAGCTGATCGACGCCGTTAGCGCCGAAAGTGCCAGCGACACCACTATCTTGATCAAGGGCTCGCGCAGCGCTGCGATGGAAAACGTCGTGGCGGCATTGTGCGGTGCCAGCGGGGAGAAACATTAATGCTGCTGCTGTTGGCCGAGTATCTGCAACAGTTCCACAAAGGCTTCGCGGTCTTCCAGTACCTGTCCCTGCGCGGGATTCTTGGTGTACTGACCGCGTTGTCCCTGGCGCTGTGGCTGGGGCCGTGGATGATCCGTACCCTGCAAATTCGTCAGATCGGCCAGGCCGTGCGTAACGACGGCCCGCAATCGCACCTGTCCAAGTCCGGCACCCCGACCATGGGTGGCGCATTGATCCTGTCGGCCATCGCCATCAGCACCCTGCTGTGGGCTGATCTATCCAACCGCTACGTGTGGGTGGTGCTGATCGTGACCCTGGCGTTCGGTGCCATCGGTTGGGTCGACGACTACCGCAAGGTGATCGAAAAGAACTCGCGTGGCCTGCCAAGCCGCTGGAAGTACTTCTGGCAGTCGGTGTTCGGCCTGGCTGCGGCCGTGTTCCTGTACAAGACCGCGCCGACCAGCGTCGAGACGACGTTGATCCTGCCGTTCATCAAGGACGTCACCATCCCGCTGGGCATCGGCTTCGTGGTGCTGACCTACTTCGTCATCGTTGGCTCCAGCAACGCGGTCAATCTCACCGACGGCCTCGACGGCCTGGCAATCATGCCGACGGTGATGGTCGGCGGTGCCCTGGGCATCTTCTGCTACCTGTCGGGTAACGTGAAGTTCGCTGAATACCTGCTGATCCCTTACGTGCCGGGCTCGGGTGAACTCATCGTGTTCTGCGGCGCGCTGATCGGTGCGGGCCTGGGCTTCCTGTGGTTCAACACCTACCCGGCGCAAGTGTTCATGGGCGACGTCGGTGCGCTGGCACTGGGCGCGGCGCTGGGCACCATCGCGGTCATCGTTCGCCAGGAAATCGTCCTGTTCATCATGGGCGGCATCTTCGTCATGGAAACCTTGTCGGTGGTGATCCAGGTCGCCTCCTTCAAGCTGACCGGCAAGCGCGTGTTCCGCATGGCGCCGATCCACCACCACTTTGAACTCAAGGGCTGGCCAGAGCCACGTGTGATCGTCCGCTTCTGGATCATCACCGTGATCCTGGTGCTGATCGGCCTTGCAACCCTGAAACTGAGGTAGATGAGCGTGTCTTTGATCGCTTCCGACCAATTCCGCATCGTTGTCGGCCTCGGCAAGAGCGGCATGTCCCTGGTTCGCTTCCTGGCGAACCGGGGCATTGCCTTTGCGGTCGCTGACACCCGCGAGCAACCGCCGGAACTGGACACCCTGCGCCGTGATTACCCGCAGGTGGAAGTGCGTTGTGGTGAACTGGACGTGGACTTCCTGTGCCGCGCCAACGAGCTGTACGTAAGCCCTGGCCTGGCCCTGGCCACGCCAGCCCTGCAGCAGGCTGCTGCGCGTGGCGTGAAACTGTCCGGTGACATCGAACTGTTCGCCCGCAACGCCAAAGCGCCGATCATTGCCATCAGCGGCTCCAACGCCAAGAGCACTGTCACTACCCTGGTCGGCGAAATGGCCGCCAAGGCGGGCAAGCGTGTAGCGGTGGGTGGTAACCTCGGTACCCCGGCGCTGGACCTGCTGGCCGATGACGTCGAGCTGTACGTGCTGGAGCTGTCCAGCTTCCAGCTGGAAACCACTGACCAGCTCAATGCTGAAGTGGCCACCGTACTGAACATCAGCGAAGACCATATGGACCGCTACAGCGGCCTGCCGGCCTACCACCTGGCCAAGCATCGGATTTTCCGCGGCGCGAAGCAGGTCGTGGTCAACCGTCAGGACGCCCTCAGCCGACCGCTGCCGGTGGAAGGCCGCCCGTGCTGGACCTTCGGCCTCAACCAGCCGGACTTCAAGGCCTTCGGCCTGCGCGAAGTGGATGGCGAGAAATACCTGGCATTCGAGTTCCAGGCGCTGATGCCAGCGCGTGAACTGAAGATTCGCGGTGCGCACAACCAGAGCAATGCCTTGGCGGCGTTGGCCCTGGGGCATGCAGCAGGCCTGCCGTTCGAGCCCATGCTCGAAGCCCTGCGCGAGTTCGGTGGCCTGGCCCATCGCTGCCAGTGGGTGCGTGAGCGCAATGGCGTGAACTGGTACGACGATTCCAAGGCCACCAACGTCGGTGCAGCCTTGGCCGCCATCGAAGGCCTGGGTGCCGATATCGAAGGCAAACTGGTATTGATCGCCGGTGGCGACGGCAAAGGTGCCGAGTTCACGGCCTTGCGTGAGCCGGTCAAGCGCTTCTGCCGGGCCGTTGTACTGCTTGGCCGTGATGCCGAGCGCCTGGCCGAGGCCCTGGGTGATGACGTGCCACTGGTACGGGTCAAGACCCTCGCTGACGCCGTGCAACAGTGTGCCGAACTGGCTCAGGCCGGCGATGCCGTGCTGTTGTCGCCCGCATGTGCCAGCCTCGACATGTTCAAGAACTTCGAAGAACGCGGGCGCCTGTTCGCCCAGGCAGCGGGAGGCCTTGCATGATCTTCGGCATCTTCAAGCCCTACCCGTCGCCGCTGATCAGCGGCCGGGGCATCGACCTGGACTTCCCGCTGCTCGCCGGCTGCCTGGCCTTGCTGGGCCTGGGCCTGGTGATGATCACCTCGGCGTCGTCGGAAGTGGCTGCGGTGCAGTCGGGCAACCCGCTTTATCACATGTTCCGCCACCTGGTGTACGTGTTCCTGGGCCTGGTGGCCTGTGGCGCGACCATGCTGGTACCGATCGCCACCTGGCAGCGCATGGGCTTCATGATGCTGCTGGGCGCCTTCGGCCTGCTGGTGTTGGTGCTGGTGCCGGGTATCGGCCGTGAGGTGAACGGTTCGATGCGCTGGATCGGCTTCAGCTTTTTCAACGTGCAGCCTTCGGAAATCGCCAAGGTGTTCGTGGTCGTCTACCTGGCCGGTTACCTGGTACGTCGGCAAACCGAGGTACGCGAGACCTGGATGGGCTTTTTCAAACCGTTCATCGTGCTGCTGCCCATGGCTGCCCTGTTGCTGATGGAACCGGACTTTGGCGCCACCGTGGTAATGATGGGCGCCGCGGCGGCCATGCTGTTCCTGGGTGGGGTGGGGCTGTTCCGCTTCAGTCTGATGGTGGTGTTGGCGGTGCTGGCGGTGTTCGTACTGGTACAGGCGCAGCCGTACCGGATGGCGCGGCTTATTACCTTTACCGACCCATGGTCCGACCAGTTCGGTTCTGGCTACCAGTTGACCCAGGCGCTGATTGCCTTCGGGCGTGGCGAGTGGCTGGGCGTTGGCCTGGGCAACAGCGTGCAGAAGCAGTTTTACCTGCCCGAAGCGCACACCGACTTCGTGTTCTCGGTATTGGCCGAGGAACTGGGCGTCGTCGGTTCGCTGGTGACCATCGCACTGTTCGTGTTCGTCACCGTGCGTGCCCTGTACATCGGCCTTTGGGCCGAAAAAGCCAAGCAGTTCTTTGCTGCGTATGTGGCGTTTGGCCTGGCCTTCCTGTGGATTGGCCAGTTCCTGATCAACATCGGCGTGAACGTCGGCCTGCTGCCGACCAAAGGCCTGACCCTGCCGTTCCTCAGTTACGGGGGCAGCTCGCTGGTGATCTGCTGCGCCTGCGTGGGCTTGTTGCTGCGCATCGAGTGGGAAAGCCGTACGCACCTGGGCAGCGAGGAACACGAATTCAGCGAAAGCGATTTTGCCGAGGAGACCAGTCATGGCCGCTGACGGCAAGAACGTACTGATCATGGCTGGCGGCACCGGGGGCCACGTGTTCCCGGCCCTGGCCTGTGCGCGGGAGTTCCAGGCGCGCGGTTACAGCGTGCACTGGCTGGGCACCCCGCGTGGCATTGAAAACGAGCTGGTGCCACAGGCTGGCTTGCCACTGCACCTGATTCAGGTCAGCGGCCTGCGCGGCAAAAGCAAACTGTCGCTGCTCAAGGCGCCGTTCACCCTGGTCAAGGCCGTGCTGCAGGCTCGGCGCATCATTCGCCAGCTCAAGCCGGTATGCGTACTGGGCTTTGGTGGCTACGTGACCGGCCCTGGCGGTGTGGCCGCGCGGCTGTGTGGCGTGCCGCTGGTGATCCACGAACAGAACGCGCGTGCAGGTACCGCCAATCGGCTGCTGGTGCCGCTCTCGGCGCGGGTCTGCGAAGCTTTCCCGAACACCTTCGAGGCCAGCGACAAGCGTCGTACCACCGGCAACCCGGTGCGCCCGGAGTTGTTCATGGATGCGCAACGCGCACCCCTGGCCGAGCGCCGTGCACGTCTGTTGGTGCTCGGTGGCAGCCTGGGTGCGGAACCATTGAACAAATTGTTGCCTAAGGCCCTGTCCGAAGTGCCCGCCACCCTGCGGCCAGAGGTGTTCCACCAGGCCGGCAAGCAACACGCGCCGATTACCGCCGAGCGTTATCACGAGGCGGGCGTCGAGGCTCAGGTAGAGCCCTTTATCAAGGACATGGCCCAAGCCTATGGCTGGGCCGACATGGTGGTGTGCCGGGCCGGTGCCCTGACCGTCAGCGAGCTGGCGGCAGCAGGCCTGCCCTCGATGCTGGTGCCTTTGCCCCACGCCATCGACGATCACCAGACCCACAACGCCCAATATCTGGCTCGAGAAGGCGCTGCCTTCCTGATGCCACAAGCGACAACTGGCGCAGCGCAGCTCGCTGAACGCCTGAACGAGGTGCTGATGCAACCCGAAAAACTCAACGTCATGGCAGGCACCGCACGGCGCCTGGCCAAACCTGCCGCAACCAGCACCGTGGTCGATATCTGCCTGGAGGTGGCCCATGGTTGAGAGCCAGAAAGCCATGCCCCAGCCGAAGATGGGCCGTATCCGCCGTATCCACTTCGTCGGTATCGGCGGCGTGGGCATGTGCGGTATTGCCGAAGTGTTGCTGAACCTGGGCTATGAAGTGTCCGGTTCCGACCTGAAAGCCTCGCCGGTGACTGAGCGCCTGGAATCGTTCGGTGCCGAGATCTTCGTCGGCCACCGCGCCGAGAACGCTGCCACCGCCGATGTGCTGGTGGTGTCCAGCGCCATCAATCCGGCCAACCCCGAAGTGGCCACCGCCCTGGAGCGCCGCATTCCGGTAGTGCCGCGCGCCGAGATGCTCGCCGAACTGATGCGCTATCGCCATGGTGTGGCCGTAGCCGGTACCCACGGCAAGACCACCACCACCAGCCTGCTGGCCTCGGTGTTCGCGGCCGGCGGCCTGGACCCGACCTTCGTCATCGGTGGCCGCCTGACCGCTGCCGGTACCAATGCCCAGTTGGGCACCAGCCGCTACCTGATCGCCGAAGCGGATGAAAGCGATGCCAGCTTCCTGCACCTGCAGCCCATGGTGGCCGTGGTCACCAACATCGACGCCGACCACATGGCGACCTATGAAGGTGACTTCAACAAGCTGAAGAAAACCTTCGTCGAGTTCCTGCACAACCTGCCGTTCTACGGCTTGGCCGTGATGTGCCTGGACGACCCGGTGGTGCGCGAGATCCTGCCGCAGGTGAAGCGCCCGACCGTGACCTATGGCTTCAGCGAAGAGGCCGATATCCGCGCCATCAACGTGCGCCAGCAGGGCATGCAAACGCACTTCACCGTGCTGCGTCGGGACCGCGAGCCACTTGAGGTGTCGGTGAACATGCCCGGCAACCACAACGTGCTCAATGCCCTTGCCACCATTGCCATCGCCACTGACGAAGGCATCACCGACGAGGCCATCATCCAGGGGCTGTCCGGCTTCCAGGGTGTCGGCCGACGCTTCCAGGTGTATGGCGAACTGCCGGTCGAAGGCGGCAGCGTGATGCTGGTCGACGACTACGGCCACCACCCGACCGAAGTGGCGGCGGTGATCAAGGCCGTGCGGGGGGGGTGGCCAAGCCGCCGCCTGGTGATCGTCTACCAGCCGCACCGCTACAGCCGCACCCGCGACCTGTACGACGATTTCGTCCAGGTGCTGGGTGATGCCAACGTGCTACTGCTGATGGAGGTCTACCCGGCCGGCGAAGAGCCGATCCCTGGTGCCGACAGCCGCCAGCTGTGCCATAGCATCCGCCAGCGCGGCAAGCTGGACCCGATCTACATCGAACGTGGCGCTGAGCTGGCACCGTTGGTGAAACCACTGCTGCGTGCCGGTGACATCCTGATCTGCCAAGGTGCCGGTGATGTCGGCGGCCTGGCCCCGCAATTGATGAAAAGCCCGCTGTTCGCTGGCGCCAAGCAGGAGAAGTCGAAATGACCAGCGCCTACGAAAAGCTGCACTCGACCCTGGACGTCAAGGCGTTCGGCCGTGTCGCCGTGCTGTACGGTGGCAAGAGCGCCGAGCGTGAAGTCTCGCTGAAGTCCGGCGCTGCGGTGATCGATGCCCTGACCACTGCCGGTGTCGACGTGGTCGCCATCGATGTGGGTGACGACCTGCTCGACCGCCTGCAACGCGAGAAGATCGACCGCGCCTTCATCATCCTCCACGGCCGTGGCGGTGAAGACGGCAGCATGCAAGGGCTCCTGGAATGCCTGGGGATTCCCTACACCGGCAGCGGTATCCTTGCCTCTGCGCTGGCCATGGACAAGTTGCGCACCAAGCAGGTGTGGCAGAGCCTGGGTATTCCCACCCCGCGCCACGCCGTGTTGGCGAGTGAAAGCGATTGTCTGCAGGCCAGTACGGAACTGGGCTTCCCGCTTATCGTCAAACCCGCCCATGAAGGCTCTAGCATCGGCATGGCCAAGGTGAACAGCACCCAGGAACTGGTCGCTGCCTGGCAGGACGCCGCCAAATACGATTCCCAGGTACTGGTGGAACAGTGGATCCACGGTCCGGAGTTCACCATCGCGGTCTTGCGCGGTCAGGTGCTGCCGCCGATCGCCCTGGGTACGCCGCATGTGTTCTACGACTACGACGCCAAGTACATCGCCAACGATACCCAGTACCGCATTCCTTGCGGCCTGGATAGCGTCAAGGAACAGGAACTGATCGACCTGACCGCACGCGCCTGTGATGCCATTGGCATCGAAGGCTGGGGGCGTCTGGACGTGATGCAGGACGAGCAGGGCCGGTTCTGGCTGCTCGAAGTCAACACCGCACCTGGCATGACTGATCATAGCCTGGTGCCCATGGCGGCCCGCGCGGCAGGCCTGGACTTCCAGCAACTGGTGCTGGCAATCCTGGCTGAAAGCGTGGCGACGCGAGGTTAATAACCATGCAAGGCGCGATGATACGTCAGCAGCAACCCGTTACCGGCCGTAGTAAGCCGGTACCGCGTGGTGCCAGCCGGCTGGTGGCCGACGAGCCCGTATCGGCGCGCCTGCCGCGTCCAAGCCTGGGCGGCCTCAAACGCCTGCTGTGGCCGGTGCTGCTGGTGGCGGCCGGCTTTGGTGCTTATGAGGGTGCCATTCGCCTGATGCCCTATGCCGACCGGCCGATCACCAAGATCGACGTGCAGGGTGACCTCAGCTACATCAGCCAGCAATCGGTGCAGCAGCGTATCGCGCCCTACGTGGCGGCGAGTTTCTTCAGCGTCGACCTGCCGGCGATGCGTGCGGAACTCGAACAGATGCCATGGATCGCCCACGCCGAAGTGCGCCGGGTGTGGCCCGACGAGGTGGTGATCCGCCTGGAAGAGCAGCTGCCGGTGGCACGCTGGGGTGACGAAGCCTTGCTCAACAACCAGGGCCAGGCCTTTACCCCGCGTGAACTGGCCAACTATGAGCACCTGCCGCAGCTGGTCGGGCCGCAACGTGCTCAGCAACAAGTCATGCAGCAGTATCAGGTATTGAGCCAGATGCTGCGCCCCCTGGGCTTTTCCATCGCTCGCCTGGAGCTGCGCGAGCGAGGCAGCTGGTTCCTGACCACTGGCGCGAGCAGCGCCGGGCCAGGCATCGAGCTGCTGCTGGGGCGCGATCATCTGGTGGAGAAGATGCGCCGTTTCATTGCCATTTACGACAAAACACTCAAAGACCAGATCACCACTATCGCCCGCATTGATCTGCGTTATTCCAACGGACTTGCCGTTGGTTGGCGGGAACCGATTGCACCGACGACGGCCCAACCCGCCGTTGCGAAGAATTAGAGAGAGGCAGGACCATGGCAAACGCGCATAGCGGCAAAATGATCGTCGGGCTGGACATTGGCACCTCCAAGGTGGTGGCGCTGGTGGGCGAAGTGGGCGAAGACGGCACCCTGGAAATCGTCGGGATCGGTACCCATCCGTCCCGTGGCCTGAAGAAAGGCGTGGTGGTGAACATCGAGTCCACCGTTCAGTCGATCCAGCGCGCGGTGGAAGAAGCGCAGCTGATGGCCGGCTGCCGTATCCACTCGGCCTTCGTTGGCGTGGCCGGCAACCACATCCGCAGCCTGAACTCCCACGGCATCGTCGCCATCCGCGACCGCGAGGTCAGCCTGGCCGACCTGGAGCGTGTACTCGACGCCGCCCAGGCCGTGGCCATTCCGGCCGACCAGCGTGTGCTGCACACCCTGCCGCAGGACTACGTGATCGACAATCAGGAAGGCGTGCGCGAGCCACTGGGCATGTCGGGCGTGCGCCTGGAAGCCAAGGTTCACGTGGTCACCTGCGCAGTGAATGCGGCGCAGAACATCGAGAAATGCGTACGCCGCTGTGGCCTGGAAATCGACGACATCATCCTCGAGCAACTGGCCTCGGCGTACTCGGTGCTGACCGACGATGAAAAAGAGCTGGGCGTGTGCCTGGTGGACATCGGTGGTGGCACCACCGACATCGCCATCTTCACCGAAGGCGCCATCCGTCACACCGCAGTCATCCCGATTGCCGGTGACCAGGTGACCAACGACATCGCCATGGCCCTGCGTACCCCGACCCAGTACGCCGAAGAAATCAAGATCCGCTACGCCTGCGCCCTGGCCAAACTGGCCGGTGCCGGCGAGACCATCAAAGTGCCGAGCGTGGGCGACCGCCCACCGCGCGAGCTGTCGCGCCAGGCCCTGGCCGAGGTGGTGGAGCCACGTTACGACGAGCTCTTCACCCTGATCCAGGCCGAGCTGCGCCGCAGCGGCTACGAGGACCTGGTGCCGGCCGGCATCGTCCTCACCGGCGGCACCGCGAAGATGGAAGGTGCCGTGGAACTGGCTGAGGAAATCTTCCACATGCCGGTACGCCTGGGCGTACCGCACAGCGTTCGTGGGCTGAGCGACGTGGTGCGCAACCCGATCTATTCCACCGGCGTGGGCCTGCTCACCTACGGCCTGCTGAAGCAGTCCGAGGACATGGTCCTGACCGGTAACAGCAACAGCAGCAACAACAGCTATGGCGATGAACCGAAGGCCCCAGTACTTGAGCGCTTCAAGAAGTGGGTCCAGGGCAACTTCTAAGTTTCAAAGCAGTAGTGGTAGGCGCAACAACTAGAGAACTGTAAGGAGAGGGAAAATGTTCGAGCTCGTAGACAACGTCCCGCAAAGCCCGGTCATCAAGGTGATCGGCGTTGGTGGTGGTGGCGGCAACGCCGTCAACCACATGGTCAAGAGCAGCATCGAAGGCGTGGAATTCATTTGCGCCAACACTGATGCTCAAGCGCTGAAAAACATCGGTGCGCGTACCATCCTGCAATTGGGCACTGGTGTGACCAAGGGCCTGGGTGCCGGTGCCAATCCGGAAGTCGGCCGTCAGGCCGCGCTGGAAGACCGTGAGCGCATCGCTGAAGTGCTGCAGGGCACCAACATGGTGTTCATCACCACTGGCATGGGTGGCGGTACCGGTACCGGTGCAGCGCCGATCATTGCCGAAGTGGCCAAGGAAATGGGCATCCTCACCGTAGCCGTGGTGACCCGTCCGTTCCCGTTCGAGGGCCGCAAACGTATGCAGATCGCCGATGAAGGCATCCGCATGCTGGCCGAAAGCGTCGACTCGTTGATCACCATCCCCAACGAGAAGCTGCTGACCATCCTGGGCAAGGATGCCAGCCTGCTGTCGGCGTTCGCCAAGGCTGACGATGTTCTGGCCGGTGCCGTGCGCGGTATCTCCGACATCATCAAGCGTCCGGGCATGATCAACGTCGACTTCGCCGACGTGCGCACCGTGATGGGTGAAATGGGCATGGCCATGATGGGTACTGGTTGCGCCAGCGGCCCGAACCGTGCGCGTGAAGCCACTGAGGCTGCCATCCGCAACCCGCTGCTGGAAGACGTCAACCTGCAGGGCGCCCGCGGCATCCTGGTGAACATCACCGCAGGCCCGGACCTGTCGCTGGGTGAGTACTCCGACGTGGGTAGCATCATCGAAGCCTTCGCCTCTGACCACGCCATGGTCAAGGTCGGCACCGTGATCGACCCGGATATGCGCGACGAACTGCACGTGACCGTTGTGGCCACTGGCCTGGGCGCGCGCATCGAGAAGCCGGTCAAAGTGGTGGACAACACCCTGCAGACCGCTCAGCAGGCGTACGAAGCATCCAACCCTGCACCGGTTCGTCAGGAGCAGCCAGCGGTCAACTACCGTGACCTGGAGCGCCCGACCGTGATGCGCAACCAGGCCCATGCAGGTGCTGCCGCAGCCGCTAAACTGAACCCTCAGGACGACCTGGACTACCTCGATATCCCGGCTTTCCTGCGTCGTCAGGCTGATTAATGGAATTTATCAGGGGTATAAAGGTGATTGGTATTCATCAAAGGTTGGGTCTGTTATCATCCCCAGCCTTTGTTGATACCTGTTCGCAATTTGCGCTGAAGCGGCCAATGCCATGATTAAACAACGCACCCTGAAGAATACCATCCGTGCCACAGGTGTCGGTCTGCACTCCGGGGAGAAGGTTTACCTGACCCTCAAGCCTGCACCTGTTGACACCGGCATCGTCTTCCGCCGCGCCGACCTCGACCCTGTGGTCGAAATCCCTGCGCGTGCGGCCAACGTCGGCGAGACAACCATGTCGACGACGCTGGTCAACGGTGACGTCAAGGTCGATACGGTCGAGCACCTGCTCTCCGCCATGGCGGGCCTGGGCATCGATAACGCCTACGTCGAGCTCTCCGCCTCGGAAGTGCCGATCATGGATGGCAGCGCCGGTCCTTTTGTATTCCTGATTCAGTCTGCTGGCCTGGAAGAACAGGACGCAGCCAAGAAGTTCATCCGCATCCTGCGTGAGGTAACCGTGGAAGAGGGCGACAAGCGCGCCACGTTCCTGCCTTTCGAAGGGTTCAAAGTGAGCTTCGAGATCGACTTCGATCACCCGGTCCTCAAGGGCCAGACCCAGAGTGCAGTCGTTGACTTTTCCAGCACCTCGTTCGTGAAGGAAGTCAGCCGCGCCCGCACTTTCGGTTTCATGCGTGACATCGAGTACCTGCGCAAGCACAACCTTGCGCTGGGCGGCAGTGTCGAGAACGCCATCGTCGTCGACGAAACGGGTGTGCTTAACGAAGACGGCCTTCGATCCGATGACGAATTCGTCAAGCACAAGATCCTCGACGCCATTGGCGACCTCTATCTGCTGGGCAACAGCCTGATCGGCGAGTTCAAGGGCTACAAGTCCGGCCACGCGCTGAACAACCAGCTGCTGCGCAAACTGATTGCCGAAACCGATGCCTGGGAAGTGGTTACGTTCGAAGATGCCAGCACGGCACCGATCTCGTACATGCGCCCTGTTGCGGCCGTGTAAGTTCGAACACTCTCTCTAGTGTTGTAATCAAGGCCACCTTCGGGTGGCCTTTTTTATGCCTTGCCGTTGGCGTGGGCAGCCAACCGTTCCAGTGCGGCACGTAGCTTGGGGTCGGTGATGCCCTCGGCGGTGTCGCGCAGGCTCTCGGCGGCGCTGTTCGAGAGTTCGGCAGCATGCCCGCCGCGCTTGGCTGGCACCAGCGGTGGCTGCACCTTGTACAGGATGCGCCGGAGGTTGCCGAAGGCTTCCATAGCCTGCAATGCCGCCAGCAGGCGCTTCTGCTGGTAGCGCAGGCGGGTTGCCCAATGGCCGTCGGTAACCACCAGCAACAAAGTACCATCGCGCCATGATGCGACATGGCAGTGCTCGCGGGCAGCCGGTTGCAGCTGGCTTTCCAGCAGGCGCTGCAGGTGCTCCAGGCGCTCGGCCTGGTTCAGCAGCAGGCGCAGCGGGCGCACCTGTCGGAGCAGGGCGGAAGGTGGCTGGGCGGGGGAGGGTTTGTAGGCCATGGGGTATGCATGAGGTTACGTGGTCGGCAGTTTAACACCTCTATAGCCTGCACCGGCCTCTTCGCGGGCAGCAGAAGATAAGATTGGTTCTCGATACCTTTCATGTTGTCAAGCCTTGAACTCAGGGAGAATGACCCTATCTAAGACAAGCCCCCGCCAAAACGCTGTAATAGCATCGTGGAAATCCACCACTTTCCTCACCATCGTTTCCGGGTAGAATGCTCGTTCGCATGCGGCCTCAGGGCTGCACGGGCGACTCATGGGGCCGCCCTCCATCCCTACGTGTGGAAGATCCTGCCGATATGTTTGCGCCTTTGTTAAAGAAACTTTTTGGAAGCAAGAACGAGCGTGAAGTGAAACGCATGCTCAAGACGGTGAGTATCGTCAATGCCTTCGAAGAGAAGATGGTGGCCCTCTCCGACGAACAGCTGCGGGGCAAGACCGCAGAGTTCAAGGAGCGTTTGGCCAAAGGCGAGACACTGGACCAATTGCTGCCTGAAGCCTTCGCCGTAGCCCGTGAGGCCGGCAAACGCGTGATGGGCATGCGCCACTTCGACGTGCAGCTGATCGGCGGCATGACCCTGCACGAGGGTATGATCGCAGAAATGCGCACCGGTGAAGGCAAGACCTTGGTCGGTACCCTGGCCGTGTACCTCAACGCACTGTCCGGCAAGGGCGTGCACGTGGTCACCGTCAACGACTACCTGGCCCGCCGTGACGCCAACTGGATGCGCCCGCTGTACGAATTCCTCGGCCTGTCGGTCGGAATCGTCTCGGCGTTTCAGCCGCCGGAAGAAAAGCGTGCGGCCTATGCGTCCGACATCACCTACGGCACCAACAACGAATTCGGTTTCGACTACCTGCGCGACAACATGGCGTTCAGCCAGGACGAGAAGTTCCAGCGTGAACTGAACTTCGCCGTGATCGACGAAGTCGACTCCATCCTCATCGACGAAGCGCGCACCCCGTTGATCATCTCCGGCCAGGCCGAAGACAGCTCCAAGCTGTATATCGAGATCAATCGCCTGATCCCGCGCCTGACCCAGCACATCGAGGAAGTGGAAGGCCAGGTTACCCAGGAAGGCCACTTCACCATCGACGAGAAGAGCCGTCAGGTCGAGCTGAACGAAGCCGGTCACCAGTACATCGAGGAAATGCTCACCCAGGCCGGCCTGCTGGCCGAGGGCGAGAGCCTGTACTCCGCGCACAACCTGGGCCTGCTGACCCACGTCTACGCAGGCCTGCGCGCGCACAAGCTGTTCCACCGCAACGTCGAGTACATCGTCCAGGACGGCCAGGTACTGCTGATCGACGAACACACCGGTCGTACCATGCCGGGTCGTCGCCTGTCCGAAGGCCTGCACCAGGCCATCGAAGCCAAAGAGAACCTGAACATCCAGGCCGAGAGCCAGACCCTGGCTTCGACCACGTTCCAGAACTACTTCCGCCTGTACACCAAGCTGTCCGGCATGACCGGTACCGCTGACACTGAAGCGTTCGAGTTCCAGTCGATCTACGCCCTCAACGTGATGGTCATTCCGCCGAACAAACCACTGGCGCGTAAGGACTTCAACGACCTGGTGTACCTGACCGCCGACGAGAAATACGCTGCGATCATCGCCGACATCAAGGAAAGCATGAAGCAGGGCCGGCCGATCCTGGTGGGTACCGCGACCATCGAAACGTCCGAGCACATGTCGAACCTGCTCAAGAAGGAAGGCATCGACCACAAGGTACTGAACGCCAAGTACCACGAAAAGGAAGCCGAGATCATCGCGCAAGCCGGTGCCCCGGGTGCGCTGACCATCGCCACCAACATGGCCGGCCGTGGTACCGACATCCTGTTGGGTGGTAACTGGGAAGCCGAAGTGGCCGCCCTGGAAAACCCGACCGCCGAGCAGATCGCGCAGATCAAGGCCGACTGGCAGAAGCGTCACCAGCAGGTGATCGAAGCCGGTGGCCTGCACGTGATCGCCTCCGAACGCCACGAGTCGCGCCGTATCGACAACCAGCTGCGGGGCCGTTCCGGCCGTCAGGGCGACCCGGGTTCCAGCCGCTTCTACCTGTCGCTGGAAGACAGCCTGATGCGTATCTTCGCCTCTGACCGGGTGAAGAACTTCATGAAGGCACTCGGCATGCAGTCGGGCGAGGCCATCGAGCACCGCATGGTCACCAACGCCATCGAGAAGGCCCAGCGCAAGGTCGAAGGCCGCAACTTCGACATCCGTAAGCAATTGCTCGAATACGATGACGTGGCCAACGAGCAGCGCAAGGTGATCTACCACATGCGCAACAGCCTGCTGGCAGCCGAAAACATCGGCGACACCATCGTCGAATTCCGCAAGGAAGTGCTGGACGCTACCATCAGCCAGCACATCCCGCCGCAGTCGCTGCCCGAACAGTGGGACGTGGCCGGCCTGGAGGCGTCGCTGGCCAGCGATTTCGCCATGAAGTTGCCGATCCAGCAATGGCTCGACGAGGACGATCACCTCTACGAAGAGACCCTGCGCGAGAAGCTGCTGAACGAAATCACCACTGCCTACACCGAGAAGGAAGACCAGGCCGGTATCGACGCCCTGCGTACCTTCGAGAAGCAGATCCTGCTGCGCGTGCTGGACGACCTGTGGAAAGACCACCTGTCGACCATGGACCACCTGCGTCACGGTATTCACCTGCGTGGCTATGCGCAGAAGAACCCGAAGCAGGAGTACAAGCGCGAGTCGTTCACCCTGTTCCAGGAGCTGCTCGAGTCGATCAAGCGCGACACCATCCGCGTACTTTCGCACGTTCAGGTTCGCCGCGAAGACCCGGCCGAGGAAGAAGCCCGTCTGCGCCGCGAGGCCGAGGAACTGGCCAGCCGCATGCAGTTCCAGCATGCCGCTGCACCGGGCCTGGAAAGCGAACAACTGAGCGAAGAAGTTGCCGAAGTGGCGGTAGCCTCGGCGCCGGTGCGCAACGACCAGAAGCTGGGCCGCAACGAGCCGTGCTGGTGTGGTTCGGGCAAGAAGTTCAAGCATTGCCATGGCCAGATCGAGTGATCTGACCTGATTGCTGTATCGTGACAACCTTGGGGGCCGCATTGCGGCCCCCTTTTTCCATATTCACCGTTTTCTAGGAGCGCTCTAATGGCTGTTGGTCTTGGTCCTTTGCCCACCCTGCACCCGGTTCCGGGTTTTGAACTCGGCATCGCTTCTGCCGGCATCAAGCGCCCTGGGCGCAAGGACGTGGTGGTGATGCGCTGTGCCGAAGGCTCCAGCGTGGCCGGCGTGTTCACCCTCAACGCCTTCTGCGCAGCGCCGGTGATCCTTTCCAAGCAGCGTGTTCAGGGCACCGTGCGTTACCTGCTGACCAATACCGGTAATGCCAACGCCGGTACCGGCGCGCCAGGCCTGGCGGCTGCCGAGCGTACTTGCGCCAAGCTGGCCGAATTGGCTGGCGTGCCGGCCGAGTCGGTACTGCCGTTCTCCACCGGCGTGATCGGTGAGCCACTGCCGGTCGAGAAGATCGAAGGTGCACTGCAGGCCGCCCTCGACAACCTGTCGGAAAACCACTGGGCTGAAGCCGCCACCGGCATCATGACCACCGACACCCTGCCCAAGGGCGCCAGCCGCCAGTTCCAGCACGACGGCGTGACCGTTACCGTCACCGGCATCAGCAAAGGCGCCGGCATGATCCGCCCGAACATGGCCACCATGCTCGGCTACATCGCCACGGACGCCAAGGTTGCCCCGGCGGTGCTCAAGGACCTGATGCTGGACGGCGCCAACAAGTCGTTCAACCGCATCACCATCGACGGCGACACCTCGACCAACGACTGCTGCATGCTGATCGCCACCGGCAAGGCCAACCTGCCGGAAGTCACTGAAGCGAGCGGCGCGCTGTTCGAAGCGCTGAAAAAAGCGGTGTTCGAAGTGTGCATGGAAGTGGCCCAGGCCATCGTTCGTGACGGCGAAGGTGCCACCAAGTTCGTGACCGTGCAGGTTAACGGCGGTGGCAACCACCAGGAATGCCTGGACGTCGGCTACGCCGTGGCCCACTCGCCGCTGATCAAGACTGCACTGTTCGCCTCCGACCCGAACTGGGGCCGTATCCTCGCGGCTGTTGGCCGTGCGGGCGTGCCGGAGCTGGATGTGAGCCTGATCGACGTGTACCTGGATAGCGTGTGCATCGCCAGCCAGGGCGGCCGCAGCCCAAGCTACACCGAAGCGCAAGGCTCGGCAGTGATGGCCCAGGAAGAGATCACCATTCGTATCGAGTTGGGCCGCGGTGCGTGCAGCGAAACCATCTGGACCACCGACCTGTCCCACGAGTACGTGAAGATCAACGCCGAATACCGTACTTGATGCAACTGGGGCCGCGTTGCGGCCCTTTCGCGGCACGAGGCCGCTCCTACAGGGACCGCGCGCGCTTTTGTAGGAGCGGCCTCGTGCCGCGAAAGGGCTGCAAAGCAGCCCCAAAATTCCAAAACAATGGAGCCGAACCATGAGCTATCACCTGATCATCGGCGACAAGCTGTATTCCTCCTGGTCGCTGCGTGGCGCCCTGGCCCTCGAGCTGGCTGGCGTGCCCTACGAAGAAACCCTGATCAAACTCAACCAGCCTGATACCCGTCAGCGCATCCTCGCATTCTCCGCCACTGGCAAGGTACCGCTGCTCAAGACCGAGCACGGTGTGATCGCCGACTCCCTGGCGATTGGCGAATACCTCAACGAACAGCACCCTGACGCGCAGCTGTGGCCTGCCGATGTCGCGGCCCGTGCCCAGGCCCGTTCTGCCTGCGCGCAGATGCACAGCGGCTTCTTTGCCCTGCGTGGCGCCATGCCGTTCGACTTGTCGCGTGACAGTGCCTTGGACGAAGTGCCACTGGACGTGCAAGTCGACATCGACCGTATCGTCGCGCTGTGGTCCGAATGCCGCGTGGTGGCCAAGGACAACGGCCCGTTCCTGTTCGGCAAGCCGAGCCTGGCCGATGCCTTCTTCGCCCCGGTGGCCGTGCGTCTGCGCACCTACCGCGTGGCGGTGCCAGCAGAGGCGGCCGCCTACATCGAGACCATTTATCAGTGGCCAGCCTTCAAGGCTTGGCAGCAGGCTGGCCTGGCGGAGCGTGAAGGGTGAAACGGATTCATGTAGTAGCTGCCGTCATTCGTGGCGATGACGGGCGTATTCTGATCGCACGTCGGGCGGATACCCAGCACCAGGGCGGCCTATGGGAGTTTCCCGGTGGCAAGGTAGAAGCGGGCGAAAGCGTGGAAGCGGCGCTGGCCCGTGAGCTGCGCGAGGAACTGGGCATCGAGGTCACCCGTTCGCGTGCGCTGATCAAGGTCAGCCATGATTACCCGGACAAGCAGGTGCTGCTGGACGTGCGCGAGGTCGACGCGTTCACCGGCGAACCCCATGGCGCCGAGGGGCAGCCGTTGGAATGGGTGGCCCCGCGCGACTTGCCGCAGTACGAATTCCCGGAGGCCAACAAGCCGATCGTTGCCGCTGCGCGCCTGCCGGACCAGTACCTGATTACCCCGGATGGCCTGGAAGTGCCGCAGATGCTCAAGGGCATCCAGAAGGCGGTGGCCAGGGGTATTCGGCTGATCCAGCTGCGTGCCCCGGACATGTACGACCCCAAGTACCGCGATGTAGCGGTGGACGCGGTCGGGCTGTGTGCGGGCAAGGCACAGCTGATGCTCAAGGGGCCGCTGGAGTGGCTGGGTGACTTCCCCTCGGCGGGTTGGCACCTGACGGCGGCGCAGTTGCGCAAGTACGCGGCCAAGGGCCGGCCGTTCCCCAAGGAACGTTGGCTGGCAGCGTCGTGCCACAGCGCTGAGGAGCTGGCGCTGGCGGAGCAGATGGGCGTGGACTTTGTCACCTTGTCTCCGGTGCAGGCGACCCAGACCCACCCTGAGGCGGTACCGCTGGGGTGGGATGATGCGCAGCGGTTGATTGCCGGGTTCAACAAGCCGGTCTACCTGCTGGGTGGGGTAGGGCCGGGTGAGCGCGAGCAGGCCTGGGATGTCGGGGCACAAGGTGTGGCCGGCATCCGAGCGTTCTGGCCTGAAATCTGAGTCGCCTTTGAGAGGGGCTGCAAAGCAGCCCCGGTAATATCAGCCTTGAGGCTTATCAGCAGGCTGCCACAGCACCTCTGCAATGCCCTGCCGCCGGCCAATGATCCGCGCCGCCACAAACAGCAGATCCGAAAGCCGGTTGATATACGCCAGCCCAACCCCCTCCAACGGCTCAACTGCATTCAACTGCTGACAGCGCCGTTCAGCGCTACGCGCCAAACAGCGGCACACATGCGCCTGTGCCACCAGCGCCGAACCACTGGGCAGTATGAAGTTCTTCAACGGCCCCAGCTCTTCATTCCACACATCGATAGCCGCCTCCAGCCGCTCAACCTCCGCCAGGTTCAGCGCCTGGTAACTCGGCATTGCCAGCTCCCCCCCAAGGTCGAACAGGCGGTGCTGACACGGCGCGAGCACGGCACTCACCTCATCCAGCCCTTGCTCGGCCAACCCCGCCAGTAGCACGCCCAACTGGCTGTTCAGGCTGTCCACCTCGCCAATCGCCTCGATCCGCGGGTGGTCCTTGGGTACCCGGCGACCGTCGCCCAGGCCGGTTTCGCCCTTGTCGCCGGTGCGGGTGTAGATCTTCGACAGGCGGTAGCCCATGTCACTTCTCCGTATTGGCCGGCGCCGCCGGCTGGCCGAGGGGCAGGCGCAGGGTAAAGCAGGTGCCCTGGCCGGGCGTGGACTGCACTTCCATCTGCCCCTTGTGGTTATTGGTGATGATGAAGTACGAGACCGACAGGCCCAACCCGGTGCCCTGCCCAATTTCCTTGGTGGTGAAAAACGGCTCGAAGGTGCGCTTGCGCACTGCTTCGGGCATGCCGATGCCGTTGTCCTCGACCTGAATCTCCGCCCAGGGCGGGTTCAGCCGCGTGCGCAGGGTTATACGCCCGGGTTCACTCGGCTGAGGGCGCAGGTGGATGGCCTGGGCCGCGTTTTTCAGCAGGTTGAGCAGTACCTGCTCCAGTTCGTTGGCCGTGCAGGGCACCGGGCCGAGTGTGGGGTCGAACTGGCGCACGATGGCCTGGCCCTTGAAGTCGAAACCGATGGTGAGGTCGAAGTCGTTGCTGGCAATTTCCACCGCCTGGTCGATCAGGGCCGGCAGCTCGCACGGCACCAGCTGGCGGTTGCTGCGGCGGCTGAAACTGAGCATGTGCGTGACGATCTTGGCAGCCCGCGCGCCGGCCTGCTGAATACCGTCCAGCAATTGCGGCACTTCGCGGCTGGCCAGGTAACGGTTGACCGTTGACAGGTCGATACCCAGCTCTTCGGCCTGTTCCTGGTTGCGCGGCAGCTCTGGTGACAGGCGCCGGCGGATGTTCTGCACGTTGTGCAGGATGGCACCCAGCGGGTTGTTGATTTCGTGGGCCATGCCGGCAGCCAGGCCACCGACTGAAAGCATTTTCTCCGACTGCACCATCATCTCCTCCAGCGACAGCCGCTGGGTGATGTCGTCGATGCGGATCACCACGCCGCGCCCGCCGCCGCCGGTCAGCGGGTAGAAGGTCAGGGCGTAGTGGCGAAGGTCGTCGCCCTTGGGCCAGGTGACCCGCTCGATCTTTGCCACCCGGTGCTTCTCGACCGTTTCCTTCAGTTGCGGAAGGAATGGCTTGAGCGGCTCGAAAGCGATGAATACCGGTTGGTTCAGCGCTTCGTCCAGTGGTGTGCCGGAGAGTACCGTGGCTTCGTGGTTCCACTGGGTCACGTAAAGCTGTTCGTCAAGGGCGATCAGCGCCGAGGGCATCGAGTCGATGATGCTGTTGAGGTAGTTCTGGAAACCCGTGAGCTTTTTCTCGATCTTGCTGCGTACCTGTACTTCCAGCTCCAGCTTGCGGTTGGTGTGGCGGGTTTCCTCGGCCAGGCCCTGGGCCTGGTCATAGGCATCCTGGAACTCGTCGCGGGCGCGCTTGAGCTGCTGCTCGCGGGCTTCGATGCGTGACAGCATGGTGTTGAAGGCATCAGCCAGGCTGCCGATTTCATCGTCGTTGCCGCGCCGGGCGCGCAGGGCGTAGCTTTCTTCGCGGGTGACCTGGCGGCTGAGCTCTTCAAGCTGGTTGATCGGCTGGGTGATCAGGCGTTTTATCTGCCGGGCGATGACGATCCACAGCAGGATACTGAACACCAGAATGCCCAGGCTGGCGCTGAGGGTGCCGGTGTAGAAGGCGGTGGGCAGCTCGCTGCTGGCCACCAGCAGCAGGTGCGCCGGCGGGTTGGCGTCGCGCGGGATGCGGATCAGCTGGGTGCTGCGAAACTCCATCAGGCGCCAGCCGTCGATGTTGCGAAAGCGCTTGGGCAGGGTTAGCGGATCGCCATGCTGCAATTGCGCCAGCATGCGGCCATCGCCACCGTAGACGGCGGCCGCACGCAATGGCGTGTAGCTGTCCAGCTCCTTGAGCAGGGCGTTGGCGGTTTCTGCGGTGTCACCCGCGCGGGCGGCAAGCTGCGGGTTGGCCACCAGCCGCCCGATAGTCTGCAGCGCCTGCGGGGCCATGCTCTCCTGGGTGATCCAGTAGGCGGCACTGATGAAGGTGAGGTTGGCCACCAGCAGGATGGTCACCAGCAATACCAGCAGGGCCGCCAGCAGCTTCTGCCCGACCGGGAGGTTTTCCAGGCGTTGGCGCAAGGTCATGGGCTAGGCAATGTCCGTATCCGGTTGAAGGGCCGCATCAGTCGCAGGGCAAGCCACGTGTGCGCAAGTTATCGACCAGGCGCTGCCGCAAGTGTTCAAGCTGCGGCAATTGCAGGCCATGGCGCCCGGCTGCGCGGCAGGCATGGCCGAGTAGGTAATGCACCTCGGTGCGTCGGCCGGCGCGTACGTCCTGGTACATGGAAGAGTAGTTGGCTGCGGTGGCGAGGATCACCCGTTGCACTTCTTCATCCAGCTCGACTGCTGCTTGCGGTTGGCCGCAGCGGCGCAGCAATTCGGCCAGTTCGGTACACAACGCGTCAACTTCGCCCAGGTGCCCCAGCAGCCCACCGTTCTGGCAGTCGTATAGCACGGTCAGCGGGTTGATGGCACAGTTGAGCGCCAGTTTGCGCCACAGGCGGGTGAGGATGTCCACGGTCCATTCAGCGGGGATGCCTGCGTCATGCAGGTCATCGAACCAGGCGGGGATGGTCGGGTTGCGCGGGTCACCCAGCCAGTTGAAACCGTGGCCGGCAAAGCGTACCTGCCAGTCGCCTTCGCGGAACGCCCCTTCGGTACTGGACGCGAAGATGCTGCGTGCATGGGGCACCAGGTCGGCCACGTCGTCCTGGCTGCCCAGGCCGTTCTGCAGCAACACCACTTCGGCACCCTCGGCTAGCCGGTGTGCCACACCGGCAATGGCCGGGGCGGCATCGTAGGCCTTGCAAGCCACCAGCAGGCGGTGGATGGGGCCTTGCGCCTGCGCGGTTTCGGCAGGAATGGCGTAGTGGTGGGGCTGGTCCTGTTCGACCAAGGTCAGGCCGCCGGCTTGCTGGTAGGCCTGCAGCCGTTGACCGTCCCGCAGGATCAGGCGCACAGCTTTGCCTGCGCGCGCCAGGCGGCAGGCCCACAGGCTGCCTAGGCTGCCGGCGCCGAGAATATGCCAGGTGCTGCTCATATGCGTTTCGCAACCCGTTATAATGAGCCCGCATTTTAACCGTCAAACCCAGCGCGCTCCATCGTCAGCCTGAGCGCGCTTTTATTTTGGGAGAACAACCATGCCTTCGTTCGACGTGGTATCGGAACTGGACAAGCACGAAGTGCAGAACGCGGTCGACAACGCCATCAAGGACCTGGATCGCCGCTACGACCTCAAGGGCAAGGGCACCTTCGAGTTCAAGGACAAAGAGCAGACCGTGATGCTCACCGCCGAAGAAGAGTTCCAGCTCGAAGCCATGCTGGAAATCCTGCGCCTGGCACTGGTCAAGCGCAAGATCGACGTGAAATGCCTGGAAACCAAAGATCCGTACGCCTCCGGCAAGGAAAAGAAGCAGGAAGCCAAGTTCCGCGAAGGCATCGACAAGGACCTGGCCAAGAAGATCGTCGCCACCATCAAGGATGGCAAGCTGAAAGTGCAGGCCGCCATCCAGGGCGAGCAAGTGCGCGTGACCGGCAAGAAGCGTGATGACCTGCAGGAAGCCATCGCCCTGCTGCGCACCAAGGAATTCGACATGCCGCTGCAGTTCAACAACTTCCGCGACTGAGCAGGTAATGCCCGGAACCCCGATGGCCAAATGATGTCCATCGGTTCCATGGCCGTGTTGCGGTTTCGGCCGGTTTTACCGTGTACATGCCTTCAGGCATCAGGAGATGAATATGGATTTGAACGCTGAAGTCGATCAGCTCGTCCGCCAGTCCCAGACGTGGATCCCGTTGATCATGCAATACGGCAGCCGCCTGCTGTTGGCGCTGCTGACACTGGCCATTGGCTGGTGGCTGATCAACCGGGTCAGCACGCGTCTGGGCAAGCTGGCCGGGTTGCGCGCCGATGCGGCCCTGCAAGGGTTTATCAGCACTTTGTCGAACATTGTGCTGAAGGTGCTGCTGTTCGTCAGCGTGGCGTCGATGATCGGCATCGAGACCACCTCGTTCGTCGCGGCTATCGGTGCCGCAGGCCTGGCGATCGGCCTGGCACTGCAGGGTAGCCTGGCAAACTTCGCGGGTGGGGTGTTGATCCTGATGTTCCGCCCGTTCCGCATCGGTGACTGGATCGAGGCGCAGGGTGTGGCCGGTACGGTCGACAGCATCCAGATCTTCCACACTGTGCTGCGCACCGGTGACAACAAGACAGTGATCATGCCCAACGGCAGCCTGTCCAACGGCATCATCACCAACACCAACCGCCAGCCGACGCGCAAGGTGGTGTTCGATGTGGGCGTGGACTACGAGGCCGACCTGCAAAAGGCCCGCAACGTGTTGCTGGAGCTGGCGCAGGACCCCCGCGTGTTGTCCGACCCGGCACCGCAGGCGGTGATTTCCACCCTGGGCGACAGCTCGATCACCGTGTCGTTGCGCCTGTGGGTCAAGACCGCCGATTACTGGGATGTGATGTTCATGCTCAACGAGCATGCGCGTGACCGGTTGAAGGCTGAAGGGATCGATATTCCGTTCCCGCAGCGGGTGATTCGCGTGGTGCAGGAGACTGCAACGCAGTAACACCGCATTGAAACCGGGGCGCAAGGCCCCGGTTTTTACACTTGTTCACAGCAATATCCCGCCATTTCTGGCATATAGCCTGACCCCTCCTGCCACACCCGATACGCCATCATGAAACCACTGCTTTACATCACCCCCCTGCGCGCCTTGTTGTTCGGCCTCACCCTTGCCCTGTTCGAGCTGCTGACCTACCTGGCCAGCGACGCGGTCATGCCGGCCATGCCGGTGGTGGTGGGCGACCTGAACGCCAGCCCCGAATACATCCCCCATGCCCTTAACCTGTACCTGCTGGGGGGCGTGGTGCTGCAATGGCTGATCGGCCCGCTGGCCGACCGTTATGGCCGGCGCCCGCTGTTGCTGGCTGGCTGCGCGTTCTTCGGCCTGGCCTGCCTGGCCACGTTCTGGGTCCACGACATCGGCCTGTTCAACCTGCTGCGCCTGTTGCAGGGCATTGGCCTGGGCTTCGTGGTCACGGTCAGCTACCCGGCCTTGAATGAAGCGTTCAGCGAAGCTGATGCGGTGCGCATGATGGCCCTGCTGGCCAACATCGCCTTGCTGTCGCCGTTGCTCGGGCCGCTGGTGGGCACCTTGCTGCTGCAGTGGCTGGATTGGCGCTGGCTGTTCGTGGCCTTTGCCATCGGCGCGGTGCTGGCTTGGGTGCTGTTGTACCGGTTGATGCCGGAAACGCTGGGCGTGGAGCGCCGTGACGGTTCACGCCTGGCGTTTACACCGATTCATCTGTTGCCACTGCTGGCAGGCTACGGCCAGTTACTGAGCAATCGCCGCTTCGTTGCCGGCAGCGCTGCCCTGGGCCTGGTTGGTTTGCCACTGATCGGCTGGATCGGCCTGTCGCCGGTGCTGCTGATTCACGATGAGGGGCTTAGCACCCTGGAGTATGCCCTGTGGCAACTCCCGGTATTTGGCGGGCTCATCCTGGGCAACCTGATCATCAACCGCATCGCCGACCGCTACCCACTGCCGGCCCTGGTGCGTGGTGCACTGTGGCCCTACCTGGCCGGCCTGAGCCTGATGGTGCTGGCGACCTGGTACTGGCCGAGCGTGACCAGCGTAGTGGCGGGCATGTCGCTGTACGCACTGGGGTTGGGTGTAGCCAACGCAGTGCTGTACCGCATGACGCTGTTCTCCAGCGAACAGAGCAAGGGCCTGGTGTCGGCCATGCTGGGGATGATCACCATTGCCTTGCTGGGCTTGGGCGGGGCAGTGCTGGCGATGATTGGCGCCGGGGCCAGCTTGTTGCACTTTGCCTTGGCGGCGGGTGTGGCGGGGGCACTGGCGCTGTGGCCGCTGTGGTTTGTCGTGGGCGGGCGGCCTGGGGAAGGGGCTGTGGCTCAGTAATCCCTAGTCCCTGGTCTGGCCTTTTCGTGAGCAAGCTCGCTCCTCCAGGATCACCATAGTCCTTGTAGGAGCGAGCTTGCTCGCGATGAGGCCATTACAGGTTGTAGCAGTCTCTCAGGGCCGCTCGGCCGCTGATCCTTCCTCTGCCACCGGCGTTCCCCGTCCAGCCTCCTGCCGCCACTGCAGGGCGATCAGGATCAGCGTAGGCACACCCAGCAAAGCGGTAATCAGGAAGAAGTCGTGGTAGCCGAACTTCTCCACCATCACCCCTGAATACCCGCCGATCAACCTTGGCAACAACAGCATGATCGAGCTGAGCAGCGCGTACTGGGTCGCCGAGAACTTCAGGTTGGTCAGGCTCGACAGGTAGGCAACGAAGGCCGAGGTGGCCATGCCGGAGCTGAAGTTGTCCAGCGAGATGGTCACCACCAGCATTTCCAGGTTCGGGCCCATGTCGGCCAGCATCAGGAACAGGATGTTGGTGCCGGCCGAAGCTACGCCGCCGATGAACAGGATCGGCATGATGCCAAAGCGCACGATCAGCAGCCCGCCAACCCCGGCGCCGACCAAGGTCATGATCAGGCCGAAGATCTTGCTGACGCTGGCGATCTGGTCCTTGGTGAAGCCCATGTCGATGTAGAACACGTTGGCCATCACACCCATCACCGTGTCCGACATGCGATAGGTGGCGATCAGGCCGAGCAGCAGCAGCGCCTGCCAGCGGTAGCGGGTGATGAAGTCGTTGACTGGCGTCAGCACCGGGGCCAGGCCGCGACGGCCAAGGCTCGACAAGCACGCCCAGGTCAGCAGTACGTAGAGGATCAGGCGCAGGAACGCGCGGTCTTCCAGCAGCAGGTCAAGCGGTGTGGCATCACCGGAAATGACGCTGGACCAGCCGGTATTGAACATCTGGGTGAAGCTGGCCGGTACCGACACCAGCAGGATGATCAGCACGAACACCGAGGCCATCTGGTGCACCAAGCCGTAGCGCGCTGCCGACAGCTGGGTGCGCAAGGGCACCGGCGGTTCGCGCATCACCAGGGTCGTGAACAGGGCGGGCAGCATCATGACCCCGAACATCACATAGGTGCCGGCCCAGGCCTTGTGCAGGTAGCTGAAACCGGTGGAGCCGAACCACTCGGCAAAGAACAGGGCGCCGGCCGTGGCGAGCAGGGCGGCCACCCGGTAGCCAGCCATGTAACTGGCAGCCAGCGCGGCCTGGCGTTGATCGTCAGCGATTTCCAGGCGGTAGGCGTCGACAGCAATGTCCTGGGTCGCCGATGCGAAAGCCACCAGCACGGCCATGGCGATCAGCCACGACAGGTGCTGTTGCGGGTCGCACAGGCTCATGCCGACCAGGCCGATGACCACGAGCGCTTGCGACAACAGCAGCCACGAACGACGCCGACCCAGGCCACCCAACAGGGGCAGGCGCCATTGGTCGAGCAGCGGCGACCACACCCACTTGAAGGCGTAGGCCAGGCCGATCAGGCTGGCGTAGCCGATGGTCTCGCGGGCAACACCGGCTTCACGCAACCACACGGACAGGGTGGAGAACACCAGCATGTAGGGCAGACCGGCGGCAAAGCCGAGCAGCAAAAGTACCAAGGTTGACGGGCTGGCATAGGCAGCAAGCGCAGCGCGCCAGGTTTTACGGGGCATGGGCCAACATCTGCCTCAAGTTTGCGAAAACAAAGCGCGCACTCTAACCGCTGTGCTCCATTGGGCGCCAGCCATGGCGCGTCATATCCACCCGATTGTTGGTTACGTTCACACCTTCCGCGCGTAAACGCGCCCGCTGTTCATCACCCGACGGGGTACCCAATGCCAGGCTCAGCCGGCCACCTGCGCCGAGCACCCGGTGCCAGGGCAGGCGGGTCTCCGCAGGCAGCTGCCCGAGGGTGCGCCCGACCCAACGCGCGGCACGGCCAAGGCCCGCCAGCTCGGCCAGTTGGCCATAGCTCACCACCTTGCCGGAAGGCACCTGGCCCAGTACTGAATATAGCGCCGTTCGTCGGCCCTCGGCGGATTCGAGCGCAGCCTCATATCCATCAGACATCACGCCCCCCTTGGGCTGTAGATGAAACCAGACAGGTGGTCCGGCAAATGAGAGTTGAACTCAACGGCATACGCTCGGTCTGTCCTTGCTCTGGTTGTCGGTATCTGGATAATGCCCGGCTTTTTTCGTCAAATCGAACCCGTAGTCCGCTTATGTATTCTAGATCCCTGTTGTGCTTGCTAGCTGCTTCCTTGTGCGCCGCCCCGGTGTTCGCCGACACCGTGTGGATGAAGAACGGTGACCGGCTCAGCGGCAAGATCAAAGTGTTCGACGGCGGCAAGCTGCTGCTGGAAACCCCCTATGGCGGGTCCATCGCGCTGGACTGGAAAGAGGTCCAGACCCTGGAGAGTGACCAGGAGATGCTGGTCAAGCAGGACGCCTACACCGGGGAAAAGGCCAAGTCGCTGAAAGCGGCCGAGCCTGGCAAAGTCACTTTGGCCAATGGCGAAGCGCCCAAGACCGTGGAGCTGGCCAGCATCGAGCAGATCATGAAGCCCAGGCCGCTGGTCGAAGACTTCGTGTGGAAGGGCAACGTGGACGTGGCCCTGGACTACAAGCGCGCCGAGAACGACACCGACGATTACGACGTTGGCTTCAAGACCACCGCCCGTCATGGCCGCTGGCGGCACAACGCCGAAGGTGAGTACAACCGCGAAACCAAGGACGACGTCACCACCACCGACAACTGGAGCGCCGAGTACGCGCTGGACCGCTTCATGACCGAGAAGTGGTTCTGGCAAGGGCGTGCGGAGTACAAGCGTGACCGCATCGAAGACCTGGCCCGCCAGCGCACGATCGGTACCGGCCCGGGTTACCAGTTCTGGGACGACGAGCTGGGCGCATTCTCGCTGGGTTCGTTGATCAACCGTACCGACTTCGAATACCAGGACGGCGCCAAGGACAACTTCTACTCAGCGGCGGTGAAGTGGGACTACACCCGCTACCTGATCGGCAAGAACGTGCAACTGTTCACCAACGGCGAGTTTGCCAAGCCGCTGGGGGGCGTGGCCGATTACTCGCTGGATGCCGAGGTTGGCTTGCGCTACAAAGTTACCGAGTGGGCCTCGCTCAACCTCAAGGCGGAGAAGGACATCATCACCGGCACGCGCGACAGTGACCTGGACAAGACCCGCTATACCGCAGGCTTCGGCGTGACCTGGTAGGTTTTTGGGGGCCGCAAAGCGGCCCCATTGGCACTGGAACTGATAATGCTTATCTTGTCCCCATCCAGTCCGCTGCCAGGAGCCATCCCCAAGTGAGTACCAACGCCCTCCGCCCCGCCCGGGAACTGCTGCTCAAGGAATACCGCGGCGTGCTCTCGACCCATTCCAAGTCGATGCCCGGTTTCCCTTTCGGCTCGGTCGTGCCGTACTGCCTGGACGCCCACGGCAATCCATTGATCCTCATCAGCCGCATCGCCCAACACACCCACAACCTGCAGAAAGACCCCAAGTGCTCGCTACTGGTGGGGGAGCGCGAGGCCGAAGATGTGCAGGCCGTGGGGCGCCTGACCGTGATGGCCGAGGCGCACAAGCTGGTCGACGCAGCGGCTGTCGAGGCGGCTGCCGAACGCTACTACCGGTATTTCCCGGACGCTGCCAACTATCACAAGGCTCACGATTTCGACTTCTGGGTCTTGCAGCCAGTGCGCCATCGCTACATTGGCGGTTTTGGCGCGATCCACTGGCTCGACCAGGTAACCTTGGCCAACCCGTTCGCCGGCAAGGCCGAGGCGAGCATGGTCGAGCACATGAACAGCGATCACGCCAATGCCATCGCCCACTACGTGGAGCTAACCGACCTGCCACGCCATACCCCTGCGCAGATGGTAGGGGTAGACAGCGAAGGCATGCACTTGCGCATTGGCCAGGCAGTGCACTGGTTGCCGTTCCCAAGTACTTGCAACACGCCGACACAAGTCCGCGAGGCCCTTGTTTTGCTGGCGCGCGCCGACCAGTGGCCGGTTGTGACAGACGTTGTGGGTTGAAAAACCGAGCACACGCATCCATTTGTAGGTCTTACAGGAAGGTTGTCTTCCAACGAGGATTGCTTTGATGCGTGCTTTTCTACTGTTGCTTCTGCTGTTTCCCGTGCTGGAGCTGTTCGTCTTCGTGAAGGTCAGCGCGGCCATCGGGTTCTTCCCGGCGCTGCTGCTGATCATCGCTGGCTCCGCCCTGGGTGTGCTGGTGATGCGCGTGGCCGGCCTGGCCACCGCACTGCGCGCCCGTGAAAGCCTGCAGCGTGGCGAGCTGCCCGCCGAGGACATGTTCCAGGGCATGATGCTGGCCGTCGGTGGCGGCCTGCTGCTGTTGCCAGGCTTCATCAGCGACGTGCTGGGCCTGCTGTGCCTGTTGCCGTTCACCCGCCATTTGGCCGCGCGCAAGATGCGCGAGCGTGCCGAAGCCCAGGCGATGCGCCAGCGTGCGTTTCAGGACGACCCGTTCCAGACGCAGCCGCGTGAGGGGGGGCACCGCCCGAACGTGATTGAAGGCGAGTACGAGCGCCGAGACAAGTAAACCCCCGGGGCCGCACACGCGGCCCCGGTGTTTTTCAGCCTCAAGAAATTTTTTGTTTATCAAGCCTTGTAATTGATTATGGCGGCCTCATGTATGTGGTCACCGCAAGGTTTCTGGTGGCAACGCCAGACATGACTCAGGTGGTTCGCCCAATGCGGGCCACCTCCCGGCAACGCCGGACAGCATCAACCCGCCGGTGTCGACACCGGCCGATGAAAACCACAAATTGGGAGAGATCGACAATGAAGCTTCGTCCTCTGCATGACCGCGTCGTTATCCGTCGCAGCGAAGAAGAATCGAAAACCGCTGGCGGTATCGTCCTGCCGGGTTCGGCCGCTGAAAAACCAAACCGCGGCGAAGTCGTTGCCGTCGGCACCGGTCGCATCCTGGACAACGGCGAAGTTCGCGCGCTGGCCGTGAAAGTGGGTGACAAAGTAGTTTTCGGCCCTTACTCGGGCAGCAACACCGTGAAAGTCGATGGCGAAGACCTGCTGGTCATGGCCGAGAACGAAATCCTCGCCGTTGTCGAAGGCTGATTTCCCCGACTTCCCGTTACTCCAAAGAATTCCAAGGATTAAACGATCATGGCTGCTAAAGACGTAAAATTCGGCGATTCCGCTCGTAAGAAAATGCTGGTTGGTGTCAACGTTCTGGCTGACGCGGTAAAAGCGACCCTGGGCCCGAAAGGCCGTAACGTGGTATTGGCCAAGAGCTTCGGCGCGCCAACCATCACCAAGGACGGCGTTTCCGTCGCCAAAGAAATCGAGCTGAAAGACGCTTTCGAAAACATGGGCGCCCAGCTGGTCAAGGAAGTTGCTTCCAAGGCTAACGATGCTGCCGGTGACGGCACCACCACCGCTACCGTTCTGGCTCAGGCCATCGTCAACGAAGGCCTGAAAGCCGTCGCTGCCGGCATGAACCCGATGGACCTGAAGCGCGGTATCGACAAGGCCACTGCTGCCGTCGTTGCCGAGCTGAAGAACCTGTCCAAGCCATGCGCCGACTCCAAGGCCATCGCCCAGGTGGGTACCATCTCCGCCAACTCCGACAACTCCATCGGTGAAATCATCGCCGAAGCCATGGAAAAGGTCGGTAAAGAAGGCGTGATCACCGTTGAAGAAGGCTCGGGCCTGGAAAACGAACTGTCCGTCGTAGAAGGCATGCAGTTCGACCGTGGCTACCTGTCGCCATACTTCGTCAACAAGCCGGACACCATGGTTGCCGAGCTGGAAGGCCCGCTGCTGCTGCTGGTCGACAAGAAGATCTCCAACATCCGTGAGCTGCTGCCAGTTCTGGAAGCCGTTGCCAAGGCCGGCCGCCCACTGCTGATCGTTGCCGAAGACGTTGAAGGCGAAGCGCTGGCTACCCTGGTAGTCAACAACATGCGCGGCATCGTCAAGGTTGCTGCGGTCAAGGCCCCAGGCTTTGGCGACCGTCGCAAGGCCATGCTGCAGGACATCGCTGTCCTGACTGGCGGCCAGGTCATTTCCGAAGAAATCGGCCTGTCCCTGGAAACCGCTACCCTGGAGCACCTGGGTAACGCCAAGCGCGTGATCCTGTCCAAGGAAAACACCACCATCATCGACGGCGCTGGCGCCGACACCGAGATCGAAGCACGCGTCAAGCAGATCCGTGCCCAGATCGAAGAAACCTCGTCGGACTACGACCGTGAGAAGCTGCAAGAGCGTCTGGCCAAGCTGGCTGGCGGTGTTGCCGTGATCAAGGTCGGTGCTGGCACCGAAGTTGAAATGAAAGAGAAGAAAGCCCGCGTTGAAGACGCCCTGCACGCTACCCGTGCAGCCGTTGAAGAAGGCGTGGTGCCTGGCGGTGGTGTTGCCCTGGTTCGCGCCCTGGCGGCCATTGCCGACCTGAAAGGCGACAACGAAGACCAGAACGTCGGTATCGCCCTGCTGCGTCGTGCTGTTGAATCCCCGCTGCGCCAGATCACTGCCAACGCCGGCGACGAGCCAAGCGTTGTGGCCGACAAGGTCAAGCAAGGTTCGGGCAACTTCGGCTACAACGCTGCTACCGGCGAATACGGCGACATGATCGAGATGGGTATCCTGGACCCAGCCAAGGTCACCCGTTCGGCCCTGCAAGCTGCTGCTTCGATCGGCGGTCTGATGATCACCACCGAAGCCATGGTTGCCGACCTGCCAGAAGACAAGCCAGCTGCTGGCATGCCTGACATGGGCGGCATGGGTGGCATGGGCGGCATGATGTAAGCCAGCCTTACCCCTGCACCATGAAAAAGCCCCGGTTCGCGAGAACCGGGGCTTTTCTTTTTCCTGTTGGGCCCATTGGGGCCGCAAAGCGGCCCCAATGTCAGGCGACGCTACGTTCGACAGCTGGCGCTTCCACCACCCCACGCCGATACAGAACCAGGTAATACGATCCCAACCCGATCAACCAGCAGAACACCGCCGTCCACACGTTATGCGACAGAAAGTGCGCCCCCTGCATCATCCTCCCTACGCCGAGTACCGAACCGGCCAGTAACGCCACCACAAATGCCGCCCGCGCCAGCCGTGGTTTGCGATCACGCAGCATGAAGAACAGGCCGAACAGGCAGAATCCGGTCGCCGCATGCCCACCCGGCCAGCACAGGCCAGGCTTGTCGGTAGCAGGCCGCGGTTCCAGCAACTTGCTGTAGGTTTCCGTGCCGCCAAACTGGGTCAGGCTCCATGGGCACTGTACCTGTGTCACCTTCTTCAACGGCGTGACAAACGCCGTGGACAGGCCCAGTGCCAGCACCAGGCAGCCCAGCTCGCGGCGCCAGCCGAACAGGCGCTTCCAGAAGAAACTGGCAGCAAAGGTGAGCAGCGAGATCACCCCCAGCAAGATGACCACCTGCTTGACCCGGTCGTGCAGGATGTTTTCCAGCCAATAGCTGTGGCGGCCGATGAACTGCCCGGCAGCGGGGTCGAAAAACAGGTTGGCCAGGTCCATGTCGACTGACGTCAGCTCCAGCAGAATCAAGGCCAGCGCGGTCGCCAAGGGGATGCCCAGATACAGCCAGAAATTGATCGGGCGAGGGCGGGTTCGTTGCTGCATGGTGGCTCCAGGGCACGAAAAAGATCGGGCATTGTCGGCTGCCCGCTATCCTGTGTCCGTGAAGGATCAGTGAAAAAACCGTCAAGTGGGGTGAATTTTCCTCGGGGCTGGCACCGTGCAAGCATAGGCCTTAAGCTGCGCCTGCCGCGCACCACTGCGAGAAGCGCCGCACAGGAGAAACCGATGCGCATTCTTTTGGTTGAAGACAACCGCGATATTCTGGCCAACCTGGCCGACTACCTGGGCATGAAGGGCTATACCGTCGACTGCGCCCAGGATGGCCTGTCCGGCCTGCACCTGGCCGCCACCGAACACTACGACCTGATCGTGCTCGACATCATGCTGCCCGGCATCGATGGCTACACCCTGTGCAAGCGCCTGCGCGAAGACGCCCGCCGCGACACACCGGTGATCATGCTCACCGCCCGCGACCAGCTGGATGACCGCTTGCAAGGCTTCCGCTCCGGCGCCGACGACTACCTGCTCAAACCGTTCGCCCTGTCTGAGCTGGCGGCGCGCATCGAAGCAGTGCTGCGCCGCGCCCAGGGCGGAGGACGCCGCACCTTGCAGGTGGCCGACCTCAGTTACGACCTCGACACCCTGGAAGTTACCCGGCAGGGCCGCCTGCTCAAGCTCAATCCGGTGGGCCTCAAGCTGTTGGCCGTGCTGATGCAGAAAAGCCCGCACGTACTGCGCCGCGAAGTACTGGAAGAAGCCCTGTGGGGCGACGATTGCCCCGACAGCGACAGCCTGCGCAGCCATGTACACCAGCTGCGCCAGGTGATCGACAAACCGTTCGAAAAACCCTTGCTGCATACCGTCCATGGCGTCGGCTATCGCCTCGCCGAGGGCCGCGATGGAGTTTAAGCAAAGCCTTGCCCAGCGCATCATCATCGCCTTTGCCCTGATGAGCGCGCTGGTGGCCGGGGCGTTCGCCTTCGGCATCGTCGCCACCGTGCACCTGGTTGAAGAACGGCTGATTTCCTCTGTGCTGGGAGGCGACCTGCAGCGCCTGCTGCGCATGGACAGCGTCAGCGACTGGAGCCACCGGCCGCGCCCCGACCAGCTGTTCTACTTCAGTGGCGGGCGTGACGACTTCGAACTGCCCAAGGACTTGCGCCACCTTGACCGTGGTTTCCACGAAGTATTCCGCGACCAGCTGTCGTACCACGCCATGGTCGAGATCGTCGATGGCCGCCGTTACGTGCTGTTGCAGGACCAGAGCGACTTCGAAGAACGCGAGCGCGTGCTGTTCGCGGTGGTGGTGGTGGGCTTCGTACTCAGCCTGGTACTGGCGGTGATCCTCGGCTGGCTGGTGGCGCGCCGGGTAATGGCACCGGTGATCCGCCTGGCGCGCCAGGTGCGTCATCGCGATCAACTGCTGGGCCTGGCCCCGCCACTGGCACCGGACTACGCGGCGGACGAGGTCGGCCAGCTGGCAGTGGCCTTCGACGATACCCTGGGCCGTTTACGCGATGCGCTGACCCGTGAACGGCTGTTCACCAGTGACGTCAGCCATGAGTTGCGCACACCGTTGATGGTGCTGGCCACCTCCTGCGAGCTGCTGATGGAGAACCCCAACCTCGACGCCCGCGCGCGTAGCCAGGTAGAGCGCGTGGCGCGTGCCACGGAAGAGATGCGCGAACTGGTCAAGACCTTCCTCATGCTGGCCCGGGCCCAACGAGACGAAGGCGCGGTGGCGTCGCGGGCGACCTTGCGCGAAGTGGCCGACGAACTTATCGGTGTGTGGCGCGATACCATCGAGCAGAAGGGCCTGACCCTGTATTTCGATGGCCGCGTCAGCGCCAGCCCGGTGCTGTACAACGCTACCTTCCTGCAGTCGGTGATGGGTAACCTGTTGCGCAATGCTGCCCACTACACCGACAGCGGCTACATCCGGCTGAGCCTGGAGGCCAACGGTTTCAGTGTGGAGGACAGTGGCGTGGGCATCCCCGAAGAGCAGCGTGAGGCGATGTTCAAGCCGTTCGTTCGTGGTGACGAGCGGCGTGGCGAAGGCTTGGGCCTGGGTCTATCGCTGGTGCAACGAATTTGCGACGACCAAGGCTGGCATGTCACCCTCACATCGACCCTGCCGCACGGTTGCCGCTTCCAGGTGGACCTGAGCAACACCAAGGCCCAAGGCGGCCCGGACGCCATGGCCGAGTAATCTGTTGAAACAGGTTAAAGGGCGCGCAACGTTTTTTTCACATTGGCATAACCTGATTCCAACGCTTGCTTACCTAAGGTGAGCGGCACTGGAGTCAGGAGATGCCCAATGCGTAGCCCCATCAAGCTTGAATTTTCCGAGAAGTACGACAAAGACCACGCCCGCGAGTACTTTCTCAAGCACCAGGATGGCCTGGCGCGTCGCCTTTCCCACAAGCGAGATGAGCAGCTGGCGCGTCGCGCCCTGGCATTGGCCGGCGAGCCCGGCCTGGTACTGGACCTGCCTTGCGGTGCCGGCCGTTTCTGGCCACTGCTGGCAGAAAAGCCCAACCGGGTGATCATTGGTGCCGACAACTCCGAAGCGATGATCGAGACAGCCTGTGCCGCGCAACCGCCAGAAGTGGTGGCGCGGGTACGCCCTTTGCAAACTTCAGCGTTCGCCATTGACCTGCCGGATAATTCGGTGGACAGCATCTTCTGCATGCGCCTGTTCCACCACATTGGCGAATCGGCGCACAGAAAGACCATACTTTCGGAATTTCAAAGGGTTAGCCGTGATAGTGTGATTCTGTCGTTGTGGGTCGATGGCAACTTCAAGGCCTGGCGCCGGAAAAAACTGGAGCAACGCCGCAGTGCCAAGGCCGAGCAGGACAATTACCAGAACCGTTTCGTGTTACCAGCCGAAACGGTCGAAGAAGAATTCAGGGCCGCCGGCTTCAGAATCCAGGAACGCCTCGACTTCCTGCCGTTCTATGCCATGTGGCGGGTCTACGTATTGCGTAAGGGGTAGTGTTTGATGGCTGTAGCCCAGAAAGGGGAGTCGCGGTTCGATTTTTACTGGCGCCAGCAGGGCGAGTGGGTCGAGGAGCCTAACCAGCGCCGCGGCGGCGAGAGTGGCGTGCAACGCCTCAATGATGCCAATGGCAAGCTGCTGTATGCCAAGCGCCAGGTCGGGCATATCTATCGCAGCGTTATGCACCCTTTTGGGCGACCAACCGTATTGCGTGAACTCGATGCACTGAACAGCTTCGAGCAACTGGGCGTTCGCGTCCCGCGCATCGTCTTTTGTGGTGCCGAGCGCGATGCCGACCACCAATGGCGTGCGCTGCTGGTGAGCGAAGCGCTGGACGGATTTGTCGAACTCGACACCTGGCATGCCGAAGGTGCCCGTGAGCGTTACCCGCAGGTGGTGCATCAGCGCATGCTCAAGGACCTGGCGGACAACCTGGCGCGCATGCACCTGGGGCACTGGCAGCACGGCTGCCTGTATGGCAAGCACGTATTCATCAAGGTGATCGGCGAAGGCGAGCAAGCGCGGGTCGAAGTCGCACTGCTGGACCTGGAAAAGTGCCGGCGGCGCATCAGCTGCCAGCGTGCGGCAGGCAACGACCTGCGCCAGCTGCGCCGCCATTCGTCGATCAATGACGCCGAATGGCAAACGCTGCTCTACTTTTACAAGATGGCGTTTGGCAGCGCTGTCAAAGGGTTAGAGTAATGAAACTAGAAATAGCTCGAGCTTTGTTCCTGGTAGCTGGCCTGGCGGTGACCACCGTGGCGGTGGCTGCCTGGGAAGAGCCGAGGCCGACTGTGTTCAGCAAGGCTGAGATGGCCGACCAGTGTGCACTGCCGCGGGAAGCGAAACCGCAGCAGGCACAGGTCGCGCCGGATCAGGACCTGTTGCTGTTCCTGTTCGGCCTGCGTCAAGGGTTGCGGCCATTTGGTTGAACCCTGCGTTAGCTAGAAAAGCCAGAGGCCTCGCGATTGCGGGGCCTCTGGCATTTTTGTGTCTGCTTTGCTGGCCTCTTCGCGGGCTCGCCCGCTCCCACAGGTACTGCACCAGTCTCAGTAGCGGTGCCGTCCCTGTGGGAGCGGGCGAGCCCGCGAAGAGGCCGGATCAGGCTACCGCAGGCTGCTTGGCCACCGCCTTGTGTGCCAGCAAGGTATAGATACAAGGCAGCACAAACAGGGTAAACAGCGTGCCAATCGACATCCCGGTGGCAATCACCGTACCGATGTCAAAGCGGCTCACCGCCCCGGCCCCGGTCGCCAGAATCAGCGGCACCATGCCGAACACCATCGCCGCCGTGGTCATGAGCACTGGCCGCAGTCGAATGGCCGCCGCTTCCTCGATGGCCTCACGCACGCTCAAGCCGCGCTCCGCACGTAACTGGTTGGCGAATTCGACGATCAGGATGCCGTGCTTGCTGATCAGCCCGATCAAGGTCACCAGCCCGACCTGGGTGTAGATGTTCATGCTCGAAATACCCAGGAACAGCGGCAGCAGCGCCCCGCAGATCGACAACGGCACCGTTACCAGAATCACCAGCGGGTCGCGGAAACTCTCGAACTGTGCAGCCAACACCAGGAAGATAATTGCCAGCGCCAGGCCAAAGGTGACCCACAGTGCGCTGCCTTCCTGCACGTACTGGCGTGCCACGCCGGCATAGTCGAAGGCGAAGCCTTCCGGGGCCTCTTCGCGGGCGATGTCCTGCACGGTTTTCAGCGCTTCGCCCAGGCTGACCATGGGCACGCCCTGGATGATCGCCGAGTTCAGCTGCTGGAACTGGTTGAGCTGGCGCGGGCGGGCGCGGTCGGTGAGGGTGATCAGGGTCGACAGCGGCAGCATCTGACCCTGGTCATTCTTCACGTAGTAGTTGTTCAGCCAGCCGGGGTTGTCGCGGTACGGCCGTTCGACCTGGGCAATCACCTTGTAGCTGCGGCCTTCGAGGGTGAAGCGGTTGATTTCCGCCTCGCCCAGCAGGGTGGCCAGGGTGCCGCCGAGGGTGTCCATCGATACCCCCATCTGCGCGGCCTTGGCCCGGTCGATGTCCACCACCACTTCGGGCTTGTCGAAGGCCAGGTCGATGTCGAGGAACGCGAACTTGCCGGATGCCTGCGCGCGGGCCTTGATGCGCTGCGCTACGTCCAGCAGTGCCGGGTAGTCGCCAGCGGTGTTGATCACGAACTGGAACGGCAGGCCCTCGCCGGTGCCGGGCAGGGAGGGCAGGTTGAAGCCGAAGATCTGCAAGCCGCCGATTTCCTCAAGTTTGGCCTGCACCAGCGGCAACAGCTCCATCTGCGTGCGCTCGCGTTCGTTCCAGGGTTTGAGCAGGAAGCCGCCGATGCCGGTCTGCACGCCGTTGAACCCGTTGATCTGGAACGATGAGTAGTACTCGGGGAAGGTCTTGAACAAGGGGGTAAATTCGTCGGTGTAGGCGTTGAGGTAATCGAGGTTGGCCGGCTGCGGCGAGCTGCTCATCATGAAAATTACCCCCTGGTCCTCGTTGGGGGCGAGTTCGTTCTGGGTGAACGTGAGCAGCACCGGTATCAGGCACAGGATGATCACGGCAAACACCAGCACCACCGGGCGGCTGTCGAGGGTGGCATGCAGCAAGCGCTGGTAGTGCACCTTCAGGCGTTCGAACAGCACGTCCAGGCGGTGGGCCAGGCCACTGGGATTCTGCTCTTGGCGAAGCAGCAGAGCGCACATCATCGGCGACAGGGTGAGGGCGACGATGCCAGAGATGATGACCGCCCCGGCCAAGGTCAGGGCGAACTCCTTGAACAAGGCCCCGGTAAGCCCGGTGAGGAAGCCGATCGGTGCATACACGGCAGCCAGGGTGATGGTCATCGACACCACCGGCAGGGCGATTTCGCGGGCGCCCTCAAGGGCCGCATCGAATGGCGATTTGCCTTCTTCCATGTGCCGGTGGATGTTTTCCACCACGACAATGGCGTCGTCCACCACCAGGCCGATGGCCAGCACCATGGCCAGCAGGGTCAGCAGGTTGAGCGAGTAACCCATCATCTGCATGAAGAACAGCACGCCGATCATCGACAGCGGAATGGTCACCACCGGGATCAGCACCGAGCGCAAGGCACCGAGGAACAGGAACACCACCACGATGACGATCAGCACCGCCTCGCCAAGGGTCTTGATCACTTCGTCGATCGAGGCCTGGATGAACAGCGTGGCGTCGTAGGCAATCGACACTTTCAACGCCGAAGGTAACTGGCTCTCCAGCTCGGGCATGATGCGTCGCACTTCCTTGATCACGTCCAGCGGGTTGGCAGCGGGGGTGGCCTTGATACCGATGTACACCGACGGGGTGCCGTCGAACGAGCTGACCGTGTCGTAGTTTTCCGCACCCATCTCGACCCGCGCCACATCGCCCAGCAGCACGCGGCTGTCGCCGTTGGTCTTGACCGGCAGGGCGGCGAACGCCTCGGCCGACTTCAACTCGGTGCTGGCGTTGATGCTGGTGACCACGTATTCGCCCTTTACCTCGCCGGCAGCGGAGAGGAAGTTGTAGCGGCGCACGGCGTTGGTCACATCGGTGGCCGACAGGCCGAAACCGGCCAGTTTCACCGGGTCCAGCCACAGGCGCATGGCAAACACCTGGTTGCCGAGGATCTCCGCTTCGGCCATGCCCGGCAGGGTGGCCAGCTTGGGCTGGATGACCCGCGACAGGTAGTCGGTGATCTGCGGGTTGCTCATCTCCTTGCTGTAGAAACTGACGTACATCAGCGCCGAGGCGTCGGCGGCTTCCTTGCTGAGTACCGGGTCTTCGGAGTCCTGCGGCAGTTTGTTGCGCACTTCGTTGGCCTTGGCCAGCAGCTCGGTGAACAACCGGTCGCTGTCGGCGCCGATGCGCGCGTAGATGGAAATGATCGAGAAGTTCTGCCGGCTCACCGAGGTCATGTAGTCGATACCTTCGGCACTGGCCAGGCTCTGCTGCAACGGCTGGGTGATGTAGCCCTGGATGGTTTCGGCGTTGGCCCCGGGGTAGGCGGTGGTCACCGTGATCAGGGCGTTTTCCATTTGTGGGTACTGGCGGATCTGCAGTTTGTTCCAGGCCTGGAAACCCAGCAGCAGGATCAGCAGGCTGACCACACTGGCCAGCACCGGGCGGCGGATGAACGGGTCGGTGAACGCCATGCCTGCCTCCTCAGTCCTTGCCCGGCGCGCCCTGTTGGGGCTTGAGGGCTTTGTCCTGGCCGATGCGGATCGCGGCGCCCGGGGTGAGCTTGAGTTGCCCGGCGGTAACCACCTGCTCCCCGGCTTGCAGGCCCTTGCTGACCACCACCACGCCGTCGCGGCGCTCGCCGGTCTGGACGGTGCGTTGTTCAGCGACTAGCTGGGGTTGGCCCTTGTCGTCGTTTTCCAGCTTGCCGTCCTTGTCCTTCTTCGGCGTGGCGACGTAAACCGAGTTGCCATACAGGGTGTAGGTAATGGCGCTTTCCGGCACCACCACTTGTGGCTGTGGGTTAGGCAGCAGCACCAACAGGCTGGCGAACATGCCCGGCAGCAGTTTGCCGTCGGGGTTGGCCAGGGTGGCGCGCACCAGCAGGTTGCGCGTGGTTTCCTCGACCTTGGGGTTGATGGCGCTGAGGCTGGCGGGGAAGGTCTGGCCGGGGTAGGCGGCTACCTGCACCAGCACCTGCTGGCCCAGGCTCAACTGCGGCAGGGCCTGTTCCGGTACGTTGAAGTCGACGTACAGGCTGGATGTGTCCTGCAGGGTGGCAATCACCGTGCCGGCGGCCAGGTACTGGCCGATGTCCACCTGGCGGATGCCGATGGTGCCGCTGAACGGGGCGTTGATGCTTTTTTTGATCTTCTGCGCCTTGAGTTGCTCGACCACCGCCTGGTTGCGGCGGTACTGAGTGGTGAGGCGGTCGAACTCGCCGCGCGAGATGGCCGAGTCGCCGACCAGCTGGCTGCCGCGGCCGAAATCGACCTTGGCCAGGCCCAGGTCGGCCTGGGCGGTGCCAAGCAGAGCGGTTTCCTGGTCATCGTTGAGTTGCAGCAGTAACTGGCCGGCTTTGACCTGCTGCCCCGAGTCGAAGTGCAGGGCTTTGACGATGCCTTCCACCTCCAGGCTCAGCTCCACACCCTGCAGTGCCTTGAGACTGCCCACGGCGGGCAGGCGCGCTTGCCACTGGCGCTGTTCGGCCAAGGCTGCCGCAACGGTGATGGGCGGCTTGGGGGCAGTGAACACCTGGATCTGCTGGTAGATCGAGAACGCCTTGTAGCCCCCCAGGGCCAGCACGATCAGCAGAACCACGGCCAACATGATGAGCATGCGGCGGCGTAGCATAAGTCCGGTTCCTTGGATTTGGTTGTTATTCGTTTAGACACGACAACGGGCGATCCTGCCCACGTGTGGATGGGGGAAGTATTGACTGTTTTTGGTTTGAGGGGGAGTGAAATGCCTGTACCGGCCCTTTCGCGGCTAAAGCCGCTCCTACAGAGAGCGCGTAGTCATCGGATCGCGCGGTCAGTGTAGGAGCGGCTTTAGCCGCGAAGAGGCCGGTCCAGGCAACAGAGAAATCAGACGAGATGCAGGTGGTTGTCCCAGAAACCGGACGGCAGGTTCATCGGCTGCCCGACCAGCTCGGCCTTGGTGCAATCATAGAACCGGCAACGGCCTTGCCCGGAAGTAACGACAAAACCATCCTTCACCGCGCCAACCCCCGCGCAATCGGGCATCGGTGCATCCAGCCGCACCGCACCCGTGTCCAGGTCCCAGACAAACAACCGGTTGGCCCGTGGCGCAGTCAGGGCCACCAGCCGCAGCTCGCTGTGGATCGCAACACTGGCGGTGTACTGGGCCATGGCCTGCAACTGCCGCTCCGGCACCGGGAAGGCCTTGAACGGCTCGCCCGGGCGCTTGATCGCCAACAGCTCGGCCGTTTCATCGGCATCACCCATGAACTGCTGGCAGGCGGCGATGGTGCCATCGCTGCCCACTGCCAGGTGACGCACGCTGTTCATCTGCTGGGCCAGGGTTTCCTTGCTCAGCAAGGTGCCGTCGCGCTGCATCAGCACAAGGCTCGGTTCCATGGCATTGAGGTTCATCTCCACCCGGCTTTCGGCTTCGGTACGAATGCCGCCGTTGGCCACGATCAGCGTCTCGCCGTCGGGCAGCCAGGCAACCTCGTGCGGGCCGATACCGTGGGTCGGGATTTCACCGGTGTGAACCAGGCGTTCGCCTTCAAAACGGTACACGCCCAGCACGCCACGCCCAGGGTCGGTAGTGTCGTTCTCGGTGGCATACAGCCATTCACCCCCTTTGTGCACCACGGCGTGGCCATAGAAGTGCCGGTTCGGCTGCGAGGTCACGGTTTGCAGCAGGCGCCCGTCGCGCAAATCGACCAGGTAGCTTTCGGTCCCGGGGCGGCGGGCGACGAACAGTGCGATCGGCTGCTCGGGGTGGTGGATGATGGCGTGGCAACGCTGGGCGACCTGGGTGCTGAACACCTGGGTGCCGTCCAGGCGAAAACCCACGGCATAGTGCTTGCCGTCGCCATCGTCACGCGCCGAAAGCAGCAGGGGTTCGCTGCCTTTGTTGCGGAACAGGCTCCAGCCGCCCAGGGTCAGGGCACTGAGCAAAACGCTACCGAGTTTGAGGGCCTGGCGTCGCAACATGATCAGTCACCGTCGTTGGCATTGAAGCCCAGCTGAATGTTCAACGCCTTGGCCAGGTCGCCTTCGTGCAGGCGATGGACAGCGTTGAGGCTGTCGTAGATCTGGTTCAGGGTTTGCTGGCCAGCGTCGTCGGCCAGCAGCTCGCCCAGCGACTTCTGGTTGTCGGCCAGCAGTTTGAGCGAGGTAGCGTAGGCGGCGTCGATCTTGTCCGCCAGCGCTTTCTGATCGCTGGACAGCAAACCGCGCAGGCCCTGGTTGTCGACCCCGACCCAGACGGTTTCGGCCGCCTTGAGGGTGGCTTCCAGGCTCTTCAGCGAGGAGTGGCTGCGCCAGGCTTCGGCCTGCAACGGCTGCGGGATGCCCTTGCTCTGGCGGCCCATCGGCGCGCCCAGCTTCTTCTTCAGGGTATCCAGGGCGGTGACCTGGGAGCGCAGCAGGTCGGCGATCGCCTCGTGGGAGTCGGCGTAGCGCTGGTTGGGGAACTTGGTCATCTGCGACAGCATGCCGTCGGTGCTGTTCCAGCTCTTGAGGATATCCTCGGCCAGGACCTTCTGGTGTTCACCAATGGCCACCAGCAGCGGGCAGTAGCGTGCTTTCTGCTCGGCAGTGGCAATATCCGGCTTGCTGTCGAACAGGATGTACTCGTAGGCCGACAGGCCGCGTACCACCACGCTGGCCTTGCCCAGGGAAGCGACGTCTACCGGCTTGTCGCCGTTGACCAGCTGCTCGACCTGGCGGCCGACCAGGTTCTTCTTGTCGGGCCAGAACTGTACCTGCCAGGCGCGGTTGCCTTCGGCCAGTGGGCCGACCAGCAGCGGTTGCAGCTCGGCCCAGGCCTTTTGCGCCTTGAGGAAGTCGGCACGGGCCTTTTCCAGGTCTTCCTTGCCTTCGCAGTAGGCCAGGGCGCTGGCGGCCAGCGTGCGGTCGGCTTCGACCCAACGGCTGTAAGTGGGCAGGATGACCTGCTTGGCGATGGCAGCGGAGGTGACGGCTTGCGGGTCCTGCGGCGAGCAGGCGCCGAGGGCGAGTGCAGCGAGGCTGGTGAACAACAGTTTGGGTCGGAACATGCCCGGCTCCTTTGCGCGTTTTAAAGTGAATTCAGGAACGCCAGCAGCGCAGTGCGTTGCTCGGCATTGAACGTGAGTACGAAGTTGCGTGCCGCCTCGGCTTCGCCCCCGTGCCAGAGCACGGCTTCCAGCAGGTCACGGGCGCGGCCGTCGTGCAGGAACTGGCTGTGGCCGCTGACCGTTTCGCTCAGGCCGATGCCCCACAGTGGCGGGGTACGCCAGTCCTGGCCGTTGGCGGCGAACTCGGTGCGCTCATCGGCCAGGCCTGGGCCCATGTCGTGTAGCAGCAGGTCGCTGTAGGGGCGGATGACCTGGTTGGCCAACTCTGGCTCGGCAGCATCGGCAGCGGTGGTGAACTGCGGTGTATGGCAACCCTGGCAGCCGGCCTGGTAGAACAGGTTCTTGCCTGCCAGCACCTGCGGCGAGCCGACGTCGCGGCGGGCTGGCACCGCCAGGTTGCGGGTGTAGAAGGTGACCAGGCGCAGGATATTGTCGCTGACTTCCTTTTCGCCATTGGCGCCGTCGCCATTGGGCGCGGCGAGGCAGTCGGTTTGTGCCGGGGTGCAATCGTCTTTGGGCTGCAAGGTGCTGGTCAGGCCCATGTCGCCGGCAAAGGCGTGCACGTTCTGCTGGTTGACGTTGGGCTGCCCGGCTTTCCAGCCGAAGCGGCCGACCACGGTCTTGCCCAGGGCGTCGTCCCACACGCGGTTGGCCCGCCCGCGGATGCCGTCGCGGTTGTGGTCATCGGGGTCTTCGTTGGCCAGCAAGTCGGCTTCGGGGATGGCTTCGAGCAGGCCCAGGCCGATCATTGGCGGCGCCACCCGCGCCGAAAAGCGCGTGTCGGGGTGCATGACGCCGTAGCCGAGCTGGCTGATCTGCAGGGTCGGCTTGCGCAGTTCGACCTGATGGCCGTCCTTGAACGACACGGTTTCGCGGGTGTAGCTCACCCGTACCTTGCCTTCGGGGGCCACACCGGGGATGGCCATGTCCTGCAGCTGAGTGCCGTACACCGGCTCAGGCACCACGCCCAGGCGCTCGATGACCTTGGCCAGATAGGGCTGGTCGGGGATCGACAGGCGCACCAACATGCCCACCGCGTTGCTATTGCCCGGCTCTGGCGGGTGGCCGCGGCCATCGCGCACATGGCAGTTCTGGCAGGCGTTGGTGTTGAACAGCGGGCCCAAGCCGTCGCGGGCGGTGGTGGTGGAAGGGGCGATCACCCAGGGGTTGCGGAAGAAACTGTTGCCCACGGCGAAGTCCACGCGACGTTCGGCTGCGAGGTTGGCCGAGGGCAGGGAATAGGCGTTGCGGTCAGTCCGCTGCACGGTTGCCTTGCCGCCCGACAATGCTTCGCCGGGTTCGGCCTGGGTGAAACGCGGGGCGTCGTCACAGGCAGAGAGGGCGAGGACCAGCATCAGCGGGGAGAGTCGGGACAGCGACGAGGACATGCAAAATCCTGGGCGTGGACGAAAAACCGGCGTGCAAGCTTAGCAAAGTGGGGGTGTTTGAATAAGAGCAATTTGCAATTGCTGGATGAAATCGGTGTCAGAGGGCCATAAGCAAAAAAGGCGACCCGAAGGACGCCTCTTTTCAGAACCGCTACCGCAAGATCAGAATTCGTGATCTGCAGTGTCCGGGTTCAGGTTGGCAATACCCAGCTTGCCAGCCGCCTGCTCGATTGCACCGGTCTGCTTGACCAGTGCGGCGATCGCGTCACGCACGATCTGGTTGCCGGCAGCGTTGTCGGCCGCGATCAGCTGGTCGTAGTGCTCGCCTTTGAGGGCGTGGTCGACCATTACCTGGATCTTGGCTTCGGTGGCTTCCAGGTCGGCCTTGAGGGTGGCGTCGGCGGCCGGGTCGACCTTGGCTACCAGCGACGACAGGCTTGGGCCGGTCACCTTGGTACCGTCCGGGCGGGTGTACTCGCCCAGGTAGACGTTGCGGATACCCTTGGCGTCGTAGAAGTGCGAGTAGTGGGTGTTGTCGCTGAAGCAGTCCTGCTCGTCTTCCGGCGAGTTGGCTTCCAGCGAAACCTTCATGCGCTCGCCCGCCAGTTCGCCCAGCGACAGGCTGCCCATGCCGAACAGCATCTTGCGCAGGCCGTCGTTGACAGGCTCCGCTTCCAGCTTGGCGCGGTAGTTGTCGGCGACGTTCGGCGCCCAGTTGCCGACCATTTCTTCAAGGTCGGTAACCAGCAGCTGGGTAACGGCTTTCAGGTAGGCACGGCGGCGCTCGTTGTGGCCACCGGTGGCGCCCTGGCCTTCCAGGTAGTCGGATGCCGGGCGGTTGCCAGCGCCTGGGCCGGTGCCGTTCAGGTCCTGGCCCCAGAGCAGGAATTCGATGGCGTGATAGCCCGTGGCAACGTTGGCCTCGGAGCCGGCCAGTTCGTTCAGGCTGGCCAGTTTCTCTGGGGTAATGTCCTTGACGTCGACCTTCTCCTCGCCCACCTGGATCTCGGTGTTGGCGATGATGTTGGCGCCGGCGGCCGGGTTGCCCAGGGCATGCTCGTAGCTCTTGTCGACATAGTCGATCAGGCCTTCGTCCAGGGGCCAGGCGTTCACCTGGCCTTCCCAGTCGTCGATGATGGTGTTGCCGAAGCGGAAGGCTTCGGATTGCAGGTACGGAACGCGCGCGGCGAACCAGGCTTGCTTGGCGGCTTTCAGGGTTTCGTCGTTGGGCTTGGCCAGGAACGCGTCCACTGCGGTCTGCAGGGTTTTGGCGGTGCTCAGCGAGTCGCTGTACACAGCATGAACCATTTCGGCGTAATGCTTGACCACGGCTTTGCCGGCGGCTTCGTCGACAGCCCCGGGCGCGGCAGCGGTGGTGCTGGCGGCAGCAGGTGCCTGGGCTTGCGGCGCGGCGGCTTTGTCGTCCTTGCCTTCACCGCAGCCGGCGAGAGCGATGGCAATGGCCAGCAGACTGGCGGAGGCCAGAGGCATTCGAATCATTGTTGGTTTTCCTGCGTCGTGTGGTTGGACCAAGGGGTGGACCGTGCGCCGTGGCACGCGAAACCGCAACATCATGCGAAAGATTTGCATTTGCTGTAAAGAGGCGGCGTGCAATTCATGTAAATGGCGGTCACGGCGTGTAACCGGGCAGGCGTACTCAGAACATCGAAACCTGGTGACGCTGCGCCTGCTTCAGGAAACTGGTCAGCTCGCGGGCCGACAGCGGCTTGCTGTAGTGGTAGCCCTGGCCCTCGTGGCAGCCCTGGGCAACGATGTAGGTTTCCTGCTCGGCGGTTTCCACGCCTTCGGCGATCACCTGCATGCCCAGGCTCTTGCCCAGCTGGATGATGGCGCGAACGATGGTGGCGTCGTCATCGTCGTCGAGCAGGTCCTGGACGAAGCTCTTGTCGATCTTGATCTTGTCCAGCGGCAGCGATTTCAGGTAACTGAGCGACGAATAGCCGGTGCCAAAGTCGTCGATGGCAATCAGTGCCCCGGAACGGCGCAGGCTCAGCAGATGCTGGGCAGCGGTGCTGATGTCTTCCATCAGGCCGGTTTCGGTGACTTCCAGCTCCAGGCTGCGCGGTGGCAGGCGATAAGCCTGCAGCAGGTTGTTGACCACCCGTGGCAGCTCGCTGTGGTGCAGCTGTACGGTCGACAGGTTGACCGCCATGCGCAGCTCACTGAAGCCCTGGTCGTGCCATTCGCGCAGTTGCCGGCAGGCTTGGTCCAGTACCCATTCGCCGATGCTGATGATGCTGCCGTTTTGCTCGGCCAACGGGATGAACTGGTCGGGCGGCACCATGCCCAGCTCCGGGTGCTGCCAGCGCAGCAGCGCTTCCACGCCGACCACGCGGTGGTCGCGGTAGCTGATTTGTGGCTGATAAACCAGGTACAGCTGGTTGCGTGGCAGGGCTTCGCGCAGGTCTTTTTCCAGCTCGCGGCGGCGGCGCATCTCGCTGTCGACGCTGGCAATGTAGAACTGGTAGCGGTTGCGCGAACGGGCCTTGGCCAAGGTCATGGTCTGTTCGGCTTTTTGCAGGAGTTTCTCCGTGCTGTCGCCGTCTTCGGGGAACAGGGTAATGCCGATGGTGGCGCGCAGACGGATCTGCTGGTGGTGGTCGAGGTCGAACGGCACTTCCAGGTCGTCGAGGATGCTTTGCGCCAGTTCGGCTGCCTCGTAGGGCTGCTCGATATTGGCTTGCACCAGGGCAAACTGGTCACCGCCCAGTCGCGCCAGGGCCCCCAGCCGGCCACTGTGGGCGCGCAGGCGGTCAGCCAGGGCCAGCAGCAACTGGTCGCCCACCTGGTAGCTGAATTGCTCGTTGATGCCCTTGAAATCGTCAAGGCCCACGCACAACACCGCCACACGGTGCTGCAGGCGACCGCCGTCGACGAGAATCTTGTCCAGTTGCTGCTGCAGTTGCTGGCGGTTGGGCAGGCCGGTGAGGAAATCGTACTGGGCCATGCGTTGCAGGCTGTTTTCGGCCTCGTGGCGCAGGTGGGTGTTGCGCTCGATCGAAGCCAGCAACTGGTTGGCGGTGTTGACCCACAGGCCCAGTTCGTTCTTCTCGTGGCCCTTGAGCAGCGGTATCTGGTGCTGACTGGGGCGGTCGGGGTTGATTTGGGTGAGGTGCTCGATGATCTTGGACAGCGGCTTGGTCAGCAGCCAGTGGTACACCAGGTACAGCACCAGGCCCATGGCCAAGGCCCGCAACACGCCGGAAATGAAGATGATTACCGCATTGATCAGGAAGTCTTCGCCGTAGGACGACGTGTCGAGGGTGATGCTGAGGTCGCCGTAGTATTCGCTGTAAGGGCCACGGCCGACCAGTTGTGTGGTGTAGGTGCGTTCCTGGCCGAGGATAAGATCGGTCAGCCAGCGCATGGACATGTCCTGCAGCGGGCGCGACTTTTCGGCCAGCATGGTTTCGTTGGGGTGCCCGATGGAGGCCATACGCACCGATTCGTCCTGGAACAGGCCTTCCATCACTTGCATGCCCATTTCGCGGTCGAGGCTGTACACCGCCTGGGTGGAAGGGTCACGGAACATGTCGAGGATGCGCTGGGCATCGTTGTTAACGGCCTGGCGGGTCTTGTAGGTGTCGTAGACGATTTGCGCACAGCTGAGCACAACGCCGACTGCCAGCGCCGACAGCAGCACGACCCTGAGCAACTTGACCGACAAGCTGTTCCGCAATTCCAGCTTCAATGGGGTTTCCTTAATCCATGCGCATGGCATCATTTTGCCATCAACGATGACGATACACTATCGGCCGATCATGAGCAGTGTATCGGTTGCCTGACCCCGCAACTTGAATGCGCTGTGTGAATCTTCCAGAGGTTTGATGTTAGCGCGCTATGCGGGCTGAGCAAGCAAAACCGTGTTGGCGTTCGTGGGCGCGGGAGGCCGGTACTGGCATAAAAAAACCCGGCACAGGGCCGGGTCTTCATGTTCAGGGCTGAATGACTCAGGCCTTGAAGGTCTTGCCTTCGAACTGTTCGGCAACGAAGGCCCAGTTGACCAGGTTCCAGAACGCCTCGACGTACTTCGGACGCAGGTTGCGGTAGTCGATGTAGTAGGCGTGTTCCCAGACGTCGCAGGTCAGCAGCGGGGTGTCGCCGCTGGTCAGCGGGCAACCGGCGCCGATGGTGCTGGCCAGGGCCAGGGAACCGTCAGCTTTCTTCACCAGCCAGCCCCAGCCGGAACCGAAGGTACCAACCGAAGTCTTGGTGAACTCTTCCTTGAACTTGTCGAAGGACCCGAAAGCGGCGTTGATGGCGTCAGCCAGGGCACCGGTCGGTTGACCACCGGCGTTTGGCGCCAGGCAGTTCCAGTAGAAGGTGTGGTTCCAGACCTGAGCGGCGTTGTTGAAGATGCCGCCCGAAGAGGTCTTGACGATCTCTTCCAGGGTCTTGCCTTCGAATTCGGTGCCTGGGACCAGGTTGTTCAGGTTCACGACATAGGTGTTGTGGTGCTTGTCGTGGTGAAACTCCAGGGTTTCCTTGGAGATGTGCGGCTGCAGGGCATCGTGGGCGTACGGCAGCGGCGGCAATTCAAAAGCCATGGTGGATCTCCTGATTCAGGTCTAGTTCGCGGTTTGCGCAGGGCCGATCACGGGCGGCCCTATGTACGTCGGCGAGTTTGTACTCTTTGCGACGCAAGGGCCCGATCATAGCACCAGCCCCGGCGCATAACCACGCAACAAACATAGGGAATAGAGGTTCCAGAGCGGTTGGGGTGTGCCGACCGGTGGTGTTCGGCTTACCCCTTGTGGCGCCTGGCAGATCGAGCGCCGCCCGCGCGGCGCTCGATCTGCCAGGCGCTAGAAATGTTGTGACAAGCCCAGGGTCAGTTGAAGATCAACTGCGCCGCCACCGCGAACATCATCACCGCCACCATCAAATCGAGCATGCGCCAGGTTGCCGGCCGTGCCAGCCACGGTGCCAGCCAGGCTGCGCCGATGGCCAGGGTGGAGAACCACAGCAGCGAAGCACTGGCCGCGCCCGCCACGTAGGCACCGGGGGCGGTCTGCTGGGCGCCCAGCGAGCCGATCAGCAACACCGTGTCGAGGTACACGTGCGGGTTCAGCAGCGTCACTGCCAGGGCGCTGAGCAGCACTGCGCGGCGTGAGCGCATGCCTTGGCCTTCCTGGTGCTGCAGGCTCTGCTTGGAGCAGGCGCTGCGCAGTGCCTTGGCGCCGTACCAGATCAGGAACACCGCACCGCCCCAGCGCGCGACCGCGAGCAAGGTCGGGTTGTGCGCCAGTACCGTGGCCAGGCCAAACACACCGGCAGCCACCAGAATGGCGTCACAGACGATGCACAGCGCCGCCACGGGCAAGTGATGTTCCCGGCGCAGGCTCTGGGCGAGGACGAAGGCGTTCTGAGCGCCGATGGCCATGATCAGGCCGAAGGCCACCAGCATGCCGTTGAGATAGCTTTGCCACATGATGGGGCTCTCCGGAAAGGTCATAAAAGATGCTGGCTATTGTGATGACCGGCGCTGTATAAGAAAAACAAATAAAGCTGATAAGGCATTAGAGAAATCGATGTTCGACTACAAGCTGCTGGCCGCCCTCGCGGCGGTGATCGAACAGGGGGGGTTCGAGCGTGCGGCGCAAGTGCTCGGCTTGTCGCAGTCGGCCATTTCCCAGCGTATCAAGCTGCTGGAGGCGCGCGTCGGCCAGCCGGTGCTGGTGCGTGCCACGCCGCCAGGCCCGACCGAGGTAGGCCGCCAGTTGCTCAACCATGTGCAGCAGGTGCGCCTGCTTGAACGTGACTTGCAGCGCCAGGTGCCGGCGCTGGACGAAGAGGGTATGCCGGAGCGCCTGCGCATCGCCCTCAACGCCGACAGCCTGGCCACTTGGTGGGCCGGCGCGGTGGGGGATTTCTGCGCACAGCAGAACGTTTTGACCGACTTGGTGGTAGAGGACCAGGAAGTGGGCCTCAAACGTATGCGTGCCGGCGAAGTGGCGGCCTGCCTGTGTGGTAGTGAGCGCCCGGTAGCGGGGGCACGCAGCCAGCCACTGGGCGCCATGCGCTACCGGGCACTGGCTAGCCCCGGGTTCATGGCGCGGCATTTTCCCCAGGGTTTTGTCGCCAGCCGCCTGGCCCGTACCCCGGCGATCGTGTATGGCCCGGACGACTTCCTGCAGCATCGCTACCTGGCATCGCTGGGCATCGAGGACGGTTTTCTGCATCACCTGTGCCCGTCCTCCGAAGGCTTCCTGCGCATGACCGAGGCCGGCCTGGGCTGGGGACTGGTGCCCGAATTGCAGGCCCGGGAGCAACTGGCCAGCGGGCAGTTGGTGGAAATCTGCCGCGATACCCCTATCGATGTGCCGCTGTACTGGCATCATTGGCGCAATGGCGGGCAATTGCTCGCGCAACTGACCGACCACCTGCGGTACACCGCACGGCAATGGCTGGTGCCCTTGTAGCCACGGCTGGCGTCAGTTGCATCTGAAATCTGGCAAGACGGAGTCTTACATGCGAATTCTGGTCACCGGCGCGAGCGGCTTCATCGGCGGGCGCTTTGCGCGCTTTGCCCTGGAGCAGGGCCTGGACGTGCGGGTCAGCGGCCGCCGCGCCGAAGGGGTCGAGCACCTGGTCAAGCGCGGCGCCCAGTTCATCCCTGGCGACCTGGGCGATGCCGAGCTGGCCCGTCGCTTGTGCCAGGGCGTCGAGGCCGTGGTGCACTGCGCTGGCGCGGTGGGCAGCTGGGGGCGCTACCAGGACTTCTACCAAGGCAACGTGGTGGTTACCGAGAACGTGGTCGAGGGCTGCCTGAAGGAGCATGTAAGGCGCCTGGTGCACCTGTCGTCGCCGTCGATCTATTTCAATGGCCGTTCGCGCCTGGATGTCCGTGAAGACCAGGTACCGCGCCGCTTCCACGACCATTACGGGCAAACCAAGCACCTGGCCGAGCAGAAAGTATTCGGCGCGCAGGAGTTTGGCCTGGAAGTGCTGGCGCTGCGCCCGCGCTTCGTGACGGGCGCCGGTGATGCCAGCATTTTCCCGAAGCTGATGCAAATGCAGCGCAAAGGCCGCGTGGCAATCATCGGCAATGGCCTGAACAAAGTTGACTTCACCAGTGTGCACAACCTTAACGAGGCGCTGCTCAGCGCCTTGTTCGCCGACGATAGGGCGCTGGGCCAGGCCTATAACATCAGCAACGGCCAGCCGCTGCCGCTGTGGGATGTGGTCAACTACGTGATGCGCCAGATGCAGCTGCCGCAGGTTACCCGCTACCGTTCCTACGGCCTGGCCTACAGCCTGGCCGCGCTGAACGAGGCGGCCTGCATGCTGTGGCCAGGTCGCCCGCAACCGACCTTGTCGCGCCTGGGGATGCAAGTGATGAGCCGCGATTTCACCCTGGATATCAGCCGCGCCCGGCAGTATCTGGACTACCAGCCCAAGGTCAGCCTGTGGACAGCGCTGGATGAATTCTGTGGCTGGTGGAAGCACCTGCCGCCGGAGCAATGAAGCCGCAGGGCTGACAATGGTCATCAATGCGCCTCGTTGGCGGTTTATACTCGTGCCTCTTTGCGACTAACGCGGTTGAATGTATCCATGCGTAACCATGCTCACGATGACTACGATGACGTGCCTACCTTGCGTGCGGGCACCGTTGATGATGACGAACTGATGCCGGCGCATGTCGTGCGCAGCCGCCAGAAGGCCGCGCGCGGGCCAAGCACGGCGCCGTTGTGGGCGTTGCTCGGTGCTTCGTTCATCGCCTTGGTAGGCCTGGGTTGGTGGAGCTTCCAGCAGATCTCCTTGATGGAGCAGCAACTGGTGGCGACCCAGGAAAGTTTTGCCCGCATCAGTGAAGAAGCGGCAGGGCGCCTGCAGGCGATCAGCGGCAAGGTGGATGCCAGCGAGTCTGGCGCTACCACCAGCAGCGAGGCATTGAAGCTTCAACTGCGCCAGTTGCAGAAAGGTGTGGCCGGGCAGACCGGTGACCTGGGCAAACGCCTGGAACAGGTGCTGGCCGATACCCGTGAACAGCAGAAGGCTGTGACCGAGCTGCAAAGCCAGTTGCAGGCGCAGTTGAAGCTGGTGAATGGCGAACTGGCCGCGCTGCGTTCGGGCCAGGTGGATGGGGGCAAGCTGGATGCCCAGTTCAAGGGGCTGAACGAGCAGGTTGCCGCGCTGAAAGCCGCGCAGGTGGATGGCGGCAAGCTGGATGTGCAGCTCAAGAGCCTGGGCAGCGATATAGCAGCGCTGAAGAAGCAGGGGAACCCGAGCGCTGCCATTCAAGGCCTGGAGCAGGACATGCTGGTGCTCAAGAGCCAGATCGACAACCGCCCGGCTGCGGCGGCGTCCGGTGGTGCTTCGGTGCAGGAGTTCGATGCCTTCCGAGCTCAGATGACCCGGAACCTGAATACCTTGCAGAGTCAGATTCAGAACCTGCAACAGCAGATCAACGCCCGGCAGTGACACCGCAGGGGAGGGCGTTGCCCTCCATTCGCGGCACAGGGCCGCAAAGCGGCCCCGGCAATCTCGATTACAACCGCGGGTAATCGATGTACCCCACCGGGCCCCTGCCATAGAAGGTCTCGGGTCGCGCCTCGTTCAGTGGCGCATCCGCCGCCAGCCGCGCCGGCAAATCAGGGTTGGCGATGAACGGCACGCCAAACGCCACAGCATCGGCCTTGCCGCTGGCCAGCGCCGCATTGGCACTGGCTTTGTCAAACCGCTCATTGACGATGTACGGGCCGCCAAACGCTTCCTTGATCAGTGGACCAATGCTGTCATCGGCTTCCCTTTCCCGCGAGCAGATAAAGGCAATGCCACGCTTGCCCAGTTCACGGGCCACGTAGGTAAAGGTTTCGGCGCGATCGGCATCGCCCATGTCGTGCGCATCGGCACGCGGTGCCAGGTGCACGCCCACGCGGTTCGCGCCCCACACTTCAATGGCTGCATCGGTCACTTCCAGTAGCAGGCGTGCACGGTTTTCCAGCGAGCCGCCATAGCGGTCAGTGCGCTGGTTGGTGCTGCTTTGCAGGAACTGGTCGAGCAGGTAACCGTTGGCGCCGTGGATTTCTACACCATCAAAGCCAGCCGCCTTGGCATTCTCGGCACCGCTGCGGTAAGCCTCGACGATGTCGATGATTTCTTCGGTTTCCAGCGCGCGTGGGGTGGGGTAATCACTCAACGGGCGCACCAGGCTTACATGCCCCTTGGGCTGGATCGCGCTGGGGGCCACCGGCAGCTCGCCGTTCAGGTAGCTGGGGTGGGAGATACGGCCAACGTGCCACAGTTGCAGGAAGATGCGTCCGCCTGCGGCATGCACAGCCTTGGTGACGTTGTTCCAGCCACGTACCTGCTCGTCGTTCCAGATACCGGGGGTATCCGGGTAGCCGACCCCCATGGCACTGACCGACGTCGCTTCGCTGAGGATCAGCCCGGCGCTGGCGCGCTGCACGTAGTATTCGGCCATCAGCGCATTGGGCACGCGGCCTTCGTCGGCACGGCAGCGGGTGAGTGGGGCCATGATGATGCGGTTGGGCAGTTGCAGGTCGCCCAGGGTGATCGGATCGAAAAGCGTGGTCATAGCGGTTACCTGCTTTGTCAAAGTGCTTGGCGCAGTTGTTCGAGGAACGCCTCGATGGTGGCTTCGTCGCGTTTGAAGAAGTGCCATTGGCCGATCTTCTGGCTGCGGATCAGCCCGGCGCGCTGCAAGGTGGCCAGGTGGGCAGAGACGGTCGACTGCGACAGGCCGCAGCGTTGGTCGATCTGCCCGGCACACACACCGTTTTCGGTGCTGTGGTGCTGGTCGGGGAACTGCGTTGCCGGGTCTTTCAGCCAGCTGAGGATTTCTCGCCTGACCGGGTGGGCCAGCGCTTTTATGATTTCGTCGAGATCGAGAGGCATGGGTTGAGGCTCGTTGTAGCGGTATATCGCGATGGAGCGAAATGTAAATCGTCCGTTCCCGATATACAAATATGAAGAGGTTCTGAGCTGAGCACGAATCGCTATATCGCGTTATGACGATATAGGCGCAAGGGGTGCTAGACTGCGCGCATGAACTACCTTGCGCACCTGCACCTGGGCGGCCCGGCGCCGCAACAACTGCTTGGCAGCCTATATGGCGACTTTGTCAAAGGCTCGCTGGAAGGGCGCTTCCCGCCTGCGCTGGAAGCGGCCATACGGTTGCACCGGCATATCGACAGCTACACCGATCAGCACCCGTTGGTGCTGGCTGCACTGGCGCGCTTTGCGCGCGAACGGCGGCGCTTTGCGGGCATTGTGCTGGACGTGTTTTTTGATCATTGCCTGGCGCGGCATTGGCAGGACTATGCCGAGCAGCCGCTGGCGCAGTTCACCGGGGATTTTTATCGGGTGTTGTTGGCGGAGCCCGAGCTGCCGGGGCGGCTGGCACGGATTGCGCCGTTCATGGCGGCGGATGACTGGCTGGGGGCGTATGGCGAGTTTGCCACGCTGGAGCAGGTGTTCAACGGCATTGCCCGGAGACTGTCCCGGCCGGAAGGGATGGCCGGTGTGATGGGGGAGCTGGAACGGCTGTATGAGCCGCTGATGGCGGACTTCCGGGAGTTTTACCCGCAGTTGCAGGCGTTTGCGGCGGCGGGGCGGATGTCTGACAGTTAGTTTTGTATTGGCTTCTTCGCGGGCTCGCCCGCTCCCACAGGTACGGCGCAGTTCTCAATATATGCGCGGGCCCTGTGGGAGCGGGCAAGCCCGCGAAGAGGCCAGCGCCGACAGTGCAAACGTATCAGGCAGCCCGCGCCTGCCGCCGTGGCACTGCTTCGACTTCTTCCACCCCGAACAACGCCAGGTGAATCACCTGTTGCGCCTGCAACGCCAGCACCGCCCGCTCTTTACCTACACTGCCAATTGGCGCCAGCAGGTGAATGCAAACCTCCCCCCGTGGCTGGGCGAACAGGCGCATCAGGTGTGACACCAAATCGTCATCGCCAATGAACGGCGCAATCGGGTCGATCTGGCCATCGCGCAAGTACTGGATAGCCACCGGCTGCACCGCCACACCCCGGTCGATGGCGCCTGCCAGCAGCCGGCCGTGGAAGGTGCGCAAGGTGCGACCGCAGGTGGTGGTGCCTTCGGGGAAGATCAGCAGCGGCCGGGCCAGGCCCAGTTGCCCGGCGATCTGCTCGCGCAGGCGCTGGCTGTCGCCACCGCCACGTCGAATGAACAGCGTTCCGGCTTTTTCCGCCAGCCAGCCGGCCACCGGCCAGTGACGCACTTCGGCTTTGGACAGGAACGAAAGCGGCAGCAGCATGCCCAGCAAGGGGATGTCGGTCCAGGAAACATGGTTACTCACCCATAGCATCGGCCGCTGCGGCAGTTCGCCCACCACCCGCACGTCGAAGGGCAGGGCGGCGACCAGGCGCTTCATGAACAGGCAGGTCCAGCGCTGGCGGCGTGCGATGGTGGCCTTGTAGCCCAAGCGTTCGCCAAGGGCGATCAGGCAGGCCATCAACATGCCCAGCAACAGCACCAGCAGCAGTCGAGCCAGGCGGGCCATTACCCGCAGCTTCGGCATCAGACGGCCGCCTTGAAGTGGCGCGCGTAGCGCGGGCACAGTTCGTCGCGCTTGAGCAGGATGAAGACATCAGCCACCTGGAAGTCTTCGTCCCAGCACGGCTCGCCGCAAATTTTTGCACCCAGGCGCATGTAGGCCTTGAGCAACGGTGGCATTTCGGCGATGACGTTACCCGGAAGGGCCAGGTTCGGCAGCGGGTTCTTCGGCTCGGCGCGCAGGTGCTCGGTGCACAGGTAACGATCACGCAGGCGCTGCATCACGGCATGGGCCTGCACGCCGCCGTCTTGCATGGGGATGCTGGCACAGCCCATCAGGTAGCTGTAGCGGCCCTCGTTGAGCACTTCGGCCAGTTCGCCCCACAACACGGCGATGGTGCCGCCGTTGCGGTAGTCGGGGGCGACGCAGGTACGGCCCAGTTCGAGGATGGGCCCTTGCAGCTGCAAAAGACCGTGCAGACGGAATTCTTCTTCACTGTAGAAGCGGCCCAGGCTGCTGGCGGCCTGGTGGTCGAGCAGACGGGTGGTGGCGACCAGCTCGCCGGTGCTCAGGTCGCGAACACCGATATGGCGGCAATGCACGTCGTAGTCGTCCATGTCCAGACCTTGCTCGGCACCCTTGAGCTTGGCCTTGAATTCTGCGCTGAACACTTTGTAGCGCAGGGCCTGGGCCTCTTGCAGCGCCGTGGCGCCAACCAGGCGTTCGGCTTGCAGACGGCGTTCAGTGCTGTTGTCGCCAGAGAGAGCGATCCGAGTCATTGCGAGTCTCCATAAGCCAGCCATGAAGGGTTGCGGCCGGTCGGCTTTGTTGTGCAAAGTCAGCCTAGGTAGGCGCGGTGTCACCCCTGTGAATCTTTGGTGATGCTTGCGTGACACCCCTAGAACCTTGACCAGAAAGCCCCAGCAAGGAGCCGTCACATGGCCTGGTTGCAACGACTGAACGACCCGCTTCGCCAAGCGCTGGCGGGCACCCTGGGCGAAACCTACGCCGTGCTGCTTGAGCGCCTCGGCCCGGTTGCCCCTTTTGAACTGGCGGTGTTGGGCGGGCGTGCGATGGCCACGCCGGGCCTGGCGTTCCTGGTGGGTTACCAGGCAGCCTTGCGCGTGCTGTGGCCCAGTGCCCCGCCAAGCCTCGGCGCCCTGTGCGCCACCGAGCGGCGCAGCGTGCGGCCAGCGGACATGCATACGCGGCTCGACCACTTGCGGCTCACGGGCAGCAAGGATTTCGTCACGGCCGGGCTGGATGCCGAGTGGCTACTGGTGGCGGCACGTAGCGAGGCGCCTGGCGCGGCGCCACAGTTGAACCTGGCGGTGGTCTATCCCGGGGAGCCGGGAGTAACGCTGGAGCCGCTACCAGTCCTGCCGTTGATGCCGGAAGTGGGCCATGGCCGGCTGGTGCTGGAGCAGGCCGCATGCGAGTTGCTGGCCGGTGACGGTTGGGATGCCTATGTGAAACCGTTCCGCTCGCTGGAAGACTTGTATGTGCTGGCGGCGTTGACGGCCTGGTTATATGGCGTCGGACAGGAGTGCGCCTGGCCGCAGGGTTTGCGGCTGCAATTGATTGGGTTGCTGGCCGGGTGTGCCGAGGGCAGCCGGCAGTGTGCCGACAGTGTGGGGTGCCATTTGCTGCTGGGTGGGTTGTTTGCGCAGTTCCAGGCGTTGCGGGGGGAGGTTGATGCGGCACTGGCAGCGGGGCCGGCGCATTGGGCGCAGATCTGGCAGCGGGACCAAGGGGTGATGGGGCTGGCGGCGGCGGCCCGGGAGAAGCGGCTGAACAAAGCTTGGGCTGCTGCGGGATTGTCATGAATGCCTGATAGTTTTTCATGAACTTCTGACTCCAGGGGCTGCGCAGCAGCCCCAAATTTGCGAGCCTTGAACCGGATGCTGAAAGGTCTGCTGCTGCTTTTTTGCATGGCTATGGCAACCGCCGAGGCCGAGGACTGGCCTGATCCGCAGTGGCAGACCGACCCTGACACCCTCAACTGGCAAGCCGTCGACACTTACGCCTTCCCCGCCCGCACCCCTGATCGCAGCGGCATCCGCACCGACGCCCTGCTGATCATCCGCGACGGCCGCATCCTCCACGAACGCTATGCCGCCCCCACCACTGCCGCCACCGCACACCTGACCTGGTCGGTCAGCAAAAGCGTGCTCGCCACGCTGATGGGCGTGGCCCAAGGAGAGAGACGCTTCCAGCTGCAAGATCCGGTTACACGCTTCTATCCCGCCATGCGCACCCACCCGGGCGTGCGCATGACCGACCTGCTGCACTGGGCCAGTGGCCTGGACTGGCAGGAAGACTACGAATATGCCCCGCTCAAGTCCTCGGTGGTGGCCATGCTGTATACCCGTGGCCACGAAGACATGGCGGCCTACACGGCAGCACGGGGTGCGACGGCCAGCCCCGGCCAGCGGTTCCTCTATTCCAGTGGCGACAGCAACCTGCTGGCCGCCGCACTGCGCGGCATGCTCGATGCCGGGCAGTACGCCGAATACCCCTGGCACGCATTATTCACCCCGCTGGGTATCGACAGCGCGGTGTGGGAACGTGACCAGGCGGGCACCTACGTGGGCTCTTCCTACCTCTACCTCAGTGCCCGTGACCTGGCCCGTATCGGCTTGCTGATGCAACGGGAGGGGCGGTGGCAAGGTCGGCAACTGCTACCCAAGGCCTGGGTGGCCTTCAACCGTACACCGTTTGCCCATGCCGAACCTGTCCCCGCAGAGGCCAACCCAGGCGGCCACTGGTGGCTCAACCAGCCGTTGGCCGGCGCTACGCGGCCCTGGCCAAATGCGCCCGCAGACACCTTCGCCGCCCTGGGCCATTGGGGCCAGGCGCTGTACATCTTGCCCACGCAAAAGCTGGTGATCGTGCGCTATGCCGATGACCGGGACGGCGCTTACCAGCATGACGAACTGCTCAAGCGAGTGCTGGCTGCACTGGCCGGGGAGGGGGCATGAAGCGCGTACTGCTACTGGTGTTGCCAGGGCTGGTGTTCTGGGCCTGGTACGAGCGTCAGGCCCTGGCAGACTTCCCCGGTATCCTCTCGGCCTACTCGGCCAAGGAATACTGCTCGTGCCGCTTCGTCATGGGCTTCGAGCAGGCGTATTGCCAAGGCTATGTAAAACAGTGGCTGCCGCTGAGCCTGCTTGAAGAAAACACCCCGCAGCGGCACATCACTGCCGAGGGCCTGGGGCGGCGCAACCAGGCTGCCTGGCTGGGCCCGCGCGAGGGCTGCCGCTTGCTGCCATGAAGGCGGGCGGGTAAGGTTGGCGGCCTGGTTTCACGAGATCTGTCATGTTCAAGCTGCCCCGTCTTTTGCCCGCCCTGCTGCTGGCTTTGTGCCTGCCCGCCCACGCCAATTGGCACCTCGATGGCGAATCGTCGCGCCTGTCGTTCATTACCGGCAAGAACGGTGACACGGCCGAGGTGCATCGCTTTCTGGTGCTGCATGGCAAGGTCGACCGCAAGGGCGCGGCCGGCCTGAGTATCGAGATGGATTCGGTCAGTAGCGGCATCCCGCTGCGTGACGAGCGTATGCGTGACGACCTGTTCGAGGTCGAGCGTTTTGCCGAAGCCAAGGTGCAGGCGCAACTGGACCTGCGGCCAATCAACGACCTGGCCAACGGTGCCCAGATCGAACTGCGCCTGCCGCTTACCGTTACCCTGCATGGCCAGTCGCACAGCTACAACGCCCTGCTGCTGGCCACGCGTCTGGATGAGCGACGCTTTCAGGTGGTAACCCTCGAACCCCTGGTGCTACGTGCCGAGGATTTCGGCCTGCTGCCTGGGCTGCAAACCCTGCGCAAGCTCGCCGGGCTCAAGTCCATCAACCCGTCGGTGCCGGTTAGCGCGGTGCTGATCTTCACCGCCCGCTGACATGCCGGGGCCGGTCTTCCCCTGGCGGGATGGCAACCAGTTCGAACTGCTGATCGACGGCCCCGAGTTCTTTCCGCGCATGCTCACGGCGATCGTGCGTGCTGAGTTCCAGGTCGATCTGGAGTTGTATCTGGTCGAGGCTGGCGCGTGTGCCGAAGCCGTGGTCGAGGCGTTGGAACAGGCCGCACGGCGCGGTGTACGGGTGCGCTGCCTGTTCGATGACTATGGCTCGCTGGCGTTCAACAGCACCTTGCGCCAGCGCCTGCTGGACGCCGGCGTGTACCTGCGTTGGTATAACCGCCTGCGCTGGAAGCGCGGCCTGCGCAACCTGTACCGCGACCACCGCAAACTGCTGCTGGTGGATGAACGCTGGGCAGTGGTGGGCGGCACGGGTGTTACCGACGAGTTCTGGACGCCGGGCGATGCGACCAGCGAATGGCATGAGGTGATGGTGCAGATCCAGGGGCCGGTGGTTACCGACTGGCAACTGCTGTTTGACCGCCAGTGGTCCGCCAACAACCGCCGCACTGCCTGGCGCCCCGCCGAAGGCTTTGGCCTGCCGCGCCTGCCCAAACTGCCTGCGCAAGGGCAAGGCATGGGGCGAGTGGCCTATGCCGACGCCCGCCAGCACCAGGACATTCTGCATTCGTTGGTGCGGGCGCTGAACAGTGGCAAGCAGCGGGTATGGCTGGCCACACCTTACTTTCTGCCGACCTGGAGCGTGCGCCGTTCGTTACGCCGTGCTGCCAGCAAAGGGCTTGATGTGCGCCTGTTGCTGACCGGCCCACGTACGGACCACCCGTCGGTACGCTACGCCGGGCACCGCTACTACCCACGGCTGCTGCGTGCCGGGGTGCGGATTTTCGAGTACCAACCGTGCTTCCTGCACCTGAAGATGGCCGTGGTCGATGACTGGGTCAGCGTCGGTTCGTGCAACTTCGACCACTGGAACCTGCGCTTCAACCTTGAAGCCAACATCGAGGCGCTGGACCCGCCACTGACGGCGGCGGTAGTGGCCAGCTTCGAGCGTGACTTTGCCTTGAGCGAGGAAGTCGACCTGGATCACTGGCATGCCCGGCCGCTGTGGCGCAGGGTGAAGCAGCGGATCTGGGGATGGATCGACCGGCTGGTGGTCAACCTGCTCGACCGCCGTGACTGACAGCGGCTATCGTGCAGTATCTGTTAACCGAAGGAGTGGGTGCGATGACGGCGAAGAAGATCCTGATGCTGGTGGGCGATTACGTCGAGGACTACGAGGCGATGGTGCCGTTCCAGGCCTTGAGCATGGTCGGCCACACGGTGCATGCGGTGTGCCCGGAAAAACTGGCGGGGCAGACGGTACGCACCGCCATTCATGATTTTGAGGGTGAGCAGACCTACAGCGAAAAGCCGGGGCACAACTTTGCCCTGAATTACGACTTCGTGCGGGTGCGGGCCGAGCGTTATGACGCGCTGTTGATCCCCGGGGGCCGTGCGCCAGAGTACCTGCGCCTGGATGAAAAAGTGCTGGAGCTGGTGCGGGCGTTCGACCAGGCCGGCAAGCCGATTGCGGCGGTGTGCCATGGCGCCCAATTGCTGGCGGCGGCGGGTGTGCTGGAAGGGCGTGAATGCAGCGCGTACCCGGCCTGTGCGCCGGAAGTGCGGTTGGCGGGTGGGACGTTCATTGATATAGCGGTGGACCAGGCCCATGTGGATGGCAATCTGGTGACCGCACCGGCATGGCCAGCGCACCCTGCGTGGCTGGCTGCCTTCCTCAAGGTGTTAGGCACTCGTATTGCCTGACCGGGCCTCTTCGCGGGCTTGCCCGCGAAGAGGCCGGTACAGGCTTAGGCAACCTGCTCAACCCAGTCATTGAGGTTGCAGTAGTTGGTCACCCGGGCAATCTTGCCGCAGTGGATGTAGAAGAAGGCCCCCGCCGACAGCACATAGGTCTGCCCGTTGGCCGCTGGCAGTCCTTCGTCATCGGCCAGGTATTCACCGTGTACCGTGAACTCTGCCGCCGCACGGCTGCCATCGGCGTTCTGCATCACCACGATGTCGGCCAGGCGCTCGCGGTAGCAGCGGTTCATCTTGTCCATGAACGCGGCAAACCGGGCCTTGCCCATCTCCCGCTCACCCTGGTTGATGTCGTGGATCACATCCTCGCTGAGCAGTGCCAGAAAGCCCTGCATGTCACCGGCGTTGAAGGCGGCATAGTAAGCATTTACCAGTTCGGTAGCGGTCATGGAACAGTACCTGTCGTGTAGGGAAAAGGCCGGTCGTCGCCCCGGATGATAGGGTTTCCCCTCAAGCCCGGCTTAGCCGAGCGCGTCATCCACATCGACAAAACGACCGCCAAGCATGGAAATACGCCTGTTGCACGGCGCCGCTATCGCGCCTTACATCGATGACCTTGCTCGCCTGCGCCTTAGCGTGTTTCGCGAGTTCCCCTACCTTTACGACGGCACTCCGGAATACGAGGCCGACCACCTCGCTACCTATGCCCGCTCCGGGCGCAGCCTGGCGGTGCTGGCACTGGACAACGGCAAGGTGGTTGGCGCCTCCACCGGCTTGCCATTGGTGGATGTAGCCCCCGAGTTCCAGCAGCCGTTCCTGGCCCAAGGGCGTGACCCGGCCAGCGTGTACTACTTCGGTGGGTCGCTGGTACTGCCGGAATACCGTGGTCAGGGCCTGGGGGTGCGCTTCTTCATCGAACGTGAATCTTACGCGCACAAGCTGGCCGAATTTGATTACTGCGCATTCTGTGCGGTCGAGCGGCCAGGGGTGCACCCCAGACGGCCAGCAGACTACAAACCATTGCACGGCTTCTGGCGTAACCGTGGTTTTCTGCACGACCCATCGTTGCGCACAAGCTTTGCCTGGCGAGACCTGGATGATACGGAAAGCACCGACAAACTGATGTCCTACTGGCTCAAGGAGCTGCCGATTTGAGCAGCGTGGCGGCCTGTACCTAGAATCCTGTGGAAACAACGACGGCCCCTTCGCGGGCTTGCCCGCTCCCACAGGTATCGCATAGCCCTGAGGCCTGCGCTGTCCCTGTGGGAGTGGGCAAGCCCGCGAAGGGGCCGCCGCAGTTACATCAGGCTTACTTCACTTCGACTGCCAGGCTCTGGGCAATCTTGCTCTGCCACAGGGCAGGGCCAGTGATGTGTACCGACTCACCGTTGCTGTCTACGGCAACGGTCACCGGCATGTCCTTGACCTCGAACTCGTAGATCGCTTCCATGCCCAGCTCGGCGAAGGCCAGGACCTTCGACTTGCGGATGGCCTGGGCCACCAGGTAGGCAGCGCCACCCACGGCCATCAGGTAGACGGCTTTGTTGTCCTTGATCGCTTCGATGGCGGTCGGGCCACGCTCGGACTTGCCGATCATGCCCAGCAGGCCGGTTTGCTCAAGGATCTGGCGGGTGAACTTGTCCATGCGGGTAGCGGTGGTCGGGCCGGCTGGGCCTACCACTTCGTCACCGACCGGGTCGACCGGGCCTACGTAGTAGATGAAGCGGCCTTTCAGGTCTACTGGCAGCTCTTCGCCACGGTTGAGCATCTCGACCATGCGCTTGTGCGCAGCATCGCGGCCGGTCAGCATCTTGCCGTTGAGCAGGATGGTCTCGCCCGGCTTCCAGCTGGCGACTTCTTCCGGGGTGATGTCGTCGAGGTTGACGCGACGGGCGCTCGGGCCGGCTTCCCAGACGATTTCCGGGTAAGCGTCCAGCGACGGTGCTTCCAGCTCGGCCGGGCCGGAGCCATCGAGCACGAAATGGGCGTGGCGGGTAGCGGCGCAGTTGGGGATCATGCACACCGGCAGCGAGGCGGCGTGAGTCGGGTAATCCATGATCTTGACGTCGAGCACGGTGGTCAGGCCACCCAGGCCCTGGGCGCCGATGCCCAGCTGGTTGACCTTCTCGAACAGCTCCAGACGGATTTCTTCCAGGCGGTTCTGCGGGCCACGGGCTTTCAGCTCATGGATGTCGATGGACTCCATCAACACTTCCTTGGCCATGACGGCGGCTTTCTCGGCGGTACCGCCGATGCCGATGCCGAGCATGCCAGGCGGGCACCAGCCAGCGCCCATGGTCGGGACGGTTTTCAGTACCCAGTCGACGATCGAGTCGGACGGGTTGAGCATGGCCATCTTCGACTTGTTCTCGGAACCACCGCCTTTGGCAGCCACGTCCACTTCCACTTTGTCGCCAGGGACGATCGAGTAGTGGATGACCGCTGGGGTGTTGTCCTTGGTGTTCTTGCGGGCACCGGCCGGGTCGGCCAGGATCGAAGCGCGCAGGACGTTTTCCGGCAGGTTGTAGGCGCGACGCACACCTTCGTTGATCATGTCGTCGACGCTCAGGGTAGCGCCGTCCCAGCGCACGTCCATGCCCACGCGCACGAACACGGTGACGATACCGGTGTCCTGGCAGATCGGGCGGTGGCCGGTGGCGCACATGCGCGAGTTGATCAGGATCTGGGCGATGGAATCGCGAGCAGCGGGCGACTCTTCACGCAGGTAGGCCTCGTGCATGGCCTGGATGAAATCGACGGGGTGGTAGTACGAAATGAATTGCAGGGCGTCGGCGACGCTCTGAATCAGGTCGTCTTGCTTGATCACGGTCATGCAGCGCGCTCCTCTTAAAGACGGGAACATTCATTAAGGCGCTCGACGGTGCCGACCAGCGTGTCGAAGCGCCTTGCAAGGCGCCGGCAGGTCAGGCCGACGGAAAAAGGCGCGGCAGTATAGCGCGCATCCGTGCCGGGCACACCTGCGGCCGGTCTGGACCATGGTCGGCAGTGGTTGGGCATCCTTTTTGCTGCCATTGCGCGCTTGGCTTACAGTGGACTGTGATTTGTGGAGAACGACCAACCATGCCCGAACTTTGCGTGGGCGAGCGCCGCTGGGCGGTGCCAACCGGCAGCAACCTGCTCGATGCCTTGAACGATGCCGGGCTCAACGTGCCTTACAGCTGCCGCGCCGGCAGTTGCCATGCCTGCCTGGTGCATTGCCTGGCCGGGCAACCGCTGGATGCCTTGCCCGAGGCCCTGGCGCTGGACAAGCATGCCCTGGGCTGGCGCCTGGCCTGCCAGTGCCGGGTGGTCGAAGACCTGCAAGTAGCGTTGTTCGACCCGCAGCGCGATGGCGTGCCGGCCCATGTCTGTGCGTTGGACTGGTTCGGTGATGTATTGCGCGTGCGGCTGCGGCCTGAGCGGGCGGTGCGTTACCAGGCGGGGCAGCATGTGGTGTTGTGGAATGGTTCGGTGGCGCGGCCGTATTCGCTGGCCAGTCTGCCGGGGGAAGAGGACTTTCTGGAGTTCCACATCGATTGCCAGCGCCCTGGCGCTTTCTGCGACAAGGCCCGTGGCTTGCGGCTGGGTGATGTGCTGCGCCTGGGGGAGTTCAGAGGCGGTGCGTTGCATTACGATCCGGACTGGCAGGATCGGCCTCTATGGCTGCTGGCTGCGGGCACCGGGCTTGCGCCGTTGTGGGGCATCCTGCGCGAGGCGGTGCGACAGGGGCATCGCGGCGAGATTCGGGTGCTGCATGTGGCGGGGGACAGCGCCGGGCATTATCTGGCTGGGCCGTTGAAGGAAATGGCAGGTGTGACTGTCGGGTTGGTATTGGCGGAGCAGATGGAGGAGGCGCTGGCGGGGTTACGGCCGACGTCACGGCAGACGGTGGTACTGGTGTGTGGGGCACCGGGGAGTGTCGAGCGGTTTGCCCGGCGGCTGTTCATTGCCGGGGTGCCGCGGGGGCAGGTGTTTGCCGATGTATTTGTCGAGCATGCTTGAGGCATGTGTTGATTGTACCGGCCTCATCGCGACCTTCGGTCGCTCCTACAGAGAATTGCGATCCCCTGTAGGAGCGACCGAAGGTCGCGATGAGGCCGTCAAGCGGACCCCGAGGGCTATCAGCCGACCAGCGGGTCACCAACGTGCAGGATCTTCATGCCGTTGGTGCCACCGATGGTGTGGTAGCTGTCACCCTTGGTCAGAATCACCCAGTCACCTTGCTCCACCAAGCCACGCTTGAGCAGTTCGTCGACTGCGGCCTGGCTCACCTTGTCGGCCGGCAGCGAAGCCGGGTCGAAGGCGATCGGGTACACGCCACGGAACATGTTGGCGCGTGCCTGGGTGGCGCGGTGCGGCGACAGGGCGAAGATCGGCACGTGCGAACGCAGGCGCGACATGATCAGCGGGGTGTAGCCGCTTTCGGTCAGGGCGATGATCGCCTTCACGCCCGGGAAGTGGTTGGCGGTGTACATGGCCGCCAGGGCGATGCTTTCGTCGCAACGCTCGAAGGTGGTGTGCAGGCGGTGGCTGGACTTCTGGCTCGTCGGGTGCTTTTCAGCGCCCAGGCAGATGCGGGCCATGGCCTGAACGGCTTCGATCGGGTACGAACCTGCAGCACTTTCAGCCGACAGCATCACCGCGTCGGTATTGTCCAGCACGGCGTTGGCCACGTCGGACACTTCGGCACGGGTCGGCATCGGGTTCTGGATCATCGACTCCATCATCTGGGTCGCCACGATCACCGCTTTGTTGTTGCGGCGGGCGTGCTGGATGATCTTCTTCTGGATGGCGATCAGCTCGGCATCGCCGATTTCCACGCCCAGGTCGCCACGGGCAACCATCACCGCGTCGGAGGCGGCGATCAGCTTGTCGAGGGTCTCGTCGTCGGCAACCGCTTCGGCGCGTTCGATCTTGGCCACCAGCCAGGCGCTGCCACCGGCTTCGTCACGCAGCTTGCGCGCGTATTCCATGTCGCTGGCGTCACGCGGGAAGGACACGGCCAGGTAGTCCAGGTCCATTTCCGCCGCCAGCTTGATGTCGGCCTTGTCTTTTTCGGTCAGGGCCGGTGCGGTCAGGCCGCCACCTTTGCGGTTGATGCCTTTGTGGTCCGACAGCGGGCCACCGATGATCACCACGCAGTGCAGGGCATCTGCAGTGGCGGTTTCGACGCGCATGACCACGCGGCCATCGTCCAGCAGCAGTTCGTCACCGACGCCGCAGTCTTTGACCAGGTCGGGGTAGTCGATACCGACGATGTCCTGGTTGCCTTCGGTCAGCGGGTGGGCGGTAGAGAAGGTGAACTTGTCACCGATCTTCAATTCGATGCGCTTGTTGGCGAACTTGGCGATGCGGATCTTCGGACCCTGCAGGTCGCCCAGCAATGCTACATGGCGGCCGTTCTTGGCGGCGATGTCACGGATCAGGCGCGCGCGGGCCTTGTGCTCGTCCGGAGTGCCGTGGGAGAAGTTCAGACGTGCCACGTCCAGGCCGGCGAGGATCAGCTGTTCGATCACTTCCGGCGAGTTGCTGGCGGGGCCAAGGGTGGCGACGATTTTGGTACGGCGGATGCTCATGCACAGACTCCTATAGTGAAGCGCAGCGAAAGGCTACTCCTGAATCTCGCTGTAGTCATTGTTCCGTTGCACTACCTGCGACCAAGGCAGGGTGGCATTTGAACGGGCAGGGTATGCTTGCAAAAGGCTGTGAAGATTTGTTGGCGTTGGCCGATAAACAGGCATTAAAGGAGATCCCCATGCGAGCCCTGATCGTTTTAGCCCTGGCCGCCAGCGTCGTCGGCTGTACCCGCTGGTCCATGGACCACCACCTGAACAATGCCTACCGTGCCTACGACCGTGGCGATTGCGCCCGGGTCATGCTGGAGCTGTCGCAGGTCGACCGCACCAGCCGTGCGCGGCCATTTATCCACCCCGAGGTGTCGCTGCTACGCGGCCAATGCCTGGAGCGCCAGGCGCTTTATGTGGATGCCGCGCAGACCTATCAGTACCTGATCCAGCAGTACCCGGGCAACGAGTATGCCTATCGCGCCCAGGCCCGCCTGCAGACGCTGGAGAAACTGGGCCATTTGCGCGGCGGTGAAACGGCGGTGGCCAAGCCGGCGACGACCGTACCTTGGCGCTAACACCAAGGTGTTGTTTATTTCACGAGATTTGCAGCGCGTGCTGCGCTAATCTGTAACTCAGCTGTTACAACAACCGCCAGTTCCTTGTATTCCTGGCATCAGGTACGGAATACACTTGCGATCATGTTCAACAAGCGCCACATCGAACGCCATCAGCTGCCTTGTGTCCTCAAGGTGTTCAACCGGTTTACCAACCAGGAAATCGGCCAGCTAGGCAATGCCTCCGAAGATGGCTTGATGGTCATCAGCCAGCTGCCCGTGCTGGTCGGGCCGGATTACGAGCTGCAACTGCGCATGCCGTTGGTCGGCGGGGGGCATCAGTTCGTCAATCTCACCGCCAGTTGCCTGTGGTGCCGCGAAGACCTGACGCCTGGGCACTATGATTCGGGCTTCATGCTGCTGCAGGCCCCGCGCGAATACGACGAGTTTGTGCATTCGTTGCGTGATTACTTCAGTTTCCACCCCGCCAACGCTTCTGTCTGAGGCTACGCTAGAATCGGGTCGACCTCGATACAGGACGACCCCGTGACCTCCAGCATTTTCTGGCACGACTACGAAACCACCGGCATCAACCCGCGCTGCGACCGCCCACTGCAGGTGGCCGGTGTGCGCACTGACTTTGACCTCAACGAGATTGACGAGCCGATCAGCCTTTACTGCCGGCCCTCTGACGATATCCTGCCGCATCCGGCCGCTTGCCTGGTGACCGGCATCACGCCACAGCTGTTGGCCGAGCAGGGGCTGTGCGAAGCCGAGTTCATGACCCGGGTGCATGCCCAGCTGGCTCAACCGGGCACCTGTGGTGCCGGCTACAACACCCTGCGCTTTGACGACGAAGTGACCCGCTACAGCCTGTACCGCAACTTTTTCGACCCTTATGCCCGTGAGTGGCAGGGCGGCAACAGCCGCTGGGACCTGATCGATATTGTGCGTACTGCCTATGCCCTGCGCCCGGAGGGTATTGAATGGCCGCAGCAGGACGGCCGCACCAGCCTGCGCCTGGAGCTGCTGAGCAAGGCCAATGGCATCGATCACGGGCATGCCCACGAAGCGCTTTCCGACGTACGGGCAACCATTGCCCTGGCTCGCCTGATTCGGCAGAAGCAGCCAAAATTGTATGACTGGCTGTTCCAGTTACGCAGTAAGCATAAAGTGATGGAGCAAATCCGTTTGTTACAGCCGCTGGTGCATATATCCGGGCGCTTTTCGGCGGCGCGTAATTACCTGGGTGTCGTTTTGCCACTGGCCTGGCACCCGCGTAATCGCAATGCACTGATTGTGTGCGACCTGCATCAGGAAACCCTACCGTTACGACGGGAAAGTGCTGAAGTTTTGCGCCAACGTTTGTACACCCGGCATGATGAATTGGCCGAGGGTGAATTACCGGTACCGCTCAAACTGGTACAGATCAATCGCTGCCCGGTACTGGCGCCGTTGTCGGTACTGCGCCCGGTCGATCAACAGCGATTGGGCCTGGACTTGACGTTGTTACAATTGCGCGGTGAAGAGTTGGCCAATCAACAGGCGCAATGGCAAGACAAGCTGGCGCACATCTATGGCAAGGATGAGTTTGCCCCGAGTGCGGACCCGGAACAGCAATTGTACGAGGGTTTTATTGGCGACCGTGACCGGCGCTTATGCGAGCAAGTTCGTGCGCTGGAACCGGCGCAGTTGAGCCATGGGCACTGGATGTTCGATGACCCGCGCTTGCCCGAACTGCTGTTCCGCTACCGGGCGCGTAATTTCCCCGACACCTTGAACAGCGAAGAACGCCAGCGCTGGCATGGCTTCTGCCAGCAGCGCCTGAGCGACCCGCGATGGGGGGCACCGAATACGCTGGGTGACTTTGAGCAGGCACGCCAGCAAGCCTGGGAGGGCGCTGACGAAGCGGGCCGGCGTGTGCTGGAGGCTTGGCAAGTGCATGCCCGGCAATTGCAGGCACAATTTGCAGTTGGCTGATCACCAGACAAACAAAAACGCCGGCGATGTGCCGGCGTTTTTGTTGCGATAAGCAAAAGGCGTAGATGGACAATCAGTCCAGCAGGGTCGCCCAGCTTTCAACCACATCGCCACCCCAAGTGGCTTTCCACTCTTTCAGGGTTTTGTGGTTGCCGCCTTTGGTTTCGATCACTTCACCGTTGTGCGGGTTTTTGTATTGCTTGACCTTGCGTGCACGCTTGGTGGCAACAGCCTTGATCGCACCACGAGGTGCCTTGCTCAGTTTCGACTCTGGGTCGAGCAGGGCAATCACGTCGCGCAGCGACTTGGAGTACTCGCCCATCAGTGCGCGCAGTTTGCCTTCGAACTCCAGTTCTTTCTTCAGCTTGTCATCCTGCGACAGGTTGGCCAGGCGGGCCTGAAGTTCCTTGATGGCTTCTTCGGTGGCGCGGTACTCGTTGATCAGGGACATGGAGTGTTCCTTAATGCGTGTTCAGAAATGTGTGGGGCAATAATAGACAGCCGATAGTCGCAAGTAAACATGCTATTGGGCAATTAACTGTTAATTAAGCTGTGACAACATTTCTCCACGTGAACAAAAATTTACATAAAGGCCCGCTATTTCTTCATGTCTGTCAGACGAGGCGCGGTGCTGCGTTTGCAGACCTGCATAGACCCACGCGGCTGCGATCAATACTGCGTTTTTTCTGTCGGGCCGCTAGAATAGGCGCCTTTGCGAAGTTCTGGAGTCTCATTCATGCGCACCTATCGTCTGGTGATCGCCTGCCCCGACCGCGTAGGCATCGTGGCGAAAGTCAGTAATTTCCTGGCCTTGTACAATGGCTGGATCAACGAGGCCAGCCACCACTCTGATGAGCACAGCGGCTGGTTCTTCATGCGCCATGAAATCCGCGCCGAATCGCTGCCGTTCGGTATCGAAGCCTTCCGCGAGGCGTTTGCGCCAATTGCCGAAGAGTTCTCCATGACCTGGCGCATTACCGACTCGGCGCAGAAAAAGCGCGTGGTGCTGATGGCCAGCCGCGAGTCGCACTGCCTGGCCGACCTGCTGCATCGCTGGCATACAGACGAACTGGACTGCGAGATCCCCTGCGTGATCTCCAACCACAACGACCTGCGCAGCATGGTCGAGTGGCACGGTATTCCGTTCTTCCATGTACCGGTCGACCCCAAGGACAAGGCCCCGGCCTTTGCCGAAGTGTCGCGCCTGGTCAATGAGCATGCTGCTGATGTGGTGGTGCTGGCCCGCTATATGCAAATCCTGCCGCCGCAACTGTGCCAGGACTATGCCGAGAAGGTGATCAACATTCACCACAGCTTCCTGCCGTCTTTCGTCGGTGCCAAGCCTTACCATCAGGCCGCTCTGCGTGGCGTGAAGCTGATCGGTGCGACCTGCCACTACGTTACCGAAGAGCTGGACGCCGGCCCGATCATCGAGCAGGACGTGGTACGCGTCAGCCATGCCGACAGCATCGAAGACATGGTCCGCTTTGGCCGCGATGTAGAAAAGATGGTGCTGGCCCGTGGCCTGCGTTATCACCTGGAAGACCGGGTGCTGGTGCATGGCAACAAGACCGTGGTGTTTGACTGACACTGGCCGGTTGGCGCTGAGACTCTGGGGCGCAAAGCGCCCCCGGGAATCCTGAAAGGAATACCCATGGCCAAGCAACGTAACACCCCCACTGCTTCACCCCCGCCCACCCTCGGCGAAGGCTGCCTGGCCCGCTACGACCCCGAAGCCCTGGATGACACTGACGGCACCGATTTCCCTGGCGCCGCCGAACTCTGGCAGCAGCTCAACCCGCCTGACGTCGCCAGCGCTCCAGCAACGGACGCGCAAGCAGGCACACGAACACCGGCCCACCCGCCAGCAGATAAAAGTAGTAAGTAACCGCCCGCCATATCAGGATCGCCGCCGCTGCGGTCGAACTGCCCACCAAGGGCGTCAGCAGGCTGGCTGAAGTCAACTCGGCGGCACCCGCCCCTCCAGGCAACAGGCTGAACTGGCCAGCACTGAGTGATAGCATCTGCACCAGAAAGCTGGGGATCCACGCCAGGTCCACACCCAGCCCTCTCAATACCAGGTACAGCACGCTGTAGCGCAGCCCCCAGTGGACGCAGGTCAGGGTGAATACCAGGCTCAGGGTGCGTTTGGGCAGACGCCAGGTCTGCGCCAGTGCATCGATGAAGTGAAGCAGTTTGCGTGCCCAGCGGCGCTGGCGCGGCGGGCTTACGCCCAAGTGCTGCAGCAGCCTGCCGTTCATGCGCATTACCGTGCGTCGGTAGCGCAACAGCCCGATCACCCCGACCAGTGCTGCGCATAGCAGCAGTGCGCTGCCCAGCAGCATGCTTTCCTGGCTGCGGCCCAGGCTGTGGAACAAGGCGTAGCCGGCTATCGCGAGCATTGCGCAGAAGAAGAACGCCAGATCGTTCAGCTGGTCCATGGCGAACACGGCGCCGCTGCGTGCCGGGCCGATGCGGTGACGCGCCAGCAGCGCCATCAGGGTCAATGGCCCGCCACTGCCACCGGGGGTCGTGCAGATGGCAAACTCCGTGGCCATGACCACGCCGAGGCTGCGTGCATGGCTTAACTGTTTTGCCTGCTCACCCAGCAACAAGCGCAAGCGCAGCGTGTTGATGACCCAGCACGACAGAATCATGCCAAGCAATATGACCAGCAGTTGCGGGTCGAACCGGCTTAGTCTGGGAAGCAGTTGGCTACCTCCCAACAGCGCTGGCACCAGTGCTGCGCCCAACAATGCCAGCATCAGCAAGGCCCAGCGGTTCATGCTGCCACCTGGCGCTCCAGCCAGGCCGATTTGGTCAGCGGTTCGCGGCCATCCTTCATCAGGTGTTCCAGTGTTCGCAGCCAATAGTCGCGGGACGAGCGATGGCGCATGTCTACCGGGTGCAGCCCCAGGCGTAATGTGGTCGCGCCTTTCCAGCGACGGCATTGCCAGTCGCACAGCACGCGGGACAACGTGCGACGCCATGCACTGCGGGCGCTCCAGACAAGGCCCGGCGCATCGATAGGGATGAAGTCAGGCAAACGGTACAGGTGCTGTGGTGTGCTGGTGTACTTCAGCGGCAGGCGACGCAACGCTTGCCGAGTGCCCTGGCTCATGAGCCAGGCCGGTGCGACAAACCCTGCCACAGGCCAACCTTGGCCCTCGAACAATGCCAGGCCCTCCTGCAGGCGGGTAAGTGCTTCGGCTTCATCAAGGCTGTAGAACTCGCCTTCATGGGTATAGATACGCCGCATGAAGTAGTCGATGGGGCTGCGCGGTGGTGGCCCTTCGTCCGCATGGGCGTAGCCGTGCAGCGCCAGTTCGTCCCCGTTGGCCAGGCGTTTGTCCAGCAGACGGCAGAACGAGGGCGCCAGGTGCAGCGGATTGCGCCGATGGAAGTCCGGGACCACCAGCCATGTCATGGGGACGTGGCCCAGCGCGTCGACGGCCTCTACGAAGGGCTGGTAGTCCGGCCAGGTTTCCGGGGCTACATCATGCAGTACCAGCATGAGGCTGCGGTGGCTGGAGGAGGGCTCAGGCATGGGCACGCACCTGTGGCTGATAGCCGAGCACGGCCTGGTAGTGCTGGAGCAGGCCCGCGACCACGTTATCCCACGAGTAATGCTGTTCTACATGCCGACGGGCCTGCGCACCCAGCGTGCCTACGCCAGCCTCGAACGCTTCGCGCACAGCGGTTGCCATGGCGCGGCCATCGTTGGCGCGGCACAGGATGCCGCACTGATCATTGATGATTTCACCAAAGGCACCCGCGCGCACGGCCACCACCGGCGTTGCGCTGGCCATGGCTTCGAGAATGACCAGGCCGAACGTTTCCTGGTCGCCAGCGTGCACCAGCAGGTCGGCGCTGGCCATCAGCCGGGCCACCTCTGCAGCCGGGCAGAAGTGGTCGATGACGCTGACGTTGTGTGGCACGTTGGCGGGCATGTTCGAACCTACCAACACCAGGTGGTAGGGGGCGCCGAGTTGCTGTATGCAGTCGAGCAGCACCGGCAGGTTCTTTTCCCGCGAGCCGCGGCCGGCGTAAATCAACAGGCGGCTGGTGTCGGCAATGCCCAACTGCGCGCGCAAGTGTGGGTCGCGCTGGTCGGGGTTGAACGTGGCCAGGTCCACGCCCAGGCGTTGCACATGCACGTTGCGTATGCCCAGGCGGCGCAGTTTGTCCGCCATGACCTGGCTGGGCGCCAGCACCCGGTCAAAATTGCCGTACAGCTTGCTCACGTAGGCCTCGACATTGGGCGTGAACCAGTTGCCCATGCGGTTGCTGACCAGCAACGGCAGGTCGGAATGGTAGAAGCCGATCACTGGCACATCCAGTTGGCGCCTTGCCTCCAGTGCCGCCCAGGCGGTCAGGTAGGGGTCGCCGACTTCGATCAGGTCGGGTTTGAGCGTGCGCAGCGTCTTGCACCAAGGTGCCAGGCGTACCGGAAAGCGGTAGCCCTTGCCAAACGGCAGGGGTGGGGCGGGTACCTGAAAGATGCCATCGGCATGCCGGGCGCTGGCGCCGGGAATCAACAGGCTATGGCGTACGCCTTGGATGGCGTCGAGGCGGCGGTGTTTGGCATCAAGATAAGTACGTACGCCACCGCTGGCCGGGGCGTAGAACATGGTGATGTCGGCGATGTGCACGATCAGCATCCCTCCGGGATCGTCTTCGGGTCTGTCATCCGGCGGTAACGGGCCGGCGATGACGCGCCTAAAGGTTGACCTCTCAGAAGGATAGTTTGTTCGATCGGGGTTGGGCGTGCAGGCCTCGAACGCGGTGTTGGCTTCTTCGCGGGCAAGCCCGCTCCGACAGGTCCACCACAATATTCGAGAGTTGTGGCGATTCTGGGGGAGCGGGCTTGCTCGCGAAGCAGGCGACGCGGTACGTGCTTAGATGCGGAAGCTGCCTACCAGGTGCTTAAGGCGGCCGGCTTGCTGCTCCAGGTCAGAACAGGCGCGCAGGGTGGCCTGCAGGTTCTCCACGCCTTCCTGGTTGAGCATGTTGATCTCGTTGATGTCCATGTTGATGGCCTCGACCACGGCGGTCTGCTCTTCGGTCGCAGTAGCTACGGACTGGTTCATGCCGTCGATCTCGCCAATGCGCACGGTCACGCTGTCCAGCCGCTCACCGGCCTGGTTGGCGATCTGCACGCTGTCCTGGCTGTGGCGCTGGCTCTGGTCCATGGTCTCGACCGACTCACGGGCACCGACCTGCAGCTCTTCGATCATGGTCTGCACTTGTTGCGCCGATTCCTGGGTGCGGTGCGCCAGGTTGCGCACTTCATCGGCGACCACGGCAAAGCCACGCCCGGCTTCACCGGCGCGGGCTGCCTCGATAGCGGCATTCAGCGCCAGCAGGTTGGTCTGCTGGGAAATGCTGGTGATCACTTCGAGTATCTGGCCGATATTCACGGTCTTGCTGTTCAGCGTTTCGATATGCTCGCTGGACGTGACGATCAGGTCGGACAGGCGGTTCATCGCGGCTATGTTGCGCTCGACCACCTGCTGGCCTTCCTCGGCTAGCAGGCGCGCGGAGCTTGCATGCTGTGAAGCCTGGGCAGCGTTGCCGGCAATTTCCTGGGCGGCGGCACCCAGTTCGTTGATGGCGGCTGCCACGCTGTTGGTACGGTTGGACTGCTCGTCAGAGTTGGTCATTGACGAATTCGACGCACTGATCACGCGCAGGGCCACTTCGTTGACCTGCTCGGTGGCTGAGGATACTTCGCGGATGCTGCTGTGAATGCGCTCTACGAACCGGTTGAAGGCGTTACCGAGGATGCCGAACTCGTCGTGGTTGTGAATGCGCAAGCGCTTGGTCAGGTCGCCTTCACCTTCGGCAATGTCTTCCATGGCGCGCGTCATGGTGTGCAGCGGCTGCATCAATACGCGGATCAGCAGGCCCAGCAGGCCGATGATGATCACCACCGCTACCACCGTGGCGATCACCGCCGAGGTGCGGAAGGTGCTGAGCATCGAGAAAGCCTTGTCCTTGTCCACCGACAGGCCGATGTACCAGTTGGCCGACGGCAGGCCGGTGATCGGGGTGAAGGTCAGCAGGCGGGCCTGGCCATCGCTCTGCACTTCAGTCAGTTCACCGGTCAGTTTCGGCGTGTGCTGCGGGAACAGGTCCGACAGCGACTTCATCACCAGGTCTTTGTCCGGGTGCACCAGGATCTTGCCCTGATCGTTGACCAGGAAGGCGTAGCCCATGCCGCCAAAGTTCAGCGAGTTGATGATCTGCACCAGGCCGTCCAGGGCCAGGTCGCCACCCACCACGCCGACACTGCTGGACACCTTGCTGAGGATGCCAATGACCATCTTGTTGGTGGTCATGTCGATGTACGGCTCGGTCAGGGTCGCGCCCGCCGCATTCATGCCGTCCTTGTACCAGGGGCGGGTGCGCGGGTCGTAGCCATCGGGCATCTTTGCGTCCGGGCGTACGCTGAAGCCGCCGTCGGTTTTGCCCAGGTAAACGGTAAGGAAGCTGGAAATCAGGGCATTCTGGCCCATCAGTGTTTCGGCGTTGGTCGGGTCCTGGGCAATGTTCTGCGCCAGGTTCTCTACCAGTTTGATACGGCCTTCGAACAGGTTGCGAATGTTGGTCGACGTGGAGGCGCCCATTTCAGCCAGATAGTTTTCCAGGTCCTCGCGGATCGCATTACGCTGGAGGTAATCGTTGTAGAGGGTGAAAAGGCTGAAGGCGAGCATCACGATCAGTGATGCGGCCAAAAGAATCTTGTGGCTGAAACGAAGGCTTTTGTTCATGGCGTAATCGGTTCCGCTAAGGTGTTATATCAGGCGTTCGCTCCGGGGAGCGCAAGGCAGTGCAACATCCCGAAATATCCCTTTTCGGTTGTTCCTCTCTATTAAGGCGAATATCACCCAAAGGTATCGGCCGAATTAAGGTAAAGCTTGAGCAGAGGATTAATGAGATGTCGGAATCTTCGACCATCGTTGTAGGTGCTGGCCCGGATGGCCAGCCAGTAGGGCAAGCGATGCGGCTGGCTAACCGTCACGGTCTGGTGGCAGGTGCAACGGGGACGGGCAAGACCGTCACCTTGCAGCACCTGGCGGAAGTGTTCAGCGACGCAGGGGTGGCGGTGTTCGCGGCCGACGTCAAAGGTGACCTCTGTGGCTTGGGGGCCGCCGGTGCACCACAGGGCAAGGTGGCCGAGCGCATCGCCGGCATGCCCTGGCTGGGGCATACGCCTCGGGCCTATCCCGTGAGCTTGTGGGATATAGCGGGGCAGTCCGGGCACCCCTTGCGCACCACCCTCAGTGAGATGGGGCCGCTGCTGCTGGGCAACCTGCTGGAGCTGACCGATAGCCAGCAAGCCGCGCTGTACGCTGCCTTCAAGGTTGCCGACCGGGAGGGCCTGTTGCTGCTGGACCTGAAAGACCTCAAGGCGCTGCTCGCGCACCTGAAGGACAACCCGCAACTGCTGGGTGAAGACAGCGCGCTGATGACCACTGCCTCTACCCAGGCGTTGTTGCGGCGGCTGGCGACTCTGGAGCAGCAGGGCGCCGAGGCACTGTTCGGTGAGCCGGCATTACAGCTTGAAGACCTGCTACGGCCGGGCCCGGATGGCCGTGGGCGTATCCACCTGCTCGATGCCAGCCGGTTGGTGCACGAAGCGCCCAAGGTTTACGCCACCTTCCTGCTGTGGCTGTTGGCGGAGTTGTTCGAGCAGTTGCCCGAACGCGGGGATGCCGACAAACCGGTGCTGGCATTGTTCTTCGATGAAGCGCACTTGCTGTTCAATGGCACGCCCAAGGCGTTGCAGGACCGGCTGGAGCAGGTGGTGCGGCTCATTCGATCCAAGGGTGTGGGGGTGTACTTCGTTACCCAGTCGCCCGGCGACCTGCCGGATGCGGTGTTGGCCCAGCTGGGCTTGCGTATTCAGCATGGCTTGCGGGCCTTTACCGCCAAGGAGCAGAAGTCGTTGCGAGCGGTGGCCGATGGCTTTCGCCCCAACCCGGCGTTCGACACCCTGGCAGTGTTGACCGAGCTGGGGATTGGCGAGGCGCTGGTGGGTACGCTGGAAGAGAAGGGCACGCCGGCCATGGTGCAGCGGGTGCTGGTTGCGCCGCCGCAGTCGCGTATCGGGCCATTGTCTGCGGCTGAACGCAGTGCGCTGATTGCCGCTTCGCCGCTGGCGGGGCGTTATGACAAACCGGTGGACCGCGAATCGGCGTATGAAATGCTGACCCAGCGCAAGGGCGAGGCCGTGGAACCGGCGCCGCAGCCGAAGGCGGATGAAGAGAGCTTTGCCGACAAGGCGGGGGACTTCTTGCAGAGTGCGGCGGGGCAGGCGATCAAATCGGCGGTGCGCCAGGCGGCCAATCAGCTGGGGCGGCAACTGGTGCGGGGGTTGATGGGGTCGTTGCTGGGGGGCAAGAAGAGGTGATCTGCCTGTGCCGGCCTCTTCGCGCCGAACCACTGTCAACAGGCCGGCACAGGAATAACGCTCATGAAAAAGGCGCCACGGGGGCGCCTTCATTCATTGCGGTATCACTCAGCCAATGGCTTTGGACGCCAGCCAGAACAGGCCGGCCGCCAGGCCCATCGAGGCCGGCAGGGTGAGGACCCAGGCCAACAGGATGGTCTTCACGGTGCCGCCTTGCAGGCCGCTTTTGTTGGCGACCATGGTGCCGGCCACGCCGGACGACAGCACATGGGTGGTCGATACCGGCAGGGCGAACACGTTGGCCATGCCGATGGCGCAGGCCGCGGTGATCTGTGCCGACATGCCCTGTGCATAGGTCATGCCCTGCTTGCCGATCTTCTCGCCGACGGTCAGTACCACGCGCTTCCAGCCAACCATGGTGCCCAGGCCCAGGGCCAGGGCGACGGCCACGATCACCCAGAACGGGGCGTATTCGGTCGTGGCAGTAAGGTCTTTGCGCAGTTTTTCCAGGTCGGCCTTTTCACGGGCCTCCAGGCCTGGCAGCTTGCCAACCTTCTTCGCCGTGTCATCCAGGCACAGCAGGTAGCGGCGCACTTCGACACGCTTGTCGGCACTCAGGCTGTGGTAGTCGGTCACGCCTTGCAGCGAGGCCTGCAGCGCGGCAATGGTCGGCTCGGTCTGCTGCGGGTTGCAGCTGAACTGCTCCGGCAGGTCGCTGGCCTTGGCTTTGCCCAGCGCCAGGAACTCGCCCAGGGTGGCGGCGTTGCGCTGATAGAACTGGCTCATGTGCAGGGTGGCGTCGCGGGTACGTTCGATCTGGTAGGTGGTGCTGTTCAGGTCGAGGACGAACTTGGCCGGGACGATACCGATGAGCACCAGCATGATCAGGCCGATGCCTTTCTGGCCGTCGTTCGAACCGTGCACGAAGCTGACGCCCATGGCGGAAACCACCAGCACCATGCGGTTCCAGAATGGCGGGTGCTTCTTGTCGTCGAGTTTGCGGCGCTGGTCGGGGGTTTTGTGCATCTTCGACAGCGGGCGCCACCACTTCAGGCCGATCAGCACCAGGGCGGCAACGGCGAAGCCGGCCATTGGCGAGACCACCAGCGACATGGCGATGTCGATCGCCTTCTGCCAGTTGACGCCGTCGCCCAGCGGAATGTCGTTGATCAGGGCGTTGGCCAGACCGACGCCGAGAATGGAGCCGATCAGCGTGTGCGAGCTGGAAGCGGGGATGCCAAAGTACCAGGTGCCGAGGTTCCAGGTGATGGCCGCAGCCAGCAGCGAGAAGACCATGGCCAGGCCGTGTCCGGTGTTCACGTTGATCAGCAGCTCTACCGGCAGCAGGTGCACGATGGCATAGGCCACCCCGACACCGCCGAGCAGAACGCCAAGGAAGTTGAACACGCCGGAGAAGAACACGGCGAGGTGCGGCGGCATGGCTTTGGTATAGATGACGGTAGCTACCGCGTTGGCGGTGTCATGAAAGCCATTGATGAACTCGAAGGCGAGTACGAAGGTCAAGGCGAGCAGCAGGCTCACCAACACCCAGGCATCCAGTCCGCTGAATAAATCGATCATGAAGGTTGTCTGGCGGTCATAGGGGGGCGGGATTATGCCAGAAAACCTTGGCAATCGATGCACCTGCTACAGACCGATGGCGATTTTCATGGCGAGCACGTGCTATGCACATCAGCGCTTGCAGGTAGGAAAATGTCCTTTAAATGACGCTAAAACTGGCGAAAAACCGAAAAAATATCGCGAAATGGATCTTCTTCCGAAATTCAAACGGATGTATGAAATTTGTGTAATTCCATTTCACCTTCGGCCTGACGGTAAAGATAGACCGCGCTCGGGGCCGGGCGACGACGCGCTGGCGTGGCCTGGGTTCAGGGATTGTCGCTGCGCAGTTCCTTCTCCATACGTTGCAGTTCCTGGTTGAAGGACTGGTCACGGATGCTGGCACGTTTGCGCCAAGGTTTGCGTTCTGGATCCGGTTGTGCGGCGTAAGTGGTGACTTCGCCACCGTAGACATCTTTGAAGCGCTCAGCCTGGCGCTCGAGTTCTGCGCGCAGTTCGTCTTTTGTCACATGTAGTACCTGAATAAGTGGGATGACTGTTGTTATGCGTTGTGCAGCGTGCACATGCCTTGCAGCCTGCAACGGCTTCAAACAGCGGAAGGTTGCACTGTCACGGACGCATCGGGCCTGCGTTATCGATTATAGCAACCGATAATTCACCGAACATCGTTATTTACCCAACACTGACATCATCTGACATAAGTAATGGGCAGTGTCGGGAAACAGTTTGGACCTTTCGTACAAGTTTGAAAGGCAAGGCGGATAAAAGTTCGCTGCAACGCCGGGATGAGGCCCGAATGAAAAACGGCCTCGCCAAAAGGCGAGGCCGTTGCCTGGGGACTTCTACGGTGGGTACCTGACCAGTCTCTCCAAAGAAGCCACAAGTGGCATGAGCAAGGTATAAGCAAACGTGTCGGCGGTCAATTGCGATTATCGGCCGTTTGTTCGATAATCGCACGAACCGGCGTTTTTTTTGAGGTGTGCGATGAGTGACGAAACCCTGGCCAACGAATCCGGCAATTCGGAAGTGGCACGGCCTGCTTCGGCTGCCATGGCGCCGCCGATCGTGGCTTCTCCGGCCAAGCGCATCCAGGCCTTTACCGGCGACCCGGACTTCATGACCTCCCTGGCACGTGGCCTGGCCGTGATCCAGGCGTTCCAGGAGCGCAAGCGCCACCTGACCATCGCCCAGATCAGCCACCGTACGGAAATCCCTCGTGCAGCGGTGCGCCGTTGTCTGCATACGTTGATAAAGCTGGGTTACGCCACCACCGACGGGCGTACCTATTCGCTGCTGCCCAAAGTGCTGACCCTGGGGCATGCCTACCTGTCGTCGACACCGCTGGCGATTTCTGCCCAGCCATACCTGGACCGTATCAGCGATCAGTTGCACGAGGCGGCCAACATGGCCACGCTCGAAGGTGACGACATCCTTTATATAGCCCGCTCGGCCACGGTGGAGCGGCTGATTTCGGTCGACCTGTCGGTGGGCGGGCGCCTGCCGGCCTACTGCACGTCGATGGGGCGCATTCTGCTGGCGGCCCTGGACGACACCAGCCTGCGCGAGTACCTGGAGCGTGCCGACCTTAAAGCGCGCACCAGCCGTACCCTGCATGACCCTGAATCGTTGTTCGCCTGCATCCAGCAGGTGCGCGCTCAGGGATGGTGCGTGGTGGACCAGGAACTGGAGCAGGGGCTGCGATCGATTGCGGTGCCGGTGTATGACGCTTCGGGGCAGGTGTTGGCGGCGTTGAACGTGAGTACCCACGTAGGGCGAGTGACGCGCAGTGAACTGGAGCAGCGTTTCTTGCCGATTTTGCTCGCTGCCAGCCGCGACCTTTGTCATCAGTTGTTTGGTTGAATTTGCCGGGGCCGCAAGGCGGCCCCCAAATAGAACAGGCAAAACCGTTTCCTGTGCGATAAACGCACAGTGTCGTTCCGGGTGAATTGCTTCACTTGCGCCCGCTGATTAATGTTTCTCGCAACGGTCGGCCCTGCCTACCGAACAAGAAAAACATAAGAGGCACATAACATGAATACTGTCCCCTCGCTGCCGCGGCCGCACCCGCGCGCAGTACCGTTGTATCCAGGCTGACGCAGGCCATATTCCCCACTCATCGCCCTCTGTGCCGGTTGCCCGTGTGCAGTGGTCTGGCTGTGCCCTACATTCTGGATAACAACAATGAACCAAGCGCAAAACAACGTCGGCAAAAGCCTCGACGTTCAGTCGTTCATCAATCAGCAGCCGCTGTCCCGCTATCAGTGGCGGGTCGTGCTGTTGTGCTTCCTGATCGTCTTCCTCGATGGCCTGGACACTGCCGCCATGGGCTTCATCGCCCCGGCCCTGTCGCAGGAGTGGGGGATCGACCGTGCCAGCCTCGGCCCGGTTATGAGTGCCGCATTGATCGGCATGGTGTTCGGCGCCTTGGGCTCCGGGCCGCTGGCTGACCGCTTCGGCCGTAAAGGTGTCCTGGTGGGCGCGGTGCTGGTGTTCGGCGGTTTCAGCCTGGCTTCGGCCTATGCCACCAACGTCGACCAGTTGCTGATACTGCGCTTTCTGACGGGCCTGGGCCTTGGTGCCGGTATGCCCAACGCGACCACGCTGCTGTCCGAATACACCCCTGAGCGCCTCAAGTCGTTGCTGGTCACCAGCATGTTCTGTGGTTTCAACCTGGGCATGGCGGGTGGTGGCTTCATTTCCGCCAAGATGATCCCGGCTTACGGCTGGCACAGCCTGCTGGTTATCGGTGGGGTGCTGCCGCTGCTGCTGGCGTTGGTGCTGATGGTCTGGCTGCCGGAGTCGGCGCGGTTCCTGGTGGTACGCAACCGAGGCACCGACAAGGTGCGCAAGACCCTGTCGCCCATCGCGCCACAGGTGGTGGCCGAGGCCGGCAGCTTCAACGTACCGGAACAAAAGGCCGTGGCCGCACGCAACGTGTTTGCGGTGATCTTCTCCGGCACTTATGGCTTGGGCACCCTGCTGCTGTGGCTGACCTACTTCATGGGCCTGGTCATCGTCTACCTGCTGACCAGCTGGCTGCCAACCCTGATGCGGGACAGCGGCGCGAGCATGGAGCAGGCCGCATTCATCGGTGCGCTGTTCCAGTTTGGCGGCGTGCTCAGTGCGGTCGGTGTGGGTTGGGCCATGGACCGTTTCAACCCGCACAAGGTCATCGGCATTTTCTACCTGCTGGCCGGGGTGTTCGCTTACGCCGTGGGGCAGAGCCTGGGCAACATTACCGTGTTGGCCACGCTGGTACTGATTGCGGGTATGTGCGTGAACGGCGCGCAGTCAGCAATGCCTTCGCTGGCTGCACGCTTCTACCCGACCCAGGGCCGGGCCACGGGTGTATCGTGGATGCTGGGCATTGGCCGCTTTGGCGCGATTCTCGGGGCCTGGAGTGGCGCAACGCTGCTGGGCCTGGGCTGGAACTTCGAGCAGGTGCTGACGGCATTGCTGGTGCCGGCGGCGCTGGCGACCGTGGGCGTGATCGTGAAAGGGCTGGTGAGCCACGCAGACGCGACCTGAGGCCGGTAAAGCGCAAGAAGGGGATCGGTAGGTTTGCAACAAATGGTTCGTTAATCGCACAAATAGTCGATTATCGGATTGTAAGCGACCTGCCAGTCTCCTTAATCTGAGCTCACTGAAGCACCCTGACCAGTAGCCTCCAGCAGACCACCCCCGAACCACTGAAGTCGAGCCGTCCGCCCTGCGTGACCTCGAAGCCCGTACCGCAGGAGAAGCTTAATGCGCGACGTATTTATCTGTGACGCTATCCGCACCCCGATCGGCCGCTTCGGCGGCGCCCTGGCCGGCGTGCGTGCCGACGACCTGGCTGCCGTGCCGCTGAAGGCGCTGATCGAGCGCAACCCGAGCGTACAGTGGGATCAAGTCGACGAAGTGTTCTTCGGCTGCGCCAACCAGGCCGGTGAAGACAACCGTAACGTGGCGCGCATGGCGCTGCTGCTGGCCGGCCTGCCCGATAGCATCCCGGGTGTTACCCTGAACCGCCTGTGCGCGTCAGGCATGGATGCCATCGGCACTGCCTTCCGCGCCATCGCCAGCGGCGAAATGGAGCTGGCGATTGCCGGTGGCGTCGAGTCGATGTCGCGTGCCCCGTTCGTCATGGGCAAGGCCGAAAGCGGCTATTCGCGCAACATGAAGCTGGAAGACACCACCATCGGCTGGCGTTTCATCAACCCGCTGATGAAGAGCCAGTACGGCGTGGACTCCATGCCGGAAACCGCCGACAACGTGGCCGACGATTATCAGGTTTCGCGTGCTGACCAGGACGCCTTTGCCCTGCGCAGCCAGCAGAAAGCGGCAGCCGCCCAGGCCGCCGGCTTCTTCGCCGAAGAAATCGTGCCGGTGCGCATTGCGCACAAGAAAGGCGAAACCATCGTCGAGCGTGACGAACACCTGCGCCCGGACACCACGCTGGAAGCCCTGACCAAGCTCAAGCCGGTCAACGGCCCGGACAAGACAGTGACCGCCGGCAATGCCTCGGGCGTGAACGATGGTGCTGCGGCGCTGATCCTGGCGTCGGCTGAAGCGGTGAAGAAGCACGGCCTGACGCCACGCGCCCGCGTTCTGGGCATGGCCAGTGGCGGTGTTGCCCCACGGGTAATGGGCATTGGCCCGGTGCCGGCGGTGCGCAAGCTGACCGAGCGCTTGGGTGTGGCAGTCAATGATTTCGATGTGATCGAGCTGAACGAAGCTTTTGCCAGCCAAGGCCTGGCGGTGCTGCGTGAGCTGGGTGTGGCCGATGATGCGCCGCAGGTGAACCCTAATGGCGGTGCGATCGCCCTGGGCCACCCGCTGGGTATGAGCGGTGCGCGCCTGGTGCTGACGGCACTGCACCAGCTGGAGAAGAGTGGTGGGCGCAAGGGCCTGGCAACCATGTGTGTAGGGGTTGGGCAGGGTCTGGCTTTGGCCATCGAGCGGGTGTGACCTGTACCGGCCTTTTCGCGGGCAAGCCCGCTCCCACAGGATAATTGTTGCCCACTGCACAACAAAAACCTGTGGCAGCGGGCTTGCCCGCGAAGAGGCCGGTCTTGTTAGACACAAGGCCAATTGCCAGCCAGAAAGCGGAACGAGTGTGTTACCAGGTATGTCTAGACTTACCTGGGACCCTCTTGGAGTAAAACCGTCATGACCTCAACCTATTACACCGGCGAAGAACGCAGCAAGCGCATCTTCGCTATTGTTGGTGCCTCATCAGGCAACCTGGTGGAATGGTTCGACTTCTACGTCTACGCGTTCTGCGCGATCTACTTTGCCCCGGCCTTCTTCCCTTCCGACGACCCTACCGTGCAATTGTTGAACACGGCAGGTGTGTTCGCCGCAGGCTTTTTGATGCGCCCCATCGGTGGCTGGATCTTCGGCCGCCTCGCTGACCGCCATGGTCGCAAGAATTCCCTGATGATCTCGGTGCTGATGATGTGCTTCGGCTCCCTGATGATCGCCTGCCTGCCCACCTATGCCAGCATCGGCACCTGGGCGCCAGCGCTGCTGTTGCTGGCCCGCCTGATCCAGGGCCTGTCGGTAGGCGGCGAATACGGCACCACTGCCACCTACATGAGTGAAGTGGCGTTGCGCGGTCAGCGCGGCTTTTTTGCTTCGTTCCAGTACGTCACCCTGATCGGCGGCCAGTTGCTGGCGGTGCTGGTGGTGGTGATCCTGCAACAGTTGCTCACAGAAGATGAGCTGCGTGCCTGGGGCTGGCGCATTCCATTCGTGGTTGGCGCCATTGCCGCGCTGATCTCGATGATGCTGCGCCGTTCGCTGCACGAAACCAGCAGCGCCGAGACCCGCCAGGACAAGGACGCCGGCACCATCAAGGGCCTGTTCCGCAATCACGCAGCGGCCTTTGTGACCGTGCTCGGCTATACCGCGGGTGGCTCGCTGATCTTCTACACCTTCACCACTTACATGCAGAAATACCTGGTGAACACGGCCGGCATGACGGCAAAAAACGCCAGCTACGTGATGACCGGTGCGTTGTTCCTGTTCATGGTGCTGCAGCCGTTCTTCGGCATGCTGTCCGATCGCATCGGCCGGCGTAACTCGATGCTGCTGTTCGGGGCGCTCGGTACCCTGTGCACCGTGCCGCTGCTGATGGCGCTGAAAACGGTGACCAGCCCGTTCATGGCCTTTGTACTGATCAGCCTGGCGTTGTGTATCGTCAGTTTCTACACCTCGATCAGCGGCCTGGTGAAGGCCGAGATGTTCCCGCCGCAGGTGCGTGCGCTGGGTGTGGGCCTGGCCTATGCAGTGGCGAACGCGGCATTCGGCGGCTCTGCCGAGTACGTGGCCCTGGGCCTGAAGACCCTGGGTATGGAAAACACTTTCTACTGGTACGTGACGGCCATGATGGCGATTGCCTTCCTGTTCAGCCTGCGCCTGCCGAAGCAGGCGGCGTACCTGCACCACGATGATTAAGGACGTGGCATGACCAACCAACTGTTCGACGCCTATTTCACCGCGCCGGCCATGCGCGAGATCTTCTCCGACCATGGCCGCTTGCAGGGCATGCTCGATTTCGAAGCTGCGCTGGCCCGTGCCGAAGCCGCTGCCGGGCTGGTGCCGCATAGCGCCGTGGCCGCCATCGAGGCAGCTTGCCAGGCCGATCGCTATGACGTTGGCGCGCTGGCCAATGCCATCGCCACTGCGGGTAATTCGGCAATCCCGCTGGTGAAGGCGTTGGGCAAGGTGATTACCAGCGGCGTGCCTGAGGCCGAGCGCTATGTGCACCTGGGCGCCACCAGCCAGGATGCGATGGACACCGGGCTGATCTTGCAACTGCGCAATGCCCTCGACCTGATCGAAGCCGACCTTGGCACGCTGGCCGATACCCTGTCGCAGCAAGCCTTGAAGCATGCTGATACCCCACTGGTTGGCCGCACTTGGTTGCAGCATGCCACCCCGGTGACCCTAGGCATGAAACTGGCTGGCGTGTTGGGCGCCTTGACCCGCCACCGCCAGCGCCTGCAGGAACTGCGCCCGCGCTTGCTGGTGCTGCAGTTCGGCGGTGCCTCGGGCAGCCTGGCAGCCTTGGGTAGCAAGGCGATGCCGGTTGCCGAGGCGCTGGCGGAACAGCTGAAGCTGACGCTGCCGGAGCAACCCTGGCACACCCAGCGCGACCGCCTGGTGGAGTTTGCCTCGGTGCTGGGCCTGGTGGCCGGCAGCCTGGGCAAGTTCGGCCGCGATGTCAGCTTGCTGATGCAGACCGAGGCGGGGGAGGTGTTCGAGCCTTCCGCGCCGGGCAAGGGGGGGTCTTCCACCATGCCGCACAAGCGCAACCCAGTGGGCGCTGCCGTGCTGATCGGCGCCGCCACCCGCGTCCCTGGTCTGGTATCTACCCTGTTCGCCGCCATGCCGCAGGAACACGAGCGCAGCCTGGGCCTGTGGCATGCCGAGTGGGAAACCCTGCCGGATATCTGCTGCCTGGTTTCCGGCGCTCTGCGCCAGGCCCAGGTCATCGCCGAGGGCATGGAAGTGGATGCAGCGCGCATGCGCCGTAACCTCGACCTTACCCAAGGCCTGGTGCTGGCCGAAGCGGTGAGCATCGTGCTGGCCCAGCGCCTGGGCCGCGACCGTGCCCACCACCTGCTGGAGCAATGCTGCCAGCGCGCCGTGGCCGAACAGCGTCATTTGCGTGCCGTGCTGGGGGACGAACCGCAGGTCAGTGCCGAACTGTCTGCCGAAGAACTTGATCGCCTGCTCGACCCTGCCCACTACCTGGGCCAGGCGCGCGTCTGGGTGGCGCGCGCCGTGACCGAACATCAACATTTTACTGCCTGAAGGAGACCGCTGTGGCGCACTTGCAACTGGCCGATGGCGTTTTGAACTACCAGATCGATGGCCCGGAAAACGCCCCGGTACTCGTCCTGTCCAACTCGCTGGGCACTGACCTGGGCATGTGGGACACCCAGATTCCACTGTGGAGCCAGCACTTCCGGGTGCTGCGCTACGACACCCGTGGCCACGGTGCCTCGATGGTCACTGAAGGCCCCTACAGCATCGAACAACTGGGGCGGGACGTGCTGGCCCTGCTCGATGGCCTGGACATCCAGAAAGCGCACTTCGTCGGTCTGTCGATGGGCGGCTTGATCGGCCAGTGGCTGGGCATCAACGCCGGTGATCGCCTGCGTAGCCTGACCCTGTGCAACACTGCCGCCAAGATCGCCAATGACGAGGTGTGGAACACCCGTATCGATACCGTGCTCAAAGGCGGCCAGCAGGCCATGGTCGACCTGCGCGATGCGTCCATCGCCCGTTGGTTCACTCCAGGCTTCGCCCAGGCCCAGGCAGACGAGGCCCAGCGCATCTGCCAGATGCTGGCGCAAACCAACCCGCAAGGCTATGCCGGCAATTGCGCAGCCGTGCGTGATGCCGATTACCGTGAGCAACTGGGCCGCATCCAGGTGCCGGCGCTGATCGTTGCCGGTACCGAGGACGTGGTGACCACCCCTGAACATGGCCGCTTCATGCAGGCCGGTATCAACGGTGCCGAGTACGTCGACTTCCCGGCTGCACACCTGTCGAACGTCGAAATCGGTGAGGCCTTCAGCCGCCGCGTGCTCGACTTCCTGCTCGCTCACTGAGGACAACGCCATGGACGAGAAACAACGTTACGACGCCGGCATGCAAGTGCGCCGCGCGGTGCTGGGCGATGCCCATGTGGACCGCAGCCTGGAAAAGCTCAACGACTTCAACGGCGAGTTCCAGGAGATGATCACCCGCCATGCCTGGGGTGATATCTGGACCCGCCCGGGCCTGCCGCGCCATACCCGCAGCCTGATCACCATCGCCATGCTGATCGGCATGAACCGCAACGACGAGCTGAAACTGCACCTGCGCGCGGCGGCCAACAACGGTGTGACCCGCGACGAGATCAAGGAAGTGCTGATGCAAAGCGCGATCTACTGCGGCATCCCGGCGGCCAACGCCACCTTCCACATGGCCGAGTCGGTGTGGGACGAGCTGGGCGTAGAATCGCGCCAGTAAGCGTTATTGCTGAAGCCTGACCGGCCCTGCAGAGGTTTCCACGGCCGACTTCAGGGCCGGGCACAGGCCCAGCATGAACGCGGCTTCTGCCACCACGAACAGCGGCCCGATGATCAGGCCGCTGACATCGTCGACAAAGGCCGGTTTACGGCGTTCGTAGTAATGGCCGACGAACTGGATGACCCAGCCCAGCACGAATGCCCCCAGCCCGGCGCTTAGCCACAGCACTGTGGTCTGCATTGCCAGCACCTGGCCTACCCACAGGCACAACCCCAACAGCAGCCCCATCACCAGCCCGAAGCGCAGGTCCAGGCGCAGGTAGAACCATACCGACGCCGCTGCTGCCAGCAGGGCAGGGGATAGCCACATGCCGGCCACCTCCCAGCCTGGGCGCGATAGCAAGATGGTGACGGCCAGCACGATCATGGGGATGCCGACGAAGTGGGTGGCGATGTTGCGTGGGTCGCGGTGGTAGCTGGCGTACTGGCTCAGGTGGTCGACGAGGTTCTTCATTGTTGTGCCTCCCTGTTCAGCGTTGTTTTGCCTGATAGTGAACAGGATAGCCCGCAGCCACCAGCATCATCAGCTCAGCGAATGGCAGCAGCCCGTACTGGCGTATCCAGCCCCACCAGCGTCTCGATCATCGCCCGCGCAGCCGGCGACAATCGATAACCACTGCGGCTGACCACCCCACAGCGCACGCTCAACACTTCCAAAGCAGGCGGTAAGTTGCGCCAGTGCAGGCGCACCAGTGTGCCGGCGGCCAGGTCTTCGGCCACGGCCTCTTCGCTGGCGGTACCGATGGCATCACTGGCCTGTACCACGCTGCGCAGCACCGCCAGATGCTCGGTTTGCAGGTGCGGAGTGAAGTCGTTGCGCCCGCTCAGGTTGGCCAGGCGCTTGCGCACACCGGGGGCGAGCAGGGCGCTGGCCAGTGGGTAGCTGAACAGGTCGTTGGTCGACAGGCTGTCCTTGGCCAGCAGCGGATGGCCCGGGCGGCAGAAGAACAGCCCTGGGCGTGGCGACAAGGGCTCGGTGTGGAAATTGGGGTCGGCTTCGAACGGGCGGATATCATCGACGAAAAACTCGATCTGTTCGCGGCGCAAGGCCTGACCGAGGCGTTCGCTGTTGTCCACGAGCAGGGAAGTGCGGATACCGGGATGGCGCTCGATGAAGTGGCGCAGGGCGTCGGGCACCAGGCGCACGGCCAGGGCCGGGCCGCTGCCGAAGTGCAACTCGCCGGCGTCGAGCTTGGTCATCTGCAGCACTTCGTTGCTCAGCTGCGCGGCGCCTTGAACCAACCGGCGGGCATGTTGCAGCACCACCAGACCTTCGGGGGTAGGCGGCAGGGCTTTGCTGGCGCGGTCTACCAGCGGGCAGCCGAAGGTGTGTTCCAGGCCTTGGATGGCACGGCTGAAGGCGGGCTGGGTGATGCCCATGGCCTCGGCGGCACGGACGAAACTGCGGTATTCGGTAAGGGCGATGAAGTAGCGCAGCTGGCGGAGGTCCATGTCACGGCTCTGGGGCGGGGATCAGGGGCCTATTCAAGCGGTTACAGCTTATGTCGTCAAAGAAGGTTTTAGGATTTGTTTATAGCTTAAAGTTATTTTATTGGGCATCTGGCCTCTTCGCGGGCACGCCCGCTCCCCAGGGTCACCACAGTTTTCAAAAGCTGTGGTGACCCTGGGGAGCGGGCGTGCCCGCGAAGAATTTAAAGGAGGTTCAGCGGGTAACTCACAATCAACCGGTTCTCATCGAACGCATTGGTGCTGAAGTCCCGGCGCATGGTGGAGTTGCGCCATTTCACCGACAGGTCCTTGAAGCTGCCCGACTGCACCACGTACGCCAGTTCGGTCTCGCGTGCCCACTCCTTGCCATCATCCACGCTGCCCACGGTGACGTTGTCACCCTTGATGTAGCGGTTCATCAACGTCAACCCAGGCACGCCAACGGTGGCGAAGTTGAAGTCATGGCGCACCTGCCAGGAGCGTTCTTTGGCATTGTCGAAGCTGGAGTTGTAGCTGTCGTTAGCCAAGGTGCCACCACTGGTGCCGTTGACCCGCATCCAGGCATCGTCGCCGCTGACCTTTTGCAGGCCGACGTAGAAGGTGTGGCCTTGGTAGCGTGCCGAGAGCATGGCAGAGGCGGTGCGGTTGTCCAGCTTGCCGGCGCGTTCGGCACCGTCTTCCTTGCCGATGAAGTAGCCCAGGTTGGCACCCAGGGTCCAGTCGCCCAGCGGTTGGCTGTGCGTCAGGTTGAGGTATTGCTGGCGGTAGATGTCCTTGAGCTGGGCATTCCACAGGCCAATCATGGTGCGCTTGTCGTTGAAGGTGTACTCACCGCCGCCGAAGTTGAAACGGTCGGAGGTGAACGCGCCTTTGCCGTTCATCGACATGTCTTCCATGCTGGCGTCGTTACGCGGGCTGTTGCCGCGGAACTGGCCGGCGTACAAGGTCAGGCCGGCGATTTCCTTCGAGGTCAGCTGGCCGCCGCGGAAGGTCTGTGGCAGCGAGCGGCCGTCGTCCGAGCGCAGGATGGGCAGTACCGGCATCCATTCACCGACTTTCAGCTCGGTTTCGGACAGTTTGGCTTTCAGTGCGACACCCAGTCGGCCGAAGTCATCGGCCGGGCGGCCGTCATCATGCACGGGCAGCAGGTGCGTGTTGGTGGTGCCTTTGCCGCCGTCGAGCTTGACCGAGTACATGCCAAGTACGTCCACGCCGAAACCGACGGTGCCTTGGGTGAAGCCGGAGCGGGCGTCGAGAATGAAGCTTTGTGTCCATTCTTCGGCCTTGGCCTGCGGGTGGGCGGGGTCGACGAAGTTGCGGTTGATGTAGAAGTTGCGCAGGTTGAGGGTGGCCTTGGCGTCCTCCATGAAACCGCCTTCGGCGGCGAACAGCGGGAAGGCGCAGGACATGGCCAACAGGCCGGGCAGCAGCTGGCGTGCGGGTTGCAAAGTGCTCATCTGTCGTGGATCTCTTGTTTTTATGGGTCGAGCCGGTGCACTGCTGGATCGAGCCTGCAGGTGCGGGTCTTTTGGATGAACTTGGGCAACGTTGCGTGAGGGGATGGTGCGGGGTAGTGCGGGGCTGAGGCAATTCGCCGCAAGCGGAATGGGGCGATAATCGAACGGAATGTTCCGGTTGGTTAATTAATTTCCTCCGGCAAATAAAAAGCCCACCGCAAGGGTGGGCCTGATGCTGTTACATCACCAGTCAGCTTTTCGGTACGTCCACCGATGCCTGCTGATTGGCCTGCCCGGTCTGCTCATACCAGCCACCACCGAGCGCCTTGTACAGGTTGACCTCGCTGGTCAACTGCGACAGGCGGTCGGTGATCAGCGATTGTTGGGCACTGAACAGGTTGCGCTGGGCATCGAGGAAGGTCAGGTTGCTGTCGATCCCGATGCGGTAGCGGCGTTCGGCCAGGCGGTAGTAGTCCTGGTTCGCCTGCACCAGGTCACGCTGGGCCTGCAGTTGCTCTTCGAAGGTTTTTCGTGCCGCCAGGCCATCGGAGACTTCCTGGAAGGCGGTCTGGATGGTTTTTTCGTACTTGGCGACGTTGATGTCCTTCTGGATCTTCGAGTAGTCCAGGCTGGCCTTCAGGCTGCCGGCGTTGAAGATCGGCAGGTTGATCTGCGGCTGGAACAGCCAGGTGCCCTGGCCGCCCGAGAACAGGTGGCCCATGTCGGGGCTCAGGCTGCCAGCGTTGGCCGTCAGGCTGATGCTCGGGAAGAACGCTGCGCGGGCGGCGCCAATGTTGGCGTTGGCGGCCTTGAGCAGGTGCTCGGCTTCCTGGATGTCCGGGCGACGCTGGAGGATGTCCGATGGCAGGCCGGCTGGCACTTCGGCCAGTTGGTCGGCATCGAGCTGCAGCGGCTTGGCCAGGTCGGCCGGAATACCGGTGCCCAGCAACACGGTCAGGCTGTTGACGTCCTGGGCGACCAGGCGCTGGTACTGCGAGTACTTGACGCGGGCGCCTTCCACGGCGGTGCGCGCCTGGCTGACATCCAGTGCCGAAGCCACGCCGACTTCGTTGCTGCGACGGGTGAGGTTGTAGCTTTCCTCGTAGGTCTTCAGCGTTTCTTCGGTCAGCTTGAACAGCGCCTGATCGGCCTGCCAGGTGTAATAGGCGTTGGCCACGCTGGCCACCAGGGCGATCTGCGTGGAGCGGCGCGCCTGCTCGCTGGACAGGTAGGTTTCCAACGCCTGCTCGGTGAGGCTGCGCACACGGCCGAACAGGTCCAGCTCATAGGCACTGACGCCCAAGGTGGCCGAGTACTGGCTGGTGATGCCCGATTCACCGGTCTGCGACATGTTTGCCGGCACGCGCTGGCGGCTGCCGCTGCCGGTGGCCGAAACCGCCGGGAACAGGTCGGCACGCTGGATGCGGTATTGCGCGCGGTAGGCGTCGATGTTCAACGCGGCGACGCGCAAGTCGCGGTTGTTGACCAGCGAGGTCTGGATCAGCTGCTGCAGTGCCGGGTCGTGGAAGAACTGGCGCCAGCCCTGTTCGGCGGCGGCAACGTCTGCCGACTGGGTCGGCGAGTACGCAGGGCCTTGCGGCCACTGCGCTGCCACCGGCGATTCCGGGGTCTGGTAGTCGGGAATCAGCGAGCAGCCGCCAAGAATGAAAGCGGTTACCGCCAGGGACAACAAAGACTTGGTCATTGCCCAGCCTCATAACGTGGAGTTTCAGGGGTGACGTCTTTTTCCGGCTCTTTGCTGCCGAACAGCGACGACACTGCGACGAAGAATAGCGGTACCCAGAAGATAGCCAGCACGGTCGCACTGATCATGCCACCGATCACGCCGGTACCAATGGCGTGCTGGCTGCCGGCACCGGCGCCACTGGCGATGGTCAACGGTACCACGCCGAGGATGAACGCCAGCGAGGTCATGATGATCGGGCGCAGACGCATGCGGCACGCTTCGATCGCCGCGTCGTACAGGCTGCGGCCTTGCTCGTGCAGTTCCTTGGCGAACTCGACGATCAGAATGGCGTTTTTCGCCGCCAGGCCGATGGTGGTCAACAGGCCGACCAGGAAGTACACGTCGTTGGACAAGCCGCGCAGGCTGGTGGCGATCAGGGCACCGATGATACCCAGCGGTACTACCAGCACTACGGCGATCGGGATCGACCAGCTTTCGTACAGGGCGGCCAGACACAGGAACACGAACAGTACCGAGAGGGCGAACAGCGCCGGCATTTGCGAGCCGGAGAGTTTTTCCTCGTAGGACATGCCGGTCCAGGAGAAGCCAATGCCGCTTGGCAGTTCGCCAGCAATGCGCTCGACCTCGGCCATGGCTTCACCGGTACTGTAGCCCGGCGCTGGCGCACCCAGGATTTCCATCGCCTCGACACCGTTGTAGCGCGACAGCTTCGGCGAACCGTAGGTCCACTCGCCCTTGGCGAAGGAGGAGAACGGCACCATCTCGCCAGCGCCATTGCGCACGTACCACTTCTGCAGGTCTTCCGGGCTCATCCGGGCGTTTGGTTCGCCCTGGATGTACACCTTCTTGACCCGGCCACGGTCGATGAAATCGTTGACGTAGCTGGCACCCAAGGCAATCGACAGGGTGTTGTTGATGTCGGCGATGGTCACGCCCAGGGCGCTGGCACGTTCGTCATCGATGGTCAGTTGGTACTGCGGCTCGTCGTTCAGGCCGTTAGGGCGCACGGCACTGAGGATCTTGCTTTGTGCAGCCTTGGCCAGGAACTGGTTGCGCGCTTCCATCAGCTTCTCGTGGCCGACACCGCCGCGGTCCTGCAGGAACACGTCGAAGCCGGTGGCGTTACCCAACTCCAGTACTGCTGGCGGGGCGAAGGCGAACACCATTGCATCGCGGAAGGTGAAGAAGTGCTGTTGGGCACGTTGGGCCAGGGCGAACACGCTGTTCTCCTTGGAGCGCTCGTCCCAAGGCTTGAGCATGATGAACGCCATGCCCGAGCTCTGGCCGCGACCGGCGAAGTTGAAGCCGTTGACGGTGAACACGGAGGATACGGTGTCGGCTTCTTCCTTCAGCAGGTACTCACGCATCTGGTCGACCACCACCTGGGTACGCTCGGCACTGGAACCGGCCGGGGTCTGTACCTGGGCGAACAATACGCCTTGGTCTTCCTCAGGCAGGAAGGCGGTAGGAATACGGGCGAACAGCCAGATCATGCCAACCACGATCAGTGCATAGGCCAGCAGGAACGGCACCTTGTTGCGCAGGATGGTACCAACGCTGCGTTCGTAGCCGGTTACGCTGCGGTCGAAGTTGCGGTTGAACCAGCCAAAGAAGCCACGCTTGGCCACATGGTGCTCGCCCTTCTTCAGCGGCTTGAGCATGGTGGCGCACAGGGCCGGGGTGAAGATAAGCGCCACCAGCACCGACAGGCCCATGGCCGAGACGATGGTGATGGAGAACTGCCGGTAGATCACCCCCGTGGAACCACCGAAGAACGCCATGGGCAGCAGTACCGCCGACAGCACCAGGGCAATACCCACCAGGGCACCCTGGATCTGCTCCATCGAGCGCTTGGTCGCTTCCTTGGGCGGCAGGCCTTCCTCGGACATTACCCGCTCGACGTTCTCCACCACGACGATGGCGTCGTCCACCAGCAAGCCGATGGCCAGGACCATGGCGAACATGGTCAGGGTGTTGATGCTGAAGCCCGCAGCGGCCAGGATGCCGAAGGTACCCAGCAACACCACCGGAACGGTCATGGTGGTGATGATGGTGGCGCGGAAGTTCTGCAGGAACAGGTACATCACCAGGAACACCAGGACCACGGCTTCGATCAGGGTGTGGATCACGCCGCTGATCGATTCGGTGACCACCGGGGTGGTGTCATACGGGAATACGGCTTTCACCCCCGGCGGGAAGAACGGTTCCAGGTCGGCGATGGTCTGGCGCAGCGCCTTGGCGGTGTCCAGGGCGTTGGCGCCGGTTGCCAGTTTTACCGCCAGGCCGGAAGCCGGCTTGCCGTTGAACTGGGCGCTGACCGCGTAGTTTTCGCCGCCCAGGCCTACCTGGGCGACATCACCCAGACGCACCTGCGAACCATCGCTGTTGACCTTGAGCAGGATCTTTTCGAACTGCTCGGCAGTCTGCAGACGGGTCTTGCCGATGATGGTGGCGTTCAGCTGGGTACCCGGCAACGCTGGCAGGCCGCCGAGCTGACCGGAAGACACCTGCACGTTCTGCGCGGCCACGGCGGTCTTGACGTCGACCGGGGTCAGCTGGAACTTGTTCAGCTTGGCCGGATCGAGCCAGATACGCATGGCGTACTGGGCACCGAACACCTGGAAGTCACCCACGCCCGCAGTACGCGAGATCGGGTCCTGCATGTTGGAGACGATGTAGTTGGCCAGGTCGTCCTTGGTCATGCTGCCGTCTTCGGACACCAGGCCGATCACCAGCAGGAAGTTTTTAACGGCCTTGGTAACGCGGATACCTTGCTGCTGCACTTCTTGCGGCAGCAGCGGGGTGGCCAGGTTCAGCTTGTTCTGGACTTGCACCTGCGCAGTGTCGGCGTTGGTGCCTTGTTCGAAGGTAGCGGTAATGGTCATGCTGCCGTCGGAGTTACTTTCCGACGACACATAACGCAGGTTGTCGATACCGTTGAGCTGCTGCTCGATCACCTGTACCACGGTGTCCTGCACGGTTTGCGCCGAGGCGCCCGGGTAGGTCACGGCGATGGCGATGGCCGGCGGCGCGATGCTGGGGTACTGGTTGATCGGCAACTTCAGGATCGACAAGGCGCCGACCAGCATGATCACCAAGGCGATCACCCAGGCGAAGATCGGGCGATCGATAAAGAACTTCGACATGGTTTACTCCGCTTTGGCGTCTGCTTTCGCCGCGTTGGCCTGATCAGGGCTGGCCGGCTTCTTGACGTTGGTGGCTTCGCTGACCTTCACTTCGACGCCCGGGCGCACGTACTGCAGCCCTTCGGTGATCAGGCGGTCACCCGGGTTGAGGCCTTCCTCGATCAGCCAGTCGCTGCCCAGGGTACGGTTGGCCTTGAGCTGGCGCAGCTCGACCTTGTTCTCCTGGTTGACCACCAGCGCGGTCGGCGCGCCTTTGAGGTCGCGGGTCACGCCCTGTTGCGGCGCCAGGATGGCGTTGGCGTTGACACCGGCCTTCAGCCGCGCATGCACGAACATGCCAGGCAGCAAGGTGTGGTCGGGGTTGGGGAAGATGGCGCGCAGGGTGACCGAGCCGGTGGTCTCGTCAACCGCGACTTCGGAGAACTCCAGACGACCTTCCTGCTTGAACAGGCTGCCGTCTTCCAGCACCAGCTGTACCGAGGCGGTGTTGTCGCCGGCCTTCTGCAACTGGCCGCTTTCCAGGTCACGGCGCAGCTTGAGCAGCTCGGCGGTGGACTGGGTGACGTCGACGTAGATCGGGTCGAGCTGCTGGATGGTGGCCATGGCGTTGCTCTGGCCATTGCTCACCAGCGCACCTTCGGTGACCGAAGAACGGCCGATACGGCCACTGATCGGTGCCAGCACCTTGGTGTAGCGCAGGTCGATCTGGGCGCTTTTCAGCGAAGCCTCGGCCTGCAATCGTTTGGCATTGGCGTCGTCGTATTCCTGTTTGGAAACGGCTTGCTCGTCGATCAGTTGCTTGTAGCGCTCGGCCAGCGAGCGGGTAGCCTGCAGGTTGGCCTGGGCATTGGCCAGGGTGGCTTCGTACACGGCAGGGTCGATCTGGTAGAGCTGCTGGCCTTCCTTGACCTCACTGCCTTCCTTGAACAGGCGCTTGAGGATAATGCCGTTGACCTGCGGGCGCACTTCGGCGACGCGGTAGGCACTGGTACGCCCCGGCAATTCCGAGGTCAGGGTGAAGGCTTGGGGCTGGATGGTCACGACGCCGACCTGAGGAGCCTGCGCCGCTGGCGCTGCTTCTTCTTTCTTACAGCCACTGAGCAGGGTTGCCAGGGCGACGGCGGAAACCAGAGCGGTAACGGCTGGCTTGAATTGCATGAGGATCCTCGGGTCGCTGGAGCAGGGAGACGCTCAAGAGTAGTGGAAGTGTCTTGATCTGGAAAAGTTGCTATCCGGTGGATAAATAGCTTGCTAAGGAATATACTTACATTCATGGTTGTTTGTAAATACCGCTGAGTTGTACTGAGGTACCGCCACAGCCCTTGATTAGCTCATCCGCGAGGCCCCCTGCAGAGGTGCCCCCGGAGCGTTCCCCGTACGCGCTGCGCGTTCGGTCCAGATGAGGTTGTACTGCCATGGTCCGTCGAACCAAAGAGGAAGCCCAGGAAACCCGCGCCCAGATCATCGAGGCGGCGGAAAAGGCCTTCTACAAGCGCGGGGTTGCGCGAACCACCCTGGCCGACATCGCCGAACTGGCGGGTGTGACGCGCGGGGCGATCTACTGGCACTTCAACAACAAGGCCGAACTGGTGCAGGCGCTGCTCGACAGCCTGCACGAGACCCATGACCATTTGGCGCGGGCCAGCGAAAGCGAGGACGAAGTCGACCCGCTTGGCTGCATGCGCAAGCTGTTGTTGCAGGTGTTCAACGAGCTGGTGCTCGATGCCCGAACCCGGCGTATCAATGAAATCCTGCATCACAAGTGCGAGTTCACCGATGACATGTGTGAAATTCGCCAGCAGCGCCAGGGCGCGGTGCTGGATTGCCACAAGGGCATCACCCTGGCGCTGGCCAATGCCGTGCGCCGGGGCCAATTGCCTGGCGAGCTGGATGTCGAGCGCGCGGCGGTGGCCATGTTTGCCTATGTCGATGGCCTGATCGGGCGCTGGCTGTTGCTGCCTGACAGTGTCGATCTGTTGGGTGATGTCGAACAATGGGTCGACACCGGGTTAGATATGCTGCGCTTGAGCCCGGCGCTGCGCAAATGACAGTTTGTTAAGGATTGTGAGGGAGTGTTTCCCCTTTGTATTAAGCGGGGATTAAAGGCGGGGCCGGCGGGTGGCCCCGTGCCTCAGCGCCCCCGCAGTTGCCGGTCGGGCAATGCCACTGCTGCTGCCAGCCCGAGCACCGCAATCAGGGCACTCCCCATCAGCAAATGACGGAATGTTTCAGTCAGGCGCGCCTGTGTCACCAAGTCCACTTCACCGGCCTTCAGGCTCCCCAGCAACGGGTTACCCAGCATTTCAAATCCGCCCTGATGCAGCAGCGCCAGCAACAGGCTGGACATGCAGGCCACGCCCATGGCCCCGCCCAGCGAACGGAAAAGGTTGGTGGTACTGGTGGCCACACCAATGTCTTTGCTTTCCACCGCGCTTTGCGTGCCCACCAGCGATGTCGGGAACTGCAGCCCGCAGGCGATGCCGGTCAGCAGCATGAACAGCGCGCTGAGCAAAGCCGATTGTGGCGGCGTCAGCGCCATGGCGAAAATGGCCACGGGCATCAACAATGCACCGGCCAGGATCTGCGGCTTGTAGCGCCCCGTGCGGCTGGTCATGCGACCGCCGGTGAAGGCGCCAAGGGGCAGGCCCATGGCCAGTGGCAACAGGTGCAGCGCGGCGCTGTCGGCGCCAGCACCCGTGATGCCCTGGTAGCGCAACGGCATGAGCATCGTCAGGGAAATCGACTGGAAGCTGGCGAAAAAGATCACCCCCCAGCACAGCACCGCCACCCGATTGCTGAACAGGCCCAAGGGCAATAGCGGCTCCGGGCAGCGCCGCTCATGTGCGATGAACAACGCAAGGCCCAGTACAGCGCAGGCGAACAGGGCCAGTACGGCAGGATCAATCCAGGCGTGGCCCTGACCGACCAAGGTGATGCCCAGCAACAAGCTGCCCAGGCCGAGGATCAGCAGCACGGCACCGAGGTAATCCACCTGGGCCTCGCGGCGTTGCGCCGGCATGCCACCGAGGGCACGGCGGATCGCCCACAAGGCAACCAGCCCCAGCGGCAGGTTGATCCAGAATACCCAGCGCCACGACAAGTACTCGGTCAGCCAGCCGCCCAGCACTGGCCCGGCGACGCTGGCCACGGCGTACATGCTGCTGAAATAACCTTGGTAGCGGCCGCGCTCACGCGGTGGCACGAAATCGCCGATGATCGCCTGGCTGACCGAGACCATGCCGCCCGCGCCAATGCCTTGCAGTACACGGGCCAGCACCAGCTGTTGCATGTCCTGGGCCATGGCGCACGCGATGGAGGCCAGGGTGAACAGGCTGATACCGGTCAGGATCATCCGCCGCCGCCCGTACAGATCGCCCAGTTTGCCGTAGATCGGCACGGCCACGGTCATCGCCACCATGTAGCCGGAGATGACCCAGGCCAGTAGGCCGACATCGTTGAACTGGGCCGAGATTGCCGGCAGCGAGACAGCGACGATGGTCTGGTCCAGTGCGCCGAGGAAAATGGCCAGCATGAGAGCGGTGAGCACGTTGCGCAGGGTGGTGGGGGGCAGGGCGGCGGTCACGGGAATACCTTGTCTGTCTGTTACGGCCTCTTTGGGCAAGTCGGATTGTAACCTGAGTTAGGTAGCTTCCTATGTACTATCTGCATCCCCTATGCCGAATCGGCATTGGCGCATTCATCCAGTGCTGCATGGCTGCGTGATATCGTTGGTATGCCACAGAGGCTGAAATTCGCGGCCCGCACCAGCTTGGTGCAACATTCTGCCGCAGGTTTTTCAGTGTGCTGTCTCCCACACCTTTTATTCCTCTGCCTGCATGTCGAGCATGACCGCCCAGATGGCGACGGTTGGAACAGGTCAGGTAGACCCGATTACAGGGGTCGGTAGTTACCGTTCAAATTTCAACTTAAATTGCGGAGTGATCATGCCCAAGGCTTCCCATCAAGATCTGCGTTTTGCCTTCCGCGAGCTGCTCGCTTCAGGTTCCTGTTACCACACTGCATCGGTGTTCGACCCGATGTCGGCGCGCATTGCCGCAGACCTCGGCTTCGAGGTCGGTATCCTCGGTGGTTCCGTTGCTTCGTTGCAGGTATTGGCCGCGCCGGACTTTGCCCTCATTACCCTCAGCGAGTTCGTCGAACAAGCCACCCGTATTGGCCGGGTAGCGCAGCTGCCGTTCCTGGCTGACGCCGACCATGGCTATGGCAACGCATTGAACGTGATGCGCACGGTGATCGAGCTGGAGCGCGCCGGCGTGGCTGCGCTGACCATCGAGGACACCCTGCTGCCCGCCCAGTTCGGGCGCAAGTCCACCGACCTGATTCCGGTCGAGGAGGGCGTTGGCAAGATTCGTGCGGCGCTGGAGGCGCGGGTCGACTCGTCGTTGTCGATCATTGCCCGCACCAACGCAGGCGTGCTCACCACCGAAGAAATCATCGTGCGCACCCAGAGTTACCAGAAAGCCGGTGCCGATGGTATCTGCATGGTGGGGGTAAAAGACTTCGAGCAGCTTGAGCAAATTGCCGAGCACCTGACCGTACCGCTGATGCTGGTCACCTATGGCAACCCGAACCTGCGCGATGACGAGCGCCTGGCGCGCCTGGGCGTGCGTATCGTGGTCGATGGTCACGCGGCCTACTTTGCTGCCATCAAGGCCACCTACGACTGCCTGCGCCTGCAACGTGGCCAGCAGAACAAGTCGGAAAACCTCAGCGCGACCGAACTCTCGCACACCTACACCCAGCCCGAGGACTACATCCGCTGGGCCAAGGAATACATGAGCGTGGAAGAGTGACCGGCGGCGCGCCGTCAACTCAACGGACGGCGCTCAAGGTTGCGGTGTGAGGCACGCAATGTGCCTGCTCGCAGCTGTTGGCGGCACTGGGCTGGCTGCGTAGCAGCTCGGCGCGCCAACAGGCTGAGCCGTACAGCCCTGCGACAGCAGTCAGGGCCATGACAAGGGCGACTCTTCTTGATTTGATGCCCATGGTACTCACCTCCTGTTACAGCGACAGGTGATACCTTTAATCGTAGGTCATTTCTCACGTTACATCACAGATCCCGGTCCCACTCGGGTTCGTCCTTGAACCGCTGCACCAGAAAATCCAGCATGCTGCGCAAGGTGGGCGGCATGTGCTTGCGTGACGTGTACACCGCATTCAGGTTCAGTTCGCGGGGCTTTGCCTCGGGCAGCAGGCGCACCAGTTCGCCCCGGCGCAGGGCATCGGCGGCCTGGTAGGTTGGCAGCATGGCGATACCCGCGCCAGCCAGCGCGGCCTTTTGCAATGTCATGGCTTCGTTGGCACTGATGTTCCCTGTTATCGGCACGGCGATCTGTTGGCCGCCCACCTCGAAATGCCACAGGCTATGGCCGAAATAGGCATGGGTCAGGCAGTTGTGCCGGCTCAGTTCTTCGACCCGCTGCGGCGTGCCATGCTCAAGCAGGTAGGCGGGGGACGCACACACCACCGAGCGGCATATGCTCAGGCGCCGGGCGATCAGGTTGGGGTCCAGGTCGTTGCTGGTGCGGATGGCCAGGTCGATACGCTCATCCACCAGGTTGACGGTACGGTCGAGCATCTGCAGTTCCACCTTCACGCCTGGGTAGCGCCGCACATAGGCAGCCACCGCATCCACCAGTTGCGCCTGGCCAAAGGACGTACTGACGCTGATGCGCAATGCGCCCTTGGGCGCGTCATCTGGCTGTTGCACGGCAGCCTGCAGGTCACCGGCCAACTCCAGCAACTGCCGACAGCGTGGCAGGGTTTCCTGGCCGGCGGCGGTGAGGCTGAGCTTGCGTGTGGTGCGCTGCATCAGGCGCGCGCCCACCCAGTCTTCCAGCTCTGCCAGATAGCGCGACACCACCGGCCGCGATAGCTGCAAATGATCCGCCGCTGCCGACTGGCTGCCCAGGTCGACGACGGTGACGAAAACGCGCATGGCGTTGAGACGGTCCATGATTTGCCCGGTTTCAGAAACAAACTATGTTCGAGCATCGCATTTTTTGTCATGGATCGGGCAACTAAGCTGTTGGCCAACGTTATCTGGAAGGCGTTGCCAATGTCCCTGTTCACTCCCTTGCGCGGCCTGCTGCTGGCCTGCGTTACCCTGGCCGGCCCGGCGCTGGCCGCCGAACCCTTGAAGCTGGAAGTCTACAACCCTGGGCATGAGGCCATCTTCCCGGTCAGTTCGGTGATTGTCAGTGGCGAGCACGATGCCGTGCTGGTCGATGCCCAGTTCGGTAAGGCCCAGGCCCAGCAACTGGTGCAGCGCCTGCGAGCTGGCGGCAAGCACCTGACTACCATCTATATCAGCCACGGTGACCCGGATTACTACTTCGGCCTGGACACCCTGACAAACGCTTTCCCCGACGCCAAGGTGCTGGCCTCGGCCGCCACTGTCGCGCATATCCGTCAGACCATGGACGCCAAGCTGGCGTACTGGGGCCCGCAGATGGGGGCGGACAAACCGGCACGGCTGGTGTTGCCACAGGTACTGGAAGGCAACCGATTGACGCTGGAAGGGCAGGCCCTTGAGGTGGTTGGCCTTGACGGTCCGCAACCAGACCGCAGCTTTGTGTGGATCCCGTCGATCAAGGCGGTGGTCGGCGGCGTGGTGGTGTCCGAGCACATTCATGTGTGGATGGCCGATACCCAGACGGCCCAGTCGCATGCCGACTGGCTCGGCACCCTGGCGCACATCGAAGCGCTGGCGCCGCGTACGGTCATCCCGGGTCACTACCTGAGGGACAGCAGCCGCTCGCTGGAGGCTGTGCGTTTCACGGCGAACTACATTCGTGACTTCGATGCCGAAACGGCCAAGGCAAAAGACGCGGGTGCCTTGATCGAGGCGATGAAGCAGCGTTACCCGGGCCTGGCCGATGAAAGCTCCCTGGAGCTGGGAGCCAAGGTCGCCAAGGGCGAGATGAAGTGGTAATTCCGTTCAATTGATGGAGAGTATCCCATGAGCAAGATCGCAATCATTGGTGCCACTGGTCGTGCTGGCAGCCAGTTGCTGGAAGAGGCCCTGCGCCGTGGCCACAGTGTATTGGCCATCGCCCGTGACCCTTCGAAACTGGAGGGCCGGGAAGGCGTGACTGTCAAGGCGTTGGATGCCAAGGACAGCGCGGCCCTGCAGGCCGCGGTCGCGGGCGTGGATGCCGTGCTGAGCGCCGCGCATTTCTCGACCATCGAGCCGCACGCGATCATCGAGCCGGTCAAGCGGGCCGGGGTCAGGCGCTTGCTGGTGGTAGGCGGTGCGGGCAGCCTGCTGTTGCCGTCGGGGCACCGGGTGATCGACAGCCCGGACTTCCCGGAAGCCTACAAGGCCGAGGCGACTGCAGGCGTGCGCTTTTTGGAGGCGTTGCAGCGGGAGCCGAACCTGGACTGGACCTTCCTGTCGCCATCGGCGGAGTTCGTTGAAGGTGAGCGCAGTGGGCGGTACACGCTGGGCAAGGATTATCTGCTGATTGGTGCAGACGGCAAAAGCTGGATCACCTTCGCCGACTTTGCGATTGCCTTGATCGATGAGCTGGAAAAGCCGGCGCATACGCGGCAGCGTTTTACCGTCGGGTATTGAGTCGCCCCCTTCGCGGGCACGCCCGCGAAGAGGCCTTCATAGGCTGGCCTGGCTCTCCAGCCAGTCCAGCAATTCCACCAACCCCGGCGGCAAGCTCCTGGCCTGGCTCACCAGGTAGTACGCCTTACCGGTCATCACCTTCAGCGCAAATGGCATGCATAGCCGCCCCCCGCGCAGGTCATCACCAATCAGCGACCAGTCGCCAATCGCCACTCCGGTCCCCTGCGAGGCCATGGCCATTGCCATGTCCAGCGTCTCGAAGTGCTGCTTGGGCCCATGAGCGGCCAACGTCACCCCGGCCGCCTGCAACCACAACCGCCAGTCATGCTCGTCCCGCGAGGGGTGCAGCAACATGTGCCGCGACAGGTCATCCACCTGCCGCAAGGGTATTGGCCCGTCGCATAGCGACGGCGCACACACCGGCGTCAGCTGTTCATCGAACAACTTGCGCACCTGTAACCCGTGGTTCGGCGTGTCGCCATAGACCACTGCCGCATCGAAGCCCTCCCGGCGAAAGTCCACCCCGTGCTGCACCGTAGTCGTCAGCTCCACCGGCACATCCGGGCGCAGTGCTTGCCACTCCATCAGGCGTGGCAGTAACCAACGCATCACGCAGGTGGGTGCCTTGAGCTGCAAGGTCGTGCTGCGTCCGCCCACCTCATTCACGCCTTGTTCGATCAGTGCGAACACCTGCTGCACCCGTGGCAGCCAATCCTGGCCTTCACGGGTCAGGCTCAGCCCACGGGCCTGGCGCTGGAACAGCGCATACCCCAGGTGCTCCTCCAGGGCCGCGATCTGGCGACTGACGGCGCCTTGCGTGATGTGCAACTGTTGCCCGGCACGGGTGAAGTTGCAGTGCTGGGCGGTCACCAGAAAGGTGTACAGGGCGGGTAAGGGCGGTAGGCGTTTCATTGCGATAAGCCATGATTACAGGACATGGCTAGTATGTGTTTTTTTGCATTGTGGTGGTAGTCGTGGGTTGGGTCCAATAAGCACATAACCCAAGCAGATTCATGGTGAACCCTTATGGCAACGTGCGGCGAAGTACTGGTCAAACTCCTTGAAGGCTATGGCGTGGACCATGTCTTCGGCATTCCCGGTGTGCATACCGTGGAGCTCTATCGCGGGCTGGCGGGTTCGTCCATTCGACACATCACTCCGCGCCACGAGCAGGGTGCCGGGTTCATGGCTGACGGCTATGCGCGCACCCGTGGTAAACCCGGAGTGTGCTTCATCATCACCGGCCCAGGCATGACCAACATCACCACGGCGATGGGCCAGGCCTATGCCGATTCGATCCCGATGCTGGTGATTTCCAGCGTGCAGTCCCGTGACCAGTTGGGCGGTGGCCGTGGCAAGCTGCACGAGCTGCCCAACCAGGCGGCGCTGGTGTCGGGGGTGGCTGCGTTTTCCCACACCTTGATGAGTGCAGCAGACCTGCCGCAGGTGTTGGCCCGGGCATTTGCCGTGTTCGACAGCGCCCGACCACGCCCGGTGCATATCGAAATCCCGCTAGACGTGCTGGTCGAACCGGCCGATTTCCTGCTGCCGGGCCGGCCCGTGCGCGGTAGCCGTGCGGGGGCTGCCCCGCAAGCTGTAACACAGATGGCCGAGCGCCTGGCCGGTGCAAAGCGGCCGTTGATTCTGGCCGGCGGTGGCGCGTTGGCAGCCGGTGCTGCCTTGGCACGCCTGGCCGAACACCTTCAGGCACCGGTGGCGTTGACCATCAATGCCAAGGGTTTGCTGCCGGCCAGCCACCCGCTGCAAATCGGTTCGACCCAGTCGTTGCCTGCCACGCGGGCGCTCGTCGCCGAGGCCGACGTGGTGCTGGCGATCGGCACCGAATTGGCCGAAACCGATTATGACGTGACCTTCAAGGGTGGCTTCGAGATCCCGGGAAGCCTGCTGCGCATCGATATCGACCCGGACCAGACCGTGCGCAATTACCTGCCGGAGCTGGCGCTGGTGGCTGATGCCGAATTGGCCGCCGAAGCGCTGCTCGTTGCTTTGCAGGCTCAGCCGCAACCCGTGCGTGAAAGCACCTGGGGTGTGGCCCGGGTGGCCAACCTGCGCAAGGCTCTGGCGGCAGGCTGGGATCAGCCGACATTGAGCCAGACGCGTTTGCTGAGCGCCATTCTTGAGCGCCTGCCCAATGCCATTCTGGTGGGCGACTCGACCCAGCCGGTGTACACCGGCAACCTGACCCTGGACATGGATCAGCCACGTCGCTGGTTCAATGCCTCGACCGGCTATGGCACCCTGGGTTATGCGCTACCTGCGGCCATGGGCGCCTGGCTCGGGAGTGCGGAGCAAATCTGCCAGCGTGCGCCTGCCGTGTGCCTGATTGGCGATGGTGGTATGCAATTCACCCTGCCGGAGCTGGCCAGCGCGGTGGAGGCGCAGGTGCCGCTGATCGTGCTGCTGTGGAATAACCAGGGGTATGAGGAAATCAAGAAGTACATGGTCAACCGGGCGATCGAGCCGGTTGGCGTGGATATTCATACGCCGGACTTCATCGGCGTGGCGCGGGCGTTGGGGGCTGCGGCGGAGAATGTGACGAATGTGGCGCAGTTGCAGGCGGCGCTGGGGCAGGCGGTGGAACGCAAGGGGCCTACCTTGATTCAGGTTGACCAGAATCAGTGGCAAGGGACAGTTTTGGGTTGAAGTGAAGCTGTTGCCTGTACCGGCCCTTTAGCGGGCGAGCCCGCGAAGAGGCCGGTACAGCCACCAAAAAGTCCTAGACAGCAGTGGCTCTCAATCTGGCGACATCCCGAATCGGCGGCGCTCCATACAGCCTGCTGTACTCCCGGCTGAACTGCGATGGGCTTTCATACCCCACCCGATAAGCCGCCACCGCCGCCTCCAGCCCGTCATTGAGCATCAACCTGCGCGCCTCCTGCAGGCGCAGCTGCTTCTGGTACTGCAACGGGCTCATTGACGTCACGGCCTTGAAGCGGTGGTGCAGGGTCGAGGTGCTGAGGTTGACCTCCCGGGCCAGGTCCTCGATACGCAGCGGCTGTTGATAGTTGTTGTTGAGCCAGGTAATGGCCTGGCAAACCCGGTGCGTCTGGCTGTTGGCCAAGGCAATTTCGTACAGCCGATAACCCTGTGGCCCGCGCAACAAACGGTAGAGAATTTCACGGCGGAACAACGGCGCCAACATCGCGATATCGCGCGGCGTGTCCAGCAGTCGGATCAACCTCAGCAGGGCATCAAGCAATGGCGCATCGGTTCTGTCCACATACAAACCGCGGCCGGAAGGCCGGTTAGGCACCAGCATCGGCCCGCTCTCGGCAATCAGCTGGCTGATCTCTGCCGGGTCCAGGTCTATGCGCAACCCAAGGCTGGGGTGTTCGGGGCTGGCGTCGAGCTTTACGCCGCTCAGTGGCAAGGTTACCGAAACCACCATGTAGTGCAGCGGGTCGTAGGCATATTGTTCGTCACCGAGGAACAGGCTTTTGCTACCCTGGGCCAGGATGCACAGCGCGGGTTGAGCGAGAGTCGGCACCGAGCGCACGTTCTCGGTGTAGCGCACCAGGAACAAGCCATCGATGGCCGAGGCCGGGCCGTGGGGATCGCCGGCATGGCGGCGGATCAGTTCCGCAAGCTCCTGGCGCTGCAATTCCAGGGGCGGGTCGATGGGTGTCGGTGTGGTCATGGTGGATTTCCTCTGCTGACCGACGCAGCATAGGTTTGGGCAAGGACGGGCGCTAGTCGAAAGCTGCACGTCGATTGCCTGATCCTGTCGCGCTGCAGGATTAGGCAATCGGCATGCAGTAATGGCCTAACGCGTCGCGCGAGGTAGCCCCTAACCTTGGCAGCCTGGCTTTTCCGTCCGCCTGCTTCAAGGAGATTGTGCAATGACCTCAACACAACCGGTCACCCACCTTGCTTTCATCCGTGCCAGCAGCGGGCGCTCAGCCGAGTTGGGTGCGCGACTGCGTGACCTGCTCGAACCCTCGCTGCGGGCGCCGGGTTGCCTGAGTTTCACGGTGCAGCGCTCCCAGGCGGATGCCGACCTTTGGTTACTCAGCGGTAGCTGGCAGGACCAGCAGGCGATGAGTGGCTACTTTGCTTCGCCAACGTTGGAGGTGTTTGGCGAGCTGGTACAGGCACAGGTGGTCAGCAGCTTGGACCTGCATACCTTCGATTGATCAGTGATGGGGTAAAATGACCGCCTTGTTCAATCAAGTGGATAGCAACATGGCACGTAGGGAATTCCCGCATTTCGAAGCAGTTTCGGCAATGGTCCCGGTCGAGGGGGGCGGCTACAACGCGGCTATCGCGGTCAAGGCCTTGGGCATGGGCGGCGCGCCGCGTTTTCACAAGGTACTGGACGGGCAGGTGTTCAAGGGGGCCGTGGCCGCCGACGAAGCGGCTACGGCCGAGCTGCAACGCCTGCAAGGCGTAAGCGAAGAGGGCGAGCTGATCTGGTGATCAGGCCGGCGGGCGGGCCATCTTGAACAGGTTGCCCAGCTCGAAGTAGTCCGCCGGGCCACCGCCACGCAGGATCGGTTCGGCGGCAGCGGTGTCGTAGATGCCGTTTTTCAGCAGGTGCTCGGCAATGTGCACCGCCACCACTTCACCCAGGATCAGCCAGCTGGGCACCAGCGCCTGGTCTGCCCGCTTGAGCTGCACGATCTGGCTGACCTTGCACTCGAAGGCCACGGGTGTTTCCCCCACGCGCGGTACGTTGACGATGCTCGACGGCGTGGCAGTGAGGCCGCTCAATTCAAATTCGTTTACTTCGGCCGCAACCGGTGCGCAGCTCTGGTTCATCTGCTCAGCCAGCGGGCGGGTGGCCAGGTTCCAGACAAATTCGCCGGTCTGTTCGATGTTGTTCAGGCTGTCTTTGCGCCCGACGCTGCAGAAACCGATGATCGGCGGGATGTAGTTGAACGCGTTGAAAAAGCTGTAGGGCGCCAGGTTCAGGCGGCCTTCACGGTCTTGCGAGGAGATCCAACCGATGGGGCGGGGGCCGACGATAGCGTTGAACGGGTCGTGGGGCAGGCCGTGGCCTTTGGCGGGTTCGTAGTAATACATCTGTGCTGGGCTTGCTGGCCCACCTCCTGGGTTACGAGGTGCCTAGTGTGCCAAGCCTGTGCCCGTCTGCAAATGATCAAGCCCGGCGAAAGCCGGGCTGGGTGCACGCATCAGGGATCAGCTGATGCGGTGGGCGTTGGTGCGGTCGAAGCCGTCTTCGGCGAAGCGTTGGCCGCCAGTGCGGTCGAAACCGTCTTCGGCGAAGCGTTGGCCACCGGTGCGGTCGAAGCCGTCTTCGGCGAAGCGTTGGCCACCGGTGCGGTCGAAGCCGTCTTCGGCGAAGCGTTGGCCACCGGTGCGGTCGAAACCATCTTCAGCGTAGGTAGCGGACTGGCTCTGTACCGCTGCAAATGTGTGGGCGTTGGTACGGTCGAAGCCATCTTCGGCGTAAGCGCCAGCTGCGAAAACCGAGAGGGCCAGAGTAAGGATCAGTTTGTTTTTCATGGTCGTTGCTCCAAGGGCTACAGGGGTTGTTTGTTTCTATGGGTTTAATCCTACGCCGATTAATTTGATTAAAAAGCGCAAAAAATAGCGATTAAAAATCTAATTATTCGATGTATATGGGAGCGCTTTTCGTGAATCAGGCTGTGGCATCACCCAGGAGCCGCATGCCCGCGCGTTGTCGTTCTTTCAGCTATTTCAGCTTGAAGGGTGGGAATTAATGGGACGTTAAGAACGAAATATCTTGTTTCAAAGATTTATCAACGCTTTTTTCATGCATCACCAACCGATTTTTTAGGTAACGATCAGCACCATCGCCGCACCTCAAACTGGAGCGGTACAACAATGAACAAACTCCCGCAAATCACCTTGGCCTTCTGGGTCATGAAGATCTGCGCTACCACCCTTGGCGAAACGGCGGGCGACTTGCTGTCGATGACGCTGAACGTTGGCTATGCCGTCAGCTCGCTGCTGCTGATCAGCGTGTTCCTGCTGACGTTGCTCGGCCAACTCTACTCGCGCCGTTACCACCCAATGCTGTATTGGCTGGTGATCCTCTCCACCAGTACCGCCGGCACCACCATGTCCGACTTCATGGACCGCACTCTGGGCCTGGGTTATGCCACGGGGTCGGCCTTGCTCATCGGCATCCTGCTGCTGACCTTCCTGGTGTGGCGCCTGAGCGGCAACCCACTGGATGTCACCCGTATCAAGAACCGCACGGGCGAGCTGTTCTACTGGGTGGCGATCCTGTTTTCCAACACGCTTGGCACCGCTCTGGGCGATTACCTGGCCGATGATTCGGGGCTCGGTTTTGCTGGCGGCGCGTTGCTGATCGGCAGTGCCATTGCCTTGGTAGTGGTGGCCCGCTACTGGACGCGTATTCCAGGCGTTGTGCTGTTCTGGGTGGCGTTCGTGCTTACCCGTCCGTTTGGCGCCACGCTGGGCGATGTCCTGACCAAACCCCATGAAAAGGGGGGCCTGGACTTTGGCACGGTCGGCTCTTCGGCTGTGCTGGGCGGGGTGTTGCTGGTGCTGGTGCTGATGGCCAGCTGGTACCAGCGCCGTGAGCCGCGTCAGGCGTTGGAGATGTCCTGAGCCAGGTTTCAGGAGCTGGTGAGACGATTAATTGAGCTATTCGGCTCACATGATGAGCCGAATAGGATTAATCATTGGCTCATCGAATCACATCATGCATTCACAATGCATGAAAAAAGGGCGCCCGAAACGGTGCGCCCTTCTTCATTGCGGCAGGTTCAAACTCACTCAGTAGTAATCCGCGAGTGCTGTTTGGTGTCTTTCATGGTTGCGTATACCAGCAGCGAACAGGCGATACAGGCAGTGACGTACCAGTAGAAGCCGCTTTCCATACCTGCGCTCTTGAACCACAGGGCCACGTATTCGGCGGTGCCGCCGAAGATGGACACGGTCAGGGCGTACGGCAGGCCCACGCCCAGAGCGCGGATTTCCGTCGGGAACAGCTCTGCCTTGACCACGGCATTGATCGAGGTGTAGCCGCTGACGATGATCAGCGCGGCCATGATCAGGAAGAACGCGCCCCACCAGGTCTGGATGGTGTGCAAGGTGCTGAGGATAGGGACGGTGAACAGGGTGCCGAGCACACCGAAGGCGATCAGGATCGGGCGACGGCCGATCTTGTCGGACAGCCCACCAATCAACGGCTGCAGGCACATGAACAGGAACAGCGTGGCGGCCGAGATGGTGGTCGAGTCGCTGATGCTCATGCCCACGGTGTTGACCAGGTACTTCTGCATGTAGGTGGTGTAGGTGTAGAAGGCCAAGGTGCCGCCCATGGTCAGGCCGACCACGGTCATCAGCTCTTTGGGGTGGCGCATAAGGGTGCGCATCAGGCTTTCCTTGGCCTTTTCCTTCTTGGTGAAGGAGGCGGTTTCTTCCATGCCGCGACGCAGGTACAGGGCCACCACGGCGCACAGCGCACCGATCACGAACGGCACGCGCCAGCCCCAGGCGTACAGCTGCTCGGTGGTCAGGGTCTGCTGCAGGATGATCAGTACCGCCAGGGCAATGAGCTGTCCAGAGATCAGGGTCACGTACTGGAAGCTGGAGAAGAAACCACGGCGGTCCTTGCTGGCCATTTCGCTGAGGTAGGTGGCCGAGGTGCCGTATTCACCACCCACCGACAGGCCCTGCATCAGGCGCGCGATCACCAGCAGGATCGGTGCGGCGACACCGATGGTTTCGTAGCCCGGGGTCAGGGCGATGACCAGCGAGCCTGCGCACATCAGCAGTACCGAGGCCATCAATGCAGCTTTGCGGCCCTTGCGGTCGGCGTACAGGCCCATCAGCCAGCCACCGATCGGGCGCATCAGGAAGCCCACGGCGAAAATCGCGGCGGTGTTGAGCAGTTGTGCGGTGGAGTCGCCGGCCGGGAAGAAGGCCTTGGCGAAGTACAGCGAGAATGCGGCGTAGACGTACCAGTCGTACCATTCGACCATGTTGCCGATGGACCCGCTGAAGATCGACTTCAGGCGGCTGGCGGTGGTTTTTTCCGCGGCGGGCGCAGTGGCCGCCCCGGCGGGCAGGGAGGTGGCGTTATCCATCAGAGATACCTTCTCGTTGTTTTTGTGTGGAGCGCGCCGTGGCGCAGCTTGCCAAGGCAATAGCAGAAGGTGTGCCAAATGGGGGCAGGGTGATTCATTTGAAGGCGTTGCGAGTTTCTTGAGCCCCGAAATAGACGGCTTTGAACGGCCCTTGTAGGAGCGGCCAGGTGTCGCGACGGGCTGCAAAGTAGCCCCAAAATCTCACAAGAATAAGCGGAAACCCGCCTATCTCCAGTCGTTCATAAGCGGAAATCCGCTCATTCTCGCTCGACAAAATCCTCGCGCACCAACCCGTGCCGCTGCATCTTTTCATTAAGCGTGCGCCGCGGCAGCTGCAAGGTCTCCATCACCGCCTTGATCTCGCCCCCATGCTGTCGCAACGCTGCGCGCAGGCATTGCGCCTCGAACGCCTCCATCTGCTCGCCCAGCGATTGCCCGGCAGGCGCTACCTCGATGTTCGGCGAACCTAGCCCCAACGCGTGCCGCTCCGCCGCATTGGCCAGCTCGCGAACATTACCTGGCCAGTCATGCGACAGCAGTTGTGCCAGCTGTGCCCCCGACAGCGGCGGTGCGCAGCGCCCAAGCTTTTCGCCTGCTGCACGGGCAAAGTGTTCGAACAGCAGCGGAATGTCCTCACGCCGCTCACGCAACGGCGCCAGGCGCAATTCGGCCACGTTCAGGCGGTAGGCCAGGTCTTCGCGAAAACGCCCGGCACGGGCCTCGTCGAGCAGGTCGGGCTTGGTCGCGGCAATGATTCGCAAGTCGATGCTGATGCTCTGGTTAGCCCCCAAACGCTCCAGTTTCTGCTCCTGGATCACCCTTAGCAGCTTGGCCTGTTGCGCCAGTGGCATGCTCTCGATTTCGTCGAGGAACACCGTGCCACCGTTGGCGTACTCCAGTTTGCCGATGCGCTTGCCTTGGGCGCCGGTGAAGGCACCGCTTTCATGGCCGAACAGTTCGGCTTCGAACAGCGCTTCGGGGATGGCCGCGCAGTTGAGGGCAACGAATGGTTTGCCGGCGCGCGGGCCAAAATCGTGCAGGCAGCGGGCGACCCGCTCTTTGCCGCTGCCGGTTTCACCACGAATCAGCACGTTGACTGGCAGGCCGGCCAGGTCCAGCACCTGCCGGCGCAGTTGCTGCAGGCCCTGGGACATCCCCAGCAGTGTGCCTTCCAGGCGTGACTTGAGGTCAGCCTGTTCGTGCAGCCGACGGTTTTCAAGGACCAGCTGGCGCTTTTCCAGTGCCCTGCGCAGGCTACCCAGCAGGTGCTGCGGGGTGAAGGGTTTTTCCAGGAAGTCATAGGCCCCGTTGCGCATGGCTTCTACTGCCATGGGCACATCACCGTGGCCGGTCAGCAGGATCACGGGCAGGTCGGGGTCGTCCGCCTGCAGGCGCTCGAGCAATTGCAGGCCGTCCATGCCTGGCATGCGCACATCGCTGATGATCACCCCCGGGAAGTGCCGTGTCAGGTGTGCCAGGCATTCTTCAGCCCGAGCGAACAGCTGCACAGTGAAGCCGGACAGGCTCAGCCATTGCTCGACGGCAGTACGGATGCTGGCTTCATCGTCGACGACGATCACTGAATTCAACATACAGGCTCCAGGTCACGGGGCAGGGTAAGGCTCAGGCGTGCGCCACCAGGTACGTTTTCGGCCCGCAGTTGGCCACCGGCCTCGTGGACGATGCCGTAGGAAATGGCCAGGCCCAGGCCCAGCCCTTCACCCACCGGTTTGGTGGTGAAGAACGGGTCGAACACCTTGGCCAGGTCGGCCTCGGCAATGCCGCCACCTGAATCCAGCACGCTCAGGCGCCACAGCTCGCCATCTGGCTCGATGCGCACCTCCAGGCGTTTGTAGCGCTTGTCGGCCATGGCGTCGAGGGCATTGCGCAGCAGGTTGATCAGCACTTGCTCCAGACGAATGGCATCGCCGCGTACCCAGGCCGGGCGTGCCAGGTACAAGGCCACCTCGACCTCTTCACTCCGGATGCGGGTTTCCAGCAGGTGCAAGGCCTGGTCGACCACGGTGGCCAGATCGAGGCGCTCGCGCAGGCCGACCGGGCTGTTGCGGGCAAAGGTTTTCAGGTGGCTGGTCAGTGCGGCCATGCGTGTGAGCATTTGCTCCAGCGGTTCGAGGGCCTGGCGCGCTTCGTCGTAACGGCCGTGGTCCAGCAGCAGCCGTAGGGTTTCCAGTTGCATGCGCTGGGTGGTCAGCGGCTGGTTGATTTCGTGGGCCATGGCGGCCGACATCTGCCCGAGGGCGGCCAGTTTGGCCGACTGCACCAGCCCCTCCTGGGCGGTGCGCAACTCACGGGTGCGTTCTTCGACCTGGCGTTTGAGCTCTTGCCGGCTGCGCTGGCGCAGGCGGGCCAGGCGCAGGCGCTGGCTGACGAACAGGGCGGCGAACACCAAGCTCAGCCACACGGCTGCGGCGCCCAAGGCGGCATTGCGGCCATCGGCGGCCACCTGTGGCTTGCGCAACAGGTGCAAGGTCCAGTGGTCACCTTCCAGCGGCAGGCTTTCCCACAGGTACTCGGCACTGCCCTGCGGGCCTTCCACGCGGCTAAGGGTGCTGTACTCGGCAAAACGGGTCAGCACCTGGTGCTGCAGGGGCACCAGCGGCTGTTTGTCGTACTGGCGTGTTTCAGCCAGCTCGGCACGGTCGGCACCACTCAGCGGCTGGAGCTCGCGGTAGCGCCAGCCATCCTGGTTGGCGATGAAGGTGATGCCACGGGCGTCGCTGACCAGCAGGATATCGCTGCCCTGGCGCCACTCGCGTTCCAGCTCGGGGAACTCCAGCTTGACCACCATGGCACCGAGAAAGCGGCCATGCTCGTCATTTACCGCGCTGGCGAGGAAGTAGCCCGGTACGCCACTGGTTACGCCCACGGCGTAGAAGCGGCCACTGCCTTGGCTGCGGGTTTGCTTGAAATAGGGGCGGAAACCGTAGTTGGAGCCGACGTAGCTACTGGGCAGCCGCCAGTTGCTGGCGGCAATGGCCAGGCCGGTGCGGTCGAGCAGCTCAAGGGTGGAGGAATTGGCCGCGCCATTGATGCGTTCCAGCTTGCGGTTCAGGGCGTCCTGCACCTGTTCATTGACCGGGCCGCGCAGGGCGGCGATCAGTTCCGGGTCCAACGCCAGTACGGCGGGCAGGGCGCGGTAGCGGTCGATCAGGGTGTGCAGGCCATTGGCGTACAGCCCCAGTTGCTGACTGGCACGCCGGGCGTCGTCTTCCATGGCCTGGCGCTTGGCCTGGTGCATGGCCCAGCCGGCACTGAGGGCGGTACCCAGCAGGATGAGCAAGGTGATCAGCCCCAGACGCAGGGCGCGAAAGGAAAAGGGCATTGGGGCGGATCCGGAATATTTGGGGATCGGGGCCGGCCCTTTCGCAGGTCTACCTGCGAAAGGGCCGGTACAGGCGGCCGGTTTCAGTTACAGCAGTTCAAAGCTCTGCTGTTGCACCGCCTGGGAGTCCAGCCCTACCTGGACATTGAACTCACCTGGCTCGGCAACCCGCTGCAGCTGGCCATTGTAGAACTTCAGGTCATCCTCGTTGATGCGGAAGGTCAAGGTCCGCGACTCACCCGGCTTGAGCATCAGCTTCTGGAAGTTTTTAAGTTCCTTGACGGGGCGGCTCATCGAAGCCGACACATCTTGCAGGTACAGTTGCACCACGGTCTCGCCGGCCACCTTGCCGGTATTCTTCACCGTCACCTTGGCCTCCAGGTTGTCACCGCGCTTGAGGTCCTTGTGCGACAGCTTCAGGCCGGACAGCTCGAAGCTGCTGTAGCTCAGGCCATAGCCGAACGGGTACAGCGGGCCGTTAGGCTCTTCGAAGTACTGCGAGGTGTAGTTACCCGGCTTACCCGGCGTGAACGGCCGGCCAATGCGCGTGTGGTTGTAGTACATCGGGATCTGCCCGACCGAACGCGGGAAGGTGATGGCCAGCTTGCCGGATGGGTTGTAGTCGCCAAACAGCACGTCGGCGATGGCATTGCCGCCCTCGGTACCGGCGAACCAGGTTTCGAGGATGGCGTCGGCCTGCTCGCGTTCCCAGCCGATCGACAGCGGCCGGCCGTTCATCAACACCAGCACCAGCGGCTTGCCGGTCGCCTTCAGGGCCTTGATCAGCTCACGCTGGCTGGCTGGAATTTCCAGGGTGGTGCGGCTGGACGACTCGTGGGACATGCCACGCGACTCGCCGACAACCGCTACGACCACGTCGGACTGCTTGGCAGCCTTCACGGCTTCGTCGATCAGCACCGCAGGCGGGCGTGGGTCGTCGACGATTTCCGGTGCGTCGAAGTTGAGGAAGTTCAGGTAATCGAATATCGCCTTGTCGCCGGTGACGTTGGAGCCTTTGGCGTAGACCAGCTTGGCTTTGCCTTCTACGGCGCGGCGCAAGCCTTCACGCACTGTCACCGAGTGCACGGGTTTGCCGTCGGCGGCCCAGCTGCCCATCATGTCGATCGGTGCATCGGCCAGCGGGCCGACCAGGGCGATGGTGCCGGCTTTTTTCAGCGGCAGGGTCTGGTTGTGGTTTTCCAGCAGTACCAGGCTGCGGCGGGCCACATCGCGCGCGGCTTCGCGGTGCAGGCGGTCGTTGCCGTAGTAGTCTTTCAGGTCGGTTTCGGCCTTGCCGATGCGCACGTAAGGGTCCTTGAACAGGCCCATGTCGTACTTGGCTCCGAGTACTTCGCGCACCGCCTGGTCCAGCTCGCCCTGGGTCACTTCTCCGGACTTCAGCAGGCCTGGCAGCTCTTCGCCGTACAGGGTGTCGTTCATGCTCATGTCGATGCCGGCCTTGATCGCCAGCTTGGCGGCTTCGCGACCGTCCCGGGCGACACCGTGGCGGATCAGTTCCTGGATGGCGCCATGGTCGCTGATGGTCACACCCTTGAAGCCCCACTCCTTGCGCAGCAGGTCGTTCATCAGCCAGGTGTTGGAGGTGGCCGGCACGCCGTTGATCGAGTTCAGTGCCACCATCACCCCGCCGGCACCGGCGTCGAGGGCGGCGCGGTAGGGCGGCAGGTAGTCGTTGTACATCTTCGGCAGGCTCATATCGACCGTGTTGTAGTCGCGCCCGCCTTCCACGGCGCCGTACAGGGCGAAGTGCTTGACGATGGCCATGATGCTGTCGGGGTTGGCCGGGCTGCTGCCCTGGAACGAGCGCACCATCACCTGGCCAATCTTCGAGGTCAGGTAGGTGTCTTCACCAAAGCCTTCACTGGTGCGGCCCCAACGTGGGTCGCGGGCAATATCGACCATGGGGGCGAAGGTCATGTCCAGGGCGTCGGCCGAGGCTTCGATGGCGGCGGTGCGGCCAACCTTGGCCACGGCGTCCATGTCCCAGGTGGCAGCCATGCCCAGGCCGATCGGGAAGATGGTGCGCTCGCCGTGGACGGTGTCGTAGGCGAAGAACATCGGGATCTTCAGGCGGCTGCGCATGGCCGCGTCCTGCATCGGGCGGTTTTCGGGCGCGGTGCGTGAGTTGAAGGTGCCACCGATGCGGCCGGCGGCGATTTCCTCACGAATCTTGTCGCGAGGCATTTCCGGGCCGATGCTGATCAGGCGCAACTGGCCGATTTTCTCGGCTTCGGTCATCTGGCTGATCAGATGGTCGATGAACGCCTGCTTGTCCTGCAGGGGCGGGGCGGTGGGGGCGGCGAGGGCCGCCTGACTGGCAAGGCCCATGGCCAGGCCCAGCAAAGACAATTTCATCATCAATTCCGTTGTGGGGCCTCTGCCGTATCCAGCGGTGATACGTGCGCGGCCGAAGTTTTCAGGCGGCTATTGTTGTACGATTGACACGCTCATTTTCCAGCGGCGGATTATGCCTGAATATGTCGCCTGGGGACGAAGCCCCGAATGCCGGGACAACAACTATAAGAACGCTAAAGAGACCGACGGCATGACCCCCTTCGACGAATACCATCAACGGCAGATTGCCGAAGCCATTGCCCGTGCTGAAAAGCGAACCGATGCCGAACTGGTGACGGTACTGGCCCGCCGTGCTGACGATTACGCGTATTGGCCGCTGTTGTGGGCCGCCGTGCTGGCGCTGGCTGTGCCGGGGCTGTTGCATTGGCTGCTGGGTTGGCCCAGCGTGCGTGGCTTGCTGGTGGCCAACGTGTTGCTGTTCGTCGGTTTGTGCCTGCTGCTGCGCAACCCGCTTCTGGCCGGCTGGCTGATTCCTCGGACTTTGCGTCGCTGGCGCGCCTCGCGGCTGGCTCGGCAGCAGTTCCGCGAGCAGAACTTGCAGCGCACGGCAGGCGCTACGGGCGTGCTGATCTTCGTCAGCGAGGCGGAACGGCATGTGGAGATCCTGGTCGACCGCGGTATCGAGCATTATCTGGATACCAACGCGCGGGCGGCCATTGTCGCCCGCTTTGCCGAGCAGGTGCGTCAGGGGCGGACCTTGCAGGGGTTTGTCGAGTGCATCGATGCCTGCGGCGAGCTGCTTAGCGAGCATGTGCCGCCTACCCGTGCGCGCAACGAGTTGCCCAACCGGTTGGTGATCCTGGACTGACTTGGAACCTGCAGGGTGTAGAATGCGTTTCCCGCTATTCGAGGCACCGTTTCTCCATGTCCGCCAGTTCTTCCGCCCTCTCTGCGTCAGATGCACGCGCCCGGTTTCTCGGCCTTCTGAATGCAGCCTTGCACGGCAACACCTTGGTCAAACTGGTGCTGGCGCGCCATGTCGGTGCCGACCAGACCTTGCAACGGATCATCGCCAAGCCGCTGCAGGTCAAGGGCCAGCCATGCCTGTCGCTGGTCTACCGCCACCAGACCCGCGACATCACCCGCAACTTGTCGCTGGAACAGGCGCAGGCGCTGGTAGCCGAGCTGCTGCCGGACAGCTTCCGCAATGCCCACCTGTTCGACGCAGATGGCGAAGTGCAACTGACCTTCAGCAAGAAGGGCAAGCCGATGTTGCAACGTCACGGCGCGCAGGCTCCACGCGAGGCCGCGGCGAGCAGTGGCCATGACCGCGAGAAGAAGCGCTACCTGGATTTGTCCAGGCCGTTCCTGCGTGACCTTGGCGTGACCGACGCACAAGGTGCATTGATCCCGTCCATGTCGCGCAAGTGGAAGCAGATCAACAAGTTCATCGAGGTCTTCGACCACGCCCTGGCCAGTGCGCCGGTACCTGCGAAACAGGTACTTCGGGTGGCCGACTTCGGCTCGGGCAAGGGCTACCTGACCTTTGCCATGCATGACTACCTGAGCAACAGCCTGGGCCGTGAGGCGCAGGTGACCGGTGTAGAGCTGCGCCAGGACATGGTCGACTTGTGCAACGCCGCCGCTTCGCGCCTGGAGCACCCGGGCCTGGAATTCCAGTGCGGGGATGTACGTAGCGTGGTTCCCGAGGCCATCGAAGTGATGATCGCCCTGCATGCGTGCGATATCGCCACCGACTACGCCATTCACACCGGTATCCGCTGCAACGCCGCGATCATCATGTGCTCGCCGTGCTGCCACAAGCAGATCCGCCCGCAACTGCACAGCCCGGGGTTGCTGCAACCCATGCTGCAATACGGCTTGCACCTGGGCCAGCAGGCCGAAATGCTCACCGACAGCCTGCGCGCGTTGTACCTGGAAGCCTGCGGTTACGAAACCAAGGTGTTCGAGTTCATCTCGCTGGAGCACACCAACAAGAACAAGATGATTCTTGCGGTGAAGCGGCGGCAGCCGGTGGCTAACGGCGAGTTGCTGGAGAAGATTGGCCAGCTCAAGGCGTTTTATGGGGTACAGGAGCATTGCCTGGAAACATTGCTGCGGGCGGATGGCTTGCTTTGAAAGCAACCACTGGCAAGCCTGCTGGCGTGCTCGTCCAGCGGGCGTGCTAGCGTCTAGCCGCTGGTCGATCAATCGCCAAATCTGGTAGCCCCAGCGGGTGCGTAGTGGCGTCATAGAAATGCACCTGCGTCCCCGACAAATCTCCAAACCGATCAACAAAATGCTGCTTCTGGTTGATCACCGAAGCTTCACTCACCGGCCGGATAGCAATCGAGAGCTGCTTCGGTCGGGCCTGGCGGATGGCTTCGAGCAGGTGCTGGTCACTGCTGTCCAGGTGCTGACCGAACAGGCATACCCCTTGGCTTTCCTGGGCAAGCTGCCCCAGGCACCAGCTGAGGTAATCCGAATGGCGGATGGCGCGCAGTTTTTCCTCGCTGCGGTCTTCATTGACGAACAGTGGCACTTCACCTGGGATGTTCACGGCAAAGCCATCAAGCAGTTCGGCGCTGTCGGCGCTGCGTTGGCGGGTGGTGCCGTCGGGTAGCTTCAGCAGGTGCAGGCCGCCGTGCAGGTGCATCACCCGCGTGCCTTCGCTGCGGGTGCGACGCACGTCGAAGAAGCCTTGTTCGTCGAACAGGTCGGCGAAGCCGTGTGGGGCGCTCTGTACAGCCCACGGTAGCAGCAGGTCGTAGTTGCTGGTGTAGACGCTGCGGTAGCCACGCAGCGCCTGGTTGAGGGTCGCGAGGGTGGCTGGCGGCATCAGCGGCCACGGCAGGTGCACCGTGCGCACGGCGTGAATCAACGCTTCCTTGATCGAGTAATAGCGGTTCAGCGGTGCGGTGGAGTTGATGGCCAGCGCCGCGTTGGCGCGCACGGTGGTGTTGAGGGCGCTGAGCACCGGCTCGAACAGTTCCGTGCCCAACGACTTGAACAGGGCCTGGTCACTGACCGCCAGGCCTTTCTTGCGGCCTGCGCGTTGTGCTTCCTCGAACAGCGAGAAATAGCCGAAAGGCTTCCACACTGCGCGGCTGGCGCCGTTGCCCAGCAGCAGGGCATCGCAGGGGTGGCGGGCGGCGAGTTCTGGCCAAGGGGTGAGGGTGGCGTCAAGTGCAGGCATGCTGGAGTCCGTTGGGTGGAGCGGGGAGCGGGGGGACTTTAGCATGTCGTGCAGGGTGTGCGACGCCTACAGGCCCTTGTCAGTGCGCAAGGGCCTTTAATACATGATCAGGATCATTACGTATTGCGCGTAGTAATGCCTTGGCAGGCCCGGTAGGTTCTCGTCGCCCTTGTTCCCAATTCCTCAATGTTGCTACCTGAACATCGATGATCTCGGCAAAGCGTGCTTGCGTGAGCCCCGTTGCCTTGCGGATGTTACGCACCAGGAGTGCATCGATCTCGAATTCTCGAGAAGGCGCCTGCTTCCCTTGGACGATGTCGTCCATTTGTTGCACGCTTTCCAGCAGTTCGTCAAAAAAGCGGTTCATGCGTGCCTCCAGTGTTCAATGATCGACCTCAGCGCCTTGCGTTGCTCGGGGGACAGGTCGGGTTGCTCGTTCTTGCGCTAGATGTAGAGCAGGGCTATCTGTGACTTGGAGATGAAGTGGTAGTAGATAACCCTGGCACCACCGCGTTTTCCGTGCCCGTTTGCGGCCACACGTAATTTGCGCAGGCCGCCTGTTCCCTCGATCAGGTCACCTGCCTCAGGTGAAATCATGAGCCGGACTTGGAGCAAGCGGTAGGCATCGTCATCAAGGAGTTCCTTGACTCGCTTGGTGAACACGGCTGTTTCGGTAAAAAGCATAACAGGTTGTACGCCATTGGCGTAGCTGCTGGTTGTCCAGCGCCACGGAGAAGGATTGCCCGGCCGTATTCAGGATCGGGTCAGCGAGGCTAGCGAATCCGCTCCTCACTGGGCGATCATCCTTTTTCGAGGGGCGGGTAGTCCTTTTCTCTGTAGGGGGCCGAATGGGTTGCGATAGCGTTCTGTTCAGCCCTCTCCGGTAATGAGCGTGCTACGGTTGCGGTTACGCCACACCCGATACGCCCGAATCCCCGCCCGCACCGAGCCGAACAGCAGTTTGTCTTCCATTTCCCGTGCCATCCCCGAGCGCACCAGCATGCGCAGGAAGGTGCCCCGGGCGCGGGCGATCGCAAAGAAGATGCCTTGCGCGGCCAGGGTATCGCGCACTTCACGCAGGGCGGCGATACCGCTGACGTCGATGCTGGTGACGGCTTCGGCATCGAACAGCACGGCCTTGGGTTGGTCCTGGCTCTGCACCGCTTCGAGCAGGCGCATCTTGAAGTAGTCGGCGTTGAAGAACAGGATCGCGTCGTCGAAGCGGTACACCACCAGGCCTGGCACGGTACGCGCTTCCTTGAATTTGCGGATGTCGACCTGGCCTTCGGTGCCCGGCAGCCAGCCGAGCACGGCGTCGGTGGGTTGGTAGATGCTGTAGAGCAGGCGCAGGATCGCCAGGGTCACAGCAAACACGATGCCGGGCAGCACGCCCAGGCCCAGCACACCGGCCGTGGTCAGCAGGCAGAGCCAGAACTCGAAGCGGCTCAGGCGGCGGATGAGCCCCAGCGACTTGATGTCGATCAGCCCCCAGCCGGCCATCAGCAGCACGGCGCCTAATGCTGCCTGCGGGATCCACGCCATCGGCGCGGTGAAGAACAACAGGATCAGGGCAATGACCAGCGCGGCGACGATGCCCACCAGCTGGCTCTTGCCACCCACCATGTCATTGACGGCGGTGCGCGAGTCGGCGCCGCTGATGGCAAAGCCCTGGGACACCCCGGCCGCCAGGTTGCTCACGCCCAGGGCGACGAATTCGTGGTTGGCGTTGATCGCGTAGCCGTGGCGGGCGGCAAAGCTGCGTGCGGTGAGCATGGCGCTGCAGAAGCTGACGGTGGCGATACCCAGGGCGTCGCGCAGCAGGCTCTTCATTTCCGCCAGGTTGCTGTGCGGCCAGGCCAACTGCGGGATGCCGGCCGGCACCGGGCCGAGGATGGCGACGCCGAAGCGGTCGAGGCCAAACAGGCCGACCAGCAACATGAACAGTGCCACCACGGTCAGTGCGGCGGGCAGGCGTGGGAAACGCCGTGGTAGCCAGATCAGCAGGCCCAGAGCGGCCAGGCCGATGAACAACGTGATCCAGTGGATCTCACCCAGGCGCTGGAAAAAGTTGATCAGGCTGAGGATAAAACCGTCGCCTTCGATCTTGAACCCCACCACCTTGGACAGCTGCCCGGCGATCAGGCTCAGGCCGATGCCGTTGAGGTAGCCGATGAGGATCGGCCGGGAGAAGAAGCTGGCGATGAACCCGGCCCGTGCCAGGCCGGCAGCGATCAGCATTACCCCCACCAGCACGGTGACGATCACCGACAGTTCGGCAATGCGCTGCGGGTCTCCCATGGCCAGCGGCGCCACGGCACCGGCGATCATCGCGCAGGTAGCGGCGTCAGGGCCAACCATCAGCTGGCGCGAGCTGCCGATCAGGGCATAGACCATCATTGGCAGCACGCAGGCGTACAGGCCGTACTGTGGCGGCAAACCGACAATTTGTGCGTAAGCGATGGCGATGGGTATCTGAATCGCCGCGACCGAGAGGCCTGCCTGCAAATCGGCATGGAACCATTCGCGGCGGTAGTGCAGCAGGTTGGCAAGGCCCGGTAGCCAGCGGGAGAGAAACATGCGTCGTCCTTTCGAAATGCTTCACGTAACCATCTACGCATTGAAGCGGATCGGCAGGCAATTGGCCATGGGCCAGATCAAACCGGGAGGGCAGAAACGAAAAAAGGAGCCGAGGCCCCTTCTGACAGCGATGACGTTGCTGGAACGCCATGCGGTGATGCAATGTGGAGCGGGTAGAGGGAATCGAACCCTCAACTAAAGCTTGGGAAGCTTTCGTTTTACCACTAAACTATACCCGCGTCTGCGCAGCACTTTTTACCAGAACCCTCCACGAATTAGAAGCCCAAGTTATAAAAAAGCTTGTCGGCACCCTATAGCCTGCGGGATCAGCCACAGGGCGCCGATGCGCTCAAATGGCCAATGCATGCTGCCCCTGCTGCCCTTGTTGAACAGGCTGGTAGCGGTGACGCGTTTCACGCACGGCCGGCTTGAGGAAACCGAGCAGGACGCTGCGGGTGTCTTCACAGGCCGTTTTGTTCTCCATGTCCAGGAAGTGGCCAGCGTCACGAATCACGCTGAAATGGCTCTTGCCCACATGCTTGCCGAACTGCCGGGCATCTTCGACCGTGGTGTACTCGTCGCGGTCGCCGTTGACGAACAGCACAGGGATGTCGATATTGCGCGCACCCTCCAGCGCCCGGTCCAGGTCGCGATGCAGCACCTCGTTGATGTGGAAGTGCATCTGCGCGTACTCGTGGCTGTCCAGGCTGCTGACGTGGCGGTAGTTGAAGCGCTTGAACAGTGATGGCAGATGCTTGCCGATGGTGTCGTTGACCAGGTTGCCGACCTGGTAGCGATCGCAGGCGGCCAGGTACTGGCAGCCACGGTCCAGGTAGTCGCGCATCGGTTCGTTGATCACCGGCGAGAAGGAACTCACGACGGCCTTCTTCACGCACCGCGGCTGGTGCGCCAGCGCCAGCAGCGTACTTGCGCCACCCCATGAGAACGACATCACATGGTCGGCCTGGAAGTGCTCGATCAGCTCAAGGAGAATATGCGCCTCGGTCTCCTTGCTGATAAACCGTTCCTGGCGGTTGTGTGGCTTGGACTTGCCGGCATACGGCTGGTCGAACAGCACTACGTTGAACTGCGGGTGCAGGTTACGTACCGTTTGGGCGAACGAGGCCGTGGTGGCCAGCGAACCATTGATCATGATGATCGTATTCTCGGCCGCTTCCGCGCGATAGAACTCCGTGTAAACCCGATACTGACCTTGGATATCAAGTACAGCGATTTCTGGCCTCATGTCATCGACTCCTGGCGCAAAAAGGGTATTCGCGTCACCTAGGGTGCACGTTCTTTATGACAGGTAGGCATTCGCCTGAAGAGTAACCGGGGGGCCCTGTGTCGATCCTTGGCACATGCGTCGACGGTATTGTTTTTGGCGGGCAATTTGCCGTGCCCCAAGGCATCAAGGCCCTGGGTGGCCGGCAAAAGGCGTCTTCGACTGCGGGCGTGACTTGTTAGTCACATGCAGACTGACGATTTGGATTCAAGCAGTGGGTCGGGGATCCTGCAAGTGCCGTTCGGGAGAATTTGTGACTTTTGTCGCTCAGCGGTCGTATGACCACCTTGGGCCAGAACGGGCAGCCTAGACAGTGGCGATTTCTTCCGCCGTCAGTTCACGAAACGCCCCCGGAGCCAAGTCAGGATCCAGGCGGATCGCGCCCATGCTTTCCCGGTGCAACCCCACCACCTTGTTGTCGAAGAACCCGAACATGCGCTTGACCTGGTGATAGCGCCCTTCGACGATCGCCAGCCGCGCCTGGCGCGGGCCGAGGATGTCCAGCTGGGCGGGCAGAGTAGTGAGGTCTTCAAAGGCGAAGTAGAAACCCTCACGGAACTTGGCCTCATAGTACTCGCCAATCTCGTCCTCGGTGTCCACCAGGTAGTGCTTGGGCAGTTTGGTGGCAGGTTGGGTCAGGCGCCGTGACCATTGGCCATCGTTGGTCAGGATCATCAACCCGGTGGTGTTGAAATCCAGGCGCCCGGCTATGTGCAGGTCGCCTCGCAATGCTTCGGGCAGCAGGTCGAGCACGGTAGGGTGCTGCGGGTCCTGGGTGGCGCTGACGCAGCCCGTGGGTTTGTGCAGCATCAGGTAGCGCGCCGGTCGGCCAGCCTGCAGCACCTGGTCGTCCAGTTCCACGCGGCTGAATTCGCGTACCTCGGTCAGCGGGTCGCTGACCACCTGTCCATCTACCCGCACACGACGCTGTACCAGCATCAGGCGGGTTTGTTGGCGGTTGAGGCTGGGCAGGTTGGCGAGGAAGCGGTCGAGGCGCATTGCAACAGGTCAGTGAGAAGTGGTTGATCGAAGTTGTTCTTCAACGGCCGCGCACCGTGGGCACAGGCAGGCTTTGTCGCGTAAATCGGCGGGCAGGGCCTGGAGCACGGCCGGGTCGATACTCACGCTGTAGCACCAGCAGGCCTGGGTGGCGCGGCGGGGGTCGGCCAGGCTGCACTGGTTGAGGGCACCGCAAGCGGGGCAGTGTTGGCTGTCATTCATCTTGGGTTTCACTGCAGACGCGGTTACGGCCGGCCTGCTTGGCACGATAGAGCGCTCGGTCGGCGCGGGTCAGCAGGGCGTGCAGGGTATCTCCCGGTTGCAGACTGCTCAGGCCGATGCTGGTGGTCAGGCGCAAGGGGTGTTCGTCGTAGCTGAACGTGAGCTGTTCGGTGCGGCGGCGGATCTTTTCCGCTACCTCGATGGCCTGCCGACCCTCGGCTTCACGCAGCAGCACGATGAACTCCTCGCCGCCCCAGCGGCAGAGTATATCCGATTGGCGCAGGCTGCCCTGCAGCACATTGGCGAACTGGCGCAGCACTTCGTCGCCTGCCAGGTGACCGTGGGTGTCATTCAGCGCCTTGAAGTGGTCCAGGTCGATCAGCAGCGCCACCAGCGGCCCACTGTCGCGCTGGGCTTCGTGCAACGCCTGGGCGGCGAGCAAGTCGAAGCTGCGCCGGTTGGGCAGGCCGGTAAGGCTGTCGAGCGTGGCCAGCGCCTCGGTGCTGGCCTGATGACGGCGCACCATGGCATGCACCAGCGCCAGCACCACCAAGGTGATCATCGCGCAGATGGCCAGGTTCAAGTACAGGGAATGGCGAATGCGGTCGAGGGCGCCGGTTTCGCGCTTGTCCACCAACAGGTACCAGTCCAGCTCGGGCAGGTGACGCACGTTGAGGAAGTGGCTGTGGTTGTCGCTGTCGTGGTACTCGTGGCTGCCTTCGCCGGGTACTGGCTGTTCGGCCAGCACATCGTTCAGTTCGGCGTTGTCGCTCAGTGGTTGGCCGACCCGCAAACCGTGCGGACCACCTTCGGATCCGGTCAGCAACACTTTGCCTTCGGCATCGACAAACACGACCGACCGCTGGTAGCGGCGCTGGTACTGGTCGATCAGCTTGACCACCGAGGACACACTCAGCCCCACCCCGGCAGCGCCAATGAAGCGGTGCTGGTAGTCGTGCACCTGGTAGTTGATGAACACGGTCAGGCTGTCCTGGTTGGCCATATCGAGGTCGACGTTGATCTCGTAGGGGGCCTTGAGGTCGCGCAGGCGGAAATACCAGGCATCGCGCCATGTGCCGGCTTGCACCTGCTTGAGCACGCCCTTGGCTTGATAGTAGGTGAGGGTGCGGTCGGAGACGAAGAACGAGGTGAAGGTGCCCTGCTTACCCATGACCTCGCCCAGGTAGCGTGTCATGCGCTGGGTGTCCTTTTCGCCCGACAGTACCCAGTCACGCAAAAAAGTATCCTGGGCCATCATCGAGGCGATCAGCACCGGGCGAATCAGGTCTTTCTGGATTTCCGAGTAGACCGTGTCGGAGGTCAGCGGCAATTCGGTATTGATAATGCCGTCGCGGATGGCGCTGCGGGAGGAGAAGTAGCTGAGCAGCGAGGTAGCAAGGAAGCCGCAGGCCAGCAGCAGCAGCAGGGTAACGATCAGCGAGCGCTGCGAGAACAGAGCGGAACGTGAGGGCATGATCTTCCCATGATGTGTGCCGAGCCGCCCATTCTAGTGAGATGACCGATAAATGACTGCAAGTTTTTAGGGGCTATCGCACCTGTATCAAATTGTTGCAGAAATGGCACTGCACCTTGGCGTCGCTGTCTTATTCAGTGTCGATGAACGCATCACGCATCGATGCTCGCCAGCGCCGCTGTTCGGGCACTCCAGCGGTCCAGGAGGCCGCCATGTCCTATCGAATCCTGTTGATCGCCCTGCTGGGGCTGATGACTTCCGCCTGCGCCCCGTACTACGAGAGCGGGGGCTATTACCGTTCGGACTACTATTCCACCGACCGTTACGTCTCGCCGGGCTATTACCGCTATGACCGTTATTACGTCACGCCGCAACCGCGCTATTACTACCAGCCTGCACCACGCTATTACTACCGGCCAGCCCCCGCGCCGCAATACCGGCCGTATCCGCAGCCGGGGATGAACCGTTGGCATGGCAACCCCCGCTACGACTATGGCAATCGCCAACGGCAAGACTACAGGCAAGACCGGGATCGCCATGACTATCGTGATGGCAGCCAGCGCTACCAGCGTGGCGATTCGCATTCCAACAGGCAGGGGAATGGTGGCGGGCGTTGGGATGGCCAGCGTGGCCAGGGGCAAGGAGGCAACTGGCGGCGGTAAGGTGAAGTGAAGCGGGGGCGCTTTGCGCCCCATCACCGGCAAGCCTAACCCAGATCTGCCAATGGGTGCCGACCCTCCCACACCTTGGCAAAATGCGCCTCGACCACCGCCGCCGGAACCTGCGCCACATCGGGCCAGTGCCAGCGCGGCTGGTCGTCCTTGTCCAGCAGGCGGGCGCGTACGCCTTCGCTGAACTCGGGGTGACGGCAACAGTTCAGGCTCATGCTGTATTCCATCTGGAACACCTGTGCCAGCGACAGATACCGTGCCCTGCGGATTTGCTCCCAGACCAGGTGCGCCGTCAGTGGGCAACCCTGATGCAGCCGTTGGCCGGCATCGGCCAGCAGCGGGTCGTCATGATGCTTGAGCCCTTCCAGCGCACGCCAGGCCGCCGCCGCATCGGCCACGTCGAGCAACGCATCGATAACCTGCCGCCTTGGCAACCACTGGGCTTCGGGCAACTCGGCACAGGCGCGGTGCTGTTCGGCCTTGAGCAGGCTGTTCAGCTGCAGGGCGGTCTGCTCTTGCCAGTTCAACTGCAGCAGTTCTTCGATCAATGCCTCTTGCTGGTGCTCGCCCAGAAAGCGGTCGGCCAGGCTCAGGTCAAGGGCATCGCGGGCGTTGATCGGTGCCCCCGTCAGCCCCAGGAACAACCCCAGCTTGCCCGGCAGCCGTGCCAGAAACCAGCTCGCGCCCACATCCGGGTACAGGCCAATGCTGATTTCCGGCATGGCCAGCCGGCTGCTGGGTGTGACGATACGCACGTTGGCACCCTGCAACAGCCCCATGCCGCCTCCTAGCACATGCCCATGCCCCCAGCACAGCAGCGGCTTGGGGTAGGTGTGCAGGGCAAAGTCCAGGCGGTATTCGGCGGCGAAGAAGGTGGCAGCCAGGGGCGGCACGCTGCCGGGGTGGTCGCGGCAGGCTTGTACCAGTGCACGTACATCGCCACCGGCGCAGAAGGCTTTTGCGCCGGTGCCGCGCAGCAGCACGCAGACAATGCCCGGGTCGTGGGCCCAGGCATGCAGTTGTTCGCCCAATACTTCGATCATGGGCAGGTTCAGGGCATTGAGTGCCTTGGGTGCATCCAGGGTGGCAATGCCGATGCGGGCGCCATCGGCGCCGATGAGAACCTCGCAATGAATGGCCATGGACTACCTCGCTCAAGTCATCGCACAAGTATGGCCTGCCTGGCCGAACATGCCGGTTGTCGGTCGGATCGTTTGACAAGCGGGAAGGGCTTACCTAGTGTCGCGCCATTGTTTACGGATGGCCCCATGACTGACGACGATCGCATCAAACTCGAACCCAGCTGGAAGGCCGCACTGCGCGCCGAATTCGACCAGCCCTACATGCATCAGCTGCGAGAGTTCCTGCGCAGCGAATATGCCGCCGGCAAGGAGATCTACCCGCCAGGGCCGCTGATCTTCAATGCACTCAACTCGACACCGCTGGACCAGGTGAAGGTGGTCATCCTTGGGCAGGACCCTTACCACGGGCCGGGCCAGGCGCATGGTCTGTGTTTCTCGGTGCAACCGGGTGTGGCCACGCCGCCGTCGCTGGTCAACATCTACAAGGAACTGCAGCGCGATCTGAACATCCCGATCGCCAGCCATGGCTACCTGCAAAGCTGGGCCGAGCAGGGTGTATTGCTGCTCAACACGACCATGACCGTGGAGCGAGCCAATGCGGCATCGCACGCCAAGAAGGGGTGGGAGTTCTTTACCGACCGGGTTATCCAGGTAGTCAGTGAGCAGTGCCCGAACGTGGTGTTCCTGCTGTGGGGTTCGCATGCGCAGAGCAAACAGAAGCTGATCGATGGGACCAAGCACCTGGTGCTGAAATCGGTGCATCCGTCGCCACTGTCGGCTTACCGTGGTTTCTTGGGTTGCGGGCATTTCAGCCGGACCAACAGCTTCCTTGAGCAGCGTGGCATGGCGCCGATCAACTGGGCGTTGCCGCCGCTTTGAGGATTACCGGGGCCGTGCAACGGCCCCTAGTGCTGGTTCCTTACCCAATACCTGAACAACGGCTCTGCCAAAAACAGCACGAACAGCAGGCGCATCACCTGCAGCGCCGTCACCAGCGGTACCGACAGTTGCAGGGTTTCTGCCGTCAGGCTCATTTCGGCAATTCCGCCCGGCATCATTCCCAGCGTCAGCGAACGCAAATCCAGCGCGGTCATCACGCTGAGTACCCACGCGGCACTGCCGGCAATCGCCATGCAGAGCGCCGTGGCTAACAGCGTGCGCCCCAGGAACGACGGTGCGCGGCGGAAGAAGGCGCGGTTGAAGTGGCAAGCCAGGCCGCTGCCTATCAGCCACTGGCCGATCTGGCTGGCACCATTGGGCAGTGCGATTTGCAGGTTGCCGGCCAGGCTGACCGTGGCCGCTACCAGCAATGGCCCGAACAGCCATGGATTGGGCTGGCGCAACCGTTGCCAGAGCAGCGCAACGGCACCGCCCAACGGCGCTATCAAGGCCAGCCAGCTCCAGCTGACGCTTCCCGTGTGGTTCAGCGGCACCCCGTCACCCAGCAAGAACTTGAACAGCGCCGGTACGCACAGCACCACCGCCAGCACCCGCAGGCTCTGCGCCGCAGCCACCTGGCTCAGTACCGCGCCGTTACGTGCGCCGAGGTTGACCATCTCCCCCGAGCCTCCTGGCATGCTGGCGAAAAAAGCCGTGGCGCGGTCTTCACCGGTCTTTCGCAACAGCCACACGCTGATCACGCTGGACAGGGTCGTGAACAGGGCGCCGAAGAAAATCAGCGCAAAATGGCTGCCCACCTGCTCGATCACCGCCGGGGTAAAGTGCAGGCCAATGCCGATGCCGATGATGCACTGCCCGCACTTGCGGCCGTTGGGTATCTCTGACAGTTGCCAGGGCGTCAGGCAGCGCACCAGGATGATGGCCAGCAGCGAGCCGACCATCCACGGCAAAGGCCAGCCGACCTTGCTGGCGATGTAACCGCCAGCAAGGCCGACCAGCCCGGTTGCGACAAACAACGGCAACCCGCGATCAGGCATCGGCCAGGGCCCGGCGCTGCTGGCTGCGTTTGCGCCAGATGCGAAGCAGCGGCAAGGCGAGCATCAGCACCACCAGCGCCCACACGCCCATGCTGATCGGGCTCGACCAGAGGATGCCCAGCTCACCGTTGGAAATCGACAGTGCGCGGCGCAGGTTCTGCTCCATCAGCCCGCCGAGAATGAAACCGAGCAGGATTGGCGACAGCGGGAAGTCCAGCTTGCGCAGGATGTAGCCCATGATGCCGATGCCGACCATCAGGAACAGGTCGAAGGTGGTGGCATGCACGGCGTACACGCCGATGGCGGTGATGATGGCGATCACCGGCACCAGCGCCCAGTTCGGCACGGCGAGGATGCGGGTGAAAATGCGGATCATCGGAATATTGAGGATCACCAGCATGATGTTGGCGATGAACAGCGAGGCGATCAGGCCCCAGACGATGTCTGGCTGCTGTTCGAACAGCAGTGGGCCGGGGGTGATGTTGTACAGGGTCAGGGCACCGATCATCACGGCGGTGGTGCCAGAGCCCGGCACACCCAGGGTCAGCATCGGCACCAGGGCGCCACAGCACGAAGCACCGATGGCGGTTTCCGGTGCGGCCAGGCCACGGGCATCGCCCTTGCCGAACTTGCCGCTTTCACCCGCCAGGCGCTTCTCGGTCATGTAGGCCACGGCACTGGCCAAGGTTGCGCCGGCGCCAGGCAGAACACCCATGATGAAACCAAGCAGACCGCAACGAATGTTCACCACGAACACCGAAGCCGCTTCCTTGAAGTTGAACAGCATGCGGCCGGTAGCCTTGACCGCCTGGTGGCCATGGTGGGTCTTTTCCAGCAGCAGGAGGATTTCGCTGATGGAGAACAGGCCCAGTACCAGCACCACGAACTGGATGCCGTCGGCCAGGTGCACGCTGTCACCGGTGAAGCGGTAGACGCCGCTGTTGGCGTCGATGCCGACCGCCGACAGGAACAGGCCGATCAGGGCGGCAATGAAGGTTTTCAGGGGCTTGTCACCGGCCATGCCACCCAGGGCGACGATGGCGAACACCATCAGCACGAAGTACTCCGCCGGGCCGAAAGCAATGGCCCATTTCGCCAGCAACGGCGCGAACAGCACCATGCCGCAGGTGGCGATGAAGGCACCGATGAACGAACTCCAGGCCGACAGCGACAGGGCCACGCCGGCCAAGCCCTGCCGGGCCATCGGGTAACCGTCGAGGGTGGTCATCACGGTCGAGGCCTCGCCCGGGATGTTCAGCAGGATCGAGCTGATACGCCCACCGTACTCGCAACCCAGGTACACCGCCGCCAGCAGGATCAGCGCCGACTCCGGTGGCAAGCCCAGGGCGAAGGCGATGGGAATCAGCAGGGCCACGCCGTTGATCGGGCCCAGGCCTGGCAGCAGGCCGACCACGGTACCGATCAGGGTGCCGGAGAGGGCGGTGACCAGGTTGTAGGGGGACAGGGCGACGCCGAAGCCCTGGCCCAGGTAGCTCAAGGTATCCATGTGTCAGTTCTCCAGTACGCTCAGCAGGCCAAGGGGCAGGGGCACGTCCATTACGCGGTCGAACAGCCAGTAGAGAAAGACGCTCATGCCGACCACCACCATGGCACTGTGCAGCCAGCGACCGCCGTACAGCCGGGCCATGGGCACACCGACCAGCATGGCGCTGAGAATGAAGCCCAAAGGCTCGAAGGTGGCGGCGAAAACAACCAGCAGGCCGACGCAGGCGGCAATCTTGGTCAGGGTTTCGCGGTCCAGTTCCGGTTCGTCGTCCTTGCGCACGATGGGCGTAGGGCGAAACACCAGGTACAGCAGGCCAAGGCTCATCAGGCCGAGCATCAGCAGCGGGTAGGCGCGTGGGCCGACCGGCTCATAGGAAAACGCCGCCTGGTAGGGCAATGCCATCACGGCCAGGGCGGCGCACACCGCCAGCAGGGCCAGGGCGAAGATGCGTTGCAGGATCATTGCAGAGTCCTCGTTTGGGGGAGCGGGCGTGCCCGCGAACACCGGCAAGGCCGGTGTCAGGCACCGCGGTGCCTGCTCCCCCAGGGATTGTGGTGAATCCGACAGGCTTACTGAATCAGCCCGAATTCCTTGGCCAATGCCTTGTAGTCAGCCACTTGCTTCTTCACATAGCCGTCCAGCTCTTCGCCGGTCATGGCGAACGGGAACAGCTCGCGCTGGTCACGCAGCTTGGCGAAGTCTTCCGAGGCCAGCATTTTGTCGAACGAAGCTTTCCACCAGGCGTAGTCCTCGTCGCTCACCTTTGGCCCCAGGTAGAAACCGCGTACCACCGGCCAGACAATGTCGTAGCCCTGTTCCTTGGCAGTGGGGATGTCTTTCATCTCGGGCTCGTCCAGGCGGTTTTCCGAGAACACCGCAAGGATGCGCATGTTGCCGCTCTGGATATGCGGCATGGAGTCGGAGATGTCGGTCGAGCCAACCTGGATATGGCCACCCAGCAACGCCGTGGCAATTTCGCCACCGCCTTCCAGGGCCACGTAGCGCAGGTCACGCGGGTTGATGCCGGCAGCCTTGGCGATCAGGGCGGTCTGCATCCAGTCCTGGCTGCCCACGGTCCCGCCAGAGCCGATCACCACTTTGCTCGGGTCTTTCTTCAGCGCGGCGACCAGGTCATCGAGGGTTTTATAAGGGGAGTCGCTTTTCACCGCGATGGCGCCATAGCTGGTACCGACAGCGGCCAGCCACTTCACCGCGTTCTCGTCAAAGCGGCCGAACTTGCCTTGTGCCAGGTTCAGCAGCGAACCACTGGACCACGCCACCAAGGTGCCGGCATCGGCCGGGCGTTGGGCGACCACGGCGTTGTAGGCCACCGCGCCGACACCGCCGGGCATGTAGGTGACGCGCATCGGCTTGCTGAGGATTTTTTCCTGCACCAGGGCGCTTTGCACCAGTTTGCAGGTCAGGTCGAAGCCGCCGCCGGGTGAGGCGGGGGCGATGCATTCGGGGCGTTTCGGTTCGGCAGCGAGGGCATTGCCGGCCAACAGCAGGCAGCCGGTAGCGAGGACGAGGCGGCGCAGTGAAAAGGTCATCGTCTATCTCCGTGAGCGTTGTTGTTATTGGGTTACCACAGGGCGACGCTGTAGCTCACCAGCAGCCGCACTTCGTCCGCGTCACGGGCGAAGTTGGAGCGGAAGGTGGCGTTGCGCAGGCGCACGGCGACGTTCTTCAACGGGCCGCTTTGTACCACGTACTTGAGCTCGGTGTTGCGTTCCCACTCCTTGCCCTCGCCGCCAGCGGCGCGGCTGACGTTGTCGCCGCTGATGTAGCGGGTCATGAAGGTCAGGCCGGGCACGCCGAGTGCGGCGAAGTTGTAGTCGTAGCGCGCTTGCCAGGAGCGCTCGTCGGCGCCGGCGAAGTCGTTGATCTGGACGAAGTTGACCAGGTAAGGGTCGGCACCATCGACATACGGGAAGGCGCTGTCCCCTGACAGCTGCTGCCAGGCGGCGCTGACCTTGTGCCCGCCCAGGGCGTAGCTGAGCATGCCGTTGACGGTGGTGTTGTCGATGTTGCCCGCCTTGGCCGCACCGGCGTCGTCGCTCACGGCCAGGCGCAGGTCGGCGCCGAAGGTGCCCGGGCCCCACGGCTGGGTGGCGACCATGCCGATGAAGTGCTGGCGGTAGATGTCGTCGAGCTGGGCGAAGTGATAGCTGCCGGTGATGCGGTCGGTGAACTGGTAGTCCAGCCCGCCCAGGGCCAGGTTGTCGGCGCTGAAGCTGCCACCGAAGCGGCCGTTCTTGTTGTTCAGCGCCAGGTCTTCCCAGTTGGTGTCGTTGCGGTCCTTGGCCTTGTCCAGGCGACCGCCAGTGAAGGTCAGGCCCTTGATTTCCTTCGAGGTGAGCAGGCCGCCTTCGAACGTTTGCGGCAGGATGCGCCCGTCGTTGGGCTGCAGGGTTGGCAGCTCGGGGATCAGGGTGCCGATCTTCAGTTCGGTCTGGGAAATCTTCACCTTACCGGTCAGGCCGAGTTTGGAATACTCATCGGCGGCCTTGCCATCATCGTGGGTCGGCAACAGGCCGGTGTCGGTGCGGTCGGGGCTGGAATCGAGCTTGATGCCGAGCATGCCCAGTGCATCCAGGCCAAAGCCTACGGTGCCATCGGTGTAGCCGGACTCGAAGTTGAGGATGAAGCCCTGGGCCCACTCGTCGCGCTTGGATTGCTGCGCGCTGGTGCCGTCGCGGAAGTCGCGGTTGAAGTACATGTTGCGGGTTTCGAAGGTGGCTGTGCTGTCTTCGAAGAAGGCGGCCTGGCTCATCGGGGCGACACCGGCAAGCGCAAGGGCGCTGGCGATGGCGGAGGGGCGTGCGGCAAAGGAACGGGTAGGCGCGAACGCCTGCGGCTGCGATGACAGCATCGTCGATGACTCCGTTTATTGTTCTTATTCGTTGCACCTTGCTGGTGCTTTTTTCGGCGCGAAGGGCGACCGTGGTGCGATGCTAGGTAACGAACCTTTCGCTAACCTTTCAGCGTGAAAGGTTTGTTACGAGGGGCTTCACAGGCTTGGCGACAGCGGTACACTCCGCGCCAACCGCCCCACCCGAGCAGGGAGAATCCGATGCGTGTGCTGCTGGTCGAAGACCATCTGCAACTGGCCGAAAGCGTGGCCCAGGCCTTGAAAAGCCACGGCCTGACCGTGGATGTGCTGCATGACGGCGTGGCTGCCGACCTGGCCCTGGCCAGCGAGGAATACGCTGTCGCCGTGCTGGATGTCGGCTTGCCGCGCATGGATGGCTTTGAGGTGCTGGCGCGCCTGCGCGGCCGTGGCAAGACGGTGCCGGTGCTGATGCTGACCGCGCGCAGCGACGTCAAGGACCGGGTTCATGGCCTGAACCTGGGGGCAGACGACTACCTGGCCAAACCGTTCGAGCTGACCGAGCTGGAAGCACGGGTCAAGGCCTTGCTGCGCCGCAGTGTGCTCGGTGGCGAGCGCCAGCAACGTTGCGGGCCGCTGGTCTACGACCTGGATACCCGGCGCTTTGCCCTTGGCGACGACAACCTGACCCTGACGTCGCGCGAGCAAAGCGTGCTGGAAGCGCTGATCGCACGCCCGGGTCGGGTGATGAGCAAAGAGCAACTGGCTGCCCAGGTGTTCGGCCTGGATGAAGAAGCCAGCCCGGATGCCATCGAAATCTATATCCACCGGCTGCGCAAAAAGCTCGACGGCCACCCGGTGGCCATTGTCACTTTCCGTGGGCTGGGCTACCTGCTAGAGCACCGCGATGCGTGACAACGGCAGCTTGCGCGGGCGCCTGCTGGGCAACCTGGCCCTGCTGCTGGTGGTGCTGATGCTGGCCAGCGGCCTGAGCGCCTACTGGAATGGCCGTGAGGCCGCCGATACCGCCTACGACCGCACCCTGCTGGCCTCGGCGCGCACCATCGCCGCTGGCCTGTCGCAGCGTGACGGCTCGCTGAGCGCGGATGTGCCCTACGTGGCTTTGGACACGTTCGCTTACGACAGCGCCGGGCGCATCTACTACCAGGTGCTGGACATCAAACAGCGGCTGATCTCCGGCTACGAGAACCTGCCACCGCCGCCGCCCGGCACGCCGCGCACTGACGATTACCCGGCGCTTGCGCGGTTCTACAACGCCACCTACCTGGGCCAGGATGTGCGGGTGGTCAGCCTGCTGAAGGCAGTGACCGAGCCGAACATGAACGGCATGGCGGAAATCCGCGTGGCCGAGACGGAAGAGGCGCGGGTGCGCATGGCCCGTGGGCTGATGGCCGACACCCTGTTGCGCCTGGGTATGCTGGCGCTGGGGGCGTTGGTGATGGTGTGGTTTGCCGTGAGTGCGGCGTTGCGGCCATTGGAGCGCCTGCGCACGGCGGTGGAAGAGCGCCAGCCAGATGACTTGCGGGCTTTGCCGGTGGTGCAGGTGCAGCGTGAGCTCGGCCCGCTGGTGCGAGCCTTGAACCACTTTACCGAGCGCCTGCGCGGCCAGTTCGAGCGCCAGGCGCAGTTCATTGCCGATGCCGCCCATGAATTGCGTACGCCGCTGGCTGCCTTGAAGGCGCGGGTGGAGCTGGGCCTTCGCTCCTCCGAGCCGCAAGCGTGGCGGCAGACGCTGGAATCTGCGGCACAAGGCACTGACCGCCTGACCCACCTGGCTAACCAGCTGTTGTCGTTGGCACGGGTGGAGAACGGAGCACGGGCAATTGCCGAGGGCGGCGCGCAGCGCCTGGACCTGAGCCAGCTGGCCCGTGAGTTGGGTATGGCCATGGCCCCGTTGGCACACAAACGCGGCGTTGCGCTGGCCCTGGAGGCCGAGGCGCCAGTGTGGCTGAAGGGTGAGCCGACGCTGCTCAACGAGCTGTTGAGCAACCTGGTGGACAATGCCCTGGCGCACACGCCAGAGGGTGGCAATGTGATCTTGCGGGTGGTGGCGCCGGCGGTGCTGGAGGTGGAAGACGACGGGCCGGGTATTCCCGAGGCTGAGCGTGAGCGGGTGTTCGAGCGGTTCTACCGGCGCAGTGCGCAAGGGAGCGGGCTTGGGCTGGCGATTGTCGGTGAGATCTGCCGGGCGCACCTGGCGCAGGTAAGCCTGCATGATGGCGAGAACGGCGGGCTGCGGGTGCGGGTGAGTTTTATCGCCGATTGATGTGTTGCTGTTCTGGCCCTATCGCCGGCAAGCCAGATAGGGCCAGAACAGGCTGGCACTGCTCAGCGGAACATGCTCCGCGCTTCAAGCAGCTCTTCCACCTCCAGCTCAGTACCAAACGGCAACCCCAGGTGGCGATAAGCCGGCAGCGCCGCCAATGGCCGATGGCGCCCGCGCTGGCTGATGCAGCGGGCGATCTGCACGATATCGATGTAATCGACCTTGTCAGTCTGCCGGTCCAGGTCCTGAACCTGGCTGGGCAGGTTGACCAGTTGCTCCGGAAACTCCCAGGCCTTGAGGATCTTGTCCCCCAGCACCGGCTGGATCTGCTCTATCACGTAATGCAGGCAAACCGGGTCGGACAGCAGTTCGTTGTGCTCTTCGGCGTAAATGAGTACCGGCAGTGCGCCAATCTGGTTGACCAGCCCACCCAAGGTAGCCTGATCGGGCTTGAGGTGCGTGTAGCGCCTGCAGATTTCGTAGCTGATACCCGCAACTTCCAGGCTGTTGGCCCAGATGTCGCGCAGTTTTTGTTCAACGGCCGGCGCGCGTGCATGGAAAATCTGCTCGATCACCAGACCAATGGCCAGGTTGCAGCTGTAATTGATGCCCAGCCGCGTGATGGCAGTGTGCAGGTCGGTGACCTCGACCGCTGCACGCAGCAGCGGGCTGTTGACTACCTTTATCAGGCGCGCAGAAAGGGCCGCATCGCGACCGATCACCTTGCTCAGGGCCGCTACGCTGATCTCGCTGTCTTCCGCTGCTTCGCGGATGCTCAAGGCAACCTCTGGCAGGGTCGGCAGGACCAGGTCATCCTTTTCGATGGCATCGAGCAACTGTGCTTGAACCATCTCGGCCAGCTTGTTCATGGGCGTGTCTACCGCAGTGGTGGTGCGGCCCCGCCACAAGGGCGGGGCAGGCTGGTCAGCGCTGGATTTCCCGGTCGCGGTCCAGTTCGTAAGGCAGGGTCAGTACCTGCAGGCGCGGGCCTTCCAGGCTCCCCAGGTGCAGGTTGTCATCTTCAACTGCCTCGGCGCTGAGCACCGCAAGCAGTTCACAGCCTGCGCCGTTGCCAGCAGCAATGACCACTTCACCGACCGACGAACCATGGGTGGGCGAGAAAATTTCGGCGCCCGGCGCCGGGATGGCCTGCTGGTCCAGTGCCAGACGGTACTGGCGGCGCTTGAGCTTGCCCAGGTACTGCATGCGGGCGACGATTTCCTGGCCGGTGTAGCAGCCTTTCTTGAAGCTGACACCATCGACGGCTTGCAGGTTGATCATCTGCGGGATGAACAGCTCACGGGTCGGCCCCATGACCTGGCCGATACCGGCGCGAACCTGCCCAAGCAGCCAGTCGTTGAGACTGCCCTCGGGCAGGGCGCCGACGAGGGCCTGGCGCACGCTGTCGGCGTTGTCTGCCGGCACCCACAGTTCTACGCGGCCTGCAGAAACGGCAATGGCAATCAGGCCCTCATGGCGTACGGTGCTGCCGGCAACTGCGGGCACGTCGAGCCCCAGCGCCTGCAGCGCAGCGTCGCCACCTTGCAGGCCAAAGCGTGCCCAGGCGGCGCTTTCATCGGTCAGCGTGGCCTTGGAGAACACGGCGTACTTTTTCAGGTCGGCCAGTTGCGCATCGAGCAGTTCACTGGCCATGGCCAGCAGGTAGCCGTTGCCTTCAGGCAGGATGCGGAAGCTGGACTGCATGCGCCCCTTGACCATGCAGCGGGCGCCGAGGCTGGCGTGTTCCTGGCTGAGGTAGTTGATGTTGCAAGTCAGCTGGCCTTGCAGGAACTTGCCTGCATCGGAGCCGCGGACGGCGAGGATGCCCTCGTGGGACAGGGGGCAGAAGAAAGCGGAATCGGCCATGGGTCATCGCGGTGGCTAAAGACTGGCGGCCATCATAGAACGCCGGTAACAAAATAGGTAGGTGACTAGACCAACGCCCGGTGTCGCTTCGCGTGCCTGGCTGTATACTGGCGGGCCATTCGAGGAGGGCCCCATGGTCGAACAAACTGAACTCAACCGGCTTTTCTGGCACAGCCGCCGTGGCATGCTGGAACTGGACGTGCTGCTGGTGCCTTTCACCCAGGAAGTCTACCCCACCCTCAACGAGACCGACCGCGAACTGTACGTGCGTCTGTTGAGCTGCGAGGATCAGGACATGTTCGGCTGGTTCATGGAGCGCACCGAGTCTGAAGACCCGGAGCTGCAGCGCATGGTTCGCATCATCCTGGACCGTGTCCAGCCCAAGTGAGTGCTTCGAGTGCCGCTGGCAAGGCTCACGCCTGCTGCTAGCGGCCTATCTGGTGTGCCAGGTACTGGCGTGGCTTGCCGTGTGGGCGAGCCCGCTGCCTGGGTGGCTGGCCCTCTCTGTTGTCGCTGCCTGTATTGCCCACGCTGGCTGGGCCATTCCCCGACGTATCCTGTTGACGCATGAGCATGCCGTTGTTGGCTTGCGCCGTGATGTGCGTGGCTGGCAGGTGCTCAGCCGTGCCCGTGGCTGGCAGCCGGTGCGTTTGTGCCGGGACAGCGTGGCGTTGCCGGGGCTGGTGGTGTTGCGCTTTGAGCGGGTGGGGCGGTGGCTGGGGGAGAGCCAGTGCATAGCGCGGGATGCGTTGGGGGCGGATGAGCATCGGCGCTTGCGGGTAAGGTTGAAGTTCAGCAGGCGCAGGTGGGCAGAAGTGGCCCGCACATAGTTACAGACCGGGTTGGCTTCTTCGCGGGCTTGCCCGCTCCCACAGGTACTGCGCAAGGCTGCAAGGCAGTGGAGCTCCTGTGGGAGCGGGCGAGCCCGCGAAGGCCGCGACGCCGATCTCAGAGCGGACTAAGAATGGTGTCCTTGGCCTCGTCCAGCATCCCAGGGTAGTCCAGGGTGTAATGCAGCCCACGGCTTTCCTTGCGTTGCATGGCCGACAGGATCATCAACTCGGCAACCTGCGCCAGGTTGCGCAGTTCGATCAAGTCGCGGCTGACCTTGTAGTTGCTGTAGAACTCGTCAATTTCATCCAGCAGCAGGCGAATGCGATGCTGCGCGCGTTGCAGGCGTTTGCTGGTGCGCACGATGCCGACGTAGTCCCACATGAAACGCCGCAGTTCGTCCCAGTTGTGCGCAATGATCACGTCCTCGTCCGAGTCGGTGACCTGGCTGGCGTCCCAACCCGGCAGGGCCTTGGGCATGGCCACTGCCTCCAGGTTCGCCTCGATGTCGGCAGCGGCCGCCCGGCCATAGACGAAGCATTCCAGCAATGAGTTGCTGGCCATGCGGTTGGCGCCGTGCAGGCCGGTGAAGCTGGTTTCGCCGATCGCGTACAAGCCCGGTACGTCGGTGTGACCACGGTCGTCGACCATCACCCCGCCGCAGGTGTAGTGCGCGGCAGGCACCACCGGGATCGGTTGGCGGGTGATGTCGATGCCAAATGCCAGGCAGCGCTCGTACACGGTGGGGAAATGGCTCTTGATGAAGTCTGCCGGCTTGTGGGTGATGTCCAGGTAGACGCAGTCCACGCCCAGGCGCTTCATCTCATGGTCGATGGCGCGGGCCACGATGTCGCGCGGGGCCAGTTCTTCGCGTGGGTCGAAGCGTGGCATGAAGCGTTCGCCGTTGGGCAGGCGCAGCAGCGCGCCTTCGCCGCGCAGGGCTTCGGTGACCAGGAAGCTCTTGGCCTGCGGGTGGTACAGGCAGGTCGGGTGGAACTGGTTGAACTCAAGGTTGGCCACCCGGCAACCCGCCCGCCAGGCCATGGCGATACCGTCACCGCAAGCGCCATCGGGGTTGCTGGTATAGAGGTAGACCTTGGCCGCGCCACCGGTGGCCAGCACGGTGAAACGTGCGCCGAAGGTGTCTACCTCGCCGGTATTGCGGTTTAACACATAGGCGCCCAGGCAGCGTTCGCCAGGCAGGCCCAAGCGGCGTTCGGTGATCAGGTCGACCGCTACACGTTGTTCCAGCAGCTGTATGTTCGGGCGCAGGCGAGCCTGCTGCAGCAGCGTAGTGAAAATGGCCGCGCCGGTCGCATCGGCGGCGTGGATGATGCGCCGGTGGCTATGGCCGCCCTCACGGGTGAGATGAAACTCGAAACCGCCGTCATCAACGCTGTAGTGCTCGTCGCGGGTAAAGGGCACGCCTTGCTCGATCAGCCATTGAATGGCTTCCCGGCTGTGCTCGACGGTAAAGCGCACCGCCTCTTCGTTGCACAGGCCGCCGCCGGCATTGAGGGTGTCCTCGACATGCGACTGCACGGTATCGGTGTTGTCGAGCACCGCAGCGACCCCGCCCTGGGCCCAGAAGGTCGAGCCGTTGGCCAGGTCGCCCTTGCTGAGCACCGCAACGCGCAGGTGGCTGGGAAGGTTAAGTGCCAGGCTGAGACCGGCGGCACCGCTGCCGATCACCAGGACATCATGTTGGAATTGTTGGCTCATGTCGGGACACTAGTAATCTTTGGAAGGGGCACGGCACAATAGTCACGCGCAGATGGCATTGTGAAACTATCGTTAAACTTGGCCGGGATGCCTTTATAGCAGCCCGGGGTGGCCAATTTCCATGCCACTTGCCAGGTTGCGGCAACCTTTGTGGGAACTTTCCGGCATGGCCGGAAATCCTATGAAGGCTGCCCGCACGCCACAATTTGCCGCGGCGACGCAGGGTGGCAGGCCTGTCCGGGCTGTCTCTGCGTATTCGAAACCTGATTATTGACGTAGCCGGCCGTGACCGCGCCGCGTCTTTCGTGCAAGCCGACCAAGGGCTGCAGGAAACTTGCTTGGAGGGGAGAACTTTTGCGTAAAGCCCGAGTCTATGGTTGCAAGCCTGATCGATGGCTGTTGCAACGCTCCTTCGAGTTCACCGAGGAGTGTTCATGCTAACCCAGGAAGAGGATCAGCAGCTTGTCGAGCGCGTTCAGCGCGGCGACAGGCGAGCGTTCGATCTGTTGGTGCTGAAGTATCAGCACAAGATTCTCGGGTTGATCGTGCGGTTCGTTCACGATACCCACGAAGCCCAGGATGTGGCGCAGGAAGCCTTTATCAAGGCCTACCGTGCGCTTGGCAATTTTCGCGGTGACAGTGCGTTTTATACCTGGCTGTACCGTATCGCCATCAACACGGCGAAGAATTACCTGGTGTCCCGTGGAAGACGGCCGCCAGACAGTGATGTGAGCTCCGAGGATGCGGAGTTTTACGACGGCGATCATGGCCTCAAGGATCTCGAGTCCCCAGAGCGCTCGTTGTTGCGGGATGAAATCGAAGGCACCGTCCATCGCACCATCCAGCAACTGCCCGAAGACCTGCGCACGGCACTGACCCTGCGCGAGTTCGACGGGCTGAGTTACGAAGACATTGCCAGTGTCATGCAATGTCCGGTGGGTACCGTGCGCTCTCGAATCTTTCGCGCTCGGGAGGCCATAGACAAAGCCCTGCAGCCGTTGTTGCAGGAAACCTGAGACAGCGGCGACAGCCAAGAGAGGAACCACCATGAGTCGTGAAGCTTTGCAGGAATCGCTGTCCGCGGTGATGGATAACGAAGCGGACGAACTGGAATTGCGTCGGGTGTTGAACGCCGTCGACGATGCCGAAGCCCGTGCCACCTGGTCGCGTTACCAGGTGGCCCGTGCAGCCATGCACAAGGAGCTGCTGCTGCCTAACCTGGATATCGCCTCGGCGGTGTCTGCTGCGCTGGCTGACGAAGCGGTGCCGGCCAAGGTCAAGAAAGGCCCGTGGCGCAGCATTGGCCGCCTGGCTGTAGCGGCTTCGGTCACCGTTGCGGTGCTCGCTGGTGTACGCATGTACAACCAGGACGAAATCACCGGTGCGGAGCTTGCAGCCCAGCAGCCTGCCCAGCAAGGCCTGAGCGTGCCACAAGCCCAAGGCCCGGCCGTTTTGGCAGGCTATAGTGAGAGCAGCGAGCAACCGACCGGGCCAATGGCCAACGGCGTGCTGCAGAACCAGGCCGGCTGGGATCAGCGTCTGCCAGGCTACCTGCGCCAGCATGCCCAGGAATCTGCGCTCAAGGGCACTGAAACCGCATTGCCTTATGCCCGCGCTGCCAGCCTGGAGAACCGTTAAGTAAGGAGGATCATGCGCGCGCTACCTCTGTTGTCGCTGCTGATTGGCAGCTGCATGATGGTGCCAGCATTGGCGGCCAATTCCTCGCCCCAGGCGAGTGAGTGGCTGAACAAGCTGGCACAGGCCGAGCAAAAGCAGAGCTACCAAGGCTCTTTCGTCTACGAGCGCAACGGCAGCTTCTCTTCCCACGATATCTGGCACCGGGTCGAGGACGGCAAGGTCAGCGAGCGGCTGCTGCAGCTCGATGGCGCCGCCCAGGAAATCGTGCGTGTGGATGGGAAGGTGGAGTGTGTCAGTGGGGCCTTGGTGAGCAGTGTCACGGCACCGCCAGACACCGCACCGCGTGTGCTTGATCCGCTGAAACTGATGGGCTGGTACGATTTGAGCGTGGCTGGCAAGTCACGGGTCGCAGGGCGCGACGCCGTGATCGTGACGCTCACACCCCGCGACCAGCACCGCTACGCCTTCGAACTGCACCTGGACCGTAATACCGGCCTGCCACTGCGCTCGTTGATGCTCAACGACAAAGGGCAGTTGCTGGAGCGCTTCCAGATGACCCGCCTCGATACCGACGAGCCGCCTGGCGACGATGACTTGCGCCCCAGCGCTACCTGCAAGCCTGTGCAGCATGGCGGGCCCGTCAGCAATGACAGCGTTGCTGGCTGGCGCTCGGATTGGCTGCCGCCCGGGTTCGAACTGGTTAACAGCTCGGTGCGCCGCGACCCCAAACACAAAAGTTCGGTCAGCAGCCTGATGTATGACGATGGCCTCGCACGTTTTTCCGTGTTCCTCGAACCTGTGAACGATGACGGTGGCACCGATATGCGCACCCAGCTCGGCCCGACTTCGGCCGTTTCGCGTCGCCTGAATACGCCAAAGGGCAAGGTGATGGTGACCGTGGTGGGCGAAATTCCGCTCGGTACGGCAGAACGCGTCGCTTTGTCGATGCGCCCTCAGGATGCCCAGGCGCGCCAGTGATGGCGCGCGTTTGAGGGCCGTGCCAAGGCAGGCGGACATACGGCTGAAATGAAATTAAAGCATTGTCATTTGCAATCCACCGGCAAATTTTCTATAGGTCAGGCTTTCAGGAGCCTGGCCTTTCCTGCTTTGTGCAGGGGCCTTTCTAAACTACCGCTCGTTGTGACGGGAGCCGTATGTCAATACCACGCTTGAAATCCTACCTAACGATGTTCGCCGCCGTGCTGATGCTTGGCCAGGTGCTCACCGCCCAGGCCGAGGAAGCCCTGCCGGACTTCACCACCCTCGTCGAGCAGGCCTCGCCGGCCGTGGTCAACATCAGTACCAAGCAGAAGCTGCCCGACCGCGTCGCCGCCGGGCAGATGCCGGACCTGGAAGGCCTGCCGCCGATGTTCCGCGAGTTCTTCGAGCGCAACATGCCGCAGCAGCCGCGTTCGCCGCGGGGTGACCGCCAGCGCGAGGCGCAGTCGCTGGGCTCGGGCTTCATCATTTCCAGCGATGGCTACGTGCTGACCAACAACCATGTGGTGGCCGATGCCGACGAGATCATCGTCCGCCTGTCGGACCGCAGCGAGCTGCAGGCCAAGCTGGTCGGCACCGACCCGCGCACCGACGTGGCTCTGCTCAAGGTCGAAGGCAAGAACCTGCCGACGGTCAAGTTGGGTGACTCCGAGAAACTCAAGGTGGGCGAATGGGTATTGGCCATCGGTTCGCCGTTCGGCTTTGACCATTCGGTGACCAAAGGCATCGTCAGCGCCAAGGGCCGTACCTTGCCAAACGACACCTATGTACCGTTCATCCAGACTGACGTGGCCATCAACCCGGGTAACTCCGGCGGCCCGCTGTTCAACATGAAGGGCGAGGTGGTGGGTATCAACTCGCAGATCTTCACCCGCTCCGGTGGCTTCATGGGCCTGTCATTCGCCATCCCGATCGATGTGGCGATCGATGTGTCCAACCAGCTGAAGAAAGACGGTAAGGTCAGCCGCGGCTGGCTGGGCGTGGTCATTCAGGAGGTCAACAAGGACCTGGCGGAATCCTTCGGTCTGGAAAAACCGGCCGGTGCCCTGGTGGCCCAGGTGCTGGAAAACGGCCCGGCAGCCAAGGGCGGCCTGCAGGTGGGCGACGTGATCCTGAGCATGAACGGCCAGCCAATCGTCATGTCGGCCGACCTGCCACACCTGGTGGGCGGCCTCAAGGATGGCGAGAAGGCCAAGCTGGAAATCATCCGCAACGGCAAGCGCCAGACCCTGGACATCAGCGTCGGCGCGCTGCCGGACGATGATGCCGACATCGGCACCGGTGCCGATGGCAGTGCCGAGCGCAGCAGTAACCGTCTGGGTGTGTCGGTCGCCGACCTGACCGCCGAGCAGAAGAAATCCCTGGAGCTCAAAGGCGGTGTGGTCATCAAGGAAGTGCAGGATGGCCCGGCAGCGCTGATCGGTCTGCGTCCGGGTGATGTCATCAGCCACCTGAACAACCAGGCCATCGGTTCGGCCAAAGAGTTCACCGAAATCGCCAAGGAGCTGCCGAAGAACCGTTCGGTGTCGATGCGCGTGCTGCGTCAGGGCCGCGCCAGCTTCATCACCTTCAAGCTCGCTGAATAAGCGGCCTGGAATGGGAAAAAGGGCAGCTACGGCTGCCCTTTTTCATGATTATTCACAATTGGACGGTGGATTGCTGTGTACAGTCGGACAGAGGAATCTCCCATATCCCGGCAGCTTGAGGTACAATTCCCGGCTATTTTTCGGCGGGCGTCCGGCTCGCAGCCTTTTCGAGTGTTGACCCGTGAGTGATTTGAGTCATATCCGCAATTTCTCCATCATCGCCCACATCGACCATGGCAAGTCGACGCTGGCCGACCGTTTCATCCAGATGTGCGGTGGCCTGTCGGCACGCGAAATGGAAGCCCAGGTGCTTGATTCCATGGACCTGGAGCGTGAACGCGGTATTACCATCAAGGCCCACAGCGTCACGCTGCACTACAAGGCGCAGGATGGCAAGACCTACCAGTTGAACTTCATTGACACCCCCGGCCACGTCGACTTCACCTACGAAGTCTCGCGCTCGCTGGCGGCCTGTGAAGGTGCTCTGCTGGTCGTCGACGCCGGCCAGGGCGTGGAGGCCCAGTCCGTGGCCAACTGCTACACCGCCATCGAGCAGGGCCTGGAGGTCATGCCGGTGCTGAACAAGATGGACCTGCCCCAGGCCGACCCGGACCGCGTCAAGGACGAGATCGAGAAGATCATCGGCATCGACGCTACCGACGCGGTGGCCTGCAGTGCCAAAAGCGGCATGGGCGTGGACGAGGTGCTCGAGCGCCTGGTGCACTCCATTCCTGCACCCGAGGGCGAGATCGATGCGCCGCTGCAAGCGCTGATCATCGACTCCTGGTTCGACAACTACCTGGGCGTGGTCTCGCTGGTGCGCGTGCGCCAGGGCCGCGTCAAGAAGGGTGACAAGATCCTGGTCAAGTCCACCGGCAAGGTGCACCTGGTCGACAGCGTGGGTGTATTCACCCCGAAACACACCCAGACCGCAGACCTGAAAGCCGGCGAAGTAGGCTTCATCATCGCCAGCATCAAGGACATTCACGGTGCCCCTGTGGGTGACACCCTGACCCTGTCCTCGACCCCTGAGGTCGAAGTGCTGCCAGGCTTCAAGAAGATCCAGCCGCAGGTTTACGCCGGCCTGTTCCCGGTCAGCTCCGACGACTTCGAAGACTTCCGCGATGCCCTGCAGAAGCTGACCCTGAACGACTCGTCGCTGCAGTACATGCCGGAAAGCTCTGACGCCCTGGGCTTCGGCTTCCGTTGCGGCTTCCTTGGCATGCTGCACATGGAGATCATCCAGGAGCGCCTGGAGCGCGAATACGACCTGGACCTGATCACCACCGCACCTAGCGTGATCTACGAGCTGGAGCTGAAAACCGGCGAAACCATCGTTGTCGACAACCCGTCGAAGCTGCCAGACGTATCGGCTGTGGCCGACTTCCGTGAGCCGATCGTCACCGCGACCATTCTGGTACCGCAAGAGCACCTGGGTAACGTCATCACCCTGTGCATCGAGAAGCGTGGCGTGCAGCGCGACATGCAGTTCCTCGGCAGCCAGGTTCAGGTGCGTTACGACATGCCGATGAACGAAGTGGTACTGGACTTCTTCGACCGCCTCAAGTCCACCAGCCGCGGCTATGCTTCGCTGGACTATCATTTCGACCGCTACCAGTCGGCCAACCTGGTCAAGCTGGATGTACTGATCAACGGCGACAAGGTCGATGCTTTGGCATTGATCGTGCACCGCGACAACGCGGCCTACAAAGGCCGTGCGTTGACCGAAAAGATGAAGGAACTGATCCCTCGGCAGATGTTCGACGTGGCGATCCAGGCAGCTATCGGCGGCCAGATCATCGCCCGGACAACCGTCAAGGCGCTCAGAAAGAACGTACTGGCTAAGTGCTACGGTGGTGACGTCAGCCGTAAGAAGAAACTGCTGGAGAAGCAGAAGGCCGGTAAGAAACGCATGAAACAGGTGGGCAACGTGGAGATTCCACAAGAAGCCTTCCTCGCCGTGCTCAGGTTGGATAGCTAGGTCCTATGTCGCTAAATTTCCCGCTGTTGCTAGTCATCGCCGTCTTCGTCTGCGGTCTGCTGGGCTTGATCGACCTGCTGTTCCTGGCCCCGCGCCGGCGCGCAGCAATCGCCAACTACCAGGGCAGCGTCAGCCAGCCCGAGATGGCCGTGGTCGAGCGCCTGAACAAGGAACCGTTGCTGGTCGAGTACGGCAAGTCGTTCTTTCCGGTGCTGTTCATCGTGCTGGTGCTGCGCTCGTTCCTGGTCGAACCGTTCCAGATCCCTTCGGGGTCGATGAAACCGACCCTGGAAGTGGGTGATTTCATCCTGGTGAACAAGTTCTCGTACGGCATTCGTTTGCCGGTGATCGACAAGAAGGTCATCGAGGTCGGTGACCCGCAACGCGGTGATGTAATGGTGTTCCGCTACCCGAGCGACCCGAACGTCAACTACATCAAGCGTGTGGTTGGCTTGCCGGGTGATGTGGTTCGCTACACCAACGACAAGCGGCTGTTCGTCAACGGCCAGCCGATTGCCGAACAACTGGTGGGCACCGAGCCAGGTACCTTGGGCAGCGCCGAGCTGTACAAGGAAAAACTCGGCGAGGCCGAACACCTGATCCGCAAGGAAATGAGCCGTTACCGCATGCCGCCGGACCAGCAATGGACCGTGCCGGCAGGCCATTACTTCATGATGGGCGACAACCGCGACAATTCCAACGACAGCCGTTTCTGGGATGACCCGAACATTCCCAAGGAGCTGCACGGCATGGTTCCGGACCGGAACATCGTCGGCAAGGCCTTTGCGGTGTGGATGAGCTGGCCAGAACCCAAGCTCAGCCACCTGCCCAACCTGTCGCGGGTTGGCCTGATCCATTGATACCCATCGGCGCTGTCCAGCAGACAGCGCCGAATGCATTTCTGACATAGGCTGTGTTCTCAGGGATCGGGAGATTCGTCGCACATCACGTGGCGAACCACAGCCAAACAGTCTTTCAGGATGTTGATTTGAACAACGCGTTGAACAACGAACGGGTGGCCGCATGAGTGCTTCCCTTGCCCGTCTGGAGCGAAAGCTCGGTTATACCTTCAAGAACCAGGACCAGATGCTCCTGGCGCTGACCCATCGCAGCTATGCCGGGCGCAACAACGAGCGCCTGGAGTTTCTCGGTGACGCCATTCTCAACTTCGTCGCCGGCGAAGCGCTTTTCGAGCGTTTCCCGCAGGCCCGTGAAGGCCAGCTGTCACGCCTGCGTGCGCGGCTGGTCAAGGGCGAAACCCTGGCCCGGCTGGCCCGTGGTTTCGACCTGGGCGAATATTTGCGCCTGGGTTCGGGTGAGCTCAAGAGCGGCGGTTTCCGTCGCGAGTCGATCCTGGCCGACGCCCTGGAGGCACTGATCGGTGCCATCTACCTGGACGCCGATATGGAAACCGCACGGGAGCGCGTTCTGGCCTGGCTTGCCGATGAGTTCGAGGGCTTGACCCTGGTCGATACCAACAAGGACCCGAAAACCCGCCTGCAAGAGTTTCTGCAGTCGCGCAGCTGTGAGCTGCCGCGCTACGAAGTGGTGGATATCCAGGGTGAACCGCACTGCCGCACGTTCTTCGTCGAATGCGAAGTGGTGCTGCTGAACAACAAGAGCCGTGGTCAGGGCGTTAGCCGGCGTATTGCCGAGCAAGTAGCTGCCGCGTCTGCACTGATCGCCCTGGGCGTGGAGAATGGCAATGACTGATAACAACCCGACCCGCTGCGGCTACGTCGCCATTGTCGGCCGCCCCAACGTCGGCAAGTCGACCCTGCTCAACCACATCCTCGGCCAGAAGCTGGCGATTACTTCGCGCAAGCCGCAGACCACCCGCCACAACATGCTCGGCATCAAGACCGAGGGTGACGTGCAGGCGATCTACGTCGATACCCCGGGTATGCACAAGGCCAACGACAAGGCCCTGAACCGCTACATGAACCGCAACGCCTCGGCGGCCCTGAAGGACGTCGACGTGGTGATTTTCGTGGTCGACCGCACCAAGTGGACCGACGAGGACCAACTGGTGCTGGAGCGCGTGCAGTACGTGACTGGCCCGCTGATCATCGCGGTCAACAAGACCGACCGCATGGAAGAGAAGGCCGAGTTGATTCCGCACCTGCAGTGGCTGCAGGAGCAACTGCCTAACGCCGAGGTGATGCCGATCTCCGCGCAGCAGGGTCACAACCTCGAAGCGCTGGAAGCACAGATCGCCAAGCACTTGCCTGAAAACGATCACTTCTTCCCGGAAGACCAGATCACTGACCGCAGCAGCCGTTTCCTGGCCGCCGAACTGGTGCGCGAGAAGATCATGCGCCAGCTGGGTGCGGAACTGCCGTATCAGATCACCGTGGAGATCGAGGAATTCAAGCAACAGGGCCATGTGCTGCACATTCATGCGCTGATTCTGGTCGAGCGTGATGGTCAAAAGAAAATCATCATTGGCGACAAGGGCGAGCGCATCAAGCGCATCGGCTCCGAGGCGCGCAAGGACATGGAAGTGCTGTTCGACTCCAAGGTCATGCTCAACCTGTGGGTCAAGGTGAAAGGCGGCTGGTCCGACGACGAGCGCGCCCTGCGTTCGCTGGGTTACGGCGACCTGTAAGGCTACCTGACGGCTCAGGTATCTCTGTGGGAGCGGGTTCACCCGCGAATGCTATGGTGGGTTCACTGGCGCATTCGCGGGTGAACCCGCTCCCACAGTTGCATGTGGCTTTTAGAGATCACTTATGGAACAACCCGTCGGCCAGCCAGCCTATGTGCTGCACAGCCGTGCCTACAAGGAAACCAGCGCGCTGGTAGACTTCTTCACCCCGCAGGGCCGCATGCGCGCTGTACTGCGCCGTGCGCGCGGCAAGGGCGGCAGCCTGGTGCGGCCGTTCGTGCCGGTGGAGGTGGAGCTGCGCGGGCGTGGCGAGCTGAAGAATGTCGGTCGCATGGACAGCGCCGGGATTGCGGCTTGGCTACACGGTGATGCCCTGTTCAGCGGCTTGTACCTCAACGAGCTGCTCATGCGCCTGCTGCCGGCTGAAGCGCCGTTCCCGGCCCTGTTCGAGCATTACACATTGACCCTGCAAGCCTTGGCCGCCGGGCGCCCGCTGGAGCCGCTGCTGCGTTCGTTCGAATGGCGGCTGCTGGACGAACTCGGTTATGCGTTTTCCTTGAACCATGACGTCAACGACCACTCCATCGTGGCCGACGGCCTTTACCGTTTGCGCGTGGATGCCGGTCTGGAGCGGGTCGAGCTGGTGCAACCCGGCCTGTTCCGCGGCACCGAGCTCATTGCCTTGGCCGAAGCCGATTGGAACGCCCCAGGCGCTTTGCTCGCCGCCAAGCGCCTGATGCGCCAGGCATTGGCCGTTCACCTGGGCGCAAAACCGCTGGTCAGCCGGGAACTGTTTCGCAAGCGCTGATCACGACGTATGCTGTGGGGCTCAATCTTCAGGAGAGCCTTTCGTGACTCACAGCAACCGCATGCTTCTTGGCGTAAACATCGACCACGTGGCGACCCTGCGCCAGGCCCGGGGCACGCGTTACCCTGATCCGGTCAAGGCTGCTCTGGACGCCGAAGAGGCGGGTGCCGATGGCATTACCGTGCACCTGCGCGAAGACCGCCGGCACATCCAGGAGCGTGACGTGGTGCTGCTCAAGGATGTGCTGCAGACGCGCATGAACTTCGAGATGGGCGTCACCGAAGAGATGATGGCCTTTGCCGAGAAGATCCGCCCTGCGCACATTTGCCTGGTCCCCGAAACCCGTCAGGAGTTGACCACCGAAGGTGGCCTGGATGTGGCGGGACAAGAGGCGCGAATCAAGGCCGCCGTGGAGCGCCTGTCGCGCACCGGTGCCGAGGTGTCGTTGTTCATCGATGCTGACGAGCGGCAGATCGAGGCGTCACGTCGCGTAGGCGCGCCGGCCGTCGAGCTGCACACCGGGCGTTACGCCGATGCCGAAACCCCGGCTGAAGTGGCTGAGGAACTCAAGCGTATTGTCGATGGCGTGGCCTTTGGCGTGGGGCAGGGGCTGATCGTCAATGCCGGTCACGGGCTGCATTACCACAACGTTGAGGCGGTGGCGGCGATCAAGGGTATCAATGAGCTGAACATTGGCCATGCGCTGGTGGCGCATGCGCTGTTCGTTGGCTTCAAGGCCGCAGTGGCCGAGATGAAGGCGCTGATCGTGGCGGCTTCGCGCTGATTTGATGGTCGCTTGTACCGGCCTCTTCGCGGGCTTGCCCGCGAAGAGGCCGGTACAAGCAGCCGATTACTCGGCAGGAAACACCAGGGTAAAGCGGGTAGGCCCAAGGGGGCTGCTGTTCACTTCGACCCGCCCACCATGCAACTGCATGATCGACTTCACGATCGCCAACCCCAACCCGGTCCCGCCCTCCAGACGCGAGCGCCCCGAGCCCACCCGGTAAAACCGCTCGAACAAGCGCGACTGGTGCTCGGCAGCAATGCCGGGGCCCTGGTTCTCCACAGATAGCCGTACTTCGTTGCCATACCGTTCGATACGCAGTTCGATGGGCTCACCCTCAGGGCCATGCCGTATCGCATTGCTTAGCAGGTTCGACAACGCCCGCTGGAACATCAACCGGTCACCCAGCGCCGTGCCCCACCCCTGAACACGCAATTCAACGGCTTTCACCTCGGCGCTGAAAGCAAACAGCTCGGCCACCCTTGCAGCCTCGCCGGCCAATGCCATCGGTTTGAGCGCGATCTGCACCTGAGGCTGGCTGACCTGGGCGAGAAACAGCATGTCGTTGATGATGCGGTTGAGCCGCGTCAGTTCCTCGATGCTGTCTTCCAGCACTTCCCGGTAGTTGGCGTTGTCCCGCTCACGGGCCAGGGTCACCTGCGCCTTGCCCATCAGGTTGCTCAATGGGGTGCGCAGTTCATGGGCCAGATCATCGGAAAACTGCGACAACTGGCTGATACCTTGGTCGAGGCGATCGAGCATGACGTTGATGCTGCTGGCCAGTTCTGCCAGCTCCTGCGGCAAGCCGGTGGCGGGCAAACGATGCTGCAGGTCCTGGGCCGATACCTGCCCGGCAATGCGCCGGAAGTGCCGCAGGGGTTTCAGGCCGCGTTGCATCAGCCACCAGGCGCCCGCGCCAATCAAGACCAGCAGCAGCGGCAAAGCGAGCAAAGTGGAATGCAGGTAAGCCTGCAGCAGGGCGTTGTCGTCGCCGCGGTTGAGCGACATCATCACCTTCACCGGCGTGTTGTCGCGCAGGCGCATCAGCCGAGTCACGGTGAGGATCTGATTGCCGCTGCTGTCGCGCCAGGCGTGAAAGCGCAGGCGGGCACCGGTGTGCAAATCGCCCACCTGCGACTCCAGAGCCGGGCCGAGGCTGAGCAGGTGGGGGTGGCGGCCCTCCAGGGCCATTACGCTGAGGCTGAGGTTGTCATGCCCCATCACCAGGTCGAGCAGGGGGTGGGCGCGGCTGCCCAGGTCTTCGCTGCGCAGGTCGACGCGCAGGTTGTGCTCGACCTGCAGCATCTTGCGCGCCAGGTCTTTGCGTGCGCGGTTGTCCAGTTCGTGATCCAGCGCGAACACCGCCAGGCAGGCAAGCAGCAGCACGAGTGCGGCGCCCATCAGTGTGACGCTCAGGCCCAGGCGCAGCGACAGGCTGGGGTTTTTCAAAAGCGCGCCTCGAGTACATAGCCTACGCCACGCAGGGTGTGGATGAGCTTGTTGTCGAACGGGTCGTCTATCTTCGCCCGCAGGCGCCGGATCGAGACCTCGACCACGTTGGTGTCGCAGTCGAAATTCATGTCCCAGACCAACGAGATGATCTGTGTGCGCGATAACACTTCGCCGGTCTGACGCATCAGCAGGTGTAGCAGCGCGAACTCCTTGGCGGTCAGGTCGATGCGTTGCCCGGCGCGGTAGGCGCGGTGGCGGCCGGGGTCCAGCTCCAGGTCGGCGACGCGCAGGGTGCTCGGCTGCAGTTGCTGGTCGTTGCGGCGCAGCAGGCTGCGGATGCGGGCCAGCAACTCGGGGAACTCGAAGGGCTTGAGCAAGTAGTCATCGGCGCCCAGGTCCAGGCCTTTGACCCGGTCGGCGAGACGACCGTGAGCGGTGAGCATCATGATGCGCGTGGCCGACTCGGCACGCAGCCGCTGCAGCACGGTCCAGCCATCGAGCTCTGGCAGGTTGACGTCGAGGATGACCAGGTCGTACGGCTGCTGGCGGGCCAAGTGCAGGCCGTCGGTGCCGGTATGGGCGCAGTCGACCACGTAGCCGTTTTCGCGCAGGCCCTGTTGCAGGTAATCGGCGGTACGCAGTTCGTCCTCGATGATCAGTAGGCGCATGAAGGGGCTCGGTGTGATGAAAGTGGGCGATTCTCGACCCTGTAGTGGCATCAGGGTCAAGGGGCGGGATGTTACGGCATGAGAAGGGAATCGCGGCGCAGATAACGGATTTGTAATGCTGCGGTTATCTGGCTGTCTGTTCTGCGCAGATTGCAGGACTGTAATCCCCGCCTCACCTTGCTGTTAGTTTCCCCTCACTAGGATGGCCGTGTCTGATCGGTTAGCACGAGGCAACCACGATGAACCTGACCAAATACCTGCTGTTGGCCACCCTTGCCCTGGGCAGCGCCAGCGTCTATGCCGAGGGCGGTGCGGAACGCTCCAGGCAGTTCTGGCAAGCTTTCCGCGAAGACCAGCAGCGCTTGCACGGCGACAAGCAACAAGCCGTTGCCGAACGCGAGCGCAAGGCGCAAGAGAAGGCCCGCGAGGTGGCCAAGGACTGAGGTAACAGCACCTGCGCGCGACAGCTCCTCGGCGCAGGTGTATTCAGGCGCCCGATCGGGCGCCTTTTTTATTTGCGCGCCAGCAGGGTGGCGCGGCGTGGGGCCGGCAGGCCTTCGATGGTCTTGCTGTGGTCGTTCGGGTCGAGGAAGTCGCCCAGCGACTGATAGCGCATCCACTCGGTGCTGCGCTGCTCCTCAACGCTGGTCACGCAAACATCGACGCAACGCACATCGCTGAAACCGGCACGGCGCAACCAGCGCTCCAGGGCGGGAACCGATGGCAAGTACCAGACGTTGCGCATCTGCGCATAACGGTCTTCAGGTACCAGTACCTGGTTTTCGTCGCCTTCGATCACCAGGGTCTCCAGCACTAGCTCGCCACCTTTGACCAGGCAGTCTTTCAGTGCCAGCAAGTGTTCGATGGGGGAGCGGCGGTGGTAGAACACGCCCATGGAAAACACCGTGTCGAAACCTTCCAGGTTGGCGGGAAGGTCCTCCAGGGCGAACGGCAGATGCCACGCCGGCAGCTCCGGCAGGTATTGCTGCACGGCCTGGAACTGGCAGAAGAACAGCCAGTTGGGGTCGACGCCGATCACCATGTCGGCCCCGGCACCGAGCATGCGCCACTGGTAGTAGCCGTTGCCACAGCCCACGTCGAGCACACGCTTGCCTTTGAGGTCCAGGTGCGGCGCAACGCGAGACCATTTCCAGTCCGAATGCCACTCGGTATCCACATGCACGCCAAACAGGTCGAACGGGCCTTTGCGCCAAGGCGACAGGCCCATCAGTGCCTGGCGCATTTGCGCACGGGTGGCGTCGTCGCAGTCGCAGTCCAGACGCAGCCCGTTGACCAGGTCGATATCGCTGGGTTGCAGGGCGGGCAGGGCATCGAGCGCACCACGCCAGCGGTCGAGGTCACCGTGGCCTTTCTCCAGCTTGGCTTCCAGTTGCGCTTGCAGGCCTTGCGACCAGGAAGCCAGGGGCGTGCCCGCCAGGCGGCGGACGAGGGGGGACAGATCGATCATGGCAGGGCTATCAGCGAGGCGAAGTTAAGGCATTGGAACCAAGGCACCACTTTCGAGAAACCGGCGGCGCGCAGGCGCTCCTGGTGGGCTTCGAGGGTATCGGGGCGCATCACGTTTTCAATGGCGCTGCGCTTCTGGGCGATTTCCAGTTCGCTGTAGCCATTGGCCCGCTTGAAGTCCAGGTGCAGTTCATTGAGCAGGTCCTGCTCTTGCTCATCGGCGAACCGCAGCTTTTCCGAGAGGATCAGCGCGCCACCGGGTAGCAGTGCCTGGCGGATACGGCCGAGCAGTTCCAGACGCTGGTCGGGGGCGATGAACTGCAGGGTGAAGTTCATCGCCACTACCGAGGCGGGCTCGAAGGGCAGGGTAAGGATATCGGCCTCCAGCACGTGCACCGGCAGCAGCTCCTGGAACATCGAGTCCTGGGCGGTGAGGTACTGGCGGCAACGCTCGACCATGGCGGCGGAATTGTCCACCGCGATCACCCGGCAGCCGTCGCTGCGCACATGGCGGCGCAGCGACTGGGTGACTGCCCCCAGCGATGCACCCAGGTCGTACAGCGCGGTATTTGGCTGGGCGAAACGTGCGGCCAGCACACCGAGGTTCTCGACGATGGTCGGGTACCCGGGCACCGAGCGCTTGATCATGTCCGGGAACACACGCACCACGTCCTCGTTGAAGACGAAATCAGGCACCTGCTCCAGGGGCTGGGAGAAGAGGCGGTCGGGTTGTTTGCTCACGGCAGGCTCGATACAGGGTGAAACGGGGGCGCATTTTATCCAAAGGCCGCGCATCTTGCCATGGCAATGCTTCAGGGTCGGAGCGTTCAGACCGGGAGCAGTGAACTTTCCCACAGTGCTAAGTTATCAAGATGAATGAATTCAGTCGGGTGAAGAAGGACACTTCGAATGCAGGTTGACTGGATTTGAAAAAGGATATTGGGTTAAGTGATGAGTGCCAATACTGGGCGGGAAGAAGTTACCGTAGATGAACTGGACCCGGTGTCCAAGGTCAAGATGTTGCCGGAACGCTATTTTACGTTCATCGAGAACCGACTTGAGGGTGGCCAACACGTTGGCAGTTTATTGACGGCTGATAATCTGAAAGTCATCAAGCGATACGCCAATACTGTAAATCAGTTGCCACACACGCGAGCCGAAATCGAACGCGAAGTCGATTATGCGGCACTCGGCCTTGACGCCTCGATGGTTCATGAGCTGTATACGGCGCTGCACAGACATGTGTACGAGTGGGACATACTGGAACGCAGCATCAAGCAACTGGGCCCTGAAATTGAGCTGTTCGCTGAAAGCCTGGTACAGCGTGGCGCCAGCCTGCTTGCGCATCTTGAAAACAGTGATGTCTTTGTGGCAATCAAGCAGCGACAGACCGAGCAGGGCGATGATGTTTATACGTTGGAACTGAGTGAAGAGGATCAAGCGCAGATCGCCAGTGTGCTGACACTTGGCATCAACGAACTGGTCAGGGAAATTGAAGGCACTCGCCGGCGAATCGATGACGTCGACGCACGTGCCAACTGGTTTAACAGTGAGATCAAACGCGAGCTCAAGCCGCGAATGGTACGGTTGTTGAAACACTTCGACGAGAAAGTTTCCCATGAAGACATTCTGATGAAACGGCGGCAGCTGGATCAGTGGGACGAACAGATTGACCAGTTGAAGTCCGAGTACGATGCCAATGTGGGCTACGCGTTCACAGGTATCTTGCTGGGGCCGATTGGCCTGGTCATCACCGGCGGTGTGTTCGGTGACAAGGCAGAAAAGATCCGGGCCAGAAAAAACGCGTTGATCGAAGAGCGTAAAGAACTGGCGGATGCACTGGGCAGGATGGCCCCCGCGCTGAGCGACTTCGAGCGTATCTCGACATTGGTCAGGGACCTGCAGTTCAGGTGCAAGGACCTGTCGGCAGCGACCCGCCGCCTGGCAGACGTATGGCTGTTTCTGGCCTCGTACGCCAATAACTCCGTGAACGAAGCCAAAGAGCTGAGCACCCTCACTCAACTTGAATCGTTTGTTCACGATTTCGCTGAGGTTATCAAACCGTGGAGCAAGATAGGCAATATCTGCCACACATTGTCTGAGTTATTTAATGAATTGATTGAAGAATATGAGGACGTTTGACATGGACGTGACCAACGTGAATGCGACCCTGCCGGATTTCGTCCAGATGCAAACCGTGCAAGATCAGGTATTCCACCTGATACAAAGCTGGGACATGAACGTGTTACCCGGGGCGCGTGAGCAATTGGGTGAACTGCGTACATTGTTGCTGAGTGTCGAGCGCGCCTTCAAGGAGAGCCTCATAGGCGCTATCGTTTTGCTGGAGGACCGCGATTTCATTCCGAGCAAACTGGGGGGCGATACCCATTACCGGCTTGCCAGTGTGCTAAGCCGTTTAAGCCAGCTTCATTCACTGTTGTCCAGGCAGAATCTGCGGTTGGAACTTTTCACACTGTCTGCGTTGGTAGAGCCGTTAGCGGAACTGGACAAACGAATCGTCAGCCTCCAGAGCCAGGCGTTAGCCTTCGATCAACGATTGGCCCAATTGCGCCAGCAGCGGGCAGATATTGGCCAGGCTATCGAATTGTTCGAAAGGCCGTCCGTTGCCAGTGCACTGAAGGGCTTGATCCCGAGTGATGATGACATTGACCAGGTCATCGGGTTGATCACGGACCCGAAGGTCGATGCCAGCCTGTTGAAGGCTATGACTGGCAAGTTGACCAAGCATGCTGATGCACTGGAGGGTGCCAAGACGTTCAGCGACTTGAGCAAGGTACGCACCAGGCTTGATGCAAAAATAGAGGAAGCGCTGGGCGACCAGCGGCAGCTGCAGCGAGCCTTGCAGAGTGCGCAGGGTGAGCGGGAGGCGATCACGGCGTTGTCTGGCCTTGAACCACTCAAGAACGCGTGGCTGCACGAACTGCGCAAGGTTGAACTGGAGTGGCAGGCTCAGGCCGTGAAGCTCAACGCGACGATGGGCCTGGATGCTGCCACGGCCGCGCTGAAAGACCTCTGTGACTACCTCAAGGTCGTGCAGATGGCGTATGACCGCAGTTGATCGTGCTCAGCGGACGATAATCTTGCAGTCGAAGGTTTGCACCGGGGCGACGTCTGCGGCCCACGGCTGCTGGTAGACCAGCACCAATTGGGCGTCTCCTGTGCTGCTGGCCTGGAAGCGCCAGGTGGAAACACCGGCGCTGCCGACCACGTCTTCTTCTTCGGGGGCGCTGTATACCTCCGGGCCGAGGCTACGCAGTACGCTTGAGGCTGGGTTTTCGACACGCCAGCGATAGCCGGTGGACGGGTTGCTGGGCAAGCTCAGGGTGAGTGCCTGGCCTACCTGCAGCCGGGTTGGGCATTCACTCTCGGCATCCAGTTCGACGGGCTGTGCGGGGTGCTGGGCGCAGGCAGAAAGCAGGGCGAAGCTCAGGGGAACGAGCAGACGAGGGGCGGTCATGTTGGCTCCGGGGGCTGGCGATGGCCCGAGGATAACCGATGCTGCTGGGTTTTGTGTTGTCAGTGCCGGCCTCTTCGCGGCTGAAGCCGTGAAGAGGCCGGTGCAGGTTAGAACAGGACCTTGGCCACATCGGCAAAGCGCTTGGCGAAGTGAACCGTCAGGCCTTCGCGCAAATAGTCCGGCAGTTCTTCGAAGTCCCCTCGGTTAGGCTCTGGCAAGATCAGCTCGAAGATTTTCTGCCGCCGCGCCGCAATCACCTTCTCGCGCACACCACCAATCGGTAGTACCTGGCCGGTGAGGGTCAGCTCGCCGGTCATGGCCACGCCTTTTTTCGGCGCCTGGTCGCGGGCCAGCGACAGCAGGGCACTTGCCATGGTGATGCCCGCGCTCGGGCCGTCTTTGGGCGTGGCCCCTTCAGGTACATGCAGGTGGATGAACGCTTCGTTGAAGAAGCCTGGGTCACCGCCAAACTGCCTGAGGTTGGAGCTGACATAGCTGTAGGCAATTTCGGCCGACTCCTTCATCACGTCACCCAGCTTGCCCGTCAGCTTGAAGCCACGGTTGAGGGTGTGAATGCGGGTAGCCTCGATCGGCAGCGTGGCGCCACCCATGCTGGTCCAGGCCAGGCCCGTGATCACGCCTTTGCCAGCCAGTACCTGCTCGCTGCGGAACACCGGCGTGCCCAGCGCGGTCTCCAGGTCCTTGGTGCCGATCTTCAGTCTGGCTTCAGGGTCTTCCATCAATTTGACCACGGACTTGCGCACCAGCTTGCCCAGTTGCTTCTCCAGCTGGCGCACGCCGGCTTCGCGGGCGTAGCCTTCGATCACCATGCGCAGGGCGCTGTCGCTGATGCTGAGGCTGGTCCTGGCCACGCCGGCCTTTTCCAGTTGCTTGGGCCACAGGTGGCGTTTGGCGATGGCCAGCTTTTCCTCGGTGATATAGCCGGACAGGCGGATCACTTCCATGCGGTCGAGCAATGGGCCGGGGATCGAGTCGAGGGTGTTGGCAGTGCACACGAACAGCACCTTGGACAGGTCCAGGCGCAGGTCGAGGTAGTGGTCGAGGAAGTCGACGTTCTGCTCCGGGTCGAGGGTTTCCAGCAGCGCTGAAGCCGGGTCGCCCTGGTAGCTCTGGCCCATCTTGTCGATTTCGTCGAGCATGATCACCGGGTTCATCACTTCGACGTCTTTCAGGGCTTGCACCAGCTTGCCGGGCTGGGCGCCGATGTAGGTCCGGCGATGGCCCTTGATCTCGGCCTCGTCACGCATGCCGCCGACGCTGAAGCGGTAGAACGGCCGGCCAAGCGATTCGGCGATGGACTTGCCGATGCTGGTCTTGCCCACCCCGGGCGGGCCGACCAGCAGCACGATCGAGCCGCTGATTTCGCCTTTCCAGGCCCCTACGGCGAGGAATTCGAGGATGCGCTCCTTGATGTCGTCGAGGCCGGCATGGTACTGGTCGAGGACCTTGCGCGCATGCTTGAGGTCGAGCTTGTCCTTGCCGTAAACACCCCACGGCAGGGCGGTGGCCCATTCGAGGTAATTGCGGGTGACGGCGTACTCGGGCGAGCCAGTTTCGAGAATGGCCAGCTTGCCCATCTCTTCATCGATGCGCTTGCTTGCCTGGGGGGGCAAGGTCTTGCCTTCCAGGCGCTGCTCGAACTGTTCGAGGTCGGCACTGCGGTCGTCCTTGGTCAGGCCCAGCTCTTGCTGAATGACCTTGAGCTGTTCCTTCAGGAAGAACTCGCGCTGATGTTCGCCGATCTGCCGGTTGACCTCGGCCGAGATCTCGTTCTGCAGGCGCGCGACTTCCACCTCTTTGCGCAGCATTGGCAGCACCTTTTCCATGCGTTTGAGCATGGGCGCGCAGTCGAGCACTTCCTGCAACTGGTTGCCGGTGGCCGAGGTGAGCGCGGCGGCGAAGTCGGTGAGCGGCGACGGGTCGTTGGGGCTGAAGCGATTGAGGTAGTTCTTCAACTCTTCGCTGTACAACGGGTTGAGCGGCAGCAGCTCTTTGATCGCGTTGATCAACGCCATGCCGTAGGCCTTGACCTCGTCGGTGGGCTCGGCAGGCTGGCGCGGGTATTCGACTTCAACCAGGTAGGGCGGGCGGTGGTGCTTGAGCCAGGTGCGGATGCGTACCCGGGTCAGGCCCTGGGCAACGAACTGCAGCTTGCCGTTTTCACGGCTGGCATGGTGCACCTTGACCAGCGTGCCGTACTGCGGCAGCGCGGCGGTGTCGAAGTGGCGGTGGTCTTCTGGCGGGGTGTCCATGAAGAACAGTGCCAGGCAGTGGTCCGGCGACTTGGCCACCAGGTCGAGGGTTTCGGCCCAAGGTTCTTCGTTGACGATGACCGGCAGTACCTGGGCCGGGAAGAACGGGCGGTTGTGGATCGGGATCACGTAGACCTTGTCCGGCAGCTGCTGGCCGGGCAGGGCGAGGGCATGGCCGGTTTCGGCCTGCGTGGTGGTGTGTTCGACTTCGCTGTGTTCGTCGGGGTGTTCCGGGAAATCCTGCTGGTCGCTCATGGGGCACCTGCGTGAATGACTATGGTGCTTAGATGGGGCAGGGTGGGATGGGTTTCAATGGTAGACGAAGGCAGCAGGCAGGGCTTTCATCTTTGGTTGGCTGTACCGGCCTCTTCGCGGGCAAGCCTGCCCCCACAGATACGGTGCCTGCCTTGAGGGCAGCACAGAACCTGTGGGAGCGGGCTTGCCCGCGAATGCGATAGTGATGTCACCACCGCAACTGGAGGTTACTCCGCGAGTTTGTAAGCAATGATGTAGTCGCCCATTTTGGTACCCAGCGAGCCATGGCCGCCAGCGGTCACCAGCACGTACTGCTTGCCATCCTTGCCGGTGTAGCTCATCGGCGTGGCTTGGCCACCTGCCGGCAGGCGGGCTTTCCACAGTTCCTTGCCGTTGTTCACGTCATAGGCGCGCAGGTACTGGTCCAGGGTGCCGCTGAGGAAGCCGACGCCACCAGCGGTCACGATCGAGCCGCCCATGCTCGGCACGCCAACCGGCAGGCCGATCGGGACCGGGGTGCTGTCGCGGGTGGTACCGTTCTTGTGCTTCCACACCACCTTGTTGGTGAACAGGTCGATGGCGGCAACGTAACCCCAGGCTGGAGCCTGGCACGGTACACCCAGTGGTGACATGAACGGGTGCATGGTCACGGCGTACGGTGCGCCGGTATTCGGCTGCACGCCGCTGGTCTCGCTTTCGCGTTTGCTGCCTTCGGCAACCTGCTCACGCGGGACCATCTTCGATACGAAGGCCATGTAGTTGGGCGAGGTGAACAGCAGCTGGCGCACCGGGTCAACCGACACGCTGCCCCAGTTGAATACGCCGACGTTGCCTGGGTAGACCAGCGAGCCCTGCTCGGACGGCGGGGTGTACTGGCCTTCGTAGCGCAGCTCGCGGAACTGGATGCGGCACAGCATCTGGTCGAACGGCGTGGCGCCCCACATGGCCTGTTCGGTCAGCTCAGGGCCAAGCAGGTTGAGGTCGGAGCGGGCCTGGGTCGGCGAGGTGTGGTCGCCCTTCACCGCGCCTTGCGGGGTAGGGATTTCGCGAATCGGTACGATCGGCGTGCCGTCGCGGCGGTCGAGCACATACAGGCTGCCTTGCTTGGTCGGCACGATGATCGCCGGTTTCACGCCATCGTCGGTCTTCAGGTGCACCAGGGTCGGCTGGCTGCCGACGTCCATGTCCCACAAGTCATGGTGGGTGAACTGGTAGTTCCAGCGGGCCTTGCCGGTGGCCAGGTCAAGCGCGACCACGCCGGCGCTGTACTTCTCTGCGCCTGGTGTGCGGTCGGCGCCCCACTGGTCCGGGGTCTGGTTGCCCAGCGGCAGGTAGATCATGCCAAGGTCTTCATCGACGCTGGCGATCGACCACATGTTGGCCGAGTTGCGGCTGTACAGCTTGCCCGGGGCCAATGGCTTGGTGTCGTCCGGGTTGTTGCTGTCCCAGTTCCATACCAGGTGGCCATCGTGCACGTCATAGGCACGGATCACGCCGGACGGCTCGTTGGTCGACTCGTTGTCGGTCACGTGGCCGCCGATGATCACCAGGTCACGGGTGACTGCAGCAGGCGAGGTGGAGTAGTAGCCGCCGGCGGTGAACGGGCCGATGCCGGTGGTGAGGTCGATCACGCCCTGGTTGGCGAAGCCTTCGCACACCTTGCCGTTGTCGGCGTTGATGGCGATCAGGCGGGCATCTGCGGTAGGCAGGTAGAGGCGGCGCGGGCAGGCCTGGGCCACGGCTTGGCCTGCGTCAGTGATTTTCGGTGCCGGGCTGCCGTCGCGGCTGACGTAGCGGTTTTCGTCATAGTACGAAACGCCACGGCAGGTCATGTGGGCAAAGCCCTTGAAGGTGCCGACCGGGCTTTTGACCTGAGGGTCGTAGCGCCAGATTTCCGCACCCGTGTCCGGGTCCAGGGCCAGCAGGCGGCTGTGCGCGGTGCAGGCATAGAGCATGCCGTTGACCTTCAACGGGGTGTTCTGGTTGGTCAGCTCCACCGGGTCGTTTTCGGTCGGCAAGTCACCGGTACGAATACGCCAGGCTTCTTCCAGGCGGTAGGCGTTTTGTGGGGTGATCTGGCGCAGCGGCGAGTAGCGGTCGCCATGTTCGGTACGGCCGTAGGCCTGCCATTCGCCGTCGGGCATGGCCGGGGCAGCACTGGCCATTTCACTGCTTTCGCGGCCCAGCTCGCCGAACACTTCACCGGGGTGGGTGAACTGGCTGGCGACCGCGCAAGCGCCGGATGCGACCACGGCAACGCTCAGCAGCGCGGTGTTGGCTTTGCTGGCCGGGCCGATCAGCGGGCGACGTGCCCATGGCAGCAGCAGCACCACGCCGATGGCGAACCAGATGGCCAGGCGTGGCACCAGTTGCCACCAGTCCAGGCCCACTTCGAGCAGGGCCCAGACGGTGCTGGCCAGCAGTACCAGGCCATACAGGCCCAGGGCGATACGGCGCTGAGCCAGCAGCAGGATGCCCGACAGGGCAAAACCGATACCGGCGATCAGGTAGTAAAGCGATCCACCCAGCTGGCTCAGCTTGATGCCGCCGGCCAGCAGGGCCAGGCCCATCAGCAACAGCAGCGCGCCCATCAGGCGCGGTAGCCAGCGGCTTCCATTGTTGGCACTTTCAGTGCTCATCGTAGGTTCTCCGTCAGGTCAAAAAGGGGTTAGAAACTGCTCTGGATCTTCAGGCCGCCGACCAGGGCGCCATCAACCTGCGATACCCCGCCCGGGTGGCGGATGTACTGCAGGTTGGGGCGAACCGTGAGCCAGTCGGCCAAATGAATGCCGTAGTACAGCTCGGCGCTGTATTCGGTGTCCTGCACGGGCAGGAAGCCGGGGTTGTCGTAGTCGTCGACGCCGGCGGCCTGGTTGGCCAGGCGGGCGTTCTTGCGGTAGGCAGGGTTGACGTGCACGCGGGCCAGGGCGAAACCGATGTCGTCCTTGGCGCGGGCGTCGAAAGGCCCTTTGTATACCAGTCCTGCCTGCACATAGTTGTCGATGGCATTGGTCTTCTTGTCGTGCACCGTGGCGTTGGCGAACAAGCTCAGGCCACGTGACTGGTCTGACGCCAGCGAGGTCACCTGTTGCTGGGCGCCGAGCCACATCCCGTGCTTGCTCGAGCTGCTGCGGTAGGCGGCGCCGCTGAGGGCTGCCGGCTGACCGTTGCTGTCCTTGAGAACATCTTGTGCCTTGGCATTACTGTAGTAGTAGCCGGCGCGATATTCCCCTTTCAGGCCTTGGATACGTGGGGCCCATACCAGTTCGACTGGCATTACCGCGCCTTGGGTGCCGCTGCCGCTGAGCTTGAAGCCGTTGCCGGATTCAAGGTTGGAAGGGTTCTGCTCGAAGATGCCGACCTGCGCGTAAAGCTCGGGGGTAAGGTTGTAGCGCACGCGCAGGGCCCACTGGCTGACCGGCCAGTTGTACCAGATGCCGCCCACCCAGTTGCCCACCTGCGAGCCGCAGAAGGCCAAGTTCTGGAAGTCACAGGGGAAGCTGTTGAAGTCCTCGCCTTCGCCGAAGCGGCCGAATTTCACGTCCAGCGCGCCGTCGAAGTACTTCTGCTTGATCCACATCTGGGTCAGGCGCCAGGTTTCGCCACGGCCCCAGACTTCCTGGGCCGAGGTGAAGCCGCCGACGCGTGGGTCGTTGATGCGGTCGTTGCTGATGTTGTCGCCGTGGCGTTCGGTGATGGTCAGCTGGAACTCGGTGTCATGCCAGCCCAGGATCTTTTCCAGGTCGAGGTGGCTGCCAAAGGTGAACTGGTCGCTGTAGCGCGCCGTGCGGTCGTGGTCGTAGCCGCCGTGCAGGTTGCTGCCCATCTCGCCGGTGTAGCCGAGGGTGAAGTCGTAGCCTTTTTCCAGCAATTCGCTGCGGGTGCCGCCCCAGTCGCCGAGCATCCAGGGGGAGTCGTTGGCGAACATTTCGCTGGCGCTGGCGTGGGTCGCCAAGGCACTGAGGGCAAGGCCGATGTAACAGGGTTTGGGCAGTTGAAACATGAGATAGCGCTATCTTTTGATTATTGAAAAAACGGCAAGCGCATCAAAGGGCGGGCCCTTCAATGGATATGGCGACAAGAGGGTTTCGATGAAGCGTTTCAGCTTGGGGCGAGGAGGATATAGGGGAAGCTGTAAGAAAAAAAGACAAAATGTCGCAGGGCATTATTGTTTGTCTGGTAACAATGGCCTGTAGGGGGCGCAAAGCGCCCCCGCGATTTCAGAAGGTAGTACGCAGGCCGACTTCCACACTGCGCCCGGGGGCCGGGGCAATATCGCGCAGAATAGAGCTGGCATAACGCACAGTCTGGTCGGTCAGGTTTTCACCGCGCACAAACGCCAGCCACTGGCTCTGGCCAACCTCGAAGCGGTATCCAACGCTTGCCCCCAGTGTGGTGTAGCCCTCGGTGCTGGTTTCGTTGGCCGGCTTGCGGTGTTGCGATGCCGCGTGTTGCACATCGACCCGTGCCTGCCAGCGGTCCAGTTCCCAGACCAGCCCGCTGTTCAGGCGCAGCGGGGCGATGCGTGGCAGCGGCTCGCCACTGTCGAGGTTCTTGGCTCGGGTGTAGTCGCCGGAGAGTTCCAGCGCGAAGCTGCCGTAACGGTTCTCGGCCAGTTGCCAGCGGTCCTGGGCTTCGATGCCATAGAAGCGCGCACGCACACCCTGGTACTGGTACTCCGGGAAGCCATCGTGGTCATGATCGTGGTCGTGGTCATCCTCGTCGTGGTCGTGGTCATGCCCACCTTCGCGGGTGTTGCCGGTGCCGATCAATCCGATGTAGTTGCGGAAGTGGCTGTAGAACACCCCGAAACTGCCCTTGTGCGTGCCATTGTCGAAGCGTAGTGCCAAGTCGGCAGAAATGGCCTTTTCCTTGTTCAGGCTGGCATCGCCGACTTCAAAGGCGCCAGTGGCCACATGTGCGCCATTGGCATACAGCTCGTAGAACGTCGGAGCGCGTTCGGTGTAGCCGAGGTTGGCGGCCAGCGACCAGATCGGGTCAAGCTGGTACACCGCACCTGACGACAGGCTAAAGGCGTTGAAGCTGCTCGCGCTGTCGGCATCGACGAAGTTTTCGTTGCCTTTGGCGTCGGGGTCTACCCGGGTATGCTCCATGCGTGCACCCAGGCTCAGGTTCAGGCGCTCGGTGGCCTGCCACTGTTCGAGCATGAACAGCGCCAGGCTGTCGGTATCGGTGTGCGGTACAAAGGCTTCTTCGCCCAGGGCAGAGAACTCGTTGCGGCTGACCTGGGCGCCAATCACCCCTTCCACCGGCCCGAGCGGTTGGTGGCGGGCTTCGATGCGCGCTTCGTAGCCTTTGTTCTTGAAGGTGGTGTGCACCTCGCCTTCTTCAATCTCCCTGTGTTTGTAGTCGGTGTAGCCGGCATCGACCTTGACCGAGCTGAACAGGCCGTCGAGGTCGCGTAGTTCGGAGGCGAAGGCGTAGTGGTCCTGCTTCATGTCCAGGCGCACGCCAGATTCGGCCACCGAGCCGTAGTTGCTGTCATAGCCGCTGTAGGACAGGCCAGCATAGCCGTGATCCCAATGGTACGCGCCACCGACCGCACCGCCATCCTGGCGACCGTCGCTGTTTTCCAGGCGGTGCTTGCTGCCGGGCTCGTCAGCGTCACGTACCTTGGAGCTGCGGGCGTAGCCGGGGATGCGCAGGTCGTTGAACTGGCGACTGTTGGCATCCAGGTGCAGGGCAAAGGCACCGTTACCGGCCTCCAGCTTGCCGGCGCTGCTGCGGGTGGTGTCGGCGCCGCCGTAGCGCAGCTCACCGGCACCGTGAATGCCCTCGATGGGCGCATCCGGGATGCGGTTGTCGAAGGTGTTGACCACACCGCCGATGGCGTTACCGCCGTACAGCAGGGCGGCAGGGCCACGGACGATCTCGACGCGGTCGACGGTGACCGGGTCCAGCGGTACGGCATGGTCGTAGGACAGCGACGAGGCATCCAGCGCGCCGACGCCATTGCGCAGGATACGAATGCGGTCGCCGTCCAGGCCACGAATCACCGGGCGGCTGGCACCCGGTCCGAACCAGGTGGAGGCGACACCAGGCTGTTTGTTCAGGGTTTCACCGAGGCTGCCGTGCTGTTGCTGCAACAGGTTGTCGCCTTCAAGCACGGTGCTGGGAGCGGCCAGCTGGCGATTGCCCAGCGGGTTGGCGGTGATGACCTGGGGTTCGAGTTCCACGGCCTGGCTGGGCGATGCCGCCAGCCAGAGCGCGACGGCAAGTGGGGAGAGGCGAAGCGGTGTGTACAGCATGGGGATGGGGCGTTCCTTGGCAGAGGCTTTTGTAATGTTACAACATAACATATCTATTTCAGCACAGAGGTTTTGCCCATTGCCAGCGGTTTTTCTGTCGAGTCGACTGATCCCACCCACCACTACACTCGTGTAAGGTGCGCATCTTTCCTACGGAGCACAGCATGAGCACGGCCCAACACAACGCGCTACACGGCAAGACCCTTGAGCAGATCCTTACCGAGCTGGTGGCGCACTACCAATGGCAGGGCCTGGCCGAACGCATCGATGTGCGCTGCTTCAAGAGCAACCCGACCATCAAGTCGAGCCTGACCTTCTTGCGCAAGACACCGTGGGCGCGGGAAAAGGTCGAGCAGCTGTATGTGAAAATGCAGCGACAGGCCTGACATGCCACAGCGTCCTTGGCTGACCGGTATGGCTGTACTGGGCTGGTTCGGTCTGACTGTGCAGGTGTACCTGGTGCTGGTGGCGCGTTGGCAGGAACAGGCCAGCCTGATTGGCGGCCTGATCAACGTGTTCGGGTACTTCACCGTGCTGAGCAATACCTTGGTGGCGACGGTGCTCAGTTATGCGGCGTTTGGGCGGGAAGGGCGTGCCAAGTGTTTTTTCCTGTCTCCTTCGGTGAGTTCCGCGATCGCTGCCAGTATCGTGCTGGTGGCACTGGCCTACAGCGTGCTGCTGCGCCACTTGTGGCAACCGCAGGGTTGGCAGTGGCTGGCGGATGAACTGCTGCACGACGTGATGCCCGTGCTGTATGCCTTGTATTGGTGGTGCGAGGTGCGCAAGGGCACGTTGCGGCTATGGCACCTGGCGGTCTGGGCGATATACCCGGTGGTGTACTTTGCCTATGCGCTGTGGCGGGGGAGCGAGATTGGCGTGTATGCCTACCCGTTCATCGATGTGGCGAGCCTTGGGTATGGGCAGGTGATGCTCAATGCCTTGGGGGTGCTGGCGGGGTTCTGGGGGATTGGTCTTGTTTTGCTGGGGCTGGATCTGTGGCGCGGGAAGCATAAGTTTGCTTAGCCTGTCCCGGCCTCTTCGCGGGCTTGCCCGCGAAGAGGCCGGGCCTGGAAACGACAGTTTATTCGTCGTCCGCAGTCCCGTCGGCACGCCAGTAGGCCGCAGCCTTCAGCGCATCTTCCGGCACGCCTTTCTCCAGCAGCAGCGCCTTGGCCTGGCGGGTCAGGCCTTTTTCCAGCGCCACCCAGCCATACAACCGGCCTTGCGGCAAGGTCAGGTTCTTCACCAGTGCCAGCAAATCTTCCTGCTGGCGGCGCACCCAGATCACTTCAACTTGAGCCTTGCTCGGCAGTGGCTGGCGCTCCTGCTCATCTTCGATCTGGATCACCGCCAGCACCTGGCGGCCCGCTGGCAACTCTTCCAGCCGACGGCCAATTGCCGGAATGGCCGTTTCGTCACCAATCAGCAAATAGCTGTCGAACATGTCCGGCACCACCATCGACGCCCGTGGCCCGGCGATATCCAGCGTGTGCCCCGGCGCGGCCTGCGCAGCCCAGGTGGAGGCAGGGCCGTCACCGTGCAATACAAAGTCGATATCCAGCTCATTGGCCACCAGGTCGATACGCCGTGGTGTGTACTCGCGCATGGTGGGCCGTGCACCACCGTCACGCCCCAGATTACGGGCCTCGATAGCCTGATGTTGTTCTGGCGTTTCGGCGAACAGCAGCTTGATATGGTCGTCGCTGCCCACGCTGGTGAAGCCTTGCAGCTCGGTACCTCCCAGGGTGATGCGGCGCATGCGTGGGGTAAGGTCGGTGACCCGCAGTACCTGCAGGCGGCGTTGGCGGATCTCATGGTTGACGCGGTGGATGGTGTCACTCATGGGGAGTCTCCCAGACAGGTTCGGCCGGCCCGGAGGCAATGGCCTTGGCGGTATGGTTGAGCAGGTCGCGAACCCGTTCGATTTCTTCCGGTGTCCAGCGGCCGCTGTGCATGTGCAGTGCGTGGCGCAGGTTGCCGACCGCTTCGTGAATTTCTGGCGGGCGGTCATGGCCGCGCAGGGCGCGTTTGCTGACTTCGATGCGCATACGCATGCCGTCCAGAGCGACAGCTTGCTCGGCCAGCGCATGGCGGCCGGCATCAGTGATGGCATAGAGGCGTTTGCTGCCCTGTATCTGGCCGCTGATCAGCTCGGCTTCTTCAAGGAAGTTCAGCGTGGGGTAGATCACCCCGGGGCTTGGGCTGTAGCTGCCGTCGAACAGCTTTTCGATCTGTCGGATCAGGTCGTAACCGTGGCCGGGCTGTTCGGCCAGCAAGTCGAGCATCAATAGCTTGAGGTCACCGGGGGCGAAGACGCGTGGGCCGCGCTCGCCACGGCCGGGGCGCCGTTCGAAGGGATCATGAGGGGTGTGTTCGCGCATGGGGACAGGGCTCCGTCGTTTGCGATATATCGTAAGATATTACTCAAGATATATCTAAACACAAGCCCGTTAATGCAGATGATTATCATCTATTTATTCGATACGTCCCCTACTGCTGGTGTGTGCACGGCAACCTGTGGCGGCTTGCACTCGTTTGGATTGCCCGGCTGCAGGTACGGCATGAGGATCGGGGCCATGCCCTTGAGCACCTGCACGGGCAGCGCCGAGGTGAATTTGAACGCCTCTGCCGAGCGCCCCGGGACGAAGGCGGTGAGGGTGCCGAAGTGGTTGTCGCCCAGGAAGAACACGAAGGTGGCGGTACGGTTCAGCGAGCGCGAGCCAATCAACCGACCGCCGGCGCCGAAGCTTTCGATGCGGTTGTCACCGGTACCGGTCTTGCCACCCATCACCAATGGTGTGCCGTCCTGCAGCTTGAAGCTGCCGGAAATACGCCGCGCAGTACCTGCGTCTACCACTTGCGACATGGCGCCTTTCAGGGCACGCGCGACTTCGACCGGCAGAATCCGCACGCCCCGGTCAGGGTCGGTGATCAGCTTGGTTTCGTAAGGTGTGTTGGCTGCAAAGTGCAGGGTATCGATACGCAAGGTTGGCAGGCGAACGCCGTCGTTCTGGATGATACCGACCAGTTCGGAAAGGGCAGCAGGGCGGTCGCCCGAGCTGCCGATGGCAGTGGCCAGCGAAGGCACCAGATGGTCGAATGGATAGCCCACACGCTTCCAGCGCTGGTGGATGTCGAGGAAGGCTTCGATCTCGACCATGGTGCGGATGCGGCTATCGCGGGCGCCTTGGTGGCGACTCTTGAACAACCAGCCGTATACCTCCTGGCGCTCGAAGCGGCTGGCGTTGACCATCTCGGTCAGGGTCGAGCTGGGGTTCTTCAGCAAGTACCCGAGCAGCCACAGGTCGAGCGGGTGGACCTTGGCGATGTAGCCTTGATCAGGCAGGTCGTACTTGCCTGGGCCGTAGGCATCGTACATTTCCGACAGGCGACCGTCGGTCAGCTTGCCCAAGGCAATCTTGTCGCCCTTGAGATGGGCACGGACGAAAGCATTGAAGGTTTCCTGGCCGGCTTCGGGGAACAGGTAGCGGTGCACCGCTGCCAGCCGCTGCGGCGTCACGCGCATGCTGTCGAGGAAGGTGTCCAGGCGCTGCTGCGAGGTCTTGCGTTGGTATTTCTTCCAGAAGCGCATCAGGTAATTGGTGCCTTCCTTGTCGGCGAAGCGGGCCAGGTATTCCTGGCGGCGCGGGTCGGCGTCGTCCTTTAGCAGCGGCACGCGGTTGTACGGCTGCTGGTAGGTCACGTAGCGCACCAGGTCGCGCATCAGGCGGATGAACGGCAGGTTGATCGATTCGCGCAGGGCATCCTTGAGCGTCGGGTTGCGGTTGTTGTCTTCCTTGCGGAAGTTGTTGAACACATGCATGCCGCCGCCGGTGAAGAAGGCTTCACCGGTGTTGGCGGAATACTTGCGCTCCAGCGCCGCATCGAGCATGGCATCCAGGCTCTGGTTCTTGCTGTTTTGTGCAAGCCACTCCAGCGACCACTGGGTAATGCGGTCGAGTTCGGCGACTTCGACCTTTTTCAACTCGGCGGCGGGTTTGCCCGCGTACTTGTCGTGCAGCTGCGCGATGATTTCCAGGTAGGTGGTCAGTACCCGCAGCTTGGCGGTCGAGCCCAGCTCCAGCTTGCTGCCTTCGTTGATGTCGAAAGGCTGGTTGGTGCTATCGGTCTGCACACGCACCCGTGAGCCGTCGCCGGTGCGCTCGAACAGGGTAAAGCTGTAGCTCACCTGGTCGGTGGTCTTGCTGGTCAGCAGGCGCTCGCCGATCAGGCCGATCTGCGCCGCGAATTCGGGGTCGGCAAGGTTCTTCAGGTACTGGCTCACTTGCAACTGCAAATCCGCCTGCAAGGTGCTGGTGGCCGACAGGTCGAGGCGGTCGAGGTCGTACAAAGGGCGGTTGAGCATGGCGGCCAGGCGGTTGCGTGCCAGGCTGATGCCCTTGTTGGTCACAATCGGCACGATGGTCGGCTGCGCAACCCAGTCGCGGTACACCGCCTTGCTGGCCAGCGCGGCGTCGGCCAAGGGCTGCTCGATCACCTTGTTGGCGGCCAGCACGCGGATGTGCGAATCGGTCAGTTCTGCCAGCTCGACGCGGCCCTTGGACAGGTAATGCGAGGGGCGGCGCTGGGCAATCATCAGTGACAGTACCTGGCGCAGGGCCAGGCCGCGTGCGGCCATGCTCTCGGGGTCGCTGGCCGTGGAAGTCAGGGCCTGGTTGACCTGGTCGAAGTCGGCGCCGTACCACACCCGCAGGCCTTCGGCCATGCCATGCACTTCGCCATGCCCCGGTACAGCCGAGAGAGGCACGCTGTTGAGGTAGTCACGCACGATACGCTGACGAGCCTCAGTCGTGTCAGGGCCACCTTGGTAGGCGCGTACGCTGGCAGAAATCATCTGGCGGATTTTCTCGGCCCCCGAGACAGTCAGGCCGTCTGGGGAGTGACGGTATTTTTCCAGCTGCGTGGCCAAGGTACTGCCGCCAGCGGACTGGCCGGGCAAGGCCAGGTACTTGGCCACCTGGCTGTAGGCTGCCTTGGCAAAGCGTGGCCAGTCCACGGCCGGGTTGTTGCGCGGGTCCTGGGTGTCGAGCAGGTCGCGGTTCTCGATGAACAGCAGGCTGTTGACCATCACCGGCGGGATCGCTGCAAAATCAGGGTACAGGTGCTGCGGGTAGTTGTACTGGTACAGGGTGTCGCCACGGCAGTCGGTGATCGACAGGCCGGCCTGGATTTTCTCGATGTAAGGCACGAACAGCCCGTGTTCGACGTAGTTCATCAACGCTGGCGAGAACTTCACCTGCTCGCTGATCAGGTAGTCGCGCTTGAGCAGGCGTGGCAAGAACTCGCCCATCGCGCTGTAGCCCAGGCGTTTGTCGAACGGCCCTTCACCCGGGTACACGATGGCATCGCTGGGGCCTGGCTGCAGCGAATAGGTCAGCGTGCCGGCCAGTTTGCTGAATTCTCGCGATTGCAGCTCGGACGTGCGGAATTCGTCATACGCCGCAAAGCCGATGGCAACCAGCGCCACCAGCAGAATAAGGATGATCAGCCGCCACCATAGCCGACGCTGACGGGGTGACTTGGGTTGTGGCGTCTCGGCCGGAGGTATCTCGGGTGCTTCCGTTCTGGTTGGTTCCGATTGCCACAGTGCGCCCATAGTCTTCTATCCGGCCAGGTATTTTCGTCTTGCTTGTCTGAAGCTTAGACGTTGAGCGGGTGAGGTGAAAAATTTGTAGGAAGGGAAGAAAGGCGAGGTAGGGCTATGCGGCTTTGGTGTGGGTTTCTTCGTACCGGGATGTTGCTATGGTGCTCGGGCGATCGTGATAAGTGTGACGCGATCCCGGGGTTCTCGCCAAATTTCTGCACATATACAGTGAAAACCCCTACAACGCTCTTCCTATACTGCTCGCCCCCTTCGACCTGCCGGGCGCTCTATTCCGGCATACGGGCCGGCCCACAAGGCCAGTCTGGCAAGCCAACGCCACGCCTATCGGCATGGCCGGTGCTGCACGAAGGTCAAATCCAATAACAAAATGAGGTTGTATTGCTATGCCAGTCGGCAACCACCCTGCCCACGGCCCTGCCACTGAAGGCGGCCCGCTCAAGCGTGAACTGGGCGAACGGCACATCCGTCTGATGGCGCTGGGCGCCTGTATCGGTGTCGGTCTTTTCCTGGGTTCGGCCAAGGCCATCGAAATGGCCGGCCCTGCGATCATGCTGTCCTACATCATCGGCGGCCTGGCCATCCTTGTGATCATGCGCGCCCTTGGTGAAATGGCCGTGCACAACCCTGTCGCCGGCTCCTTCAGCCGCTATGCCCAGGACTACCTCGGCCCTCTGGCGGGCTTCCTCACCGGTTGGAACTACTGGTTCCTGTGGCTGGTGACCTGCGTTGCCGAAATTACCGCAGTGGCCATCTACATGGGCATCTGGTTCCCCGACGTACCGCGCTGGATCTGGGCCCTGGCGGCGCTGGGCAGCATGGGCGCGGTCAACCTGGTAGCGGTGAAGGCTTTCGGTGAATTCGAGTTCTGGTTCGCCCTGATCAAGATCGTCACCATCATCGCCATGGTCCTGGGCGGTATCGGCATCATCGCCTTTGGTTTTGGCAATGACGGTGTGGCTATGGGCATTTCCAACCTGTGGAGCAACGGTGGCTTCATGCCCAATGGCGTGACCGGCGTGCTGATGTCGCTGCAGATGGTGATGTTCGCTTACCTGGGCGTGGAAATGATCGGCCTGACCGCCGGTGAAGCACGCAACCCGCAAAAGACCATCCCGCAGGCCATCGGCTCGGTGTTCTGGCGCATCCTGCTGTTCTACGTGGGCGCGTTGTTCGTGATCCTGTCGATCTACCCGTGGAACGAAATCGGCAGCCAGGGCAGCCCGTTCGTGATGACCTTCGAGCGCCTCGGTATCAAGACTGCGGCCGGCATCATCAACTTCGTGGTCATCACAGCGGCACTGTCGTCGTGCAACGGCGGCATCTTCAGCACCGGGCGCATGCTCTACAGCCTGGCGCAGAACGGCCAGGCCCCGGCGGCCTTCGCCCGTACTTCGAAGAATGGGGTACCGCGCAATGCGCTGCTGCTGTCGATCGGCGCGCTGTTGCTGGGTGTACTGGCCAACTATCTGGTGCCGGAAAAGGTCTTTGTCTGGGTCACCTCGATCGCTACCTTCGGCGCGATCTGGACCTGGGTGATGATTCTGCTCGCACAGCTCAAGTTCCGCGCAGGCCTTACCACCGCCGAGCGCAAGGCACTGAAGTACCGTATGTGGCTGTGGCCGCTGAGCTCCTACCTGGCGCTGGCGTTCCTGGTGCTGGTGGTTGGCTTGATGGCGTACTTCGAGGATACCCGTGTGGCCCTGTACATCGGCCCGGCGTTCCTGGTGCTGTTGACGGTGTTGTATTACGCGTTCCGCCTGGCGCCGAAAGAAGCTCAAGGTGTAGCAAATACCGCGTCCTGATCTGAAATAGCCGGGGCTGCGCAGCAGCCCCGGGGCTCTCTCAGGCAGCTACTTCACTGTGCGGTTCAAAACTGTCCGCCCGGGCCAGTTGCCACATGCGCGAATAGAACTGCCCGTTCACCTCGCCCGTCAGCAGCTCTCCTGGCTTCAAGAACACATGCATCTGCGAGAACAGCTTGATCTCGGTGGCCGAGATGCGCCGCACCAGGTGCTTGGCCTCCAGCTGCGCAGGGTGCTCCAGGCCTGCCGCCGCGAGCATTTCAGCCAGGGCACGCAGGGTGTTGTGGTGGAAGTTCAATACCCGCTGGGCCTTGTCCGGCACCACCAGCGCACGCTGGCGTAGTGGGTCTTGTGTCGCCACGCCGGTCGGGCACTTGTTGGTGTGGCAGCTCTGCGACTGAATACAACCGATGGCGAACATGAAGCCGCGTGCCGAGTTTGCCCAGTCAGCGCCAATCGCCAGTACGCTGGCGATGTCGAAGGCGCTGACAATCTTGCCGCTGGCCCCGAGCTTGATCTTGTCGCGCAAGTTAAGGCCCACCAGGGTGTTGTGCACGAACAGCAACCCTTCGCGTAGCGGCACGCCGATATGGTCGGTGAATTCCACCGGCGCCGCGCCGGTGCCGCCTTCCTTGCCATCGACAACAATGAAGTCGGGCAGGATGCCGGTTTCCAGCATGGCTTTGGCAATGCCCATGAACTCCCAAGGGTGGCCAAGGCAGAATTTGAAACCGACGGGTTTGCCACCGGACAATTCACGCAGCTGTGCGATGAACTGCATCATCTCGATTGGCGTAGAGAAAGCGCTGTGGCGCGACGGCGAGATGCAGTCCTCACCCATCAGCACGCCACGGGTCTCGGCGATTTCCTGGGTGACCTTGTGTTTGGGCAGAATGCCGCCATGGCCGGGTTTGGCGCCCTGGCTCATCTTGATCTCGATCATGCGAACCTGCGGGCTGCGCGCCTGGGCGGCGAAGCGTTCGGGGTCGAAGCGCCCGTCTGGCGTGCGGCAACCGAAGTAGCCACTGCCCAGTTCCCAGACCAGGTCGCCACCGTGCTCGCGGTGGTAAGGACTGATGCTGCCCTCTCCGGTGTCATGGTGGAAATTACCCAGCTTGGCACCCTGGTTGAGGGCGCGGATGGCGTTGGCGCTGAGCGAGCCGAAGCTCATTGCCGAAATGTTGAAAATCGACGCCGAGTACGGCTGGCTGCACTGCGGCCCGCCGACAATGACGCGGAAGCTGGACGGGTCGGCCAGCGGCGCCGGGCGCATGGAGTGGCCGATGAACTCGAAGCCGGACTCGTACACATCGATCAGGGTGCCGAATGGCTTGTCCGAGGCTTCGTTCTTCGCCCGGGCATACACCAGCGAACGCTGGGCACGGGAGAACGGCAAGGCGTCGCTGTCCGATTCCAGCAGGTACTGGCGGATTTCCGGGCGAATGGCTTCGACCAGGTAGCGGATGTTGCCCAGGATCGGGTAGTTGCGGCGCACCGCATGGCGTTGCTGCAGCAGGTCGAATATGCCGATCAGGCTGAGGATGCCAGTGGTCAGGGTGAACGGCCACAGCCATTCGTGGTGGGTGAAAGGCAGGCTCGCCAGGGTGAACAGCACACAGGCGGCGAAGAAGGCGTAGCGACTGAGAAGTGACAGGCTCATACGGGGTCCTTGCGATGGCGCGGTCAGGCTCAGGGCCTGGGGGCAAACCCCGACCATAGCCAAGTTGCGGGGCGCTGCAAAATAAAATCGGGGTAGCGAAAACCATTCTCGAATCGAGGGTATGACCACAGCCGGAACACATGCCCTGTGGCAGCAGCTGTCTTCTTGTGTGCGCTGGCCTTGTCAGGCCAATGATCCCCATGGGATCCTCCCCGGCCATTATTTCCAGCGAGCCCTCCCATGGCCAACATCATCCGCATCGCCGCTGCCTTGCTGATCGACCCCCAGGGCCGTACCTTGCTGGTGCGCAAGCGTGGCACCGAGGCCTTCATGCAGCCAGGTGGCAAGATCGATGCCGGTGAATCACCGGTGCAGGCGCTGGTGCGTGAACTGCATGAAGAGCTGGGGCTGAACATCAACGCGGACCAGGCCGTGCACCTGGGCCGGTTCAGTGCCCCGGCCGCGAACGAACCAGGCTTCGAGGTGCAAGCCGAACTGTTCCGTGTCGACAGCGCCGCGCCGGTAACGCCGGCTGCGGAGATCGAAGAGGTGGTGTGGCTGGCTGCCGATCAGGCACCAGCCCTGCCGCTGGCGCCTTTGACCCGCGACCTGATACTGCCGCTGTACCGCCAGGCAGTCAGCGCACCGCGCTGACGCCGTCGAGCGTGGCGAACGAGGTATCTTTGGCGGTCAACAGGAAGTCGCGCATGTACGGCGCATCGAGCATGTCGGTGCGCACGGCAGCATATAGGGTGGCGAACAGGCCTTTTTCACCCAGGCGCTTGCCCTTTACATAGCCGCGCGAGCTGTATTCGTGCAGTGCCCAGTGCGGCATGCCGCAGACCCCACGGCCGCTGGCCACCAGTTGCATCATCATCACCGTCAGCTCCGACGTGCGCACGGCAGCCGGCTCGATGTCGGCCGGCTCCAGGAAGCGGGTGAAGATGTCCAGGCGGTCGCGCTCCACCGGGTAGGTGATCAGCGTCTGGTCGAGCAAGTCTTGCGGCACGATGTAGGGCTTGCTGGCCAGCGCGTGCTGGTTGGCCACGGCCAGCATCGCTTCGTACGTGAACAGCGGCACATACGTGATACCTGCCAGGTCCACCGGGTCGGAAGTCACCACCAGGTCCAGGTCGCCGCGTGCCAGTGCCGGCAGCGGGGCGAAGGCAAAGCCGGAGGCCAGGTCCAGCTCCACTTCCGGCCAAGCATCGCGGAACTGGTCGATGGTCGGCATCAGCCACTGGAAGCAGCTGTGGCATTCGATGGCCATGTGCAGGCGCCCGGCGGTGCCACCGGCCAGGCGCGCAATGTCGCGCTCGGCGCCGCGCAGCAGTGGCAGGGTGGCATCGGCCAGTTGCAGCAGGCGCAGCCCGGCACTGGTGAAGCGGATCGGCTTGGTCTTGCGCACGAACAGGGGCAGGCCCAGGCGCTCTTCCAGCTCCTTGAACTGATGCGACAGCGCCGACTGGGTCAGGTGCAGGCGCTCGGCGGCTTCCACCAAGCTGTCGGCTTCGCGCAGGGCATGAAGGGTTTTCAGGTGACGGATCTCCAGCACAGCTGACTCCGGTGTGTGGGATTGAAGAAGCAGGGAATGAGTTGAGTTTCTCTCATGTTGCCGTGCCTGTCGACTGGGCGTTCAGCCGCACCGCCTGGCGGGAGTCATGAAAATGTCACCGAACTGTGGCAGCGCGCCCGAACAGAATTCATCAGACTCGCGCTTTACTGGGGATCTGCATTCTGGTGTTTCTTTCATGCGGGCTTTTTGGCTTTTTCTTATCTTCCTTTTCAGCGTACCTGCCAGCTTCGCCGAACAGCGTTGTGACGCTCACGTACCGGTGCAGCGCGCCGAGCTAGGTGCGGTCAGCCTGGTGTACCAGAGCGTGGGCGCGCCGCGTGATCCGGCCTTGCTACTGGTCATGGGGCTGGGCGGGCAACTGATCCACTGGCCGGACGATGTGGTCGAGGCATTGTGTCGCCAAGGTTTCAGGGTTATCCGCTACGACAACCGCGATGTCGGGCTGTCACGCTGGAACCAGGTGCCGCCGTCGGCAAACCTGACGGTGGAGCTGCTGCGTTACAAGCTGGGCTTGCCAGTGGCGGCGCCTTATACGCTGACCGACATGGCAGACGATGGCTTACGCCTGATGGACGCCTTGGGGGTGCGCCAGTTTCATGTACTGGGCGTGAGCATGGGCGGCATGATCGCCCAGCACCTGGCAGCCATGGCTCCCGAGCGCGTGCGCAGCCTGACGTTGGTCATGTCCAGTTCCGGGGCGGCGGGGTTGCCGGCGCCGGCCCCGGCGCTGGTACAGTTGCTGGCCCGGCGTAGTGCGCCAAACCGCGAGGTGGCCATCGAGCAGCAGGCCGACCTGCTGGCGGCGTTGGGCAGCCCAGAGGTGCGGGACGACCGCGCCGTGTTGCTGCACCAGGCAGCGGTGGCTTACGACCGGGCGTTCAATCCGGACGGGGCCAAGCGCCAGATCATGGCGATCCTGGCCGAGCCAAGCCGCGTCGAGCTATTGAACCAGTTGAGGGTGCCGACCCTGGTGGTGCACGGCACGGCTGACCCGTTGCTGCCGGTGATGCATGGTGTGCACCTGGCGGCGCATATTCAAGGCAGCCAGCTGCGCTTGATACCAGGGCTGGCACACCGCTTCCAGGAGCCGTTCAAAGCGCCGCTGCTGGGGGCTGTGTTGCCTTATCTGCAAGCGCATCGGCAGGATGTCACGCATATCGCAGGGCTCTGAAACCCGCGCGGATATCAATCAGTGCATCCGCACCCACAAGGTCACCAGCACGGTCGCGGCCATCAGCCAGGCCACCGTGGCCAGTGCCAGCGATGCCTCCAGGCGCAGGCGGTCAACCAGTACATACAGGGTCGCCAGGTACACGAAATACGGAATGATCGACCACATGCCGAACAGGATGGTGGTCTTCAGGTCGGCAATGCTGCGCCCCTTGCCAACAATGTAATGGGCAATCAGGGCAAAAGTGGGGAACAGCGGCACCAGCCCGGCGATGTAATAGTTACGCGTCTTTGACAGCACCGCCAGCAGCAGTACCACACCAGCGCCCAAGGCCGCTTTGAATACCAGATCCACGTTGTTATTCCAGTTTGGGTTGAGGTCAGCCGAGGCCGTATTTCTTCACTTTGTCGAACAACGTGGTCTTGGCCATGCCCAGCTCCTGGCTGGCTTGGCTCAGGTTGCCCCCGGTGCGTTGCAGGGCGTCGCTGAGCAGGTTGCGTTCAAACGCTTCCACCGCCTCGGCAAAGCCCAAACCTTGGCTGGCGCCACCGCTGGGGCCTTTCTTGAACGCCGGCAGGCCAAGGGCATAGCGTTCGGCCACGTTGCGCAACTCGCGCACATTGCCCGGCCAATCGTGGGCCATCAGGCGCGACAAGGTCTGACTGTCCAGCGTCGGGGTTTCCCGGTCGAAGCGCAGGGCCGACTGCTGGAGGAAGTGTTCGAACAGTTGCAGGATGTCTTCGCGGCGCTCGCGCAGTGGCGGCAGTTCCAGGGTGACCACGTTCAGCCGGTAATACAGGTCGCTGCGGAACTGGCCGCTCTGGCCCATGCTGTCGAGGTCGGCCTTGGTCGCGGCAATTACCCGGCAATCCACCGGGATGCTCTGGTTAGAGCCCAATCGTTCCAGGGTACGTTCCTGCAGCACGCGCAGCAGCTTGATCTGCAGGTTGATCGGCATGCTCTCGACTTCATCGAGGAACAGCGTGCCGCCGTTGGCGTGCTCGATCTTGCCGATGCGGCGTTTGCCGGCGCCGGTGAAGGCGTTGGCCTCATGGCCAAAAATCTCGCTTTCGAACAGGTTTTCCGGCAGGCCGCCACAGTTCAGCGCCACGAACGGTTGGCTCTGGCGGCGGCTGAAGTCGTGCAGGCAGCGTGCGACCAGCTCTTTCCCGGTACCGGTTTCGCCTTCGATCAGCACGTTGGCTGAGGTATCGGCGACGTTGGCGATCAGTTCGCGCAAGTGCTCCATGGCGGGGGAACGGCCAATGATGCGGCCCTCAAGGCTGCTCTGTCCGGCCAGTTGGCGCCGTAGGGCCACCACTTCTCGCGACAGCCCGCGTTGCTCCAGTGCGCGGCGCACCACATCGACCAGGCGCTCGGGGGAGAACGGTTTTTCCATGAAGTCGTAGGCGCCGTTACGCATGGCGCCGACGGCCATGTCGATATCGCCATGGCCGGTGATCAGCACCACCGGCAGGCTGCGATCACGGGCCTTCAGGCGGTTGAGCAGTTCCAGGCCGTCAATGCCCGGCAGGCGGATGTCACTGACGACAATGCCGGCGAAATCGTCGCCGATGCGTTCCAGCGCCTGTTCGGCGCTGCCCACGCCTTCGCAGGCGATATCTTCCAGCGCCAGCGCCTGCTGGCAGCCGAGCAGCACATGCGGGTCGTCTTCGACGATCAGTACGGTAAGAGGCGCTTGGTTCATGGGTGCTCTGCCGATTCGCTAGGGGGAGAAACCAGGGGCAAGGCCAGGACGAAGGCCGTGCCGCCAGTGGCGGGGTGCTCGACGTTGAGGCTGCCCTTGGCGGCGGCGGCAAGGCTCGCCGACAAGGTCAGGCCCAGGCCCAGGCCATGTTCGCCCGGTTTGGTGGTGAAGAAAGGTTCGAACAGGTGCTTGCGCGCCTCGGCATCGATGCCGTGGCCATTGTCGCGCACCTGCAAGCGGTACTTGTCGCCCTGCAGTTCGCCTTCCAGCCATAGCTCGGGCAGCGGTTGCGCGGCCATGGCATCAAGCGCGTTGCCGATCAGGTTGACCAGAATCTGTTCGAGGCGCGTCTGGTCGATAGCCAGCTGCTGGTCGTCGAACTGGTGGTGCAACTGCAAATGGCAGGCGCTGATGCGGTTGGCCAATACTTGCAAGGTCGCCTCCACCGCCTTGGCCAGCGAGGCCTGGCCGCTGTCATCGCCGCGCCGGGCGAAGGAGCGCAGGCTGGCGGTGATGCGGCCCATGCGGTCAATCAGGTCGTTCATGGTGCGCAGGTTGGTGCTGGCGGTTTCCAGTGCCCCACGTTCGAGGAAACGCACCGTGTTGCCAGACAAGGTGCGCAACGCGGCCAGCGGCTGGTTCAGCTCATGGGCGATACTGGTGGACATTTGCCCGATGGCCGCCAGCTTACCGGCCTGCACCAACTCATCCTGGGCGTGGCGCAAGGTTTGCTCGGCATGCCGGCGCTCGCGAATTTGCCCCTTCAGGCGTTCGTTGCTGGCACGCAGGTCGGCGGTGCGCTCGGCAATCCGCCGCTCCAGCTGGCTATTCGCTTCCTCAAGGGCTTCACGGGCTGCCAGGCGGGTGGCGATGACCTTGCGTCGCTCGTTCCAGGCGATGCCGAGGATCGCCAGCAAGGCGAACGCCACGCCCACCAGGATGCCCTGCACCATGGACTCGCGGCGCAGGTCCTGCAGCGGGGTCAGCAGGGTGAAATGCCAGGGTGTATCCACCAGGCGACGGGTCTGCGCCAGGTAGGCAACCTCGTGGGGTTTGCCTTTTGCGGTTTCGCTGTTGGCCGGGAAGGTCAGTTTTTCCACGCCATCGGCCAGGGTTTCCCGGGCCAGTGGCTGCAACTCGTTCAGCGGCCACCAGTAGTATTGCAGGCTGCGCGCCAGGCGCTCCTTGATTTGCGGGGTCAGCGGGCGCACCGATTTCAGGCGTCGGGCCGGGTCGCTGGAAAGGATGATGATGCCGTTCTCGTCACTGACGAACGCCTCCAGACGGGCACGTTGCCAGCGCTCCTCGAGCGTGTCCAGGCGCACCTTGATCACGGCCACGCCGATGATCTTGCCGTGCTCCTCCAGGCCATGAGCCAGGTAGTAGCCAGCCTCGCCGGTGGTGCTGCCGATGCCATAGAAACGCCCAGGCTCACCGCGCACGGCTGTCTGGAAGTAGGCGCGGAACGACAGGTCTTCACCCAGGAACGAGTCGGCGTCGCGCCAGTTGCTGGTGGCCTGTACCCGGCCATTGGTATCGAGAACGAAGATGGCCCGGCTGCGGCTGCGCCGGTTCAGGCCCTCAAGGTATTCGTTTACCGTTTGCCGTGAGCCGCCGTCCGGGTCGGTGAGCAGGTGCGAGACGCTGTCTTCCAGCTCCAGCAGGCTCGGCAGATAGGTGTACTTGCTGATTTCGCTTTCGACCGTGCGCGCGTGCAGCTCCAGCTGGCGCTCACCGTTTTCGCTGAGGGTGCGAATGCCGTTGCTTTCGCTGATCAGGTAGCCAGCCATTCCCAGGCCGACCATCAGCAGGATGATCAGGGGCGGCAACAGCAATTGGCGGAGCAGGCGGGAATTCACGGCAGGCTTGGCAGGGAGAAGAAGCGAAGGGTCGCATTTCATCACAGTGGCCTTGTCACGACCAGCGCCAACTGCCCGAAAGGGCAGCGGCGCCGACCGGTTCTGTGAAGCAAAATCAGTGTTGCAGGATCTTGCTGAGGAAGTGCTGGGTACGCTCGTGGCGGGCCGACGGGTTGCCGAAGAAGTCTTCCTTCTGGCAGTCCTCGATGATGTTGCCCTTGTCCATGAAGATGACGCGGTTGGCCACTTTGCGGGCGAAGCCCATTTCGTGGGTCACGCACATCATGGTCATGCCTTCGTGGGCCAGCTCGACCATGACGTCCAGTACTTCATTGACCATTTCCGGGTCCAGCGCCGAGGTCGGTTCGTCGAACAGCATGACGATCGGGTCCATCGACAGGGCGCGGGCGATGGCCACACGCTGCTGCTGGCCACCGGAAAGCTGGCCGGGGTGCTTCTTGGCGTGGGCACCGAGGCCGACGCGGTCGAGCAGGGCCAGGCCCTTCTTGGTCGCTTCCGCTTCGCTGCGACCGAGCACCTTGCGCTGGGCAATGGTCAGGTTCTCGGTAATGGACAGGTGCGGGAACAGCTCGAAGTGCTGGAACACCATGCCAACCCGGGAGCGCAGCTTGGGCAGGTTGGTCTTCGGGTCGGCAATCGAGGTGCCATCGACCACGATGTCACCTTTCTGGAAGGGTTCCAGGGCGTTCACGCACTTGATCAGGGTGGACTTGCCCGAACCCGACGGGCCACACACCACCACTACTTCACCCTTCTTGACCTCGGTGCTGCAGTCGGTCAGTACCTGGAAGTCCCCGTACCACTTGTTGACGTTCTTGATGGAAATCATACGGTGATCCTTTTTTGCAGGCGCTTGACCAGCCACGAAGCGGAGAAGCTGATGAGGAAGTACACGACACCGGCGAAGATCAGGAACTCATGGGAGCGCCCTATGATGTCGCCGTTGGAACGTGCCGAGTTGAGGAAGTCCACCAGGCCCACGGTGTACACCAGCGAGGTGTCCTGGAACAGGATGATGCTCTGCTGCAGCAGCAGCGGGGTCATCTTGCGGAAGGCCTGGGGCAGGATGATCAGGCGCATGGTCTGGCCGTAGGTCATGCCCAGGGCCTGGGCTGCGCCCATCTGGCCCTTGGAAATCGACTGCACGCCGGCGCGGACGATTTCGCAGAAGTACGCGGCCTCGAACATCATGAACGCCACCACGCACGAGGTGAAGGCACCCACCGGGGTGTCCTCGCCGGTGATCCAGCGCAGCACGAACGGCACCGCCAGATAGAACCAGGTGATCACCAGCAGCAGCGGGATGGAACGGAAGTAGTTGACGTAGGCGCCGGCCACGTTCGACAGCAGCTTGTTCGACGACAGGCGCATCAGCGCCAGCAGGGTGCCCAGCACGATGCCGCCGACCACGCCCATGACCATCAGTTGCAGGGTCATGACCATGCCTTCCCACAGGGCAGGCAGGGCCGGGATGATTTCGCTGAAATCCATGTCCATTTATTTGCCCCCTACGGAAATCAGGCCTGGCACCGAGACTTTCTTCTCGACCATGCGCATCAGCAGCATGAGGCCCATGTTCAGGGTGAAGTAGATCAGCGTGGCCAGGGTAAAGGCCTCGAACAGGTTGGCCGAGAACTCGGCGGTTTGCTTGGTTTGTGCCAGCAGCTCCATCAGGCCGATCAGTGACGCCACCGAGGAGTTCTTGAACACGTTCAAGAATTCTGACGTGAGCGGCGGAATGATGATCCGGTAGGCTTGCGGCAGCAGCACGTTGGTGTAGATCTGCGGCAGGCTGAAGCCCATGGCACGGGCAGCGGCTTCCTGGCCGCGGGGCAGCGCCTGGATACCGGTACGTACCTGTTCACACACGCGGGCGGCGGTGAACAGGCCCAGGCAGATCACCACGCTGATCAGTGCCGAGGTCGTCGGGTTGAGGTCTTGCTTGAACCATTCCTGCAGGCCTTCGGGCAGCAGGTCCGGTACCAGGAAGTACCAGATGAACAGCTGCACCAGCAGCGGCACGTTGCGGAACAGCTCCACATAGGCGGTCGCGATACCGGATACCACGCGGTTCGGCACGGTACGCATCACACCGAGCACCGAGCCCAGCAGCAAGGCGATGATCCAGGCGGAAATGGCGATGGCGATGGTCCAGCCCAGACCGGTGACGTACCAGTCCAGATAAGTCTCGCTGCCCACGCCGGTGGACTTGAAGAACACGCCCCAGTCCCAGTTGTAATTCATCGGGATTTCCCCTCAGACGGTTGTTTCACGGGCACCTTCGAGCATCCGGGGGCGCTGGGCGCCCTCGGATGAAAGGGTAGACACTAATGTTGCGGCCTGTGGGTTCAATCGTGCGCGGATGCGCATCAGGCCACTAAACGCTGAGGATCAGGACTTCTTCTCGTCCGCTGCCTTGTCGGTCGGCTCGGCGATCAGTTTCTTCAGCTCTTCGCTCATCGGGAACTGCAGGTTCAGGCCCTTTGGCGGGATCGGCTGCTGGAACCACTTGTCGTAGCTCTTGTTGACTTCGCCCGACTTGAAGTAACCGACGATGGCGTCATCGACCGCTTTCTTGAAGGCTGCGTCATCCTTGCGCACCATGCAGCCGTAGATTTCGTACGACTGCGGGGTACCGGTGATGACCCAGTCCGACGGTTTGCGGGCCTTGGCCATTTCGCCGGCGAGCAGGGCGTCGTCCATCATGAAAGCCACGGCGCGGCCGCTTTCGAGCATGTTGAAGGCTTCACCGTGGTCCTTGGCGGAAATCACGTTCATCTTCATCTGCTTGTCGGCGTTCATCGCCTTGAGGATGCGTTCGGACGTGGTGCCCGCGGTGGTTACCACGTTCTTGCCGGCCAGGTCCGGGAAGTCTTTGTATGCCGGCTGACCGTCCTTGACCTTGGTCAGCAGGCGGGTACCGACTTCGAAGATGCCGACCGAGAAGCCGACTTGCTGCTGGCGCTCGACGTTGTTGGTGGTGGAACCGCACTCCAGGTCGACGGTGCCGTTCTGCACCAGCGGGATGCGGGTCTGGGAGGTGACCAGGTTGTAACGGACCTTGATGTCCGTACCCAGTTGCTTCTTCAGGGCGTCGACGACAGCCAACTGGATGTCATGCGAGTAGCCCACGGGCTCGGGCTTGCCGGCCAGGTAGGAAAACGGGATGGAGGAGTCGCGGTGGCCCAGGGTGATGGTGCCCGATTCCTTGATCTTCTTCAGGGTGCCGGTCAGTTCTTCGGCCATGGCCGGCGAAGCGATCACAGCGGCCGCGATGGCGGCGCCCAGCAATTGACGAACGATGCGCATCAAATTTTCCTCGACGTGTTTGTTTTTTTTATGGAGCCGTTGGCGGACTCTTTCGTTCAACGAATACCGCAAGAAGCGAGAGCATTCGGCTACCAAGTGTAGAGCATGAGTCGTGCCAAGCTCTGACATCGATCATAACGCCCCGGAAAAAGGCGCAATCGAGTTTTTTCTTACCGATTGTGAGGCGTTTTTCGATCGGCTTTCCGAATGAGTGATCGGTAGTGTGTTCGGTTATCCGAACGGGTGATTTTTTATGGGGCTTGAGAACTAATTACCACTTTGTCGGCTGTCGCTGAGGGACTCTCGCTTTCTTTTTCGAGGCGAGCCAATGAGCGCAGCAAATAGCAAATTGTTTCCACCCGCGTCCGTAGACGCCTTGATCGTCCGGCAGCTGCCGGATTGGGTCAAGACTACAGCCAGCGAGTCCCTCCAGCAGTTTCACCAGGCCTTGAAGCAGGAGCAGAAAGCAGCCGAGCAACTCCGGCAAGTGTTCGCCGGCATTCCGGGGCTTGATGAATTTGCACAACCCTTGCTTGAGGCGCAATTGCGCAAGGAGTTCAACATCAGGGTGGATACCCGCACGGCTTTGCTGTGTACGGTGGTGAAGAGGGAATTCCCAAGCATTTTTCCTCTTCCGCCCATTGTGGCTACGGTTCGCACATCGTCCATTCCGTTGTTATCGGCGGCACTGCACAATTTTGCCTTGGAGGAGCTGGAAGCTCGGCCGAGGGTGCGTCGAAAGCTCGAGCGCGCGTCGGGTACGCCTTTGCAGGTTTCATTTGTTCAGTTCGCCAAGCTTTGTCGGGCGCTGGATATCGGTGCGCGCTACCAGGCGCTGTTGCATCAACATTTGTTCCCTGTTGACGCTAAAGGGGAGGTTGCAGGTCAGCGTCGAAAGCATGTCGAAGCGTTGTTTGAAGAATCGATGCGCGCCGCAATGGAGGCAGCGGTGCGTTATGCAGCCATCAAGGGGCACATCGATGAAAGCAGCTATCTGCGGATGTTGAGGGTTTTCACCCCCAAGCCAATCGTGCCGGCAGATACATCAGTGCTCAAGCATCGGCAACTGTATGTGCTGGGCAAGGCCGCGCAAGGGGTGGTGGCCATTGAAGCCTGGGATGAGAAGCGCTTCACGTTACTCGAAATTGTCGTCTGGATACCCGGTGACCCTGTCCAGGCGGTAAGGCGATTTGCATCATGGGCGTCTTTGTACAAGGCGCTCGGGCTGAACTTACGAAGCCCGGGCTACCGCCAGTTCTTCAGCAGGTTTATCGCGGAGCAGGAACGCGTTGCGTTCATGATGACCCTCGACCGCTTGCAGGCGGCCACCAAAGCAGGCCGGGCGTTGGAGCTTGATGGCCGTCACGTCCAGATCAGCGAGCCCCTGTTTATCTACCTGCGTGCCCGGTGCATCCAGAAAATCATCGATGACGCACAAGCGTTGGCCGTACCGACCGGGGTCGAGGACGCAGCGGCTCGCACAGAACGTTTAAGCAGCTACGAAAATGTCGGGCTGACCTTGTTAGGGCTGGCAGGGCTGTTCGTACCCGTGTTGGGGGAGGTGATGCTTGGAATCACAGCGTTGCAGATTGCTGACGAGGTCTATGAAGGTTATGAAGATTGGCAGATAGGTGATCGTGAAGCGGCGCTGGGGCACCTGTTTTCAGTGGCAGAAACATTGGCAGTAGGTGCAGTTGTGGGCGGCGTTTCCGCTGCCGGGAGCAAGGTGCTTGAACGTATAGCCTTTGTCGATGATCTGACACCCATTGTGGCCAGTGGTCGGGTCAAGCTGTGCTCCAACGATCTGTCGTCTTACAAAACGGTGCATCAGGGCCAATCTTTCGTGGGGAAAATTCACCCGGATGAATCTGGCTGGCATTTGCATAAGCAGGAAGGCACGTACCCGCTGGCCCGTTCAGATGACGGAACGCAATTGTTGATACGTCACCCCTCTCGTGAAAACCGTTATCGCCCTAGGCTTGAGCCCACGGAGGGAGGAACCTGGCGGCACGGGCTAGAGCGTCCAGAGACCTGGGCAGAAGACCTGCTGCTGCTGCGACGGCTGGCTGATGAGTATGCCGGTGTCACTCAGCAACAGGCTACCGCGGTGCTCGATAGCACAGGGTTCGATGAAGCGCGATTGAGGCAACTGAACCTGGAGAATGCACCTGTGCCCGCACGCTTGGCGGATGCCATGGAGCGCTATCGACTTCACGAATTACATCCCGACATGACACCGAGCAACGTTGAGCTGATGGTTGCCAAGGGCCAGGAAGCCGACGACGCACCAGAAACGCTGCTACGGCGGGATTTTCCGGGGCTCACGGCGCGGGGGGCGCAGGAGATATGCAGCCAGGTCAGCAGCCAGGTACTTGAGCAACTCGAGAGTTCGGGCAAAGTACCTTTGGTTATGGCAGAGCGAGTCCGCTGGTTTTTGCGCGACAGCCGCCTGGACCGCGCCTGTGCCGGTCTGCGCCAGTGGCAGGCTGTCTGCGAGGATACGGAGAAGCTGGCGCTCGGCCTGGTGCATGAATTGGCGCCTTGGCCGGCGTCTCATCGTGTAGAGCTGCGCTCAGGATCCATTCAAGGCCCGCTCGTTGGCCGGGCGGGTGCCGAATCTGCGCAGAAGGTGATCTACCTTGTTCGGGACGAAGGTGCTTACACCGTTCATATGCCGGATGCCCCTCAACCCGATACCCCCACCGACCTCACGCTTATGCGCGCATTGTTACTCAGCATGAGCGACGATCAGAAGCTTCGTGTGGGCGGTTCAGCATCAAGTGAGTCGCAATTGAGCGACACATTGGCGACCCATGCGCGAGAGCATCGGGCATTGGCGTCACGGTTGATTGGGCAGGTTGAAATGGTGAGCGGCGTGAGGCCGCCGATCCGCTTCGGTGATGGGCGCATAGGCTACCCACTTAGCGGTCGTGGAGAGAGCTCAGGGCAAGCAGCGAGGCGTGGAATCAGGCAGATATTTCCAACACTTGATGACAATGAGGTACAGCAGTACCTGCTTGATTGCATTGCAGCGGGTAGAGACCCATGGTCGGATTATGAGTTGTTGCATCGCCAATGGTTGGAATTGCGGCGGGCATTACAGTTTTGGCGCGCCGAAGCCTCGGTCAGGGATTACTTGCGTCGGACCCGGGTGATGAACGCGGTGCGCCGTTGCTGGCGGCGCAAGATCGGACGCACAGCGAATGGCACGTACACGTTGGAAATCCGCGGCGAGCGGGTGACAGACTTGCCTGAACTACCGGGTGAGGTCAGCTTTGATCACGTGACCCGGTTGGTGCTGCGGGACATGAATCTGGCTACTGTCGACAGCGATTTTCTGAGGCGTTTCCCAAATCTTGAATACCTGGACCTGCGAGAAAACCGTCTTCCATCCATTCCTGCTGGCGTCTCTGCGCTGCCCCGGTTACGCGAATTGCGGCTGGACCATAATCAGATCGTAATGACAGTGGGGGACGCTTCCAGGCTGAACTTGCTAGTCAATCTGGAGCGACTCGAGCTCAATCATAATCCGCTGGGGCAGGCACCACAGGTAAGGGCTTTGCCCCATTTGCAGCAGCTAGGACTTCGTTCTACAGGGCTAACTACATTCCCGGCCGACATTCAACAATTGCCGTGGCGGGGTAGGGCGGACTTCCGAAATAACCAGCTCCGCCGAATCAACGAAGACCTTGAAGGCCTGCGGGTACGCTTGCAGCAAGTAGCCGTTCACGATAACCCGCTGGACGAAGCGAGCGACCGCCTGTTGCAGCCACAGCCTGAACCTTCGAACAGTGCAGACCACGTTAGCCAGCCTGGCCCGAGCTATCGTCAACATGTACTCGCTCAGGCAGAACTTTCCAGCTGGCTTGCCGGCTCCACCGGTGTGCAGCGACTCACACGTGAAACGTCATGGGACAACTTGCGTGCCGAGCCCGGCTCGGCCGACTTTTTTCGTTTCCTGACCGACTTTTCCCATTCTCCGGATTACCTGAAATATCCGGCATTTTATCGTGCACGTGTATGGGCGATCATCGAGGCATGTGAGCAGAACACGGAACTGCGCGAGTTGCTCTTCGAGCAGGCAGGTGGCATTGCAACGTGTGAGGATCGTCTGCTGTGGGTGTTCAGCCAGATGGAAGTCAGGGCCTTGATCCACTCCCAGACCGCAGGTTCTGCAGAAATGATGAGCGAGCGCTCATTGTTGAGATTGGGCCGTTCGATATACCGGCTGCAGGAAGTCGACCGGGTAGCAGCGCGAAAACTGCAACGGCTAAGGGACCTGTTCAAGGGGCAGCCGGCCCGTCTCGATAGAATCGACGATGTTGAAACCTACCTTGCTTACCGGATCCGGTTGGCATCGCCACTGCAATTGGTGGGTCAACCCGTGCGCATGCATTATGAAGCCGAGTCCTTGGTGACGGCGGCAGACATCAACGCGGCCCGGCTCGAGATACTGGAAGGCGAGACTCAAGCACGCCTGGTCGACTCACTCGTGGTCCAGGACTATTGGCAAGAATACTTACGTGCCACTTACAGCCGTCGTTTCAAAGAGCTGGTCGATGCAAAACAGTCCGACTTGGCGCTTGCTGACGAGCGGCTTGCGCGCGAAGAAATGACTGAGGGGGACTATTTGGTTGTCTGTAAGGAGCTCAAGTCGAATCTGGAAGACGCAGAGCGTGAGCTGATCAGGTGTTTAACCGAAGAGGCTTTCGAGCGCTGGCCACTCTGAACTGCCCCGGCCACGATCGCCCCACTGCTCAGGCGCTGGCGTGTGCAGTGGGGCATTGTCTCATGCGGCCCGTTCGTTTTCGTTACCAGGCGCAGCCTGCTTCAGGAACTCCTGCAACGCTAGTTGCTCGGCGCTGGAGGTGAACAGCCCCAGCTTGGTTCGCCGCCACAGAATATCGTCGGCAGTCACTGCCCATTCCTCGGCACGAAGGTAATTGACTTCACAGGCGAACAGACCGCCGCCCAATGATTGCCCCAGGCCTTCAGGCCCCGAGAGGCCTTCCAGCAAGCGCCAGACACGACTGCCGTACGTGGTAGCCCAGCGTTGCGCGATAGCCACTGGCAGCCAAGGGTGGCGTGTTAACACTTCTTCTACTAGCGATTGCACCGATGTCATGTGCTCACCGCCTGGCAAGGGAGCAGTTGCGGTCCAACTGCCGCGCATCTGCGCGAAGAAGGGTTTGAGTTCGCCCATGGCCGACTCTGCCAATTTGCGGTAGGTGGTGAGCTTGCCGCCAAAGACCGACAGCAAGGGTGCCTGCCCTTCGCCGGCAGACAACGCCAGGGTGTAGTCGCGGGTCACGGCCGAAGGGTTGTCCGATTCGTCATTGCACAGCGGGCGAACACCCGAGTAGGTGTGCAGGATGTCGGTACGGCTGAGCTGATGATTGAAGTGCTGGTTGACTACCTTGAGCAGGTAGTCGGTTTCGCCTTCGGTGATTTTCACCTGCGCCGGGTCGCCGCTGTATTCGCGGTCGGTGGTGCCGATCAGGGTGAAACGCTCCAGGTACGGGATGCAGAAGACGATGCGCTGGTCTTCGTTCTGCAGGATGTAAGCATGTTCGCCTTCGTACAGGCGCGGTACGATGAGGTGGCTGCCCTGGATCAGGCGGATACCGTAGGGGGCGTCAAGCTTGAGGTCGTCCTTGATGAAGCTGGCGACCCATGGGCCGGCGGCGTTCACCAGGGCGCGGGCGCGAATGGTCTGCAGGTGGCCGTCGGCATGCTGCAGCTCGACCTGCCACACGCCATCGACACGCTCGGCACGCAGGCAGCGGGTGCGGGTGACGATATCCGCACCGTTTTCTTTAGCCGCCATGGCATTGAGCACCACCAGGCGTGCGTCGTCCACCGCGCAGTCCGCGTATTCGAACCCACGGGTGATTGCCGGCTTGAGCGGGTACCCCGGGCCGAAGCGCAGGCTGCGCGAGGCACCCAGACGCTTGCGCTTGCCCAGGTGGTCATACAGGAACAGGCCTGCACGAATCATCCACGCCGGGCGCAGGTGCGGACGGTGTGGCAACACAAAACGCATCGGTTTGACGATGTGCGGTGCCTTGGCCAGTAGCACTTCGCGTTCAGCCAGCGCTTCACGCACCAGGCGAAACTCGTAGTGCTCCAGGTAGCGCAGGCCGCCGTGGATCAATTTGCTGCTGGCTGACGAGGTGTGTTGGGCCAGGTCGTCCTTCTCGCAAAGAAATACCTTCAGGCCACGCCCAGCGGCGTCGGCAGCGATGCCCACGCCATTGATGCCGCCGCCGATCACGGCGAGGTCATAGCAGTCGGCGAGTGGGGGCTGGGACGAAACGGGCTGGGACACGGGCAAGGCCTCCTGAGGCTGTTCACATCGAATATGAACATCGATGTTCGTTTTCGAAAATACTAGCGCAAGAGAAAGCCGGTCGCCAGTCAGTCTTTATAGAAAAAACTGATCAGATGACAATAAAGTGAACATTTACGAAAATGGCGGGCCGCTTGGCAGCCCGCAGGCGGCTCAAACCACCTCGAGGCGGATCTTGTACTGGTTGAGCAACTGGGTGAGGGTGGTCGTTGGCGCCTGGTCGGTTACCAGGCAATCGACCAGGCTGATCGAACCCAGACGCACCATGGCGTTGCGCCCGAACTTGCTGGAGTCGGCGGCAAGGATCACTTGCCTGGCATTGGCGATGATGGCCTGGGATACCCGCACTTCCTGATAGTCGAAGTCGAGCAGGCTGCCGTCTTCATCGATGCCGCTGATGCCGACCAGGGCGAAGTCGACCTTGAACTGGTTGATGAAGTCGACACTGGCCTGGCCGACCACCCCGCCATCGCGGCGTACCGTGCCACCGGCCACCAGCACTTCGAAGTCATCCTTGGCGGCGAGGATTGCAGCCACATGCAGGTTGTTGGTAATGACCTTCAGGTGGTTGTGATTGAGCAGTGCCCGGGCGATGGATTCGGTGGTGGTGCCAATGTTGATGAACACCGAAGCATGGTCGGGAATCTGCCGGGCTACGGCTTCGGCGATGCGTTGCTTTTCGTCGCGCATCTGGTCGGCACGCATGGCGTAAGCGGTGTTTTCCACGCTCGAGTCGTAGGCCGCGCCACCGTGGTAGCGACGTAGCAAATTGAGTTCGGCCAGCTGGTTGATATCACGGCGGATGGTTTGCGGTGTCACGACGAACAGCTGCGCCATTTCTTCGATACTGACGTAACCGCGCTCACGCACCAGTTCGAGGATTTGTTGTTGGCGGGGGGGCAGATTCATGGGGCGGTCCTTTGGGGCTGCCGGACAAATTCTGCAATGATGCCGTAGGACGCGGATGACGGCCAGTAGACGATTGGGGCCGCGTGGCGGCCCCGATAGGCATTACGCCTCGTGATCTTCCCAGTCACGGGTGCGCTCGACCGCCTTTTTCCAGCCGGCATACAGCTTCTCTTTCTGCGCTTCATCCAGTTGTGGGCTGAATTCGCGCTCGATGATGGCTTTATCGCGCAGCTCGTCCAGGCCACTCCAGAAGCCACAGGCCAGGCCAGCCAGATAGGCGGCGCCCAGCGCTGTGGTTTCGCGCATCTTCGGCCGCTCTACGCAGGTGCCGAGTATGTCGGCCTGGAACTGCATGAGGAAGTTGTTGGCCACCGCACCGCCGTCCACGCGCAGCTCGGACAGGCGCTGGCCGCAATCTTGTTGCATGGCGTCGAGTACATCGCGGGTCTGGTAAGCGATCGACTCCAGTGCGGCGCGGATAATGTGGTCCACCTTCACGCCACGGGTCAGGCCGAACAGCGCGCCACGGGCATACGGGTCCCAGTACGGGGCACCCAGGCCGGTGAAGGCGGGCACCAGATAGACGCCGTTGCTGTCCTTGACCTTGCTGGCGAAGTACTCGGTATCCAAAGCATCGTTGACGATTTTCAGTTCGTCACGCAGCCATTGCACGGTGGAGCCACCGTTGAACACCGCACCCTCCAGCGCATAGGCCACCTCGCCACGCGGGCCGCAGGCGATGGTGGTGAGCAGGCCATGCGACGACGTTACCGCCTTGTCGCCGGTGTTCATCAGCAGGAAGCAGCCGGTGCCGTAGGTGTTCTTGGCCTGGCCTGGCTCCACGCACATCTGGCCAAAGAGTGCCGACTGCTGGTCGCCGGCGATACCGGCGATGGCGATGCCACTCTTGGTGTGGCCGTACACTTCCGAGGACGGGCGCACCTCTGGCAGCATCTGGCGCGGGATGCCGAGGATCTCCAGCAGCTTGTCATCCCACTGCAGGCTGTGGATGTTGAACATCAGTGTGCGCGAGGCATTGGTGTAGTCGGTGACGTGTACCTTGCCGCCGGAGAACTTCCAGATCAGCCAGGTATCGATGGTGCCGAACAGCAGCTCGCCACGCTCGGCGCGTTCGCGGGCGCCCTCGACGTTGTCGAGGATCCACTTCAGCTTGGTGCCAGAGAAGTAGGGGTCGGTGACCAGGCCGGTTGTTTCGCGAATGTAGGCTTCATGCCCGTCACGCTTGAGCTGGGCACAAATTTCGGTACTGCGGCGGCACTGCCAGACGATGGCATTGTACACCGGGCGACCGGTTTCCTTGTCCCATACCACGGTGGTTTCGCGCTGGTTGGTAATGCCCAGTGCGGCGACCTGAGCGTGGCTGATACCGGCCTGGGCCAAGGCTTCGACCATGGTCGCGCTTTGCGTGGCGAAGATCTCCATCGGGTCGTGCTCGACCCAGCCCGCCTGCGGGTAGTGCTGGGCGAACTCGCGCTGGGAGGTACCCACCACATTGGCGTCGCGGTCGAAAATGATCGCCCGCGAACTGGTGGTGCCCTGGTCCAGGGCGATGATGTAGTTCTTATCCTGGGTGTCTGTCATGGTCGTAGGCCTTGCAAAAATAGGGGGTCAGGGCTGGGCGTGATGCCGGCATCAACTGGCTTGAGTATCGCCCTGGCGGATGTCATTTGTCTCAGGGTTCGCGGCAGGTACCGTTGGCAAGTTGCGGGCGATAAGGCCGCGATAGGTCGCGGCACCCACGCAGGCGCCAAGGATCGGTGCGAACACCGGAACCAGGAAATAAGGAATATCCCGCCCGCCAGTGAAGGCGATTTCGCCCCAGCCGGCCAGGAAAGTCATGAGTTTTGGCCCGAAGTCGCGGGCCGGGTTCATCGCGAAGCCGGTCAAGGGGCCCATGGCACTGCCGATCACGGCAATCAGCAGGCCGATCAGCAGCGGTGCCATGGCTCCGCGTGGCAGGCCGTTGTTGTCGTCGGTCAGGGCCATGATCACGGCCATCAGGATGGCGGTGATCACCACTTCCACCAGAAATGCCTGGCCGGTGGACAGCGACGGGTGTGGGTAGGTGGAGAATACCGAGGCCAGCTCCAGGCTGGCTTCGCTACCGCGCAACATGGTGTGGGCCTGTTCGAAATCGAAGAACAGGTTGCTGTACAGGGTATACACCAGCGCTGCCCCACAGAACGCGCCGCACACCTGGGCCAGCATGTAGAAGGGCAGCTTGCGTTTGTCGAAACCGGCAAACAGGGTGAGGGCGATGCTCACGGCCGGGTTCAGGTGCGCGCCGGAAATGCCGGCGGTGAGGTAGATCGCCATGCTCACGCCGACGCCCCAGATGATACTGATTTCCCATAGGCCGAAGCTGGCGCCGGCGACCTTGAGGGCGGCAACGCAGCCGGTACCGAAAAAGATCAACAGGGCGGTGCCGAGGAACTCGGCCAGGCATTGGCTGGACAGCGTGGGTTGGCGTAGAGCAGTCGTCATGTATGACCTCGTTTTTTTTGTTGTGAGGCGCGTGGCGCTCGACAGCAAAGCCCGGTGTCTATCCCCATTGACCCCGGGCAGATGTAGGAAGTGCACCTTATAAGTGCACCATTTATTCAGAAACGAAAAAATATAGACAAGAAACGCTGATGTCAAAGGTCGAAAGTGAACGACCAGTCACGATATGGCCGCTAAAATCGGCCTCGGATCCCCGTGCTAGGGGTGCCCAATTGCGGTGCGCTGGCTGGGATGTGGGAATTGTCCTAAAGTAGCCGCCGAGCCGTCCAAGACCGGAGCCCCTGCATGACCCCCGCCCTAGACCTGTTGAAGAAGCACCGTGCCGAGCACCGCGTGCACAGTTACGAGCATGACCCCAAGTCGGCATCCTACGGCCTGGAGGCAGCAGAAAAGCTGGGGCTCGACCCGCAGCAGGTGTTCAAGACGTTGCTGGCGAGCAGCGAGAAGGGGGAGTTGCTGGTGGCGGTGGTGCCCGTGGTGGGTACTTTGGACCTGAAGGCCCTGGCCCATGCTGCCGGGGTGAAGAAGTGCGAAATGGCCGACCCTGCGGCGGCGCAACGTGCCACGGGTTATCTGGTCGGCGGGATCAGCCCGTTGGGGCAGAAGAAACGTCTGCGGACGTTCATTGATGATTCAGCGCAAAACTTTGCAACCATCCATGTCAGTGCTGGCCGGCGTGGGCTGGAAGTGGAGTTGGCCGCAGCGGTGCTGGCCGAGCATACCCAGGGCAAGTTTGCCGGGATCGGCAGAGGCTGAGTATCTGGGGCCGCAAAGCGGCCCCAAGGGTCTAAAGTCAGGTCGCCGAACTGTATCGACGCACGCCATTCTCCTGCCGAAGCAATTGCGCCGCCACACTGCCCGGCACCGGGAACAGCACCAGGTGATCGGCCTTCACCGCGATCCCCACATCCCCACCCACCTGATGGTCGGCATGGCTGGGGAAAATCGCCTCCAGCTGGCTGCCAGTCGGCAGTTGCAGGCGATACAAGGTCGATGCCCCCAGGAAACTTTTGCCCACGATAGCCGCCCTCAACGGGCTGTCCGGCGCATACACGATATCGTCCGGGCGCAGCAGCACATCCACCGAGCTGCCTGGCGCCATGATGTAGGCACGGTTGCCGCGCAGTTCACCCAGCTCGGTATTGACGGCCTCGTGGCTGCTCATCTGCCCCCGGATGAAGTACCCCTGGCCGATGAAGCTGGCCACGAACGGTGTTTGTGGCTCGTGGTAAAGGTTGTAGGGCGTGTCCCACTGCTCCAGGCGGCCTTCTTTGAACACGCCCACCTGATCGCTGACGGCAAACGCTTCTTCCTGGTCATGGGTCACCAGGATGGCGCTGGTGCCGCGGCTTTTGAGAATGTCGCGAACCTCGTGGCTCAGGCGCCGACGCAGCTCCACGTCAAGGTTGGAGAACGGTTCGTCGAGCAGCAGCAACTGCGGCTCTGGCGCCAGTGCACGGGCCAAAGCGACCCGTTGCTGCTGGCCACCAGACAGCTCATGCGGGTAACGCCCGCCCAGGCCGCCCAGCTTGACCAGTTCGAGCATCTCTTCGATGACGGCGGCCTGGCGCGGGTGCTTGGCGATGCCAAACGCAATGTTCTGCGCCACGGTCAGGTGCGGGAACAGCGCGTAGTCCTGGAACACCATGCCGATCCGGCGCTTTTCCGGGGCCAGGGTGAAGCCAGCGCGGGAGATGACTTCGCCGGCCAGCTGGATTTCACCGTCATGCACCGGCTCGAAGCCGGCAATGGCGCGCAGGGTGGTGGTTTTGCCACAACCGGATGAACCCAGCAGGCAACCGATGTCGCCTGCATTCAGGTGCAGGTTGAGGTTCTGGACGATGCGCTGGTCGCCATAGCCGCAGGCGAGGTTGCGCAGGTTGAGCAATAGGGGTTGACTCATGCGTGGTGGTAAGCCGGTTCTACAAGGAATTCGAGAAGCGCCTTCTGTGCATGCAGGCGGTTTTCAGCTTCGTCCCAGGCGACCGAACGAGGGTCGTCGAGCAGGTCCTGGCTGATTTCCTCGCCACGGTGGGCGGGCAGGCAGTGCATGAAGAGGACATCGGGTGCCGCCAGGTCGAGCAGTTCGCGGGTGACCTGGTAAGGCGCGAAGTGCGCCAGGCGCCGTGCAGTTTCCTCCTCCTGGCCCATGGAAGTCCAGACATCGGTGACCACAAGGTGTGCGCCACGTACGGCTTCCTTGGCGTCACGGATGATCTGCACGCGGTCACCGCCCAGTGCCATGAAGCGTTCATCCGGCTCGTAGCCTTCGGGGCAGGCGATGCGCAGCTGGAAATCGAACTGCCGGGCGGCCTCGATATAGGAGTTGCACATGTTGAAGCCGTCGCCGATCCAGGTCACGGTCTTGCCCTGGATCGAACCGCGGTGTTCCAGGAACGTCTGCATGTCGGCCAGCAGCTGGCACGGGTGCGACTCGTCGGACAGGCCATTGATGACCGGTACGCGCGATTTGGCGGCGAATTCGGTCAGGGTGCTGTGGGCGTGGGTACGGATCATCACCACGTCGACCATGCTCGACAGCACGATGGCGCTGTCGCCGATCGGCTCGCCACGGCCCAGCTGGGTATCGCGCGGCGACAGGAAGATGGCCTGGCCACCGAGCTGGATCATGCCGGCTTCGAACGACACCCGGGTGCGGGTCGAGGACTTCTCGAAGATCATGCCCAATACGCGGTTCTTCAGGGGCTCGAACAGCACGCCTCGCTTGCGCAGGTCCTTCAGCTCGATGCCGCGGCGGATCACCCCGAGCAATTCGTCGGTGGTGAAGTCCAGCAGGGAGAGAAAGTGCCTAGCGCTCATGATTGACTACCTTATCTGCAACGGTATGCAGGTCGACCGTATGGTTTTTTTTGACAACGGGAGTGACCTGCGGCGTAAGCCGCACGGGGCGGACGAAATAGGGAAAGGCGCAATACTATAAGTAAATGTCGCCTCAAGCCAAGGGGGGAAACAGCGGCCTATTCGAAAGGATGTTGCAAAGGGTGTCTTTACCCGCTGGCCGGTGCTGTTTTTTATTTACTACACAGGGTTGTACACGGCTTGCTGGCGATTTGGCAAATGGCTGTCGCGAATCGTGCGCCTGATGTCGGTGGATTCACACGGCGAAGGGCGCTGGCCCGGGGGGCGGGGCCGGGTGCATAGTCACTGTTCGACAACAACAAGGCAGAGGCGGCCATGACCAAGACCCTGCACCACCGTGCCTGTCACCTGTGCGAAGCGATCTGCGGGCTGAACATCGAAGTCAGCCACGAAGACGATGGGCGGGCGCTGATCAGCTCGATCAAAGGCGACCCAGAGGACCCGTTCAGCCGTGGCCATGTCTGCCCCAAGGCCGTGGCCCTGCAAGACATCCAGAACGACCCCGACCGCCTGCGCCAGCCGCACAAGCGGGTGGGGGAGCGCTGGGAGGCCATTGGCTGGGACGAGGCCTTTACCCTGGCCGCCGACAAGCTCTGGGCGATCCAGCAGGCGCACGGGCGCAATGCCGTGGCGGTGTACCAGGGTAACCCGAGCGTGCACAACTATGGCCTGATGACCCACAGCAACTACTTCCTTGGCCTGCTCAAGACGCGCAACCGTTTCTCGGCCACTTCGGTGGACCAGTTGCCACAACATCTGGTCAGCCACCTCATGTATGGCCATGGACTGCTGCTGCCGATCCCGGATATCGACCAGACCGACTTCATGCTGATTCTCGGCGGCAATCCGCTGGCCTCCAACGGCAGCATCATGACCGTGCCAGATGTGGAAAAGCGCCTGAAGGCCTTGCGTGGGCGGGGAGGGCGTCTGGTGGTGGTAGACCCGCGGCGCAGCGAGACGGCGGCCATGGCCGATACCCATCTGTTCATTCGCCCGGGTGGCGATGCGGCCTTTTTGTGTGGCTTGCTCAACACCCTGTTCGAGGAGGGCCTGGCGCAGGGCTCGCACTTGCCGGTCAACGGCCTGCAACAAGTGCGCGAAGCGCTTGCGCCGCTCAGCGCCGAGGCCATGAGCGTGCATTGTGGTATTGCCGCAGCGGATATCCGCCAGCTAGCACGGGATTTCGCCGCTGCAGGCAAGGCCGTGTGTTATGGGCGCATGGGTGTCTCTACCCAAGCCTTCGGTACCCTTTGCCATTGGCTGGTGCAACTGATCAACCTGGTGACCGGCAACCTCGATCGTGAAGGTGGCGCGTTGTGCACGGAGCCTGCCGTCGATCTGGTGGCGACCACCTCGGGTGGCCATTTCAACGCCTGGCAAAGCCGGGTATCGGGTTTGCCCGAGTACGGTGGCGAGCTGCCCGTGGCGGCCCTGGCCGAAGAGATGTTGGCACCAGGCGAAGGGCAGGTTCGCGCGCTGGTGACAGTGGCCGGCAACCCTGTGCTATCCACACCTAACGGTCGCCAGCTGGATGCAGCGCTTGAGGGGCTGGAGTTCATGCTCAGCATCGACCTCTACATCAACGAAACCACCCGGCATGCCGACCTGATCTTGCCGTCCACCAGCGCGCTGGAAAACGACCACTACGACAGCACCTTCAACCTGCTGGCCGTGCGCAACGTCACCCGTTTCAATCGGGCGATCCTGGCCAAGCCGGAAGGCGCGCTGCACGACTGGGAAATCTTCGTCGGCCTGGCGCAGGCGTTTGCCACGCGTGCCGAGCTGGCGTTGAAACCGACCTGGGCCCCGGCGCAGATGATCGACATGGCCCTGCGCAAAGGGCGTTATGGTGAGGCGACGCCATGGAAGCTCTCGCTGGCAACACTGGCCAATCACCCGCACGGGCTCGATCTCGGGCCTTTGCGCAGCAACCTCGCCGGGCGCCTGGCAACTGCCAGCAAGGCTGTCGAAGCAGCCCCCCAAGTGTTGCTGGACGACGTGCAGCGCCTGGCGCAACAGGCGCCTCCGATAGCCGGCGAACTGTTGCTGATTGGCCGCCGACATATACGTAGCAACAACTCCTGGATGCACAATTTCCATCGCCTGGTGAAAGGCAAGCCGCGTCATCAGTTACTGATGCATCCGCAAGACTTGCAGCAGCGGCACCTGCAGGACGGCCAGCGGGTCCGTATCCGCTCGCGCACGGGGGCCCTTGAAGTCGAGGTGCAGGCCTGCGATGACATGATGCCGGGTGTGGTCAGCCTGCCCCATGGCTTCGGCCATGGCCGCCAGGGCGTGCACATGCAGATCGCCCAGGCACAACCCGGCGTGAGTGCCAATGACCTGACCGACGAGCGCTTTCGGGACGCGGTTTCCGGTAACGCTGCACTCAATGGCGTGCCCGTGCAGGTAGAGGCTGCATGAGCAATGGTAAGGCCGAGCACGCCGCTCGGCTTTCCGTTACAATGCGTCACCGTGCCGACGACCGCGTCGGAAAGTTCAGCTGAGGTGCTAGATGGATATCATCGATACGATCAAAGAGCAGATTGCCAACAACACCATTCTGCTTTACATGAAAGGCTCGCCGAATGCCCCGCAGTGCGGGTTCTCGGCCAAGGCATCGCAGGCTGTGATGGGTTGTGGCGAGAAGTTCGCCTACGTCGACATCCTGCAGAACCCGGAAATCCGCGCCAACCTGCCAAAGTACGCCAACTGGCCCACCTTCCCACAGCTGTGGGTAGCCGGTGAGCTGGTCGGCGGCAGCGACATCATGCTGGAAATGTTCGAAAAGGGTGAGCTGCAAACCCTGATCAAGGAAGCGGCTGCCAAGGCCAAGGCTTCCGAAGCCTGATTTTCAGGCAAGCATAAAAAAACCCGCTGATCGCGGGTTTTTTATGCGGTGAAGAATTACTCTTCGCCCATCTGCGACTGCAGGTAATTCTCGATAGTGATCTTGTCGATCAGCCCCAGTTGGGTTTCCAGCCAATCGATGTGCTCTTCCTCGGATTCGAGGATGTCTTCGAGCATGTCACGCGAGCCGAAGTCGCCAGCGGTTTCGCAATGGGCGATGGCTGCCTTGAGGTCGACCAGGCCTTTCTTTTCGAGCTTCAGGTCGCACTCGAGCATTTCCTTGGTGTGCTCGCCGATCATCAGCTTGCCCAGGTCCTGAACGTTCGGGATGCCTTCGAGGAACAGAATACGCTTGATCAGTTTGTCAGCGTGCTTCATCTCGTCGATGGATTCCTTGTACTCGTGCTTGCCGAGTTTGTTCAGGCCCCAATCTTCGTACATGCGTGCGTGCAGGAAGTACTGGTTGATCGCGACCAGCTCGTTTCCGAGGATCTTGTTGAGATGCTGGATGACGCTTACGTCGCCTTTCATTTCGGGTTCCTGCCCTGTAGAAGTGTGCCAATACAGCGAAGTTTGATCCCGATACCGAGGAGTGTCAAACCTAAGTTATTGAATAATAAGTGAAAATTAATAGGAATAAGAATGTTTGTGAACCGCGTTGCGGCGCTAACTTATTGAATTACAGGCATAAAAAAACCGGACATAAGGTCCGGTTCTTTGAAATCTGGGCATTCAGGCTGCGGTAAATTCCACAGGGTAGGGCAGGGCTGCCTGGCTGACCTGAAGCTCGGTCAGGGTCTCGCGGACCACCTGTTTGGCCAGGCAGGCACATTTGCCACACTGGCTCGCGACATTGGTCGCGGCTCGCACTTCCTTGTAACTGCAGCATCCTTCATAGATCGCATCGCGGATCTGTCCGTCGGTAACGCCGAGACAAAGACACACATACATAAGGGCTGACCATCGCGGGTTGAGTCGATGGGGTGGAGCTTAATGTTAATGAGAATGCTTGTCAAAGGACTTTCTGGAAGGGCCGTGCTTGAGCGACCGGCGGTTGCCCGCCTGATGGATTCGGCCTGTCACCAGAAGCCGTGTATGATGGTTGGCCTTTGTTGGATGTCGGGCAAGCCCGTCTGGCCCGGCAAACGGTTTTTCACCCTCATCAGGAGATTACAATGAGCGTACTCGTTGGTAAGAAAGCCCCCGATTTCACCGTTCCGGCCGTGCTGGGCAATGGCGAGATCGTCGACAGCTTCAACCTGGCTTCGGCCATCAAGGGCAAGTACGGCCTGGTGTTCTTCTACCCGCTGGACTTCACCTTCGTCTGCCCGTCCGAGCTGATCGCTCTGGACAACCGCATCCCGGACTTCCAGGCCCGCAACGTTGAAGTGATCGGCGTGTCGATCGACTCGCACTTCACCCACAACGCCTGGCGTAACACCCCGGTCAACAACGGCGGCATCGGCCAGGTGAAGTACACCCTGGCTGCCGACATGACCCACGAAATCTGCAAAGCCTACGACGTCGAGTCCGAAGGCGGCGTGGCTTTCCGTGGCGCCTTCCTGATCGACACCAACGGTGTTGTCCGTTCGCAGATCATCAACGACCTGCCACTGGGCCGTAACATGGACGAGCTGCTGCGCCTGGTTGACGCCCTGCAGTTCCACGAAGAGCACGGCGAAGTTTGCCCTGCCAACTGGAAAAAAGGCGACAAAGGCATGAACGCTTCGCCAGAAGGCGTTGCTGCCTACCTGAGCGAGAACGCCGGCAAGCTGTAATTGCCGCTCGCATAAAAAAAACCGGCCTTCATGGCCGGTTTTTTTATGTCTGGACTTCAGCAGGAGTACGCATACCCCCGTAGGAGCGGCCTTGTGCCGCGAAAGGGCCGCAAAGCGGCCCCAGGATTCCAGATCAATCGTTGAAATCGCGCCAGCCGCCCATCTCTTTCCAGCGGTTGACGATGCCGCAGAACAGCTCAGCCGTCTTCTCGGTGTCATAACGCGCCGAATGCGCCTCACGCCCGTCAAAGTCGATGTCGGCGCTCTGGCAAGCCCGTGCCAGCACGGTCTGCCCATAGGCCAAGCCCGCCAAGGTCGCAGTGTCAAAGCTGGAGAACGGGTGGAACGGGTTGCGCTTCAGGTCGTTGCGCGCTACCGCTGCATTGAGGAAGCCCAGGTCGAAGCTGCTGTTATGGCCGACCAGGATCGCCCGCTTGCAGCCATTGGCCTTGAGCGCCTTGCGCACGCCACGGAAGATGTCGGTCAGCGCGCTTTCCTCGCTGACGGCCATGCGCAGCGGGTGGTCCAGCTTGATACCGGTGAACTCCAACGCCGCAGCTTCGATATTGGCACCCTCGAACGGCTCGACCCGGTGGAAGTAGGTGTGCTCGGGGAACAGGAAGCCTTTCTCGTCCATGCCGATGGTGACGGCGGCAATTTCCAGCAGGGCATCGGTGGCGCTGTTGAAACCACCGGTTTCCACATCCACCACGACCGGGAGGTAGCCACGGAAGCGCTCGGCCATCGGGTGGCGAGAGCCGCTGCTGCCCTGGGAGTCCAGGTCGTCTTCGTAGAGGTCTTCGCTCACGCGTTGTCCTCCAGCAGGCGCCAGCGCAGTTTTTCGCCAGCGCGCAGCGGGACTACCGTCTGCTCGCCAAACGGCAGGCTGTCCGGGGCGGTCCATTCTTCGCGGACCAGGGTAATGGTGTCGGTGTTTGCCGGCAGGCCATAGAAAGCCGGGCCGTGCAGGCTGGCAAAGCCTTCAAGCTTGTCCAGTGCGTTACGTTGTTCGAACGCTTCGGCGTACATCTCGATGGCCGCATAGGCAGTGTAGCAACCGGCGCAACCGCAGGCGGCTTCCTTCGCGTGACGGGCGTGAGGTGCCGAATCTGTGCCGAGGAAGAACTTCGGGTTGCCGCTGGTGGCCGCATCCAGCAGCGCCACCTGGTGGGTGTTGCGCTTGAGTATCGGCAGGCAGTAGAAGTGCGGGCGAATGCCGCCAACCAGCATGTGGTTGCGGTTGTACAGCAGGTGCTGAGCGGTGATGGTCGCGCCAACGTTGGCCGGGGCCTCGGTGACGAACTGCGCGGCATCGCCGGTGGTGATGTGTTCGAACACCACTTTCAACGTAGGGAAGCGCTCGACCAGACGGCGCATGTGCTCGTCGATGAAGCGCTTCTCGCGGTCGAACACGTCGATTTCGCTACGGGTCACTTCGCCATGCACCAGCAGGGGCATGCCAACTTCCGCCAGTGCTTCGATGGCCGGGAAGATGTTGTCGATGCTGGTCACGCCCGAGTCGGAGTTGGTGGTGGCGCCGGCCGGGTACAGTTTGGCAGCGTACACGATCCCGCTGGCCTTGGCCGCGCGGACGTCCTCGGGGCTGGTACGGTCGGTGAGGTACAGCACCATCAGCGGCTCGAAGCGGCTACCGGCCGGGCGCGCGGCAAGGATGCGCTCACGGTAGGCGCCAGCCTCGGCGGCATTGCGCACCGGAGGAACCAGGTTTGGCATGATGATGGCACGGGCGAAAGTACGCGCCACGTCGCCAACGGTGTGGGGCAGGACGGCACCATCGCGCAGATGGATGTGCCAGTCGTCGGGGCGCAGGAGGGTCAGGCGATCGGACATTGGGGATTCCAGGCGGGTCGAACTCAAGCCCCAATGCTACCGGAAAACCCTGGGTCGAGCACGGCTATCAAGTTTTCCAGCCAGCGTCCGATAGCCTGCAGGTAAGCCGTCAGAATTTGTGGAGCCGCCCGTGCGCCAGCGTTACCTAGCCCTGTTGACCCTGTTCGCCTGCCTGCCGGCCGGTGCACTGACTTTCCAGACGCGCATGGAGAACATCGCCTGGAAGGTCGAGGGTGACCAGTTCGAGTGCCGCCTGATCCAGCCGATCGAAGGTTTCGGCAGCGGGGAGTTCGTGCGCCGGGCGGGTGAGCAGCCGGTGTTCCAGTTGCGCTCGGACAGCAACGTACTGGGTGCAGGCACCGCCAGCCTGCTGGCAGCGGCGGCCCCATGGCAACCCGGGCGCGGTGACATCAACCTGGGCAGTGTGCGCATGGCCCGCACCGGTGTGTTGTTCAGCTCGTCCCAAGGCCAGGCCAGCCGCCTGATCAATGGCCTGCTCGACGGGCGCAGCACGGTGGTGCGCAACTATGCCGGTGAGGCGGGCAGGCCGATGGAGGTGCGGGTGTTGCCGGTCAGCTTTGCCAAGGCTTACAGCGACTATCAGGCCTGCGCGGGCAAGCTGCTTGCGATGAACTATGACCAGGTGCGTCAGACCCAGGTGGGCTTCCCGGGGGGCGGCATTGAACTGGATGAAGCCGCCAAGGCGCGTCTGGACCTGATCCTTGACTACATGAAAGCCGACCCGACGGTTAACCACATCGAGCTCGACGGCCATTCGGACAATAGCGGCAACCGCCTGACCAACCGCGACCTGTCGCGCCGTCGGGCATTGTCGGTGGCTGATTACTTCAAGGCCCATGGCTTGAAGGAAGAGCAGATCATCGTGCGCTTCCATGGTGAGCAGTACCCGGTGGCGAAAAACAATAGCCCTGCCAACCGGGCGCGCAACCGGCGAGTGAATATCGAACTGGGTCGGGTTGCGGTGGTTGAGAAGCCGGTGGAGAAGCGGGTTGAGAAACCCGCCGAAACAGCCCCTGAGCCAACGGCCCCTGCGTCAGCGGCCAAGTAAACCGCGCGTTTCCTGGGCATAAGAGTGTGCTCGATCTCCAGAGTTTGCGCGGCCTCTGTGGGAGCGGGTTCGGTGTCATGCTCAGTAGCGCCGTCGCCCTTCCGACAGTTCCTGTCGCTTTGTCGTCAGAAGCTGTCGCGCCACTGTAATTTTATCTGCAAGGCCGTTAGAATCGATCCCTTTCCGTACAACCCCGTGGAGTGATGGCATGGCGGACGTAAAAAAGGTCGTACTGGCGTATTCCGGCGGCCTTGATACTTCGGTGATTCTCAAGTGGCTGCAGGATACCTACAACTGCGAAGTGGTGACCTTCACCGCTGACCTGGGTCAGGGCGAAGAGGTCGAGCCGGCCCGTGCCAAGGCTCAGGCAATGGGCGTTAAAGAGATCTACATCGACGACCTGCGCGAAGAGTTCGTGCGTGATTTCGTGTTCCCGATGTTCCGCGCCAACACCGTCTACGAAGGCGAGTACCTGCTGGGTACTTCCATCGCCCGTCCGCTGATCGCCAAGCGCCTGATCGAAATCGCCAACGAAACCGGTGCTGACGCCATTTCCCACGGCGCCACCGGCAAAGGCAACGACCAGGTTCGTTTCGAGCTGGGTGCCTATGCCCTCAAGCCTGGTGTCAAGGTCATCGCCCCGTGGCGTGAGTGGGACCTGCTGTCCCGCGAGAAGCTGATGGACTACGCCGAAAAGCACGGCATCCCGATCGAGCGCCACGGCAAGAAGAAGTCGCCGTACTCGATGGACGCCAACCTGCTGCACATCTCCTACGAAGGCGGTGTCCTGGAAGATACCTGGACCGAGCACGAAGAAGACATGTGGCGCTGGAGCGTCTCGCCTGAGAACGCCCCGGACCAGGCGACCTACATCGAGCTGACCTACCGCAACGGCGACATCGTTGCCATTGACGGCGTCGAGAAAACCCCGGCCACCGTCCTGGCCGACCTGAACCGTATCGGTGGTGCCAACGGCATCGGCCGCCTCGACATCGTGGAAAACCGTTACGTCGGCATGAAGTCGCGTGGCTGCTACGAGACCCCAGGCGGCACCATCATGCTCAAGGCCCACCGTGCCATCGAGTCGATCACCCTGGACCGCGAAGTCGCTCACCTGAAAGATGAGCTGATGCCGAAGTACGCCAGCCTGATCTACACCGGCTACTGGTGGAGCCCGGAGCGTCTGATGCTGCAGCAGATGATCGACGCTTCCCAGGTCAACGTGAACGGTGTCGTGCGCCTGAAGCTGTACAAGGGCAACGTTACCGTGGTTGGCCGCAAGTCGGACGATTCGCTGTTCGATGCCAACATCGCGACCTTCGAGGAAGATGGCGGCGCCTACAACCAGGCCGATGCTGCAGGCTTCATCAAGTTGAACGCACTGCGCATGCGCATTGCCGCCAACAAGGGCCGTTCGATGCTCTGACTGCGCGCTTGTGCAATGAAAACCCCGGCTTAAGCCGGGGTTTTTTTTGGGGGTGCAGAAAGTCAGGGTATTCAACTGTGTTGGCTCAAAATATCGGCCTCGAGTGCACTGATCGACAGCTGCGCACATTGACGTTTGTCCAGGTTGCAAAAGCGCCATATTCGGGGCGGCACGGGCGGTTGGGCAAGTACATGCAGGAGTTGTTGTTCCATCATTCGATAGGCGTCGGGGCCGGAAAACATGAACGTGACAGGCTCGCCTTGCGCCGCCTCAGGGGCATCACTGATGACACTGTTCACAGCTGGCGTTTTGTCGTGTGCCATCTTGTTCGGTGGCGGGCTGTAGAATGACTTGTAATTAAAGTTGAGCGTGAGAAAAAAAAGTGCCGTCAGAAAGAACGGAAAGCCTACCAGGAACCAGGTGTAGAGCTTCTGGCTGGACTCGCTGAGAAAAGGCAGTGTGGCAAGGGCGGAGGCTTCGATAATCCCCGCGAAGATGGCAATGATCGTCAGCGGGGCAACAGGTTGTGCTTGGGTCATGTGGGCCATCTCCAGCGGTTTTGCCCATCATTACCTTACTGCGGTACTCAACTAAAGACTGGATTGTTTTCCAGGTGAGGAATAATCGACATAAAGCCACTCGGCTTAGTTTTTTCAGCGCGTTTGAGTTGGACGTTTCGCCAGCAGATGTTCAGTTTTCAACTGGTGCGTTTTTGCAGGCGGGTGATACCGTTGTTTTGGTACTAAGGAACGCGTTTGTTACAACCTTGGTCATGAAGTGTAGGAAATTTCTGTAAGTGTTGTAAGTTTTGTCTGTCCATGAGTTTCGTCAGTAAATCGCCGCGCCAGCAAGCGTCCTGTCGGTTATCGTGGCGTGCCAAAGCAAAACAATGAATGAATGGATATCGCATGAATAAAGTGCTTATCGTGGATGATCATCCGGTCATACGCCTGGCCGTACGCATGCTGATGGAGCGGCATGGGTATGACGTCGTGGCAGAGACCGATAATGGGGTGGCTGCGCTGCAGCTTACTCGGCAACACCTGCCGGATATCGTGGTGCTGGATATCGGGATCCCGAAACTGGATGGCCTGGAGGTGATCGCCCGCATGACGACGTTCAGCCCGGCTAGCAAGGTGCTGGTGCTGACATCGCAGGCCCCTGGCAACTTCTCGATGCGTTGCATGCAGGCGGGCGCTGCGGGTTACGTGTGCAAGCAGCAGGAACTTACCGAGTTGTTGAGCGCCATCAAGGCGGTGTTGTCGGGTTACAGCTACTTTCCCAATCAGGCCTTGCACGCGTCACGTGGCAGGGGGGCGGGAAGCGAGGTGGACATGGTCAACCGCCTCTCCGCGCGTGAAATGACGGTGCTGCAACAACTGGCGCGAGGGCGTTCGAACAAGGAGATTGCCGACAGCATGTACCTCAGCAACAAGACGGTCAGTACCTACAAGTCGCGGCTGCTGCTCAAGCTCAATGCACGGTCGCTGGTCGACCTGATCGAGTTGGCGCAGCGGCAAGGACTGAACTGACCGCCAAGCCTTGAAGCCTCCAGTCAGGAGGCTTCGCCAAGGCTACAGGTCCGGCTTTACAAGTCGTAGTCGAAATCGGCCAACTGCTTTTGCAGGCGCCGTTCTTCCAGCATGTTATCGATGGTGCGGCGTTTGCTCAGGTTGGTCTTTGCAGGTTCCACATGGGGCTCCGCGTCATCGTCTGCGGCAACAAAATCATCTTCGATCGACAGGTCGTCTTTATCGGTACTCATGAGTCGCTCCAAGCCAAGGGGCCATTGGCCGTCCTTATAACCAGAAAGCAGGCGCCGGTAAAAAAGATTTTTTCAATCGTAGTGAGGGGTTTCCAGCTATCGCCTCAATCGTCGGAGGTTTTGTGCTTGTACTCGCACAAATCTTCGATCCTGCAACTGCCGCACCTTGGCTTGCGCGCCTGGCACACGTAGCGCCCGTGCAGGATCAGCCAGTGGTGGGCATCGAGCAGGTAATCTTTTGGCACGAACTTGACCAGTTTCTTTTCCACTTCCAGCACCGTTTTGCCAGGGGCAATACCCGTGCGGTTGCTCACCCGGAAAATGTGGGTGTCCACCGCCATGGTCGGCTGGCGGAACGCTGTGTTGAGCACCACGTTGGCGGTCTTGCGGCCCACGCCGGGCAGCGCCTCCAAGGCTTCGCGGGTTTGTGGCACCTGGCTGCCGTGACGTTCGATCAGCAGCCGGCAGGCCTCTATGACATTCTTGGCCTTGCTGTTGTATAGCCCGATGGTCTTGATGTACTCGCTAAGGCCTTCAACGCCCAAGGCATAGATGGCCTCGGGCGTATTGGCGACGGGGAACAGGCGGGCAGTGGCCTTGTTGACGCCGACGTCTGTGGATTGCGCGGACAGTGTCACGGCGACCAGCAGCTCGAACGGGGTGGTGTAGGCCAGTTCTGTCTTCGGGTCTGGATTGTCTTCGTGCAGCCTGCGAAAAATCTCCAGGCGTTTGGCGGCATTCATGAATTCAGAGCTTTCCTTGACGACGTGGGTGGGCAGGGCCCGGACGCAAGCGATTGTACAAGGCCAGCAGCAGTCCGAGCAGTAGCAGGGCGCCCGGGGCCAGGCTGGCCACGTGCAGGTCGGCAACGTTGGCCAGCCATTGGCGGCTGGCGCCGAGCACCAGGCAGAGGGCAAATACCGCACTGAAATACCTGGCGAGCATGCGCCAGCGGCCTTGATCGGGCAGCAGATGATCGCTGGCCAGGCACTGCAGGCAAAGCAGGGCGGGATAATGGCCCAGGGCAAGTGCCAAAGGCAGCGACCCTGCGCGCAGGGCCATTTGCAGGCAACTGGCCAAGGCTGCCAGCATCAGCAAGCTGGCTAGCACATAGGCCCAGCTGGCCAGGCGCTGGCGCAGCGGCGTCAGCAAAAGCTGATGCAGGCTGCCCATCACTACTGCGCACAGGCCAATGGCGATGCCCTCATGCAGTGTTCGGGTAGCGCCCAGCAGGGGCGTCAGGCTTACGGCCAGCAGGCAGAACCTATTCATGTGCTGCACCCTCCAGCAGTACGCTGCGCTGCTCATCGAAATAGCTCAGCGCCTCTTGCAGCGCGGTGATCACCGCCCGTGAGGTCACGGTCGCGCCGGCCAGTTGGTCAAAGTCACCCTGGTCTCGCTTCAGCGCCCAATGGTCGCCCTGATGGCGGTTGTCGAATTGCCCCAGCCAGTGCAACTGCGGGTCGCCCAGGCGTGCGCCCAGACCGGGGCTTTCCTGTTGCTCCATGACCTGGCTGCCGATCAGGCGGCCGTCTGTGGCGATGGCCACGCTCAGTACGATTGGCCCGGCATAACCTTGAGTTTGAGTGACCAGCACGATCGCGCTTGGTTTGCCCGCCATCGTGGCACGGTAAGCCGCGAGGATGCGGCTGTTGGGCCGCTGCGCCTCGGGCTTCGCGAGCGGGCTGTCCAACGGTTGGTTGTCATACCTGCCCTCGGGCAGCACGGCCAGCCGTTGACGGCTTTGCAGTTGCTTCTCGGCACCGGTGATGGCTGGGCCGGTCAAGTGCCGCCATGCCAGCGTGGCAGACACTGCCAATACCCCAATCAGCACCAGCAAGCTCACATCATGCGTCAGGCGTTTCATCGGGCGGCCTGTTGGGGCTGTGCCGTAAGGCGTTCAAGCGTTGGAGCCATGAGGTTCATCAGCAGGACGGCGAACGCGGTGCCATCCGGGTAGCTGCCCCAGGTGCGAATCAGGTAGATGAGTAGGCCGGCACCCAGGCCGAAGTACAGCCTGGCCCGTTCGTTCCTGGGCCCCGACACCGGCTCGGTGGCGATGAAAAAGGCCGCCAGCATGGTCGAGCCGGAGAACAGGTGCAGCAAGGGCGAGCCGTTGGAGTCCGACCCAGAGCCGTTCCAGCCCAGCAGGCTGAACACGAACAGCCCTGTCAGCAGGCCCAGTGGTGCATGCCAGCTGATCACGTTGCGCTGCAATAGGAACAGGCCGCCGAGCAGGAATGCCAGGTTGACCCATTCGCTGCCGCGCCCGCCGATGTTGCCGAAGCCTGGATGGCTGGCAAACAGCTCCTCGATGGTCAGGCTGCGGTTGTGGCGCAGGCCGTCGAGCAACGTTGGCCGGGCCCAGGCGTCGATCTGTTCGCCTCCGGTGAATACCTGCTGCAAACTGTCGAGCAGGCCTGGGGGTTGCCCCGGCCAATGGTTCATCTGCAACGGGAAGCTCAGCAGCACGAAGGCATAACCGACCATGGCCGGGTTGAACGGGTTGCGTCCGACGCCGCCAAAAGCCTGTTTACCGAAACCGATGGCAACGCTTGCCGCGACCACCGGCAACCACCACGGGGCCAGGGTGGGCAGGGCGGCCGCCAGCAGCACGGCGGTTACCAGTGCGCTGCCGTCGCCTAGCGCTGTGCTCAGCGTTTGGCCGCGCAACGCCAGCAGCACAGCTTCGCACAGCAATGCGGCGGTGGCACTTAGCAACAGGTTCAGCAGCATGCCCCAGCCATGCAACCACAACAACGCCAGCAGTCCAGGCAAACAGGCCAGCAGGACCAGGCCCATACTGGTGCGCAGTCGCGGATCGGGCTGGCTGATCATTGTCCGAACATGCCGTTAAAGCCGGAAAATGCCATGGCCATCACCCCGGCGCCGATCAACTCGAGTGGCAGGCCGCGCAGTGCGCCGGGGATATCGGCATGGGCAATGCGCTGGCGCAAATCGGCGAACAATACCAGAGCCAGCCAGAAGCCGCCGCCCGCCAGTAAACCTTGCAGCAGCGTCGAGGGCCAGGTGCTGTCATCGCCTGCCTGCTGCAGGGCGAGCCCCAGCACTGTGGCATTGCTCGACAGCAGCGCTGGCAACCCGACTACGGGCCAGGCCGGGCGCCACTTGGTCATTAGCCAAGGCAAGCCCCAGGCGAGCAGTGCCAGCCAGGGCAATAACAGGAACAGGGCAAGGTCGGGGATGTGCAGCGGGGCAAGTACCCCCCGCATCAGCAATTGCGCGCCGATCGTGCCCAATGCAATGCACACGGCGCAGGCCAGGCCATGCACATGCAGGTTCAGCCGGGGGATTGGCTGCTGCGACAGGCACAGGTGATTGATCAGCGCGGCGCCGATCAGGACCAGAAGGTAATCGCTCATGAGATGACGATAGCCGGGAATGCGGGTGATTGTCCGGTAATCAAGGCGCAGAAGAAACTGCCCCGGCACGAGGGCCGGGGCAGGGGGTGTTACTTGATGCGCTGGCCTGGCTTGGCGCCGCTGTCCGGGCTCAGCAGGTAGATTTCTTCACCACCAGGGCCGGCAGCCATGACCATGCCCTCGGATACGCCAAAACGCATCTTCCGGGGCTTGAGGTTGGCGACCATCATGGTCAGGCGGCCTTCCAGTTTGGACGGGTCGGGGTAGGCCGACTTGATACCGGAGAACACGTTGCGGCGCTCGTCACCGATGTCCAGGGTGAGTTGCAGCAGTTTGTCGGCACCCGGCACGGCTTCGGCTTTGACGATCAGCGCCACGCGCAGGTCGACGGCAGCGAAGGTGTCGAACTCGATTTCTGCCGACAGCGGGTCCTTGGTCAGTTCGCCGTTGCCGGCCGGGGCCTTGGCTTCGGCGGCCAGCAGGTCTTCCTTGCTGGCGGCGACCATGGCTTCGACCTTGGCCGGTTCGATGCGGCTCATCAGGGCCTTGAACGGGTTCAGTTTATGGTTTTCCAGGCGCGACAGGTGGTCGTTCCAGGCCAGCGGGGCAACGTTGAGGAAAGCCTCGGCGTCTGCTGCCAGCACCGGCAGTACCGGCTTGAGGAAAATCACCAGCTGGCGGAACAGGTTGATGCCCTGGGCACAAATGGCCTGCACTTCATCCTGTTTGCCTTCCTGCTTGGCCAGCGACCACGGTGCCTTGTCGGCGATCCAGGCGTTGGCGCGGTCGGCCAGTGCCATGATTTCACGCATGGCGCGGCCAAAGTCACGGGCTTCATAGGCTTCAGCGATGGACGGAGCGGCAGCCAGGAAGGCGTCGGTCAGCTCAGGCGCGGCATCACCGCTTACCATCACGCCTTCGTTGCCTTTGTGGATGAAGCCGGCGCAGCGGCTGGCAATGTTCACGACCTTGCCCACCAGGTCGGAGTTGACCTTCTGCACGAAGTCTTCCAGGTTCAGGTCCAGGTCGTCGACGCCACGCCCCAGCTTGGCTGCGTAGTAGTAACGCAGGTATTCCGGCTGCAGGTGATCGAGGTAGGTACGGGCCTTGATGAAGGTGCCGCGTGATTTGGACATCTTCGCGCCGTTGACGGTCAGGTAGCCATGCACGTTGACGGCAGTCGGCTTGCGGAAGCCGGCACCTTCGAGCATGGCTGGCCAGAACAGGGCGTGGAAGTTGACGATGTCCTTGCCGATGAAGTGGTACAGCTCGGCCTTGGAGCCTTCGTTCCAGAACGCATCGAAGTCCAGTTCCGGGCGGCGTGCGCAGAGGTTCTTGAAGCTGGCCATGTAGCCGATTGGCGCGTCCAGCCACACGTAGAAGTATTTACCCGGTTCACCCGGGATTTCGAAGCCGAAGTACGGTGCATCGCGGGAGATATCCCACTCCTGCAAGCCGGAATCCAGCCATTCGGCCAGTTTGTTGGCTACCGCGTCCTGCAGGGTGCCGCTGCGGGTCCACTGCTGCAGCATGGCCTGGAAGTCTGGCAGCTTGAAGAAGAAGTGCTGGGAGTCACGCAGCACCGGGGTAGCGCCGGAGATCGCCGACTTGGGGTTCTTCAGCTCGGTAGGCGCGTAGGTGGCACCGCATTTTTCGCAGTTGTCGCCGTACTGGTCTTCCGCCGCGCACTTGGGGCAGGTGCCCTTGATGAAGCGGTCGGCCAGGAACATGCCCTTTTCCGGGTCGAAGTACTGGGTTACCGAACGGGTAGCGATGTGCCCGGCTTCACGCAGGCGCGTGTAGATCAGGCCCGACAGCTCGCGGTTCTCTTCGCTGTGGGTAGAGTGGAAGTTGTCGAAATCCACCAGGAAGTCGGCGAAGTCGCTGCTGTGCTCGGCCTGGACGTTGGCGATCAGTTGCTCCGGGGTGATGCCTTCCTTTTCGGCGCGCAGCATGATGGCCGAGCCGTGGGCGTCGTCGGCGCAGACATAGATGCACTGGTTGCCACGCATTTTCTGGAAGCGGACCCACATGTCTGTCTGGATGTACTCGAGCATATGGCCTAGATGGATGGAACCATTGGCATAGGGCAGGGCGCTGGTGACGAGAATCTGACGTGGCTCGGACATGGTGGCTCGGCTACTTATCTGGCGACGGGGTAAAAATTAAGGGTGATCGGCCACTATAAAGGGCTGGCGAAGATATTTCACCCCGCATGCGCATCTACTGACGATTGACGGGTTAGGATAGGCGCCTGTTTTACATTCAGTTTGCCAATGGGAGTCTCCATGAGTGCCGTCACCCGTGCCGCCGTCGAAGGCGTGCTTCGCCAGTACACCGACCCCTACCTGAACCAGGATCCGGTCAGCGCCGGTTGCGTGCGCGCCATCGACATCCAGGGCGGGCAGGTCAGCGTGCAATTGCAGCTGGGCTATGCCGCCGGTTTGTTCAAGAACGGTTGGGCCCAGGTGTTGCAGACGGCCATCGGCAACCTTGAGGGCGTCAGCAGCGCCCAGGTATCGATCGACTGCGTGGTCGCCGCTCACAAGGCCCAGGCCCAGGTGCCGGCCATGGCCAACGTCAAGAACATCATTGCCGTGGCCTCGGGCAAGGGCGGTGTGGGCAAGTCGACCACTGCGGCCAACCTGGCGCTGGCGCTCGCCCGCGAAGGCGCACGGGTGGGTATTCTCGATGCCGATATCTACGGCCCTAGCCAAGGCGTGATGTTCGGTATTGCCGAAGGCACCCGCCCGCAGATTCGCGAGCAGAAGTGGTTCGTGCCGATCAAGGCCCATGGCGTGGAGGTCATGTCGATGGCCTTCCTCACCGACGACAACACACCGATGGTCTGGCGCGGCCCGATGGTTTCCGGTGCGCTGCTGCAACTGGTCACCCAGACCGCCTGGGATGACCTGGACTACCTGGTGATCGACATGCCGCCGGGTACTGGCGACATTCAGCTGACCTTGGCGCAGAAAGTGCCGGTGGCGGGCTCGGTGATCGTCACCACGCCGCAGGACCTGGCGTTGCTGGATGCCAAGAAGGGTGTGGAGATGTTCCGCAAGGTCAATATCCCGGTGCTGGGTGTGGTCGAGAACATGGCCGTGCATATCTGTTCGAATTGCGGCCATGCCGAGCATCTGTTCGGCGAAGGCGGTGGTGAGAAGCTGGCCAGCCAGTATGGCGTTGACCTGCTGGCGTCGTTGCCATTGTCGATGTTGATCCGCGAGCAGGCCGACAGCGGCAAGCCGACGGCGATAGCCGAGCCGGAAAGCCAGATTGCCATGGTCTATCAGGAACTGGCCCGCCAGGTAGGCGCGCGGATTGTGCTGCAAGAGGCGGCGGCGCCGGCGATGCCGAGCATTACCATCAGCGAAGACTGACCGCAGACCAAGTCACCTGCTTCGCGGGATTGCCCGCGAACAGGCGACTCGGTCTTTCAGGGAGGCATAAAAAAACCCGCCAGAAGGCGGGTTTTTTTGAAAGCCAGGAAGCTAGATCGACTTAGGCGATCTGAACTTCTTCAGCCTGCATGCCTTTCTGGCCGCGGGTAGCGACGAAAGTAACAGCCTGGCCTTCTTTCAGGGTTTTGAAGCCGTCAGCTTGGATGGCTTTGAAGTGCACGAACAGGTCGTCGCCCGACTGAGGGGTGATGAAGCCGTAGCCTTTCTCATCGTTGAACCACTTAACAACACCGGATTGACGGTTGGACATTTTTCTGTCTCCTTGGACAATTTGATAACGGTCAGGAAAAACCCTGCCCGGGACTGAGCGCAAAGAGAGCAGAAAATTCAGCGATGGGCCGATCAGGATCGTGCATCAAACTAGAGATTCTCGGTGTCACGTGCAGCACAGTGGCGCCACCTTACCCCACTTTCCGCAACCTGCCAATGGTCAGAAGGCGCTTTACGCAAATTCGGATCGACGGCGGCTCCAGCCCCCGCCCGGCGCGGGATGAGGCATAGAACTTTAACCTGGGCGCCGGGACCGGTAAGATGCGCGTCACGATTTTCACCACGCAACTCTTCAGGACACCCCCGCCATGAGCATCAAATCGGACAAGTGGATTCGCCGCATGGCGCAGGAACACGGCATGATCGAACCGTTCGTCGAGCGCCAGGTGCGCGGCGAACAAGACAGCCGGGTGATCTCCTTTGGCGTCTCCAGCTATGGCTACGACGTACGCTGCGCTGACGAATTCAAGGTGTTCACCAACATCAACTCGGCTACCGTCGACCCGAAAAACTTCGATGCCGGCAGCTTCGTCGACATCAAGAGCGACGTGTGCATCATCCCGCCAAACTCTTTCGCCTTGGCGCGCACCGTCGAATACTTCCGCATTCCGCGTGACGTGCTGACCATCTGCCTGGGCAAGAGCACCTACGCTCGTTGCGGTATCATCGTCAACGTCACCCCGCTGGAACCCGAGTGGGAAGGCCACGTGACGCTGGAGTTCTCCAACACCACCACGCTGCCGGCGAAGATCTACGCCAACGAAGGCGTGGCGCAGATGCTGTTCTTGCAGTCTGACGAAGAGTGCGAAGTGTCCTACAAGGACCGTGGCGGCAAATACCAGGGCCAGCGCGGCGTCACCCTGCCGCGCACCTGAGCCGACAAGCGCGGGGAATTACCCGCGCCTTTGGCACTCCAACGATGTAATGCCGGTGCGCATGATGCGCATCGGCTTTCGTCAGGAGCAGCCAATGAAACTCCATCCCGCAATCAGTGCCAAGCTGGCAGGCCTGCAGCCCAACCACGTGGGGTTGTTGCCCTGGTCATTGCTGGCGCATCCGCTGCCCATGCAGGCGGGGGGCGTGCCTCATCAGCCTGACCCCGATACCCCGCAGCCACCAGAGCCTGGCGAGAGGCCACCCATGGAGCCGGGCGAGCCGACCTTACCGGATGAGCCGCCGCCAGCACCTGTCGCCTGAACGCCGTTACAGCGGCCAGACCCGTCCTGCGCCAGCCAGGTATACCCGGCTGGTGCTGGATGGCGCGATCTTCCAGCCGCCGGTGAACTCACCGAAAGCCGGCAGCAGACTGACGTGAGCGTCGATCAGGAAGCATGGCAGTCGCAGGCGCTGGCGAGCCGTGCCGCGCAGCACAAAAACCGGGTGCACATGGCCGGCCAGCACTGGGTAAGCCGGGTGAGGCGTTGGTTCGTGTTGTAGCGCGAAAGGTTCCAGTACCCAAGGCTCATCCTTGACTTCAATGCGAAGCGATGCAGGTGGATCGCCGGCGTTGCGATCATGATTGCCGCGTATCAGCACAATATTCATCTGCGCGTGGCGCTGCCGCCACGCATGCAGCCTGGCCAGCGTTGCAGGCGCCCGGGCAGTGCGTGCATGGAGGAAATCCCCGAGAACGATCAACTGGTCGCAGTCATGGGCTGCCAGCAAGGCATCCAGCCGGGCGAGCGTCGCGTCTGTGGTACCACGCGGTACAGGTTGGTGCAGGGCACGATAGCTGGCAGCCTTGCCGATGTGTACGTCGGCCACCAGCAATGCTCGGCGCCTGGGCCAATAGATGGCCTTGTCGGCAAGCAGCCAGAGCACTTGGCCTGCGTGTTCGATGGGCTGGACATTCATGCCTTACCTGCCGCTTGTTCCAGTTCTGCAACCATTCGCGCAATCCGGTCTGCAAGCTTCTCGGTGCTCAGCGTCTCGCGCATGCCCTCTACCAGTAAAGCGAACGCCAGCGGTCCCGGTCGCTTCAATACCTGCAGGTCCAGCTTCAGGCTGGCCATTTTCAGCAATTGCCGACGCAGCCGCTCGATCTCCAGCTCCTCGCCCAGCACTTCGTCCCGTGCCTGGCCGAGTAGCAGGTTACCGGCGTCATGCTTGCGAAACACCTCATAGAACAGCCCGCTGGATGCCTGGATCTGTCGAGTGCTCTTCTGTGCCGCCGGGTAGCCGCCAAACACCAGCCCGGCAATCTGGGCAATTTCGCGAAAACGCCGCAGTGCCATTTCCCCTGCATTCAGGCTGGCCAGCACATCTTCCAGCAAGTGCTCGGTACCCAGCGCCTTTGGCAGGTGCGTTGTCCAGTCCACCGGCGCAGGGCTGAGCAGTTCGAACCCGTAGTCGTTGACGGCAATCGATACCGACAGCGGTTGTACGCGGCTGACCCGCCAGGCAATCAGGTTGGCCAGGCCCAGGTTGGCCAGGCGCCCGGCAAAGGGGTACAAGAACACGTGCCAGCCCTGGCGCGACTTGAAGGTCTCGGCCAGCAGCGTGCCGGTGGTTGGCAACGCCGACCACTGTGCCTGCAACGCCAGCAGCGGCCGCACGGTTCGCATCTCCGGGCCGTCAAAGCGGCCATGGGCCGCAGAATCGAGTTGCTCGACCAACGCGTCGGCCAGTTCGCTCGATAGCGGCATGCGCCCACCGTTCCAGCGTGCCACCGCAGCCTTGCGCGCGGTGCTGCGGCGCACATAGGCGGTCATGTTTTCCACGCGTACCAGTTCCAGCACCCGCCCGGCAAACACTAGCGTGTCGCCGGGACGCAGGCGGGCGATGAACGCTTCTTCGACACTGCCCAGCGTCTTGCCCCCGCCGCCCTTGCTCCAGTATTTCAGTTGCAGGTTGGCGTCGCTGACGATGGTGCCGATGCTCATGCGGTGGCGCCGTGCCAGGCGTTCGCTGGCAACCCGGTAAACGCCGTCGGGCCTGGGCTCGACGCGCTGGTAATCCGGGTAGGCGGAAAGTGAACTGCCACCGTGGCAGACGAAGTCCAGCGCCCACTGCCACTGGCTGTCGCGCAACGCGCGGAAGGCCCAGGTGCTGCGAACTTCGGCCAGTAGCTGCTTGGGTCGAAAACCACTGCCCAAGGCCATGCTGACCAGGTGCTGCACCAGCACGTCCATGCACAGTTGCGGCGAGTAGCGGGCTTCGATGTGCCCGGCTATCAGTGCCTGTCGGGCTGCAGCTGCCTCCACCAGTTCCAGGCTGTGGGTAGGCACCAGGGTGATCCGCGAGCGCCGCCCCGGTGCGTGCCCGGAGCGCCCGGCGCGTTGCATCAGGCGGGCGATGCCTTTGGCCGAGCCGATTTGCAACACCCGTTCCACGGGTAGAAAGTCCACGCCAAGGTCAAGGCTGGACGTGCAGATCACCGCTTTCAGGCTGCCCTGTTTGAGGCTACGTTCCACCCAGTCGCGGGTATCGCGGGCCAGCGAGGCATGGTGCAGGGCAATCAGTCCGGCCCAGTCAGGGCGGGCTTCAAGCAGGGCCTGGTACCAGAGCTCGGCCTGGGCACGCGTGTTGGTGAACACCAGGCAACTGGCACTGGCCTCGATTTCCTGGCTGACCTGGTCGAGCATCTTCAGGCCCATGTGCCCGGCCCAAGGGAAGCGTTCGATCGCTGTTGGCAGCAGGGTATCGACTTGCAGCGCCTTGTCCTGTCGGCCCTGTACCAGCAGGCCGCCTTGCGGCAGCAGAACGTCCAGCGCATGTTGCAGGTTGCCCAGGGTGGCGGAGAGGCCCCAGGTCGGCAGGCCTGGATGCCAGTGGCGCAGGTGGGCCAGGGCCAGCTGCAGTTGTACCCCACGCTTGTTACCCAGCAGTTCGTGCCATTCATCCACCACTACGAGCCGCAGGGTGGCGAAATCTTCGCGGGCCTGTGCGCGCGTCAGCAGCAGCGTCAGGCTCTCGGGTGTGGTGACCAGCACACTTGGCAGGCGCCGAGCTTGTCGGGCTCGTTCTGCGCTGCCTGTGTCACCGCTGCGTACCCCAACGCTCCACGGCAGCGCCAGTTCATCCACGGGCACCTGCAGGGCGCGTGCGGTGTCGGCGGCCAAGGCACGCATGGGCGTCACCCACACCACCTGCAATGGCACCGATTGGCTGCCTTGGGGCTGGGTCTTGAACGCACGAAGCGCGGCGAGCCACACGGCGTAGGTCTTGCCGGCCCCGGTACTGGCGTGCAGCAGGCCGGACTCGCCGCGCGCCACAGCTGCCCAAACGCGGCGCTGGAAAGCGAATGGCTTCCAGCCACGCCTGGCAAACCAGGCATTGGCGAGGTCGGTGGCGGGCATGAGGCAAGTGGTCCTTTGAAGGCTGTGCTTCTACAGACCGCCCGCCACGTGCAATGGTTTTACCGAATCAGTTGCCCAGCAGGTAGCCACTGCGACATACCTGCTCGCCAGCAACATGAGCGATGACCATGCCAGAAGTGGCCATGCGCCTTACGCTGCGGGCATACAGCAGGCCCGGTTGGCTGTTGCGCACTGCCGTTACCCGGTCACTGAGCGGGTCGATGACTTCGGCAATCAAGTGCCCAGCTTCCAGGTGCTGTCCGGGTATGGCGTGATACACCAGCAACCCGCCCAGCGGCGTCACTACCGGTTCCACTGCAGCCAGCGGCGTGGCCGGGCTGGGCAAGGGCGGCAGGGCAGGGCTGGCGCCTTCGATAACGCCTGCGTGGGTAAGGAAGTCGAGTATCGCCTGGCAGTCTTTGCTGGCCAGGTCATGGCTGACATCGGCCTGGCCGCGCAGTTCGACAGTTACCGAGCAGCAGCCCAGCGGGATCGGGAAGCGCTTGCCGAAGCGTTGCTGCAACTGCCACCAGACCAGGCTGAAACATTCGTCGAACGACTGCCCGCCCGAGTCGGTGGCCAGCAGGCTGGCCTGGGCGCCCAGGTAGCGGGCCAGCGGCTCGATGTGTGGCCAGGCATCGGGTGTGGTGTACAGGTGTTCAACGGCTTCGAAGTCGCAGTGCAGGTCCAGCACCATGTCGGCATCGCAGGCCAGGCGCTGCAGGATCAGGCGCTGGGCTTGCAGCGGTGTGCGGGCCGGGTGCGCGTCCAGCCCACGCCGCAGGTATTCGCGGATCAGCTCGACGTTGTGCGCCGGGTTCTGGGTCAGGTGCTCTTCGATCTGATCGCCGATGCTGTCCGACAGGTCGACGAAGTTGCGGTTGAAGTTCTCGCCACTTTGCAGTTCGAAGCGCCCCAGCGGCGCATCCAGCAGCACTTGCTCCAGGCCGACCGGGTTGGCCACCGGCACCAGTATGATCTCGCGCTGCAGGCGGCCTTGTTCTTCCAGCGCTATCAGGCGGCGCTTGAGGTGCCATGCCACCAGCATGCCGGGCAGTTCGTCGGCATGCAGGGAGGCCTGGATATAGACTTTGCCGCCACTGCGAGGGCCGAAGTGGAAGCTGTGCAACTGGCGGGTGATGCCCGGAACGGGAGAGAGCAGGTCGTGGGTTGAATGGTGCATGGTGGTCCTGGATGCGTGGCGAATACGGTCTGCGACACAGGTCGGCACACTGATAGAAGCATAGTTTTCAGCGTTGCGCCTCAATGGGGGCGCGACCTTTCAGGCCAGCAGTGCCTGCAAGGAGGCCAGGTCATCCGCCTCTTCCACCGGCTTGTCCAGCCGCCAGCGCAGCATGCGCGGAAAGCGCACGGCAATACCGCTCTTGTGGCGCCTGGACAAGGCAATGCCTTCGAAGCCCAGTTCGAACACCAGCGTAGGCGTTACGCTGCGTACCGGGCCGAAGGTTTCCACCGTGGTCTTGCGGATAATGGCATCGACCTTGCGCATTTCTTCGTCACTGAGCCCCGAATAGGCCTTGGCAAAGGGTACCAGTGCTCGCCCCGGAGTGCCGGCCGGTGCGTCCCACACGGCGAAGGTGTAGTCGCTGTACAGGCTTGCACGCCGACCGTGGCCGCGTTGGGCATAGATCAGTACGGCATCGACGCTGAACGGGTCGATCTTCCACTTCCACCAGGTACCCATATCCTTGGTGCGCCCCACACCGTAAAGGGCCTCGCGCTGCTTGAGCATCAGGCCCTCGACACCCAGGCTGCGCGACTGTTCGCGCTGGTGGGCAAGGTCGGCCCAGTCCGGGCCTGTCAGCAGCGGCGACAGCAGCACGGGGGCAAGCGGGTGCGCATCGACCAAGCGTTCCAGTTGGCTGCGGCGCTCGTGCTGCGGCCGGTTGCGCCAGTCTTCGCCTTGCCACTCCAGCAGGTCGTAGGCCTGCAACACCACCGGTGCGTCGGTCAGCAATTTCTTGCCCAGCGTTTTGCGCCCCAGGCGCTGCTGTAGCAGGGAAAAAGGCTGCACGGCCAGTTCAGCCCCTGTATCACCTGGTTTCCAGACCAGAATCTCGCCGTCGAGCACCACGCCATCGGGTAGCGTCTGCGCCAGGCTGTGCAGTTCGGGGAAGCGCTCGGTCACCAGCTCTTCGCCGCGCGACCACACCCACAGCTGGCCCTCGCGCTTGACCACCTGGGCGCGAATGCCGTCCCACTTCCACTCGATTTGCCAGTTGCTTGGCGGCCCGAGCAAAGTATCGAACTGGTCGGTAGAGGCTTGTAGCGGGTGGGCCAGGAAGAATGGGTAGGGCTGGCCGCCACGCTGGCGATGCTCATCGGCGGACTCCGGGGCGATCAGCTTCTGGTAGCTGGCTGCGGTAGGGCGATGGCCAATATCGGTGTAACCGACCAGGCGTTGGGCCACGCGCTTGGCGTCCAGCCCGGCCAGTTGCGCCAAGGCGCGGGTGACAAGCAACTTCGATACGCCCACGCGAAAACTGCCGGTGATCAGCTTCAGGCACAGCATCAGGCTGGGGCGATCCAGCTGCGCCCAGAGCGGCTGCAGGCGCTGCTGAACCTGCTCAGGCGGTAGTCCGCGCAGGGGCAGCAAATGCTGCTCCACCCAGATGGCAAGGCCTTCATCGCTGCCATCGGCGTGTATGGGTAGCAATAGCGAAATGGTTTCGGCCAGGTCACCCACTGCCTGATAGCTTTCTTCGAAGAGCCAGTCTGGCAACCCGGCCTGAGCCGTTGCCTGTGCGCGCAACACGCGAGTGGGCACCAGCTGGCGCGGGCGCCCGCCGGCCAGAAAGTACACGGCCCAGGCGGCATCCTCGGCGGGGGCATTGGCGAAATAGTCGCGCAGTGCCTCAAGCTTGGCGTTGCTGGATGTGGTCGCATCCAGGCGCAGGTACAACGTGGCGAAGGCTTTCATGGTGTGGGTTCGGCAGTGACGACGTCGTCTTCGTCGCCGTATTCGGTGACGAAGGCGCGGGCATCGAGGCCTTGTTCGTTGAGGCAGCGCACCAGCACGTTGACCGAGCCGTGGGTGACCATCACCCGTTCGGCGCCGGTCTGGCCAATTGCCCACAGCAGCCCGGGCCAGTCGGCATGGTCCGAGAGGACGAAGCCCCGATCCACACCGCGCCGCCGGCGGGTGCCGCGCAGTAGCATCCAGCCACTGGCGAAGGCATCGCTGTACTCGCCGAAGCGGCGCATCCAGCTACTGCCGCTGGCTGACGGGGGCGCCAGGATCAGCGCTTGGCGCAGCAGTGGGTCGTTGCGCGGTATGTCGCCGGCATAGAGGGTTTTCGGCAGGTGGATACCGGCGTCCCGGTACACCCGGTTGAGCGGCTCGACGGCGCCGTGCACGAGGATCGGGCCGATGCTGGCGTCCAGCCCATGCAAAATCCGCTGGGCCTTGCCGAAGGCATAGCAGAACAGCACGCTGGCCTTGCCCTGTGTGCTGTTGGCCCGCCACCAGGTATTGATGTCGGCGAACACCTCAGCCTGGCTGGGCCAGCGATAAATGGGCAGGCCGAACGTCGATTCGGTGATGAAGGTGTGGCACTGCACGGGTTCGAAGGGCGTACAGGTGCCATCGGGCTCCACCTTGTAGTCACCGGACGCGACCCAGACTTCACCCTGGTACTCCAGGCGCACTTGTGCCGAACCCAGCACGTGCCCGGCCGGGTGCAGGCTCAGGGTCACCCCATGGTGAAGCAGGCGCTCACCGTAGGGCAGGGTCTGCAAATCGATGCCTTGGCCCAACCGGCTACGCAGAATGCCAGCACCGGGGCTGGCGGTCAGATAATGGCCATTGCCGGTCCGTGCATGGTCACCGTGGCCATGGGTGATCACGGCGCGGTCCACGGGCCGCCAAGGGTCGATGTAGAAATCACCGGGTGGGCAGTAGAGGCCTTCGGGGCGGGCGATGACAAGGTCCATGGCGCGGGCGCTGGTTTGGAGTTACCAGTTAGGAGCCATGCAGGAGAAAGGAAGTTCGACTGGAAATGGCTGGGGCTGCAATGCAGCCCCAAAACAGGCGATGCCCGTTATTTGCCAGGCACCAGCGTGAGTCGTTGGTTGCCATACGCCCGCCCGAAGTTCTGCTGCTGCAGCGGCAGGCTCATGAACTGGCCTTTGAACCAGGCATCCAGCCCGTCGCTGTAGTGCGCGCTTGCCGGGTTACCGGACTGGCCGCTGCTGGTCAGCACCTGCAACGGTTCGGCCTGGCCGAAGTCTACGATCATCCGCGCCGAGGCCGGCAGGCGGGTGTCGAAGTCGCTGCCCCAGGCGTATGGCGTCAGGGCGAGGGTGGTGAAGTCGCCACCTGCAGCCAGCGGTGAGCGGCTGATGGCTTCGCCCAGGCCATGGTAGGCCGGTGCTGGCCAGCGGTACTGGTGCAGCTTGCCCCATTGCCAGGCGCGGCGGTCGGCGCCCAGTTGCGCGATCCCGGCGTCCATTGCTCCCGCCAGGCTGCGGGCGAGAATGGCAGGCTTGTCTTCTTTTTGTGGGGTGTTGCGGTCATCCCAGAACGGGCTGTCGTCGCGGCCCAGCAGGTGATCGGCCTGGGCCGAGAACGACAAGCGGGCATTGCTGACGAACGCCTGCCAGGCAGGGCCGGATTCCGGGCCCAGGTCGTCGAGGAAGGTCTGCCGCGTTACCTCCTGCAAGAACAGCTCGTACAGCGCGGCATCCGCTGACACCGGGCTCAGTCGGCCATCGAAGGCCTTGAGCCGGGCCAGTGTGTCGCGGGCCTTGTCGCGTTGTGCGGCAGGCAGGGCGTCGATCGCCTGCTTCAGTGGCTGGGCCATGCCGGGGGCGTCGAACATCTGCTTGAGCTTGTCGGCCAGCAGGGTTACCTGGTCGTTCTGCAGGGCCATCAGGCTGCGGCTGTCGTGGCGGCCATTGCCGGCCAACTGGGCCAGGCGTTCGGCGCGTTCGGGGTAGTACCAGGTGCTGGACAGCTGCATGCCGTAGCCACGCGGCAGGCTGCGCTGGTTGGCGTGGCCGATCCAGCCAGCAGGCGGGTCCTGGTCATACGGGTGCAGCATCGGGTCGGCATAGCCGTCCCAGTCGTAGCGCCCGTCCCAGCCCGGCGAGGGCAGCAGGCCCTGGCCTTCGCGGCGGTTGGGGTAGTGGCCACTGACTTGCCAGCCGATGTGCTCCGGCTCGGCGAAGACAAAGTTGAGGGCCGCGGCGGTCACTTCGCGGGTACTGTCGAAGGCGCGTTCCACGTTCCTGGCCCGGGTCAGGTCGAACAGTGCATCCAGGCTGCGGTCGCCCTTGAACTGCGGCAAGTTCAGCGCCAGGCCCAGGCTGGCGTTGTCTGGCTGGGCCAGCAGGGTGCCGTGGCGGGTGTCATACATCACCTCGCGCAGCGGGCGCTGGCCTCGGACGAAGAACGTTTCGCTACGGGCGCGGGCCGGCAGCCATTTGCCGTCGGCCAGGTAGCTCAGCTGGCTGCCTTGACGACGCAGTTGTTCCAGGAACAGGTCCTGGTTGTCGGCCATCACGGCGCTGCTGCTCCAGGCCAGTTTGCCGTTGTAACCGGCCAGCACGATCGGCAAACCCGGCAACGACAGGCCGGCAACCTGGTACTTGCCGGTGTGAATCTGTACCGGGCTCAGGGCCCAGGTAGCGCGGCTGTCGCTGGCCAGCAGACTCTTGCCACTGCGGCTGCGCTGCGGGGCCAGGGCCAGGTTGGCCGAGCCCGGGCTGCCGAGCAGGTCGAGGTCGGCCAGTTTCTGGCTGGCGGCCGCCAGCGCTGGCAGGCCCGGCAGCTGGCTGGCCAGGTTCAGGCCCTTGAGCTTGTCCACCTCGCCTTCGGCCAATGGCTCGTCCGGGGCGCCAGGCAGCAGCCAGGCCAGTTTGTCGCTGCCGGCTTTCTGCGCCAGGGTCAGGGCACTCAATTCTTCCTGCAGGTTCACCGATTGGCTGAACGCATACAGGTTGAAGATCAGTGCCGAGTCTTCGGGCTTCCAGTATTCCGGGCGATAGCCACTGCTGGCCAGGCCGGCCGGCAGCTTGTCGCGGTAGCGGAACAGGTAGGCGTTGACCCCGCGTGCGTACACTTCGAAAAAGCGCTTGAGCCGTGGCGATGCGTCGGCGTACTGCTGGGCGGCGCTTTGCTTGAGGTTGGCCGCGCGCATCAGGCGGTCGATGTCCAGCGCTTCGCTGCCGGCCAGTTCGGCCAGACGGCCTTGGGCCAGCAGGCGCATGGCGACCATCTGCTCGATGCGGTCACCGGCATGCACATAGCCCAGGCTGAACAGCGCATCATGGAAGCTGCTGCTTTCGATCAGTGGCGCACCCATGGCATTGCGGCGTACTGAAACATTCTGCGCCAGGCCCTTGAGCGGCTGCACGCCACTGGTCGGTGGCACGCTGTCCTGGTAGCCGCCCGTCTGGCAGCCGGCCAGCCCGAGCATGCCGAGCAGCGTGGCAGCGGTTGCGAACCGCGGGCGGAAGGGAGGAAAGGCGGGGGCGGCCATGACAAGGGCTCCTGCAAGGCGTGGCGGGTTTCGAAAGGCGCTAAGGTAGTAAGCGCGCAGGCGCCATGCAAGGTCCCAGGTCGGTTTATTTGCCAGCGCTGCCTCAAACGTTGAAGTGGTCTGCCAACGTCTCGGAAAAGTGCGTGCAATTGATGCGCGCATAGCGCCGGTAGTCACGGGTGACGGCGAACGCCGAGCCGGGCATCAGCAGGATCTTGTTTTGTTCCAGTTTGCGCACCAGGGGTTGCAGGTCTGGCAGGTCCGGGTGGTAGACCCAGAGGAACATCCCCCCTTGCGGTGCGATTTCAAACTGCCAGCCTCGCTCGATCAGAAGCCGCTGGGTCTGGACCTGCTGCCTGATCAGGCGCTGCTGCACATCATTCATGTGCCGGGCATAGGTGCCATCCGACAATATGGTGTTGACGAAGCGTTCGCAAAACGCCGGGACGGCAACACAGGTCAGCAGTTTCAGGCGTGTCAGCGGTTCGATCAGGTCGTGTGAGCAGGCGATGAAACCCACGCGTAGCGATGCGGACAGGCATTTGGAGAAACTGCCGATGTAGATAACCCGGTCAAGGTTGTCCAGCTCGGCAAAGGTCTGGCGTACGGCCGGGCTGAAGTCGCCATACACATCGTCCTCGACCACGAAGAACTCGTGCTCTACCGCCAGGCGCAGGACACTGAAGGCGTTGTGCGGGCTGATGTTGCTGCCGGTCGGGTTGTGGAAGGTGCTGTTACAGAAAAATGCCTTGACCTTGTGCCCGGCCAGGTAGGTTTTCATCTCTTCCACGTCTGGCCCGTCCTGGGTTCGCCGTATGCCGACAACGTGCCCGCCCGCCAGCTGGATCAGCTTGATCAGGTTGCCGTTACCCGGCTCGTCGACGAAAACGTGGTCGCCTGGCTTGATCAGCAGCCGCGCAACCAGGTCAAGGCCTTGTGTGGCGCCCAGCGTGGTCAGCAACTGGTTGGGGCGGACATCGACACGGGTCAGCCGTTTCATGTGTACGCACAGCTGTTTGCGCATGGGCAGGTAGCCCTGGATGTCGCCGTATTCGGCCAGCGAGCTTTGCTCCAGCCGCGCCGTGCGGCGAATGGCCTTGGCCAGCAGCTCGGTGTCACGCCAGGCGGGGGGGAGCCAGCCGCTGCCCAGCTTGGTGTAGTGCTGGCCGCCTTGCAGCAGCTTGAAAAGCGGGTCGCCCGCCATGCATTCGGGCTCGTGGATCACACTGGTTTGCCGTGACCGGGTCGCGACGAAGTAGCCCCTGCCCGGCGAAGCGGTCAACACACCTTCGCTGACCAGCTGGGCGTAGGCCGAAACAACGTCGTGGTAGCTGAAGTCGACTGCAGCTGTCAGTTTGCGGATGGAGGGCATGCGCTGCCCGGGCAGCCACTCCCCTGCATCCAGGCGTTGTCTTAACTGGTGATGAAGGCTGCGGGTGTTCATGGCAGGTCTCAAACCGTTAGAAAAAAAAGCCTAACAGTTAACGGAAATGCTTGTCGACTGTTCGTTTTCAACTGGCCAGTACATGCCACTATTCCCTGGTCGGAAGTGTTGGTTGCCCGCAAAGGCAGCACCTTAAGCGTCTGTTCAACCAGACAACTGGATATTGAGCCCATGCACTCTATGGATATGCAATCAGCCGTCATTGCCAGGCTACCTGTGCCTGATGAACCGGAAACTTTCAAGGTTGTAAGGAACCTTGTTACATCGGCGCTATTGGAGTGTTGTTCAGTTGATGAATTCGAAGCGTTTAAAGAAACTTCGGTTATTCAGTGTGTCACCGAACAAGCCCATGCCGATTTGCAGGCCTTTGCCCTGAAAGATCCGGCAGCTGGCCGCGACCTGGTATTCATTGCAAGAACGTACACCTCTTATTCTGCCGTTCTGCATTATCGGCTCGCCCATTGGATCTACAACAATACCGCTGCTGCCTATGGTGCCGGTGGTCAATGCCTGGCGGCCATGATCTCCAGGCGCGGCAAAATGCTCTCCGGCGCGGAAATTCACTTCCGCAGCCGTATTGGCGCACGCTTCATCATCGATCACGGCATGGGCACCGTCATAGGCGAAACCTCGACCATTGGTGACGATTGCTACGTGCTGGGCGGCGTCACCCTGGGCGCCCGCGGTATCAGCGGCAACCCTTCAAGCCCCAGGCACCCGACGTTGGGCAACCGGGTACAAATCGGCGCGTTCGCCAGTGTGCTGGGCGCTATCCACGTCGGTGACGGCGCATTTATCGGGCCGGGCTGCATTATTACCAAAGATGTTCCCGCGGCTGCCAGGGTACAGGTTAAAACATCATTGCAGGTGGTACTGGAACCATGAACACTCTGAACTATGAAGTGTTACGCAATACCGAAAAGCTGTATTACAAAGACCAGTATCTGGCCGGCGTTGATACGCAAGTAACACGCGTGCACAGTGATGGCATTGAATTGCAGAGTACCGTGGCTTACCCGGAGGGCGGCGGCCAGGAAGCAGACTTCGGCACCATTGAATTACCGGTGGGAACTGTGCGCTTTGTCTGGGTGAAAAAACTGTATGGCAGCCCGATTCGCCTAGAAGGTTTCAAAGGTGGAAAACTGGGCGGCATCATTATTCACAGCCTGCACCCTGATGATCTGCACCTGCTGGATGACGTCACGCCAGGCATGCCGGCTCGCATCACCATCGATATTGAACGGCGCGAGCGGCTGACGCTGTCTCACAGTGCCAGTCACTTTCTGTATGCCGCTGCGATCGGGCAGCGTGAAGAGCTGCAGCAATGGACCATCGGCTGCCACATCAAAGAGGATTCGGCACGTTTCGACTTCCTGGTCGAGGACGCTTTCACGGCCGAAGAGGTGGTTGAAATAGAACGGCGGGCCAACGAACTGATCGGCTTCGATGCACCCATCGAGCACTACGCGGTCGAGGGCCTGGAAGACGCACGTTTGTGGACCTACAACGGCATCGAAATTCCGTGCGGTGGCACACACCTCGATTCACCGGGGCGTATAGGGCGCCTGAGCGTCAGGCGCAAACGCCTGGGCAAAGGTAAGGAACGGCTGATCTGCGCGTTTCCCGATGCCGAAATCGACCTGTCCACCTACCACGGGCACGCACTATGAACAGCACGTTACCGCGGCGCACGTACCTGTATTTCACCGCACAGTCGATCAACCTGACCACAGCGGTCATGTCCGTGACCATGGCCGCCATTGTCGGCGCGGCGCTGGCGCCTGATGCCGCGTGGTCCACGGTGCCGTACGGGTTTCAGTTTCTGAGCCTGATGCTGGCAACCTACCCGGTCTCCAGGCTGATGAGCCGCATCGGCCGCAAGAAGGCCTTCATGCTGGGCGCAATTCCGTTGGCATTGTCGGGTGTCAGCGGCTTTCTGGCGGTGGAGCACCAGCATTTTGCAACGCTGGTACTTAGCCATTCTGCGTTGGGTGTGTATATCGCCTTCGCCAACTTCAACCGCTTCGCGGCCACCGACAATCTGTCTCAGGCCCTGAAACCCAAAGCCCTTTCGCTGGTTGTGGCGGGGGGCGTCATCGCCGCGGTGGCCGGGCCGACGCTTACCGAGTGGCTGCGTGATGTGGGCGGCTATCCACTGTTTTCGCTGTGTTATGCCGCGTTTGTCGGCCTGGCGCTGCTGTCACTGCTGATTGCCCTTTGCCTGCCAGACGATGGCGGTGTGACCAGCACGGTCAACAGCGCCGCCCAGTCGGCCCGCCCACGCACCGAGCCGTTAAGCCCGAGTGTGGTGGTGGCAATGGGCGTTGCTGCACTGAGCTACGGGATCATGAACCTGCTGATGATCCAGGCCTCGATGCACATGAAACACATGCACGAGGACTTCTCGGACGTACGCCTGGCGATCCAGTGGCATGTGATTGCCATGTTTGCCCCGTCGTTCTTCACCGGTGCGATCATCCAGCGGTTGGGTATCAGGACCACCATTTGCGCGGGCCTGGCCCTGCTGATCGGCTGCTCGGCCCTGAATATCTGGTCGCACAGCTACGCCATGATGACCTTGGCACTGATTGCCCTCGGGCTGGGTTGGAACCTGACGTATGTAGGCGGCGGCGCCTTGCTGGCCCAGTCGCTGCAGAACAGCCCGGCAGCGATGCAGATGCAGGGCAAGAACGACCTGGCCATTGCCATCTTCGCTACCCTCGGCGCGTTCAGCCCTTCGCTGTTGCTGAGCACGGTCGGCTGGGATGGCACCAACGCCATCTGCATGGCCCTGTGCATCGGGCTGCTGGTTGCCACTGCCGGCCTGCTGCAGAACAAGACCTGCCTGCATACTTCAATGGAAGGTAGCCGCAAATGAGCGAGCTCATCAGTGTCAGCGATCGCATCTATACCAAGCTGGAAATGAACAACCCTGGGGGAAGCCACAAATACCGAGCGGCCCGGCGCATCGTCGAGCATGCCGTACGCAATGGCGACATCATTCCCGGTGTGACAACCGTCATCGAGAAAACCGGTGGCAGTTTCGGCTTCGGCTTGCTGGCGGCCTGTCACAAGTACCAGGTCGCCGTGGAGCTGGCGGTCGGGCTGAGCTTCAGCCAGACCAAGCGGGATTTGCTCGAGTGTTTCGGTGCGCGGCTGATCGGCAAGGAAATGTTGATGGCCGGTGCCACCCCCAAGGATGTGGTCATGCACCACCTGGATAACCAGGCCGCGTTGGGCAAGTCATACTTCTATACCGACCAGTTCAACAACCCGATGGGTATCGACGCCCATCGTTACCAGACGGCCAGCGAGCTGGCCGTGCAACTGACCAACGCCGGGGCAGGGCGGGATGTCCTGTTTGTTGGCTGTGCGGGTACGGGGGCAAGCTTCACGGGCATTACGCTGGGGCTGAAGGATCACGGTTTCGAGGTGTCGACGGTGTTGGTCGACCCCAGCGGGTGCGACTCAAGGGCGGGTGTGTTTGCCGACCACCGCTTCGAAGGCATGGCAGTGGGGGTTTGCCCGCCTTTCATGGACTGGTCGCTGGTGGACGAGCGGGCCCAGGTGCAACACGCAGAGATGCTGGCTGCGCAGCGCTGGTTCTACATGCAAAGTGGCATTTTCGTGGGCAATACCGCTGCCGCCTGCCTGGCCGTTGCTCAGCGCATGGCCCAGCACCCGCGGTATGCCGGGACCACTGTGGTGACCATCGCCTATGACGCCGGCCTGTGGTACCAGGACCTGCTGGGGGCGACACGGCGCAAGGCCGCCTAGGCCAAGGCCCTCAGCAGGGAGGCAACGTCAGATCAGGCGCCGTGGCACTTCTTGAACTTCTTCTCGCTACCGCATGGGCACGGGTCGTTACGGCCAACGTCCTTCAGGGCGTTGCGTACCGGCTCTTGGTGGCCGTGGTTGCAGTGCGGGCCGTGAACATGGCCATGGTCATGGTGGTGATCATGGTCGTGGTTGCAGTCAGGGCCATGAACGTGGGGTTGCTGGGACATTGCAGGGTTACTCCGGGATGTGATCGCCGGGGATTATCTCACCACTGCGCGATAAGTGCAGGTCCCGATGGATAAGCAGCCCGGTCGCCAGTTCGCCCTGCAGGGTGTAGTGCAGCGGTTGCTTGCTTCTGAGCAGCTTGGCCAGCGGCTTGAGGTGCTGCCAGAGGTTGGTACGCGCGGTGATCTTGAAGGTACGCCGGGCATGCCCGCCCACGCTGCGCCATACGCTGGTTTCATCCTGCACCAGCAGCAGATCGTTCAGGCGCACGGCATACGAGAGGTTGCGGATGAACAGGCGGCTGTCATTGGGGTTGTCGACTTGCAGGTGCAGCACGAATTCCTGCTCCAGCAACCTGGCCTTGACCGTTTCGACTTCGACCAGGCGCACCTCGGGTTCGCGCCAGTCTTCACCGCCCCAACTGCTGCAGCCCGCCAGCCATGCCATCAGTGTACCGAGCAGGAGCAGGCGGGCGCGGGCGTTCATGTTCAGCTCCCGACGTAACTGGCACAGCATTTCTTGAACTTCTGCCCGCTGGCGCAGGGGCAGGGGTCGTTGCGCCCGGCCTTCAACCCGACCGTAGGGTCGATGAAGTACCAGCGCCCGGCATGCTGGACGAACGCCGAGCGTTCACGGTGCTGGTGGTCGCCCTCCTGGTCGTGCCAGCGTGCGGTAAAGGTGACAAAGCCGTGTTCCGGTTGGCCGCCGAGTACTTCAGCGCTTTCTACCTCCAGGCCCAGCCAGGTGCTCTGGGCGCTCCAGGCGGCCATGGCGGCGCGGTCCAGGTCGGCTTGTTGGGCGGGCAAAGTGGTGGCCACCAGGTAGTCGACCAGGCCCAGCACGTAGGCACTGTAGCGTGAGCGCATCAGCGCCTGGGCATCGGGTGCCGGGGTGCCGGCATGGTAATGCCCACAGCAGGCATCAAGCAGGTTGCCACTGCCACAGGGGCAGACCGAGACACTCATCATCACCACCAGTACTTGCCGAAGTTTTCAGGGTTGGCCCAGAACCTGGCGTTGAGCCAGTCCGGGACCTGCTTGTAGTCATGTAGATCATAGGTGAACAGGCTCAATACCTGCTGGTCACGGCAGAATTTCTCGCTGGCCGACAGGGCCAGGGCGAAAAAGTCGGTGTCTTGCCAGCCGCAGGCGGCCAGATCGGCCAGCACGGCAACCCGGCTGGCATTGAGGTTGCGGATGCCGCCGAGCAGCTCCAGGCCCGTGCGTTTGGGCAGGTGCTCCAGGCAGTCCACCAGCACCGCCAGGTCAAAACGCTGGGCCGCAAGCTCGGCCGGAAGCGGGCCAGGGGCTGCTGTGGCGATGGTCACCTGCGGGTGTGCTTCGGCGAAGGCGTCGAGCGCCGGGAAACGTGTGCCCACCAGCAGCAGGCGTTGCGGGGTGAAGCGCTCCAGCAGGGCTGCCAAAGCCTGCTGCGGCGTACGTTGGGAGAAACCTTCGGTCATTGCCAATCCTCGTTCAAGTCGTCCAAGACTAGCGGGCCGCAGCCTGCGGGCAAAGAGGCATGTGACCGCGTCGTGGCTGATTGCTGGCAGGGTTGGAATGCGCGGTCTTTACTCCCAGAGATCGGCCTTATGCCGATTCCCCCTAGGAGAAGCAATGAAATGAGCATAGTACGCACAGCGATACCCCTGGTACTGCTCACCAGTGTGTTGACTGGTTGTGCAGGTTTGCAAAAAACCGACTGGCCGAAATGTGCCGCCGTCGGGGGTGTAGGCGGCGCCGCATTGGGCGCTATTGAAAGTTCCAGCTGGGCTGGCTGGGGCGCGTTGCTGGGCGGTGGCCTGGCGGCGGGTTACTGCTGGGCCCATGGAGATGGCGACGAGGATGGCGACGGCGTGCCGGACAGCCGTGACAAGTGCCCTGGCACCCCGCGTGGGGTGCAGGTCGATGCCAACGGGTGCCCGCCTGAGCCGGCAGCCGTGGTCGAGGAAGTGGTGGTGCAGAAAGAAGAGGTCATCGTCATTCGCGATGTGCACTTCGAATTCGACTCTGCGAAGCTGACCGCCCGCGATAAAGAGCGCCTCAACACCATTGCCACGCGCCTCAAGCAGGAAGCACCATCCGCCCGCCTGAGTGTCAGCGGCCACACCGACAGTGTCGGTTCCGACAGCTACAACCAGAAACTGTCCGAACGTCGTGCCCACTCGGTGACCGATTACCTGGTCGAGAGCGGCGTACCGCGCAGCAGCTTCGTTTCGGTGGTCGGTGCCGGTGAAACCCAACCGGTGGCTGACAATGCCACGGCCGAAGGGCGTGCGATGAACCGTCGTACCGAGATCAAGATCCAGCGGTAACACGGCATGCGCCCGTGCCTTGAGCAGTGGCACGGGCGCGTCTTGATGCCGGCCAGCCGTTTGTGGCCAAAGACACAGGAGCATTCAGCATGAGTGTGACGTCGAAGGCGGCACTGCCGCTGTTGGTGGCTGCCAGCCTGCTCGCAGGCTGCGCTACCCATAGCGATGGCAGCGCGCCCCTCAACCAAAGGACCTGGCCCATCTGCAGCCTGTTGGGCGGCTTGGTCGGTGGCGGCCTGGGCGCTATCGAAAGTTCTGCCTGGGCCGCAGGTGGCGGCGCCCTGGGCGCCATTACCGGGGGGCTGATCTGCTATGCCCAGGACGGTGACGAAGATGGCGACGGTATTTTCGACCGCCGCGATCGTTGCCCCGACACCCCAGCCAACACGGCGGTCGACCACATGGGTTGCCCGTTGAAGGTGTATCCGGCAGCCCCCCCTGCTACCGCACCCGAACCTGCACCTGAGGTGATCATCCTGGATGACAACGGCGCGGTGATGTTCGCCTTCGATTCCGCCGACCTGACCCCGGCGGCCCAGCAACGGCTGCAAGGCCTGGTGGCTAAGCTCAATTCCCCGACGGTAGCCAAGGTCGCCGTGGTCGGGCACACCGACAGCGTGGGCTCCGACACCTACAATCAGGCGCTTTCCGAGCGCCGTGCCAGCAGTGTTGCCGAATACCTTATCAGCCAGGGCCTGGAGCCCGGCAAGGTCACCAGCCAGGGGCGTGGGGAAAGCGAGCCGGTCACCGACAACGAAACCGAGGAGGGCCGCGCGCGCAACCGACGGGTGGAGCTGCACCTCAACTGAGCGGCGCTGGCGCCTGCCTTGGCATTGCAGTTAATGTGGGGTGCACGGCCCGCTCGATCGGGCCGTCTCGACATAACAACAATCGATAGGGGCGGGGTATGAAGTTCATCCTGGGCCTGGGCAAGGTCCTGACGGTCGCTTTCTGGGGTGTGGTGTTGTTCAATCAGTTGTTGCCACAACCTTTGCCCTTCAATCTGCTGATCAATGCCGCTGGTATTTTCCTGTTCGGCCTGCACCTGCTCGAAGTGCTGTTCTTCAATGGCAGCCTGCGTGGGCGCAGCCATCGCTGGTTCGACCGATTGCAGATCCTGTTGACGGGCATCTTCCATGTCATGTCCATTCCCCGTGCGCAGGAGGCGCCGCGAAATGCGTAATCTGATGTTGCTGGCCATGTTGGCCACTCCCCTGGCTCAGGCCGAAAGCCTGGAAGTCGCCGCCAATTCCATGCTGCGCCTGCCCGACAAGTCGGCCAGCGTGCACCTCACGCACTTGCGTGTCGCTGATTCGGCAACCCTGCTGCTGCCTGCCTCGCTTGCGGAATTGAAGGTCGACCAGCTGGAGCTGGGGCGTGATGCGCGTATCGCCATTGCACCTTCCGATAGCCCGTTGCTGATCGAGGCGCGCAGCGCCAGGTTGGGCGAAGGCAGTGAATTCAGTGCTCCAGGGGCTGCCGGGAGCTACCAGCGGGCAGCCCGCTCGGGCCGCAGTCTGGACCTGAAACTGGCTGAACTGGATGCCGAACGGGTGGCGATCGATGCCCGTGGCGGCGCCGGTGCGCCGGGGTACGTGGGGCTTGATGGTGCCAATGGCCAGGCAGGTGGTTGCACATGGGGCCAGGCCAGTCGCGGTGCCAATGGCGATAATGGCGGCAACGGGCACGACGGCGCCCCGGGTGGGCGCATTCGTCTGAGCCTGCCGCAAGGGTTCCCGCAGGAGCACATTGTGGCGCGTCTGGATGGCGGCGCCCCGGGGAAGGCCGGGGCGGCAGGCAAGGCGGGTAAAGGCGGGGCGAGTAAAGGTTGCCTGGTGTACAGCACCGACGCTGGGGCCAATGGCCGGCCGGGACAGCCGGGCCAACCTGGGTTGGCGGGGGCCGCGGGTGAGCTGATCCTGCAGCGCCTCTGAGCCACACCGCTCCTACAAGGGGCCGCGCAGGTCGTTAGATAATCAGCTGTCAGAGCATCAGTCGCGAACTGGCAACTGCAACGACCGCCAGGCCCAGCAGGAGGTTGATCCCCACCATGCGCCGAATCCGCCCCAGCACTGCCGCACCCGTCGGCCAGTCCTCGGCTTGCACCGCCGTCTTCAGCTCGGGCAACAGCAATGCCTGAATGCGCATGAACAAGGCAAACATGGCGATCCCTCCACCGATCATCACCTGCACATACTTCGGCGCAGTCTCGAAGCCGCTGAAGCGCATGTGCAACATGCCGATACCACTTATCGCCAAAATCGCTACAGCCACCCAGACCCAGCCGAAGAAGCGTCGGAAAACTTCCACCCACAGGCGCAGGCGCGCAGGCCCTTCAAGGGCTGCAACCGTTGCCGGGCGCAGCACCAGCCAGGCGAAGAACATGCCGCCGACCCATATCAGGGCAGCCAGGACATGCAGTGTGTAGGGCAGGGCAAAGGCAAGCATCCGGATCTCCATGCGGCATAATGGGCAATAGCGGGGTATGATAGCCGCCCCGTGTGAAACACTGAAAATATATCCAGCCCTTCGGGCGCCTGCAGACCATGATCAGCAACGAACTCAAAGCCACCATCCAGGGCGCCTATTCGCGTTTTCTCGAAGCCAAGAGCCTCAAGCCGCGCTATGGCCAGCGCCTGATGATCGCCGAAGTGGCCAAGGTGCTTGGCGACATCGCCTGCGACGATGAAGGCCGCCGTGCCGGGGAGCCTGCCGTGGTGGCAGTCGAGGCGGGCACCGGTACCGGCAAGACCGTGGCCTACAGCCTGGCAGCCATCCCGGCCGCCAAGGCCGCCGGCAAGCGCTTGGTGATCGCTACCGCGACCGTGGCCCTGCAGGAGCAGATCGTTTTCAAGGACCTGCCCGACCTGATGCGCAACAGCGGGCTCAACTTCAGCTTCGCCCTGGCCAAGGGCCGTGGCCGTTACCTGTGCCTGTCCAAGCTCGACATCCTGCTGCAGGAAGGCCATGCCCAGTCGGCCACCGCCCAGCTGTTCGAGGAAGAAGGCTTCCGCATCGAAGTCGACGAGCGCAGCCAGAAGCTGTTCAACAGCATGATCGAGAAGCTCGCTGGCAACCGCTGGGACGGTGACCGTGACAGCTGGCCCGAGGCCCTGGAAGACCAGGACTGGGCACGGCTGACCACCGACCACAGCCAGTGCACGGGCCGCCACTGCCCGAACTTCCAGCAGTGCGTGTTCTACAAGGCCCGCGAAGGCATGGGCAAGGTCGACGTGATCGTCACCAACCACGACATGGTGCTGGCCGACCTGGCCCTGGGCGGTGGCGCGGTGTTGCCCGACCCGCGCGATACCCTGTACGTGTTCGACGAAGGCCATCACCTGCCAGACAAGGCCATCGGCCATTTCGCCCATTATTCGCGCCTGCGTTCCACCGCCGACTGGCTGGAACAGACCGCCAAGAACCTGACCAAACTGTTGGCTCAGCACCCGTTGCCCGGTGACCTTGGCAAGTACATCGAGCAGGTGCCGGAGCTGGCGCGGGAAGTGCGTACCCAACAGCAGTTCATGTTCACCCTGTGCGAGCAGGTGGCAGACTTCCGCCCCAGCGAGGATACCGAAGGCCGCGAACGCCCGCGTTACCGCTTCGAGGGCGGTGTGGTGCCAGAGCAGATCCGCGAAGTGGGCATCGAACTGAAAAAGGGCTTTGCCCGCCTCAACGACCTGTTCACCCGCCTGGCCGACCTGCTCAAGGAGGGCATGGACGGCGAGGTCAATATCGGCATCGCCAGCCATCAGGCCGAGGAGTGGTACCCGCTGTTTGGCAGCCTGGTCACCCGTGCCCAAGGCAACTGGGAACTGTGGACGGCCTTTACCGCCGAGGACCCGGAAGACAGCCCGCCCATGGCTCGCTGGCTGACGCTGGCCGAGAGTGGCGCTCTGTTCGACATCGAAGTCAACGCCAGCCCCATCCTCGCTGCCGAAATGCTTCGCCGCAGCCTGTGGAGTGTTGCCCACGGCGCACTGGTCACGTCGGCGACGTTGACCGCGCTGGGCAAGTTCGACCGTTTCCGCATGCGCTCGGGGTTGCCGCGCGATGCCGTCACCTGCGTGGTGCCCAGCCCGTTCGTACATGGCGATGCCGGTCTGCTGCGGGTCCCCGACCTGCAGGCCGACCCCCGCGATGCGGCGGCGCATACGGCGGCGATCATTCGTGAGCTGCCAAACATCGTCGAGGATGCCCGTGGCGCGCTGGTGCTGTTCTCGTCACGCAAGCAAATGCAGGATGTGTTCGACGGCCTGGACCGTGACTGGCGCAAGCTGGTGCTGATCCAGGGCAACCTGTCCAAGCAGGAAACCCTGAACAAGCACAAGGCGCGGGTCGATGATGGCCAGCACAGCGTGTTGTTCGGCCTGGCCAGCTTTGCTGAAGGTGTCGACCTGCCAGGTGCGTACTGCGAGCATGTGGTCATCGCCAAAATACCTTTCTCCGTGCCCGACGACCCGGTGGAAGCCGCTTTGTCGGAGTGGATCGAGGCTCGCGGGGGCAACCCGTTCATGGAAATTGCCGTGCCCGACGCCTCGTTGAAGTTGATCCAGGCCTGTGGCCGCCTGCTGCGTACCGAGCAGGATCGCGGCGTCATCACCTTGCTCGACCGGCGCCTGGTCACCCAGCGCTACGGCAAGGCTATTCTCAATGCGCTGCCGCCGTTCCGGCGGGAGATTTCCTGACCGCCGGAGCACTTGCTCCGGCGCGTTGTCCATTACTCAGTCTTGGGCCATGACGGCCCTGAAGGAGAGCCCCAGCCTTATGGTCCGCCGTACCCTGCCCGCCGTTTTCGCCCTGTTGTTCAGCTCGCCCTTGCTGGCCGGGCAGCAGACGCTGTTCAGCTTCGTGCGCCCGGCCTCGGTGGTCAACGTGGCGACCGAAGATGCAGGCATGCCGCAGTACAACGCGGAGCAAACGGCCGAGGGCGAGGTGCTGCGACGTGTGGTGTTCAACCCGGCCCCGCGACCGACTTTGCGCCTGAGCCCGCAAGGCGGGGTGTGGGACTGGTCTGCCGGGCAGTTCCTCACCTTGCGTCTGCAAAGTGCCATGGACTGGGCGCTGACGGTTGATGTTACGGTGCAAGGCAGCGATGGCCGCACCTTGACCAGCCGCATCGACCTGCCAGCCGGCCCTGCGCAAACCGTGATGGTGCCACTGACAGCCAGCTCGCCGTTGAGCCAGGGCATGCGCGCCGGCCCTCCCATGCCCTGGAACCATGGCGGCCAGCGCCTGCTACTGACCAGCAGCGCTGGTGCGGTTGACCTCAAGCAGGTGACCGCGGTCAGCCTGAGCATCCCCAACCCCAAGGTGGCGCAGAACCTGCTGATCGAACGGGTGGGCATCCAGGATGACGACCAGGCCTACCAGGCGGCTTACCGCGAGCTGATCGATGCCTACGGCCAGTCCACCCGCGCCAACTGGCCAGAGAAGGTCGCCAATGACGATCAACTCAAGGCGGCCGATAAGCGCGAGCAGCAACAGCTCAAGGGCTGGCTGGCTGAGCGTGACAAGCAGCAACTGGACAGCTACGGCGGGCTTGTTGCCGGGCCGGCGTTCGAGGCCAAAGGGTTCTTCCGTACCGAAAAGCGTGATGGCCGCTGGTACCTGGTAACGCCCGAGGGGCATCCGTTCTACTCCCTGGGGGTGAATGCGGTAGCTGCAGACGGCGGGCGTACTTACGTCGCCGGCCGTGAAGGCATGTTCAAGGCATTGCCGGGTGAGGGCGAGGCATTGGCGGCATTCTATGGCGAAGGCAACAACGACGATGGCAATGCCTCGTCGCAAGGGCGCAGTTTCAAGCAAGGGCGCTGGTTCGACTTCTATGCTGCCAACCTGCAGCGTACCTACGGTAAACCCTGCTCGCCGGCCTTGGAAGGGCAGCCAGCCAGCTGCCCGCCGCTGGTACTGGATGCTGCCCGCTGGCAGGCGCATGCGCTCGACCGGTTGCAGGCCTGGGGGTTCAACACGATCGGCAACTGGAGCGAGCCTGCCCTGGGCCAGGCCAAGCGGATGCCCTACACCTTGCCGCTGTCGATCGTGGGAGACTACGCCAGTATCAGCACCGGCATGGACTGGTGGGGCAGTATGCCCGACCCGTTCGACCCACGTTTTGCCATGGCTACAGAGCGCGCCGTGGCCATTGCCGCCCGCGATCACCGCGACGACCCTTGGCTGATCGGCTATTTTGCCGACAACGAGTTGGCCTGGGCTGCCCCCGGTGACGACCCCAAAGCCCGCTATGGCCTGGCCTATGGCACCTTGCGCCTGACCACCGACGTACCGGCCAAGCGCGCCTTCCTCAAGCAGTTGCGCGACAAGTACCGTAACCAGGAGGGGCTGTCCAGGGCCTGGGGCATCGAACTGACCGCCTGGGAGCTGATGGAAGACCCTGGCTTCGAGGCACCGTTGCCCAACCCGGAACACCCGGAAATCGAGCGCGACTACCAGCACTTCCAGCAGGTGTTCGCCGAGACTTACTTCAAGACCATTGCCGACTCATTGAAATGGCATGCCCCCAATCACCTGCTGCTGGGGGGCCGCTATGCGGTCAGCACGCCGGAGGCGGTCAAGGCCTGTGCCGAGTTCTGCGATGTGCTCAGCTTCAACTTCTATACCCTCAAGCCGCAGGACGGCTATGACTTCGCGCGCCTGGCCGAGCTGGACAAGCCGGTGCTGGTGTCCGAGTTCCAGTTCGGTTCGCGCGATCGCGGGCCGTTCTGGCCTGGGCCGCTGGAGGTGGCGCGGGAAGAAGACCGTGGCCCGGCTTATGGCAACTTCCTCAAGGCGGCCCTGGCGCAGCCGATGATCGTGGGTGCTCACTGGTTCCAGTACCTCGATCAGCCAGCTAGCGGCCGCCTGCTCGACGGCGAGAATGGGCACCTGGGGCTGGTCGCGATTACGGATATGCCCTACCCAGGGTTTGTCGATGCTGTGCGCAAGAGCAACCTGCAGGCCGTGAGCCAACTGCGTACCCAGCTGGAAAAGCCGGCGCCTTGAGTGAGGTTACCGTTCGTCGCGACCATTTGGCCCAAGCCAGTTTGCAAAACACTTAACTACTGAAACAATGCACACCTTTTTTGAACATGGTCGTACGGGGTACAGCGGGTGCAGATCCAGGGTCACTATGAGCTGAAGTTCGAAGCCGTGCGCGAAGCCTTTGCCGCGCTGTTCGATGATCCCCAGGAGCGTGGCGCCGCGCTGTGCATCCAGGTTGGTGGCGAAACCGTCATCGATCTGTGGGCCGGCAGCGCCGACAAGGATGGGCAGCAGGCTTGGCATAGCGACACCATCGCCAACCTGTTCTCCTGTACCAAGACCTTCACTGCCGTCACTGCCCTGCAACTGGTGGGGGAGGGTAAGCTGGCCCTCGATGCGCCAGTGGCCAAATACTGGCCAGAGTTTGCCCAAGCGGGTAAACAGTCGATCACCCTGCGCCAACTGCTTAGCCACCGTGCCGGCCTGCCGGCCATCCGTGAACTGCTGCCAGCCGAAGCCCTGTATGACTGGCAGACCATGGTGGATGCCCTGGCGGCCGAGAAACCTTGGTGGGCTCCAGGTACGGAACACGGCTATGCAGCCATCACCTACGGCTGGCTGATCGGTGAACTGATCCGTCGAGCCGATGGCCGTGGCCCTGGCGACTCGATCGTGGCCCGTACCGCCCGCCCGCTTGGGCTGGACTTCCATGTTGGCCTGGCAGATGAAGAGTTCCACCGCGTCGCGCATATCGCCCGTGGCAAGGGCAACCCCGGGGATGCCGCCGCGCAGCGCCTGTTGCAGGTGACCATGCGTGAGCCCGAGGCGTTGTCGACCCGTGCCTTCACCAACCCGCCAGCCATCCTGACCAGCACCAACAAGCCGGAATGGCGGCGCATGCAGCAGCCAGCGGCCAATGGCCATGGCAATGCACGCAGCCTGGCGGGTTTCTATGCCGGGCTGCTGGACGGCAGCCTGCTCGAGTCCGAACTGCTCGATGAACTGACCCGTGAACACAGCCTGGGCCAGGACCGTACCTTGCTCACCCAGACCCGTTTCGGCCTCGGCTGTATGCTTGACCAGCCCGATGTGGCCAATGCCACATTCGGCCTCGGCGCACGTGCCTTTGGCCACCCCGGTGCCGGTGGCTCGGTCGGTTTTGCCGACCCGGAGCATGATGTGGCGTTCGGCTTCGTGGTCAATACCCTCGGCCCTTATGTGCTGATGGACCCACGAGCCCAGAAGCTGGTGCGTGTCCTTGCCAGTTGCCTTTGATCGGGTAATGCGGGTATTGCCCCAGCCCTTTGACTATCCTCAATGCCAACGCCTTATGTGTATAGGCAAAATTTCTTTTAATTTCATGGTGTATCGCTGATGTCTTCACATAAAACCTTAGCACTCGCCCTGTGCCTGACCGCTGTTACCGGCTGTGCCAGCCACTCTCCGGAAGGCTCCAAGGCAGGTGGCTCCAGCTGGTGGCCTTTCGGTTCGGACAAGGTTGCCGAGCAGGAAGTGAAGGCAGCCGTCACTGAAAACGTGGCCAAAGCCGATGCCAAGTCTGAAAGCGCCAGCCGCTGGTGGTGGCCGTTCGGTGGTGATGACAAGCAAGCCAAAGGGCCTGTGGTGCCGAAGATCGACCAGAAGGCCACCCAGGCCTGGCTGGACGAGTACGAGCCCAAGCTGCGCGAAGCCATCAAGGACAGCAAGCTGGAGCTGGAGCGTCGCGACAATGTGCTGGCGGTAACCCTGCCGGTAGACAGCTCGTACAACCCTGACCGCCCGAACATGCTGCTGCCCATGACGCTCGGCCCGATCACCCGAGTGGCCAAGGCCGTCGAAGGTGACCCGAAAACTGCCGTGCTGGTGCTCGGCCACGCCGACAGCAGCGGTGTTGCAGCTGCCAACCAGAAGCTCAGCCTGGAGCGCGCCGCGTCGGTATCGGCCATTTTCCGCCTCAGCGGCCTGCAGCGTGACCGCCTGACCCTCAAGGGCATGGGCTCGGTGATGCCGCGTGCCGCCAACGACAGCGCCGAAGGCCGTTCCCTGAACCGCCGTGTTGAAATGTTGCTGACCCCTCAGAACACCATGGTCGCACTGCTGGCCAAATATCAGCAGGCCGGCCCGGCACCTGCGCCGGCTTCGATGGTTGCGGTTCAGGATGCCAAGGCACCAGCTGCCAAGGCCGCCGACAGCAAGCCAGCAGCGAAGAAGCCAGTGGCGAAAAAACCAGCAGCGAAGGCCAAGGCTCCAGCCAAGACCACCGCCAAGAAAAAAGCCGCGCCGGCCAAGCCTGCCGCCAAGAAAGCTACCACTGACAAGAAAGTAGCTGCCAACAGCCCTGCGAAGACCAACTGATCGTCAAGGAACGCAGCAATGACCCAATCCCTGGCCGATATGCGCCGCGACTACACCCGTGATGGCTTGGCCGAAGCCCAGGCTCCGGGTGAGCCGTTCGCCCTGTTTCACCAGTGGTTTGCCGATGCGGTGAAAACCGAGCAGGTACCGGTGGAAGCCAACGCCATGACCCTGGCCACTGTCGATGGCGAAGGCCGCCCGCATTGCCGTGTGCTGCTGCTGAAGGGGCTCGACACGCGTGGTTTTACCTTCTTCACCAACTACGAAAGCGCCAAGGGCCAGCAGCTGCAGGCCAACCCCTTCGCAGCCATGACCTTCTTCTGGCCGGCGCTGGAGCGCCAGGTGCGTATTGAGGGGCTGGTGGAAAAGGTCTCGGCCAAGGAGTCGGACGACTACTACCAGGTGCGCCCGCTGGGCAGCCGCCTGGGGGCCTGGGCTTCGCCGCAGAGCCGGGTGATTGCTGGGCGTGAAGAACTGGAGGGGCTGGTGAAGGCGACTGAGGCGCGCTTCTCGGACACCCAGCCACATTGCCCTGAGCATTGGGGTGGGTACCGTTTGCTGCCTGAGCGCATCGAGTTCTGGCAGGGCCGGGCGAGCCGCTTGCATGACCGGCTGAACTATCGGCTGGTTGATGGGCAATGGCAGCGCGAGCGTCTGGCACCCTGAAAACGTTGGGGCCGCAAAGCGGCCCCAATACTCGACCAGAGGCTACCCCACATACCCCGCAGCCTCCCGCTCCAACCACCCTGCCAACTGCTTGCGCCCCACCTTTTCCACCCGTGCTTGCTCCAGCCGCTGCAGCATATACGCGCGCTTCCCCGCATCCGTCCCCGCCAATGACAACGCCAGGTCACGGTCCATCCAGCGGCGCATGCGCACATACAACCACCCGTGAAAATACAGCCCTGCAACGGTGGTGACCACGACGATGAAGTAATCCATGGCTATCCTTGGTCTCACTTGAAAGGCCTTCGACACAGCCTGGCAGGCTGTACCCCGGCTGAATGAAAACAATTTTATTACGTTTGTACCGTGACAGCCGTCAATGTGCAGCGTCTAATGAGCACCTGACTTATGGAGACTTTACCCATGCGTAAATCCGCTTTGCTGGTGGCGACTTTTACCACCTTGTCGCTGCTGCTGGGGGGCTGTGCCTCGAGCCTGACCGGTGATAGCTACTCCCGTGACGAAGCCCGCCGCGTGCAAACCGTGCGCATGGGCACCATCGAATCCCTGCGCCCGGTCAAGATCGAGGGTACCAAGACCCCGATCGGTGGCGGCGCTGGCGCCATCGTGGGTGGCGTTGCCGGTAGTGCCGTAGGCGGTGGCCGTGGCAGCATCGTGGCAGCTGTTATCGGTGCTGTTGCCGGCGGCCTGGCCGGGTCCGCTGCCGAGGAAGGGCTGACGCGCACCCAAGGCGTCGAGATCACCGTACGTGAGGACGATGGCAGCATGCGCGCCTACGTTCAGGCCGTGCAGGAGAACGAAATCTTCCGCGTGGGCGACCGTGTACGCATCATGACCGTTGACGGTACCAGCCGCGTTTCGCACTGATCGCCGTACGGTAAAACAAAACCCCGACATGGCACCTGCCAGTCGGGGTTTTTTCATGCGTCAGCCAACTCAGCCTGCGTGGGTTTTGCGGCTGGCCATGGCGGTGACGGCATAGCCGATCACTGCGGCGAAGAACGAGCCGGTAAGAATACCCATGCGGTCCATGCCGGCGTATTCGCTGCTACCCGGCACAAAGGCGAGCGAGCCAACGAACAGGCTCATGGTAAAGCCAATGCCGCAGAGTATCGCAACCCCCAGCAATTGCCCCCAGCCGGCCCCTGCAGGCAGCGCGGCCAGTCTTAGCTTGACGGCCACCCATGTCAGGCCGAAAACCCCCACGGTCTTGCCCAGCAGCAGGCCGACCGCGATGCCCATCGGCACGGGGTGAGTGAAGCTTTCTAGGGTCATGCCTGCCAGCGAGACACCGGCGTTGGCGAAGGCGAACAGCGGCAGGATGGCGTAGGCTACCCACGGGTGCAGGGCATGTTCGAGGGCCAGCAGCGGCGAAGTTTCGGCGTTACGTGTGCGCAATGGAATGCACAAGGCCAGGGCGACACCCGCCAGCGTGGCATGCACGCCACTTTTGAGCACACAGACCCACAGGATCAGGCCAACGACCATGTACGGCCCAAGTTTGACCACGCCAAGCCGGTTCATCGCCACCAGCACCACCAGGCAGGCCGCAGCCAGCAGCAGCGACACGCTCGACAGGGTGCCGGAATAGAACAGGGCGATGACGATGATTGCACCCAGGTCGTCGATGATCGCCAGGGTCATCAGGAACAGCTTCAGCGACACCGGCACGCGCTTGCCCAGCAAGGCCAGTACGCCGAGGGCAAAGGCGATGTCGGTAGCGGTGGGGATCGCCCATCCGGCAACGGCGGCAGGGTCTTCGCGGTTGATGAACCAGTAGATTAGCGCGGGTACCACCATGCCGCCGATAGCGGCCGTGGCAGGAAGCACGATCTGCGAAGGTTTGGACAGATGGCCGTTGACCACCTCGCGTTTGACCTCAAGGCCGATCAGCAGGAAGAACAGCGCCATCAGGCCATCGTTGATCCACAGCAGCAACGGCTTGGCGATGTTCAGCGCGCCGACCTGAACGGCGACGGGAACGTCGAGCAGGCCGCTGTACAGGTAGGATAGCGGTGAGTTGTTGATGATCAGTGCCAGTACGGCGGCGGCGATCAGCAGCAGGCCGCTGGCGGCTTCAAGCTGGAAGAAACGGGTGAACAGGCTACGCACGGGCTATAGGCTCTCCATGAGCAGTTTACGAATGGAACGGGCGTACACCCTAGCCTGTGGCTATATACTTTAAAACAAAAACCATATTCGTTTTTGTTATATGGTGCTGCTGACAGGCCTGGGGGAAGCCTAGATGGAAGTGAGGAAGGAGGGGGGAGGGGAAGCCTGATGTTGAGGGTGGATTATTCTGATGCCTGCCAGCGCCTTTTCGCGGGTAACCCGCGAAAGGGCGCTGGCAGGCAAACCAGCATCAGAGGCCGAGCATATCCCGCGCCACCGCCTCGGCAATGCGAATGCCATCGACACCCGCCGACAGAATCCCGCCCGCATACCCGGCCCCTTCACCCGCCGGGAACAGCCCCTTCAGGTTCAGGCTCTGGTAATCCTCACCCCGGGTAATCCGCAGTGGCGACGAAGTGCGCGTCTCGATCCCGGTCAATACGGCATCGTGCAGGTTGTAGCCTTTGATCTGCCGATCGAACGCCGGCAACGCTTCACGAATTGCTTCGATGGCAAAGTCCGGCAGGCTTGGCGCCAGGTCGCCCAGGGTCACGCCCGGCTTGTAGGACGGCTCGACACTGCCCAGCGCGGTCGAGGGCCGGCCAGCTACAAAGTCGCCTACCAATTGCGCAGGCGCCTGGTAGTTGCTGCCCCCCATCACATAGGCATGGGCTTCCAGGCGCTCTTGCAGCTCGATACCGGCCAGCGGGCCACCCGGATAATCTCGCTCCGGGTCGATGCCGACGACGATGCCGGAGTTGGCGTTGCGCTCGTTACGCGAGTACTGGCTCATGCCGTTGGTCACCACCCGGCCCGGTTCGCTGGTAGCCGCAACCACGGTGCCGCCCGGGCACATGCAGAAGCTGTACACCGAACGGCCGTTCTTGGCGTGGTACACCAGCTTGTAGTCGGCAGCGCCCAGTTTCGGGTGGCCGGCGTACTTGCCCAGGCGCGCCTTGTCGATCAGCGTTTGCGGGTGCTCGATACGGAAACCGACCGAGAATGGCTTGGCTTCCATGTACACGCCTTTGGCGTGCAGCATGCGGAAGGTGTCGCGGGCGCTGTGGCCCAACGCCAGGACCACATGGCGCGAATGCAGCTGCTCGCCGCTCTCCAGGACCACGCCGGTCAGCTGGCCGTCTTCGACCAACAGGTCGGTCACCTTCTGCTGGAAGCGTACTTCGGCACCCAGGGCGATCATGTCCTGACGCATCTGCTCGACCATGCCGGTGAGGCGGAAGGTACCGATGTGCGGTTTGTTGATGTACAGGATCTCGTCGGGCGCACCGGCCTTGACGAACTCCTCCAGCACTTTGCGGCCGTGGTGCTGCGGGTCCTTGATCTGGCTGTACAGCTTGCCGTCAGAGAAGGTGCCGGCGCCGCCTTCGCCGAACTGCACATTGGACTCGGGGTTGAGTACGCTTTTGCGCCACAGGCCCCAGGTATCCTTGGTGCGCTGGCGTACTTCCTTGCCACGTTCAAGGATGATCGGCTTGAAGCCCATCTGTGCCAGCAGCAGGCCGGCGAAGATGCCGCAGGGGCCGAAACCGACCACGATCGGGCGTTCCTGCAGGCCTGCCGGGGCCTGGCCGACGAACTTGTAGGTGATGTCCGGCGCTGGGCCGATGTTGCGATCGTCGGCGAACTTGCTGAGCAGTTCGGCTTCGTTGCTGGCTTCCAGGTCGATGGTGTAGATGAACAGCAGTTCGCTGTTCTTCTTGCGCGCATCGTAGCTGCGCTTGAACAGGTTGAAGCTGAGCAGTTGCTCGTCGCGGATGCCCAGGCGCTGGACGATGGCTTCACGCAGGGCTTCGTCGGGATGGTCCAGGGGCAGCTTCAGTTCGGTGATTCGTAGCATGGCAGGGTCCAGTATCCCGGCCATGGGCGGCCGGCGGCTTTACACAAACCGCCAAGTATAAGCTGTTAGCCGCCCCGAACGGCAGGATAAAAGCGCCCGGCGATCAGTTGTCGCGTGCGCCGCCGTAGTAACCGCAGCCCTGCAGGGTCTTGCCGTCGATGCGCAGCTCGGCACGCAGGTGGTGGATGGCACCGGTGGCGTTGTCTACACAGCGCTGCGGTGCGACCCACAGTTCCACATGCTGGTTGTTGGCTTCGCTGGTCAGGGTCAGGCCGCCGCCGGGTACTTCTTCTTCGAGGAAGGGCAGGGGTAGGGGCTCCTGGCCGACACGGTTGAGCACCATGCCCTTGCCACTGGCCTTGATGTCCCACTCCGGTTCGTGGCCATTGGCGCGCAGGGTCAGCTGCTTGAAGTTGGGGTCGTCACAAGCGCGGGTGGAAGGTTCCAGGCGGTACAGGCGGCGCACTTCCAGCTGACCATCATTGTTGGCCTGCTTGCTCCCGGTAAGGCGCCCACGCACGTCGGCGAACAGCTTGTCGTTGGCGTCCTTGGCGAGGTTGGCGGCCTCTTGCAGGATGCCCGTCGCACCGACGTCGTTGATCACGAAGGTGCGGTTTTCGCTGCATGGCTTGAACAGCAACTGGCCACCGGCGGCACGCAGTTCGCCCTGCATGCGCGTGGTGCCGATGTTCGGGTCGGTTGGCGGGCTCGCCATCAGTTGGCAGCCGGCGAACAGGGGCAGCAGGGCGGTGAGCAGCAGGGTGGGGGTGAGGCGCATGGGGCGGGCTCCGGGGAATCTTTGCCGTGAAAGCTGGCCACGTTACTCAGGCTGGCGCGGGATCACAAGTTAATGGTTGCCCGTACCGGCCCTATCGCCGGCACAGGCATTACATTTCTGGCAGGCAAAAAAAAGGGCCAGTAGTTGGCCCTTTATCTATCAACCGCCGAGGTATGCGTCGCGCACCTTCGGGTCAGTCAACAAGGCTTCACCCGTGCCCTGCATCACCACCCGGCCGTTCTCCAGCACATACGCCCGGTCAGCAATCTTCAGCGCCTGGTTGGCGTTCTGCTCCACCAGGAACACCGTCACACCATCACGGCGCAGCTGTTCGATGATGTCGAAGATCTGCTGGATGATGATCGGTGCCAGGCCCAGCGAAGGCTCGTCGAGCAGCAGCAGCTTGGGCTTGCTCATCAGTGCCCGGCCAATGGCGAGCATCTGCTGCTCGCCACCGGACATGGTGCCGCCACGCTGGATGTAGCGTTCCTTCAGGCGCGGGAACAGCTGCAGCACCTTGTCCAGTTGCTCCTGGTAGTCGCCTTTGTCGGTGAAGAAACCACCCATCGCCAGGTTTTCCTCTACGGTCAGGCGGGCGAACACGCGGCGGCCTTCCGGCACGACGGCGATGCTCTTGCGCATGATGTGGGAGGACGGCTGGCCGACCAGTTCTTCACCCAGGTACTTGATGCTGCCACTGTGCGCCTGCGGCGAGCCGCACAGGGTCATCAGCAAGGTCGACTTGCCAGCGCCGTTGGCGCCGATCAGGGTAACGATCTCGCCCTGGTTGATCTCCACGTTGACGCTGTGCAGCGCCTGAATCTTGCCGTAGAAGGTGGAAACGTTTTCGAACTTCAGCATTTACGCTTCCCCCAGGTAGGCTTTGATCACATCAGGGTTGTCGCGGATCTCTTCCGGCGTGCCGTGGGCCAGGGGGGTGCCCTGGTTGATCACCACGATATGGTCGGAGATGCTCATCACCAGCTTCATGTCGTGCTCGATCAGCAGCACGGTGACGTTGTGCGACTCACGCAGGTAGGCGATCAGTGCCTTGAGGTCTTCGGTTTCTTTCGGGTTCAGGCCCGCAGCCGGTTCGTCGAGCATGATGATGCGCGGCTGGGTCATCATGCAGCGGGCGATTTCCAGGCGGCGCTGCTGGCCGTAGGCGAGGGTGCCGGCGGTACGGTTGGCGAACTCGGTCAGGTTGACCTTCTCCAGCCAGTACTGCGCGCGCTCCATGGCCTCTTTCTCGCTGCGGCGGAAGCTCGGGGTCTTGAACAGGCCGGCGAAGAAGTTGGTATTGAGGTGACGGTGCTGGGCGATCAGCAGGTTTTCCAGCGCGGTCATTTCCTTGAACAGGCGCACGTTCTGGAAGGTCCGCACCACGCCCTTGCGGGCAATCTGGTGGCCGGCCAGGCCCTGGATCGGCTGGCCATCGAGCAGGATCGTGCCACCGCTGGGCTTGTAGAAGCCGGTCAGGCAGTTGAACACGGTGGTCTTGCCGGCGCCGTTCGGGCCGATCAACGCCACCACCTGTTTTTCCTTGACGGTCAGGCCCACGCCGTTCACCGCCAACAAGCCGCCGAAGCGCATGCTCAGGCCGCTGACTTGCAGAATTTCGCGGCTCATCGACGCAGCTCCATGTGTGGACGTTGCATAGGCAGCAGGCCTTGCGGACGCCAGATCATCATCAACACCATCAGCGCACCGAACATCAGCATCCGGTATTCGCTGAACTCACGCATCAGCTCGGGCAGCAGGATCATCACGATGGCCGCGAGGATCACGCCCAGTTGTGAACCCATGCCGCCGAGCACGACGATGGCGAGGATGATCGCCGACTCGATGAAGGTGAACGACTCCGGCGTCACCAGGCCTTGGCGCGCAGCGAAGAAGCTGCCGGCGAAACCGGCGAAGCAGGCACCCAGGGTGAATGCCGAGAGCTTGATCACGGTCGGGTTCAGACCCAGCGCACGGCAGGCAATCTCGTCTTCACGCAGGGCTTCCCAGGCGCGGCCGATCGGCATGCGCAGCAGGCGGTTGATGACGAACAGCGCCAGCAGGGCCAGCAACAGCGCGACCAGGTACAGGAAGATCACCTTGTTGATCGAGTTGTATTCCAGCCCGAAGAACTCGTGGAAGGTCTGCATGCCCTCGGCGGCGCGGCGTTCGAAGGTGAGGCCGAAGAACTCCGGCTTGGGGATGTTGCTGATACCGTTGGGGCCGCCAGTCCAGTCGGTGAGGTTACGCAGGAACAGGCGGATGATCTCGCCGAAGCCGAGGGTCACGATCGCCAGGTAGTCCCCACGCAGGCGCAGCACCGGGAAGCCAAGCAGGAAGCCGAAGGTGGCGGCCATCAGGCCGGCGATCGGCAGGCACACCCAGAAGCTCCAGCCCAGGTAGTGCGAGAGCATGGCGTAGCTGTAGGCGCCGACGGCGTAGAAGCCCACGTAACCCAGGTCGAGCAGGCCCGCCAGGCCGACCACGATGTTCAGGCCCAGGCCCAGCAACACGTAGATCAGGATCAGCGTGGCAATGTCGACTGCACCGCGCGAGCCGAAGAACGGCCATACCAGTGCCACGACGATCAGGCCAATGATCACGTAGCGCTGGGTCTTGGGCAGGGTCAGGTAGTTGCTGACGGCCGGCGGGATCAGCTTGCGATCCGAACGGCTGCCCATTACCGCACTCCACTGCTTGTCGAACAGCACGCGCAGGAACATCAGCACCGAACACACGGCGATGATGCTGATGGTGAACGACCCTTGGCTGTGCACGGCCAGGCTGATGCCGTCGATGCTCAGTTTCAGGCCCAGCACCGGGAAGGCCACGGCCCATACCAGCAAGGCGCTGAAGAACGCCTGTTTGAGATTTTTGTTCATACTTTTTCAACCTCCGGGCGGCCCAGGATGCCGGTCGGCCGGAATAGCAGGACAAGAACCAACAAGCCGAATGCCACCACGTCCTTGTACTGGTCGCCGAAGATGTCGGCGCCGAACGCTTCGGCCACACCCAGCACCAGCCCGCCGAGCATGGCGCCCGGGATGCTGCCGATGCCACCCAGTACCGCCGCGGTGAAGGCTTTCAGGCCCACCAGGAAACCGGCGTTGGGGTTGATCACCCCGTACTGCATGCTCAGCAGCACGGCCGCCACGGCGGCCAGGGCGGCACCGATGACGAAGGTGAGGGCGATGATGTTGTTGGTGTTGATGCCCAGCAGGTTGGCCATCTTGATGTCCTCGGCGCAGGCACGGCAGGCGCGGCCCAGGCGGGAACGGGAGATGAACAGGGTGAGGCAGGTCATGGCCACCAGGGTGACCACGAACACCAGGACCTGCATGTAGCTGATCAGTACTTCTTCAGCACCACCTGGCCCGAAGGAGAAGCTGCCGGGGATCAGGTTGGGGATGGACTTGTCCTTGGAGTCTTGCGACAGCAAGACGGTGTTCTGCAGGAAGATCGACATGCCGATGGCGGAAATCAGCGGGATCAGACGGTTGCTGTTGCGCAGGGGGCGGTAGGCAACGCGCTCGATACTGTAGCCATAGGCACTGGTGACGAAGATCGTCGCGACGAAGGCGACGGTCATCAGGATAGGCAGCGAATGGATACCCATCATGGCCAGGCCCGCCAGGGCGATGAAGGCCACATAGGAACCGATCATGTACACCTCGCCGTGGGCGAAGTTGATCATGCCAATGATGCCGTACACCATCGTGTAGCCGATGGCGATCAAGGCATAGGTGCTGCCGATGGTCAATCCATTAACCAGTTGTTGGAAGAAATGGTAGATCTCAGGCATTACAGCGCTCCTAAAAACCTGATTTGCATTTCGCTGGCGGGGGTAGGCCAGGAAACCGCGGGTGACGGTTTTAAGATTTTCAGGTGAGCCTGCCCCCGGATCGCGGGGATCGGGCCCATGAACCTCGTAAAACAAAGCCCACTGCTCGCACAGTGGGCTTCTTCGGTCAGCTATTAGTCACGCAGTTACTGAGGGGAGACTTCGGTCTTCGGCTTGCCGAAGTGCCATTCGTAGACCACGAATTTGAAGTCTTTCAGGTCGCCCTTGTCGTCGTACGACAGGGTGCCGGTCGGGGTCTTGAAGGAGCCGGCGTGGATGGCGGCTGCCACCTTGTCGGTGTCTTCGGACTTGGCGGCCTTGATGCCCTGGGCGATCAGCTCGACAGCCGAGTAGGCAGGGAACACGAACGGGCCGCTTGGGTCCTTGCCGTCAGCCTTGATGGCGTCGACGATCTTCTTGTTCTCCGGGTCGGCATCGAACGACTTCGGCAGGGTGACCAGCAGGCCTTCGGAGGCGTTCTGGGCGATTTGCGAGATCGAATCGTTACCCACGCCCTCTGGGCCCATGAACTTGGCTTTCAGGCCCTTTTCCTGCGCCTGGCGCAGGATCAGGCCCAGCTCTGGGTGGTAGCCGCCGTAGTAGACGAAGTCGACGTTGTTCTGCTTGAGCTTCTGGATGATCGAGGAGAAGTCCTTGTCGCCGGCGTTCAGGCCTTCGAATACGGCAACCTTGGTGCCTTTGCTCTCGAGGGTTTGCTTGACCGCGGTGGCGATACCTTCACCGTACTGCTGCTTGTCGTGCAGCACTGCAACCACTTTCGGCTTGACGTGGTCGGCGATGTAGTTGCCGGCAGCCGGGCCCTGGGCGCTGTCCAGGCCGATGGTGCGGAAGATCAGCTTGTAGCCACGGGCGGTGATTTCCGGCGAGGTGGCGGCCGGTGTGATCATGATCACGCCTTCGTCTTCGTAGATGTCGGACGCTGGCTGGGTGGAGCTGGAGCACAGGTGGCCGATGACGAACTTGACGCCGTCGTTGACCACTTTGTTGGCGACTGCCACGGCCTGTTTAGGGTCGCAGGCGTCGTCGTATTCCTTGGCTTCGAGCATCTTGCCATCGACGCCGCCCGCGGCGTTGATATCCTCGATGGCTTGCTTGGCGCCGATGAACTGCATGTCGCCGTACTGGGTCACAGGGCCGGTTTTAGGGCCAGCAATCCCGATCTTGATGGTATCGGCGGCAAACGAATGGCTGGCTACCCCGGCCAGTACCATTGCGGCGAACAGCTTGGAAATCTTGATCATAGTGCTCCACTCATTCTGTTGTAATTCTTATAGTCCTGGCGGCCAGGGCTACAGACCGGGCGGGATTTGCGGCGTGGCCATGCCAACGCGCAAGCCCACCTTCCCCCGGAACATGTCCCGGAACTGTACCGGTACAGTGTAGAGCGCTGTTCGAGCGCTTGAAAAGCGGTCGAAAAGTGCCTGTTTCCTGGGTTGTCGCTTGATCGACAGAAAGATACAGAAAGGCGCCATCAAACTGCCTGTATCTGTGACCCCACCCCACAACTTCGGGGTCAATCGACCAAATTACATATTTGAAACCGGGTTTTTCTGCAAAAATGCCGGCCTTTTTTATTGGCCGATTTTTGCGGATACCACCCATGACTGATCAAACAAGCACCCTCTATGCCAAATTGCTTGGCGAGACGGCAATCATCGAGTGGAAAGCGCTGGAGCGTTTCTGGGCCAAGGGTGACCTGATTTGGGTCGACCCCAGCCTGGACCTGATCACCGTTGCCGAGGCGATGGCCGAGAATCGCAGCGAGATCTTCGCCAAGTGGCGTAGTGATGGCACTGTTGGGCCGGTGTCGGCCGAACAAGCGCTGGACCTGCAAAGCCGCGATCCAGAGATCTGGGCGGTAGTGGTTTCGCCGTTCATCGTGATTCAGGTGAAGGGCCCCGAAGTGGCGTGATCGTTTTTGGTGCGCAAAAATGCGCAGCAGCCCCTTATTGGTGCTTGAAAGCATTCAAGGCGGGTAGAGGGAAGTAACAATTCGGCGTGGCGGTAACAGTTTACGGGATGCGTAATGTGTCTACCCCGCTGCCAACCTGTAAAACAATTCGAACAGTCGGGAGTCATTGATGAGCACTGCACTACCTTCGCTTGGATTTGCCGGCATCGGTCTGATGGGCCTGCCCATGTGCCGACGCCTGCTGGCGGCGGGGTATCCGCTGACCGTGTGGAACCGCAGCCCGGACAAGTGCGCTGCACTTGTCGCCGCCGGTGCGCGCCTAGCCCACAGCCCCGCCGAACTGAGCCAGGGCAGCGACATGGTGCTGCTGTGCCTGGCCGATACGGCTGTGGTGCGCGAGGTAGTGTTCGGCGAACACGGCATTGCCCAGGGCGGAAGCAGTGGCCAGTTGCTGATCGATTTCTCCAGCCTGGAGCCCACCGCCACCCGTGAAATGGCTGCCGAACTGGCCGCACTGTGTGGCATGGCCTGGCTGGATGCCCCGGTGTCCGGCGGCACGCCCGGTGCCGAAGCCGGTACCCTGGCGATCATGGTCGGTGGCGAGGCGGTTGACCTTGAGCGTGCCCGGCCGGTGCTGCAGGTACTTGGCCAGCGGGTGACGCATATGGGGGCGGTGGGCGCAGGCCAGGTGACCAAGGCCTGTAACCAGATGATCGTGGCATGCAACGCCTTGGTCATTGCCGAAGTCGTGGCGTTGGCCGAGCAGTCCGGGGTGGATGCGACGTTGATCGCCGAAGCGTTGGCCGGTGGCTTTGCCGACTCCAAGCCCCTGCAGATCCTGGCGCCGCAAATGGCCGAAAGCCGCTTCGAACCGATCAAGTGGCATGTGCGCACGCTACTCAAGGACCTTGATAGCGCGGTCAAATTCTCCCGCGAGCAGGGTTCGGCGACGCCGCTCAGTGGCCTCGCCGCGCAATTGATGCGCCTGCACGGTAGCCAGGGTTACCTGCAAAAAGATCCGGCGACCCTGGTAGAACTTTACCGTAACAAGGGTTGAGCACGCCGTCCTGACGCTGCAACCGCTCCAGCAGTGGTCGCAGCTCGGCCAGTGGTACCGGGCGACCCAGCAGGTAACCCTGCAGATAGTCGCAGCCGTGGGTTTTGAGGAACGCCTGTTGTTCCGTAGTCTCTACGCCCTCACTGACCACCTGCAAGTGCAGCGTGTGTGCCATGACGATGATCGCCTGGACGATTTCCCGATCCTTTTGGCTACCCGGTACATCCTGCAGGAACGTGCGGTCGATCTTCAGTACATCCAGCGGCAGGCGTTTGAGGTAGGCCAGAGACGAGTAACCGGTGCCGAAGTCGTCGATCGACAGCGCCACACCCAGGGCGCGAACGCGCTTGAGCAGGTTCACCGTGCGCTGGAGATCCCCCATGAGGGCGTTTTCGGTCACTTCCAGCTCAAGTTGCCGGGCGCAGAGCCCGGCGTGAAACAGTGCTTTCTCCACTTCGTTGGGTAGCTCGTCATGGCTGAGGGTCACCGCCGAGCAGTTGACCGTGACCTTGAAGTCGCCGTAGCCATAGCGCTGCAGGTGGGCCAGATCGTTGCAGGCGTGGCGCAGTACCCACAGGTCGAGGTCGATGATCAGGCCGTTGGCTTCGGCAATGCCGATAAAGCGTTCGGGGCCGAGCAGGCCATGTTGCGGGTGCTGCCAGCGCACCAAGGCTTCCAGCTTGGCCAGCTGCCCGCTGCGCATATCGAAGATGGGCTGGTAATGGACGCAGAGCCCGCGTTCTTCGAGCAGTGCCATGCGCAGTTCTTCTTCCAGTTGCAATGCCATCGTGGCCTGGGTCTTCAAGTTGTCGTTGAAGAAGTTCAGGCTGTTGCGCCCGTTGTCCTTTGACTGATACAGGGCCAGGTCGGCATGTTTGAGCAGCTCTTCGACGCTGGTGCCGTCGTCAGGGAAGATGCTGATGCCGATGCTGGTGGTCATGACCATGCGCCGTCCACCCAGGTCGATGGGCTCTTTCATTCGTTGCATGATGCGCTGGGCCAGATGTCGGGCTTCGTCGCGGTTATTCAGGCTGGTCACGATGCAGAACTCGTCGCCCCCGAAGCGCGCGACCAGGTCCTGGCTGCGGGTGGCGGCCTTGATGTGGTTGGCGATCACCTTGAGCAGCTCGTCACCGGCGTCATGGCCGAGGCTGTCGTTGATGCGCTTGAAATGGTCGATGTCGAGGAACATCACCGCCAGACGGCTTTCACTGGCCTGGTGTTCGGCCAGCCGCTCGGCGAACACCTGGTTGAAGCCACGGCGGTTGACCAGATTGGTGAGCGCGTCGTAATGCGCCGCTTGTTGCAGCGAGGCGCGGGCCTGGTCCAGCTGGCTGAGTAGCACGCTGACCCGGCGCAAGTCATGCTCTTTACTCTGCAACTTTTTGTCGGCCAATGCGGCACTGATACTGGCACCGCTGATGAGCAGTGTGATGAAGCCGATGCCCAGCCCAAGTTGCAGGCTGTTGTCGCCAGAAGGCAGGCGCAGGGCGGTATCGGCCGGGATGACCAGCGTCATGGCCGACATCGCGGTGAAATGGGTAGCGACGATACCGGCAGCCATCAGCAGGCTGGCGCCGTACTTCATGGCCTGATAAAGAGTGCCACTGCCATTACGGAAGTAGCGGGCCAGGCACAACGCGGCCAGGCTGGTGAGCAGGGCAATGGCGCCAGAGGCCAGCAGCAGGCCGGTCTGGTAATACTGCACGGCGCCGGTTTCCAAGGCGGCCATGCCGACAAAGTGCATGAGGATGATGCCCAGGCCAATCAACACTGCGCTTTGCACAAAATGATGCATGCGCATTTGTGTGCGTTCCAGGCTGTACATGGCCAGCCAGGCTACGCCCAGGGCGATGAGCAGCGAAAGAATGGTCAGGGAAACGTCGTAGTGCACTTCCACCGGTGCCTGGAAGGCCAGCATGCTGATGAAGTGCATGGCCCAGATGCCACCGGCCAGGCAGCAAGCGCCGAGCATGTTCCATTGGCGGTGGGCAGTGGGTTCGGGGCTGTGGGATTGTCGCTCGGCCATGTCGAGCGTGGCGAAGCAGGCTGCGCAGGCAACGAAGTAGGCGAGCAGAACCAGAAACGGTTCATGACGGCAATCAATGACGATACGCCCGGTTGCCGGCAAGTCGGCGAACAGTTGCAGCCCTAGCCACTCCATGGAATGCCTCTTGATCGAGTTTTCACTCGTCTGCGCTACAACCCTGTGCAGACTGTCCAGAGGCAGTATAGGAAGGAGTATTTAAGCCTTCCTGACTAATGGCACATTGATTCCTACGATTTGGTAATCAGTGTGATTGCGGCCAGGAATAAAGAGTTTGGACCGGAATAGAGGCTCGTGAGATCAGGGCTGCTGTGCCGGCTATGGGGCCGCAAAGCGGCCCCATAGCTCCGGTATTTAGCCCGCCACCAGCACGCGAATGGCTTCCAGGCGCAGGGCGGCCTTTTCCAGCATTGCCAGGCCATCTTCACGCTGCTTGCGCAGGGTGTTGATTTCGCTGTCACGCACACTCGGGTTGACCGCTTGCAGTGCCACCAGGCGGGCCAGCTCCTCGTCGGCCTCTGCCGCCAGGCGGCGCTGGGCTTCGGCCACGCGCTCGATGTGGGTCGGCAAGATTTTCTCCTCACCACCACTGATACGCTTGGCCAGCACATCGCGCTGGGCCTGGACGAACTTGTTGGCGCTGGCGCGCGGCACGCTTTCGAGCTGGTCGTTGAGGGTTTCGAAGGCTACGCGCGATGCCAGGTCGTTGCCGTTGGCGTCGAGCAGGCAGCGCAGTGCCGCCGGCGGCAGGTAGCGGCCCAGTTGCAGGCTGCGCGGTGCTACTACTTCGCTGACGAACAGCAGTTCGAGTAGCACGGTGCCCGGTTTGAGCGCCTTGTTCTTGATCAGCGCCACTGCGGTGTTGCCCATCGAGCCGGACAGCACCAGGTCCATGCCGCCCTGCACCATCGGGTGCTCCCAGGTGAGGAACTGCATGTCCTCGCGCGACAGCGCCTGGCCACGGTCGTAGGTAATGGTCACGCCTTCGTCGTCGCCCAGCGGGAAGCTGGCGTCGAGCATCTTCTCGCTTGGCTTGAGGATCAGGGCATTCTCGGAATGGTCTTCGCTGTCGATGCCAAAGGCGTCGAACAGGGTTTCCATGTAGATCGGCAGGGCGAACTGGTCGTCCTGTTCAAGAATGGCCTCGACCAGCGCCTGGCCCTCGCCAGCGCCGCCAGAGTTGAGCTCCAGCAGGCGGTCGCGGCCAGTATGCAGTTCGGCCTCCAGGCGTTCGCGCTCGCTGCGGGCGTCGGCCACCAGTGTATCCCAGGCCTTGCTCTCGCCACCTTCGAGCAGTGGCAACAGGCGCGGGCCAAACTGGTGTTGCAGGGCGTTGCCGGTCGGGCAGGTGTTGAGGAAGGCGTTGAGGCCTTCGTGGTACCACTGGAACAGGCGCTCTTGCGGGCTGTCCTGCAGGTACGGGATGTGCAGCTGGATGGTGTGCTTCTGGCCGATCCGGTCCAGGCGGCCGATGCGCTGTTCGAGCAGGTCGGGGTGCGCGGGCAGGTCGAACATCACCAGATGGTGGGCGAACTGGAAGTTACGGCCTTCGCTGCCAATCTCGGAGCAGATCAGCACCTGCGCGCCGAATTCTTCGTCGGCGAAGTAGGCGGCGGCACGGTCGCGTTCGAGAATGCTCATGCCTTCATGGAACACCGACGCCGGGATGCCGGAGCGCACGCGCAGGGCGTCTTCCAGGTCCATTGCGGTTTCGGCGTGGGCGCAGATCACCAGCACTTTGGTGCGCTTGAGCATCTTCAGGGTATCGATCAGCCAGTCGACGCGTGGATCGAAACGCCACCAGCGTTCGTCGTCGGCTGCCTCACCCTGGGCCTGGAAGGCCACTTCCGGGTACAGCTCAGCGTGTTCGCCAGCCGGCAGGTCGCGGTACTGCTCGGGCGTGGCCAGCGGGTAGGGGTGCAACTGGCGCTCAGGGAAGCCCTGAATTGCGGCACGTGTGTTGCGGAACAGCACGCGGCCGGTGCCGTGGCGGTCAAGCAGTTCGCGAATCAGGCGCGCACTGGCCTGGGTGTCGCCATCGTTGACCGCGGCCAGCAGGGCTTCGCCTTCGGCACCCAGGAAGCCCTGGATGGTGGCGTGCGCCTTGGGCGACAAGCGGCCCTCGTCGAGCAGTTCCTGTACGGCTTCGGCGACCGGGCGATAGTGCTCGCTCTCGGCACGGAAGGCGGCCAGGTCGTGGAAACGGTTGGGGTCGAGCAGGCGCAAGCGGGCAAAGTGGCTGTCCTGGCCAAGCTGCTCTGGGGTGGCGGTGAGCAGCAGCACACCCGGGATCACCTGGGCCAGTTGCTCGACCAGGCCATATTCGGCGCTGACCTGATCTTCGTGCCAGACCAGGTGGTGAGCTTCGTCGACCACCATCAGGTCCCAGCCGGCAGCAAACAGCGCATCCTGGGCCTTTTCGTCGTCGACCAGCCACTCCAGGGCAACCAGCGCCAGCTGGGCGTCCTCGAACGGGTTGCTGGCGTCGCTCTCGATGAAGCGTTCAGCGTCGAACAGGGCTACCTGCAGGTTGAAGCGGCGGCGCATTTCCACCAGCCACTGGTGCTGGAGGTTTTCCGGCACCAGGATCAGTACGCGGCTGGCACGGCCCGACAGCAACTGGCGGTGAATCACCAGGCCAGCCTCGATGGTTTTGCCCAGGCCCACTTCGTCGGCCAGCAATACGCGCGGGGCGCTGCGGTCGGCGACTTCGCGGGCGATGTGCAACTGGTGGGCGATCGGTTGCGCGCGGCAGCCACCCAGGCCCCACAGTGCCGACTGCATCTGCTTGCTGGTGTGCTGCAGGGTGTTGTAACGCAGGCTGAACCACGACAGTGGGTCGATCTGCCCGGCGAACAGGCGGTCGCTGGCCAGGCGGAACTGGATGAAGTTCGACAGCTGGGTTTCTGGCAGGGTACGCGGCTGGTTCTGCGCGTCCAGGCCGTGGTACACCATGAGCCCGTCGATGTCCTCGACTTCGCGCACGGTCAGCTTCCAGCCCTCGAAGTGGGTGATCTGGTCGCCGGGCGAGAAACGCACGCGGGTCAGCGGCGCATTGCGCAGGGAATACTGGCGGGTGTCGCCAGTGGCCGGATAAAGCACGGTCAACAGGCGGCCATCCTGCGCCAGGATGGTACCCAGGCCGAGCTCGGCTTCGCTGTCGCTGATCCAGCGTTGCCCCGGTTGATACTGCTGCGCCATACTGCCTGAACTCCCGCGATGAAAAAGCCGATTATGTTAACGGATCGGCCGGTCAGACCAAAGTGCGAACGCACCGAAAGGTGCCGAACGACAACAGGAAGTAAGTCAGTCTAGCTGTTTCATCGCCTCGCACTGTGCAGCCGACGAGGGCACCGCTTCTATATGTCTGCCAAGCACCGCTGGATGAGCGCTTCCATGGCCGTGGGCAGCCTGCTGCTGCTCAGTGCCTGCGAGCAGAAGAATTTCGAGACCTTGCCCCCCATTCCGATGGAACAGCTTGAAGTGCTGGGCGTCCAGACACCGATCAAGAGCGTGCACTACCGCGACCGCGACGGTGAAGGCCTGCTGGTACTGAGCCGCAGCGATGGCCAGGCCAGTGACCCGGAAAGCGAACAGGAAGTGGATAAGGTGGTACTCAAGGCCACCTTGTACGGGCGCACAGCCGAAAGTGATGCATTCAAGGCGCGTTGGCAGATCGAGCAGGAAACCACCTGCCCAGGGCTGGACCTGGACGTGGACTTCTACACCGACGTCAGTGATGCCAGCGACTTGAACAAGGACGGTGTCGCCGAGATGACGGTAGCCAGTCATGCCTTCTGTGGCGGCGGTATCGACCCGCACGACATCGCCATCGAGATGCGCGAAGGGCAGGCCAGCTACACCATTACCGGCCAGTCGCTGATCACCCCGGCGGGCGAAGAACCGATCGGTGGCGAGCGCGAGGACAGTGCCTCGCTGAAAACCGCGCCGCAGGTATTGCGCGACCATATGGACGCGGTCTGGCAGCAGGTTTACAAGCGGCCCTGGAGCGAAGCCAGCCCGCCAGATGACGACGAGCCTGACGACGAAACCGAGTAAATGTTGTCCATGACATCAAGGTAAACCCGCACCTGCCGATACAGGGGCACAGGAGAACGTCCATGCTGCCGCCGATCATTCCGCTCAGTGCCGCCCCGGTGACCTCGCAACAGGACCCGGTCAAACCCACCCCCGACATCAAACCGGTGGTGCCGACGCAGCCTGCGTCCGGCGAAAGTGCCATCGACCTCAAGCACCAGCGTGACCCGCAAGAGCAAGCACTGTTGCTGCGCGATGAACAACGTCGCCAGCAGCAACGCAGGCAGAAGGGCGATCAGGAGCGCTACAGTGCCATGCCTGGTGATGAGGTCAACGCCGACAACACCGTGCCGGTGGCCCCGTTGATGGGCGAACACGTACGCCAGGGGCTGCTGGTGGATATCGAAGTCTGACAGGGGCTGGTCAGCACCTGCGGCTGGCCTCATCATGCAAGTCTCTGTAGATCGTCGAGCCCACCCATGAGCCAAGACAACCTCATCGATTTCGATGCCGAACGCGCCAAGCGCGTCCACGACCTCAAGGAAAAGCGCCTGAACGACATGCGCAACGCGTTCGAGCAGGCCCTGCCGTTGAACAGCAGCAAGAAAAAGAAACCCAAGAGCAAGCCGAAGAAGCGCTGAAATTTGACGCAGGTCAACCCTGCACCCCCCTCGCGTGCCCGGCCTCGGGCACCATTGATCCCGATCAATTTTCCCCCACGCCACATTGGTTACCTTGCACCCATCGGACAACGGCAAACGAATGGGGAGGCCAGCATGTTCTTCGACAACGTGGTTATCGCCGGTGTGGTAACGGTCGGGTTGATGTTTGCCTTCTTTGCCGGTCTGGGCATTTTCATCTGGAAGGACTCGAAAAAGCGCAAGCCGCGTTGACCTTCCGGGTACACGAGCACGCAAGGCATTTAGGGCGACTTCGGTCGCCCATTTTTTTGCCTGGAATTTGTGCTTGGTTGCACGCCGATAAAGATGATTAGCTAGCTAATTATTCATTTCCACTTTATCCTGCTCCCCATTGTCTATCTTTTCTACAAGACCATCCCCGCAAGGTCCGCTTCGTGCCCATTACCTTCCAGGCCCTGTTCGCCCCCAGCAGCCTCGCCCTCAAGTTCGCCATCAAGACTCTGCTCGGTGGCGGCCTGGCATTGTGGCTGGCGATGCGTTGGGGGCTGGAGCAACCGTCATGGGCACTGATGACCGCTTTCATCGTCGCCCAGCCGCTGTCCGGCATGGTGGTGCAGAAGGGCCTGGCGCGGCTGGCGGGTACCTTGGTCGGCACCGTCATGTCGGTGCTGTTCATTGGCCTGTTTGCACAGACCCCAGGTTTGTTTCTGCTCACCCTGGCCTTTTGGCTGGCCCTGTGCACCGCCGCCTCCACCCAGCTGCGTAGCGCCTGGGCCTATGCCTTCGTGCTGGCCGGCTACACCGCTGCGATCATCGCCTTGCCGGCCATCGACCACCCGCTGCAGGTTTTTGACCAGGCGGTGGCGCGCTGCACCGAGATCTGCCTGGGCATTTTCTGCGCCACTGCCAGCAGTGCCTTGCTCTGGCCCATGCGCGTGGAACAGCAACTGGGCGGGCAGGCCCGACAGGCCTGGCAGAACGGTCTGCAAGCTGCCAGTGCCATGCTGGGTGGCGAGGACGAGGCGCGCAAAGGCTTGCTGGAGAGCTTGGGGCGCATCGTGGCCATCGACAGCCAGCGCGAACATGCCTGGTTCGAAGGCAACCGTGGCCGGCAGCGTGCCCGCGCCATTCGTGGGCTCAGCCAGAAATTGATGGTGCTGTTGCGCATCTCCCGTTCGGTGCGCCGTCAGTGGCGGCAACTGGATGAGCGGGAGGCTGAGCACCTGGCGCCCTGGTTGCACGAAGTGCGCACACTGTTGGGCAAACCCGACAAGGCCGGCTTGTTGCTGTTGCGCCAATGTATCTGGGATGCCGCCCACGACGAGCAGATCAGTTCGGCGGAGCACTTCTGCCTGGCGCGCATGGCCCTGCTGCTGGATTACGCCATGGCTGCCGGCCAGGCGCTGGAGGATGTGGAGGCGGGCAGGGCGCCCAAGGATGTGTCCCAAGGCCTGGCTGCGCACCGCGACTGGTCACTGGCCTTGCTGTTTGGTTCGCGTAGTGCGCTGGCCTTTCTGGTTATGAGCGGGTTCTGGCTGGCCACGGCCTGGCCTTCGGCGCCGGGTGGCCTGGTGCTGACCTGCGTAGTCTGTAGCCTGTTCGCCAGCCGTGAGAACGGCGCGCAAATTGGCTTGAGTTTTTTGCGCGGGATTTTCCTGGCCATACCTGCTGCGTTTCTGGTCGGGCAAATTGTGCTGCCGCAGTGGAGCAGCTTCGCCATGCTGTGCCTTGCCATGGGTGTGCCGCTGTTTCTTGGGGCGCTGGGCATGGCCCACCCCCGTACCGGGGCCACGGCCACCTCCTATTGCCTGCACTTCATTGTGCTGGTATCGCCGCTCAACGCCATGCAGTTTGGCGTGGCGACCATGCTGAACAGTGCCTTGGCCATGCTGGTGGGTGTATCTGCAGCAGTCATGGCCTTTCGTTTATTGGTGTTCCGTCACCCGGCCTGGCTGGGCCGGCGACTGCGCGCAGCCACCCAGAGCGACCTGGTGCGCCTGACCCGGCGCGACCTGCGTGGGGCCGACAGCTGGTTTGGCGGGCGGATGGCGGACCGCCTGATGCAACTGGCGCGGCATGCCAGTGAATTACCGGAAGACGAGCGCAAGCGCTGGGACGACGGCCTGCATGGGCTGGACATTGGTGATGAACTGGTACACCTGCGCATGTGTCTGGCGGTCGCCCAGGCCCCCTTGGGGCGTGCCGAGCGCGAGTACCTGCAACAGGTGGAGGCGGTACTGGCAAAAGGGCCTGCCGCCGGGCGCGGGCAGCGCCTGGACCCCGCCAGTGAGCAATTTATCGCGGCCCTGCGCCAGCTGCCTGCCAGCGACCCATTGCGGCTGGCTGAAGGTGCGGTGCTGCAATTGCAAAAAAGCTGGGGCAAGTGGTGCCGCTGGCAGGAGGAAACCCATGGGGTTGCGTGAATGGGAAGTGGGCGGCGTGCTGCTCAGCCCGTTTCTGATTTATGTGTTGCTGGCGCTGCTGTTCACCGGCCTGTTACGCCTGGTGGTGCAGGCCACGCCGCTGGGGCGCTGGATCTGGCATGAGGCGCTGTTCGATGCGGCGCTGTTCGTTTGTGTGTTGTTCCTGGTGGTACGCCTACTGGGGCCTTTATGAAGGAGTGTTTCGATGCGTGCGGCCGTACGTACCTTGGTGACGCTGTGTGTGGTGGCCTTGGCCGTGTTGGCCGGCTACCGGTTGTGGCAGTACTACATGCTTACCCCCTGGACCCGCGACGCCCGTGTGCGTGCCGATGTGGTGGTGATTGCGCCTGACGTGTCCGGCTGGGTACGCGGGCTCAAGGTCCATGACAACCAGCAGGTCAAGGCGGGCGACCTGTTGATGACTATCGACCGCGAGCGCTTCCAGGCCGCGTTCGACCAGGCCAGCGCCGTGACCGAGACCCGCGCCCAGCAATTGCGCCTGCGCGAACGCGAAGCCGCCCGGCGCACGGCCTTGGGGCCCGAGGCGATCAGTGCCGAGTTGCGTGAAAACGCCCAGATCAATGCGGCCATCGCGCGTGGCGAGTTGCACGAAGCCGAGGCGCAGTTGCAGGTGGCCAGGATCAACCTTGCGCGCAGTGAAGTGCGGGCGCCGCGCAGCGGGCATATCACCAACCTGCGTCTGGCCGAAGGCAACTATGTGAACACCGGGGAAGCGGTCATGGCCCTGGTGGATGATTCAACCTTCTATATCCAGGCGTACTTCGAGGAAACCAAGCTGCCCCGTATTCGTGTGGGGGATACCGTGAAAGTCTGGCTGATGGGGGCGGGTGAGCCGATGCAAGGGCATGTGGAGAGCATCAGCCGCGGTATTACCGACCGCAACAGCAACCCGGACAGTCAATTGCTGCCGGAAGTGGAACCTACCTTCAACTGGGTGCGTCTGGCCCAGCGCATACCGGTAAGGATTCGCCTGGACCAGGTGCCGGAAGGGGTGACCCTGAGTGCGGGGATGACGGCCAGTGTGCAGGTGCACGAGGACCGGGATCGGCAGTAGCTCCAACCCTACACCCTGAGCGGTGAGCGCTGAAAACCATGGCGCGTTCATGCGCACCTGCGTTAGGCTGCGGCTTGCGAGTTGCCCGGTAGAGGCGACCCATCCCCCGCCAGGCGTGCGTATCTTCCGATATCATTGCGAGGTTACGTCATGGCCATCACTTCCCAGGACATCTGCAACGCTGCCGACCAGCTCAAGGGCTTTGTCGGTTTTCATGGCAAGCGCGGTGTCCATATTGTGCGTTTTTCCGAGGATTCGTTCGGCATGGACGTGGCCGACGACAGCATTACCCCGTGCAACGAGTTTGTCTGGCGGCCTGAGCAAGGGCAGCGCATGGCGTTGTGCCGTGAGCGGCTGGCGCTGTTGCTGGAGCAGCATGTGGATGACCGCTTGAATATTGGTGAGCCGCTGCGTGCTTACCTGCGCCGCCAGGACCTGCCAGAGATCGTGGCCGAGCGCAGCCTGCAACAACCCTGATGCCCCCTGCAGGAGCTGACTTGCCCACGAAGAATTCCCCGCGGTGCATGGCACCGGCGTTGCCGGTGTTCGCGGGTAAACCCGCGCCTACAGAGGTTGTTTGCTGCTTTGGGATGTTTGGTGCAACAACGCCTCCAGCCCGGCACTGTCCAGCGGTCGGCTCATGAAATAGCCCTGTACTTCGTGGCAGCGGTCCTTCTCCAGTGCTTTGAGCTGCTGTTCGCTTTCGACGCCTTCGGCAGTCACCGTCAACCCCATCGCTTCGCCCAGGTTGATGATGGCCTGAACCACCGCACGGTCGCTGCCGCCGTTGTTGTTCAGGCCACTGATGAAGCGCTTGTCTATCTTGATGCTGTCGAACGGGTAGGTACGCAGGTAGCCCAGCGATGAGTAACCCGTGCCGAAATCATCCATGTTCAGGCGCACGCCCAGCTCCTTGAGCGAGAGCATGGTGCCCAGCGCGCCTTCGATGTCGTTGAGCATCACGTTCTCGGTAATTTCCAGCTCCAGGAGCTGGGCCGGGAAGGCGGTTTCCAGCAGGATTTCACGCACATCGGCTACCACGTCGCTGCGCAGGAACTGCGCGGGCGACAGATTCACCGAAACCAGAATGTCGGCTGGCCAGTCATGGGCTGTGCGGCAAGCCTCGCGCAGCACCCAGCGGCCCAGCGCGACGATGATGTCGCTTTGCTCGGCCAGCGGGATGAAAATGTCCGGCCCTAGCAACCCTTCCTGCGGGTGCTGCCAGCGCAGCAAGGCTTCGACCGCTACGATGCGTCGGTCGCTGAGGCGGTAGCGCGGCTGATAATGCAGTTCGAACTCCTGGTTGCGCAGGGCCCTGCGCAGGTCGTTTTCCAACTGGCGGCGGTACTGGATCTGCTGGTTCATCTCGGCAGCGAAGTAACGCCAGGTATTCTTGCCATCGGCTTTGGCCTGGTACAGGGCAATGTCGGCGCAGCGGATCAATTCGCCCGCATCGAAACCCTGGGTGCGGGTTTGGGCGACGCCAATACTGGCACCGACGTGCAGGGGTTGGTTGTCGAAGGTGATGGGTTGTTGCAGCAGGCTGATCAGGCGCGCGCAGAAACGGTCGATTTCGTTGCGGTTGTCCATGCCGCTTAGCACCAGGATGAACTCGTCGCCACCCAGACGCGCTACCAGGTCACCGTCGCGGGTGGTATCGCGCAGACGCGTCGCCACCTCTTGCAGCACGGCATCCCCGGCAGCATGGCCGAGCGAGTCGTTGATCGGTTTGAAGTTGTCGAGGTCCAGCAGCAGCAGGCTCAAGGGTGGCGAGTCGGTGCCACGCAGCAGGGCTTGCTCCAGGTGCCTGGCGAGCTTGTTGCGGTTGGCCAGGCCGGTCAGTGGGTCGTGCAACGACAGGTGCTGAATGCGCGCGTGGGCGTCGACTTCGTCGGTGATGTCGCTGGCGGTGCCGCGAAAACCGCTGGGCTTGTCGTCATACCAGATGGCTCGGGCCGAAATCCTGCAGTAGCGGTTTTGGCCATTCTGGTCGCGGTAGGTGCAGCGCAAATTGGCCAACTGTTGTGGATCGGCGCTGGTCAGGGCGTCCAGCCAAGGCGAGAGCGGGGTGGTATCGCAGGCCAGCAACAGGTTGAGCGGTTGGCCCAGCCAGTCGTCCACGGGGTAGCCGGTGACGTTGGCAAAGCGTTGCGACAGGTAGGTCAGGCGTTGTTGCCGGTCGGTTTCCCAGATCCAGTCGGATGCCGATTCGGCCACCGCGCGAAAACGCTGCTCGCTGGCTTCCAGCGCCTGGTTGCTCTGTTGCAGGTGAGTGAGTGTAAGGCCGATTGCCCGCGAGCTGCGCAAGGTGAGGCGGAACAGGTACAGCATGATCAAGCCAAGCATCAGCAGCGCGCCTACCAGTGGCGGCAAAACGGCCCACAGCAGCTGGCGCCCCGGCAGCGGGCTGTTCCAGGCCAGGTGGTAGCCGGTATCGCCCAGCTCGATGCGCAAGTGGCCGTGCTCACCCCTGTTGTCCTTGTCTACATGCATGCCGGTAAGGCCGGCGCCGGTGCCCAGCCGTGTCAGCTTGTCTTCGGTGAGCTGGTCGATGAACAGCATCACCGGGGCGTGGCGTACCTCAGTGTCGGTGACATCGCGATCCGGTCGAACAGCGGCGGCAGTCAGCACGGCCGGCCAGCCGTTGAACAGCACGTACCGGGTGATCTGTTCCCGTGGTACGGCCGCGGCGCGGGCCTGGTCGATGATCGGCTGCAGGGGCGCGTCTATATAAGTGTTAGCGCCTGCCTGGCTGGGCTGTCCCTTGAACAGCGCGTAGGTGGTGCGGCTGTCCTCTACAACGAACACCCCTTCGTAGCCGTTGGCGCTGTACAGCGACTCGCCCACGTTCTTTTCTTCATAAGCCCATTTCCAGTCTACCTGGCCCGCCAGGTGTTCGAAGGCAGCATCCCATACGGCATAGCTGGACAAGAACTGGCGCGAGGCGATCAGTCGCTGCTCAAGGGCCTGGTTCGCATGGAAGGCGCTACGCTGACGCTCCTGGTGATCAAGGGTGGCGGCGATGTTTAACAGTGCGCCCAGCGTAACCAGGCAGGCCAGGCCGAAAACTGCACTGAAACCGGCAATCAGGTGGCGCACCTGAAAGCGCGGTGTAGGGCTGGCTGGGCGGTGTTTGGCAGTCCTGGCCATGCGTGAGCGGCTCCTTCAAGCAGCCTCCCGCCAGGCAGTCAGGAAGGAGGTTCAATCAGGATAGGCCAGCTTGAGCGTAGAAGCGTCGCCGCGGGCAAAATTGACCTGGTCGCGGCCGGCGTGCTTGGCGGTGTAAAGCGCCTTGTCAGCCTGGTCGAGCCAGTGCTCGGGTGACTCCACGGTGGCTTCGAAGGGTGACAGGCCGATGCTCAGGCTGATGCGCAGGTGCGGCAACTGTGGGTTGCGGTAGTTAGCGACCCGTTCGCGCAGGCGCTCCATGGCCTGACAAGCCTGGGCCTCACTGGTGTTCGGCAGCATCACACAAAACTCGTCGCCGCCATAACGCCCTGCCTGGTCGCCTTCGCGCAGGTTACGGCGCAGCTCGGCGCTCAGCTGGCGCAGCACACAGTCGCCGACCACGTGGCCGAAGGTATCGTTGATGGTCTTGAAATGGTCGATGTCGATCAGGGCGATGACCGCGTGCCCCTGCTGTTGTTTACAGGCCTGGAACTTCAGCAGTAGCAGGTCTTTCCACGCGCCATGGTTGAGCAGCCCGGTCAGGCTGTCGGTGAGGCTCAGGGCGCTCAGCCGGCGCTTGTGGTCAGCCAGTTTGATCGCCAGCTGGTAGCACACCCAGCCCAGTGCCAGCGGGTACAGCGTCAGCATTGGCAGGCAGGCGTACACCTGCAGGGGGGTGGCGGTCAGCTGCAGGCCGGGGCCAAGCAGCAGGACGGAGACAAGCATGCCTGCCACCTGGGCCAGCAGCCCACGAAAGACCATGCGCTTGCCGCCGGCTGCGACGTTGTTCATGGTCATCATGGAAAGTACCGTCACGCTGGGGAGCGGGTTGAAATGCATGGCGGCAGTCCAGAACCCGCCCATCAGCGAGTCCAGCAGCAGGTTGCGCTGTTCTGCCTGGTAGGGCATCGCCGAGCGGCTTGCCCACAAGTAGGCCATGTGCGGCCACAGCAACCCGTTGAGCAGCACCAGCAGCCATGCCCAAGTGGGTGGAGACAGCGGCGCAATGGCCGCCATGACGCTGAACAGACCGATACCCAGGCCAATGACGCGCGGCAGGTAGATGCGCTTGACGAATGAAAGGCCTTTGCCGCTGCGGTTGTCCATCGTGGTCATCGCTTCTGCCGGGGTACCGTTTATCGCATAACTCGCATGAATATTGTTGAACAGAGTTTCAACGGCGAAAAATGACCTTACAAGCCAATTCACGGTTGATCTGATCACTGTGGGGTAACATGAAGGCTTTCCTGTTGCTTGGAGTGTTGCTGATGGTCCCTTTGGCCAACGCTGCCGGCGAGCCGGCGCCACATCGGGATGGGCGTTTTCACAACCAGGCATCGTTGCCGCAGGATGGGGTGCTGAAAAAGCTGCGCATCGGGCTCAAGTACCTGTTCCTGCGCAAGCCCCCGCAAACCCGGCCGGCTACCCCGATCAGCCTCCAGCCCATGACCCGCGAGCAGGTGCTCGACGCCCCTGATCACAGCATTTGGCGCCTGGGCCATTCCACAGTATTGCTCAAGCTGCGCGGGCGCTTCTTTATCACCGACCCGGTGTTCGCCGAGCGCGCCTCGCCGGTGCAGTGGGCGGGGCCGCTGCGCTTCCATGCGCCACCGCTGGCGCTGGACCAGTTGCCGCCACTGGCCGCGGTTGTACTGTCGCACGATCATTTCGACCACCTCGACGAGCAGGCGATTCGCCATTTGGCGCCACGCACCGGGGTATTCCTTACCCCACTGGGCGTGGGCGACCTACTTATGAGCTGGGGCGTGGCTCCGGCGAAGGTGCGCCAACTGGACTGGTGGCAAGAAAGCGAGGTGGAGGGCGTGCGCTTTGTCGCCACCCCGGCACAGCACTTTTCCGGGCGCGGGCTGCTGGACAGCAATCGGACGCTGTGGGCGTCGTGGGTGATCATCGATGGCGATGTGCGGGTGTTCTTCAGTGGCGATACCGGGTACTTCGACGGTTTCAAGCAGATAGGCGAGCGTTTCGGGCCGTTCGATCTGACCTTGATCGAAACCGGCGCCTACAACGTCGCCTGGCCCAACGTACACATGCAGCCGGAGCAGAGCCTGCAGGCCCACCTGGATTTGCGCGGGCGCTGGATGCTGCCGATTCACAACGGTACGTTCGACCTGTCTACCCACGGCTGGCAGGAGCCTTTCGAACGCATACTGACGCTGGCCAACCAGGCCCAGGTGCGCTTGAGCACGCCGCAGATGGGCGAGCGGGTCAGCCTTGACTCACCGCATGCCGGGCAGAACTGGTGGCAGCCACGGCCTGTGCGTCAGCGGGGCCACGCCAAAGAGCGCACGATGGCGGCACGCTGAGATTCAGCTGTGGTCATCCTTGCTGCGCCGGCGCGGGGCTTGGTCGTCTTTCAGCAGTTGCGAGGGTGGCTTGCCACTGTCGCTGCGTACCTGGGCATGGCTGATCAGGGCAAAAATGAAGCTGCCACCAATAATGTTGCCTGTCAGGGTCGGCAAGGCGAATTCCAGCCAAAAGCTGCGCCAGGTTTCATCGCCGGCCCACACCAGATAGGACACCTCGACGGAGCCCACTACTATATGGGTGAAATCGCCGAGGGCCATCAGGTAGGTGATCATCAGGATGATCCAGACCTTGGCGTGCTCCATGGACGGGATCATCCAGACCATGGTGGCGATCATCCAGCCCGACACGATGCCTTTGGCGAACATCTGGCTCAGGTCGTTCTTCATGACCTTGCGGCCAACCTCCAGAAACGCCACGTCCGTCTTGCTGTCGAATATCGGCAGCTCCAGCATGACCCAAGCCACTAGCAGGGTGCCCGCCAGGTTGCCGAGCAACACCACGCCCCACAGGCGCAGCAGGCGAACGAAGTTGGCCAGGGTGGGGGTCGTCATGACGGGCAGCACGGCGGTGAGGGTGTTTTCGGTAAACAGTTGCTGGCGTGCCAGGATCACCGCGAGGAAGCCGGCGCTGTAGCCGATGCTTGCGACCACCTGGGCACTCTCTCCTTCCGGCAGGCGTGCGTAGAACAGCCCCATGGCCATCAGCGACAGCCCCATGGACAGGCCGGCGGCCAGTGCCGACCACCACAACGCCGCGAGGGTACGTTCCAGTTCCTGATCGCCCTGGTAGCGGATCATCTCGTGCAGCACTGCCGCCCGCGGCGGCTGGTTGTGGCTGACCTCCTGTTCTTCATCTGCAGACAGGCCCGGGGTTTTCTCGCTTTGCGCATCGCTCATGGCCGCTACGCTCCGTGGTGGTGTTTCTCTACAGATCCATGGCGCTTTCATTAGTTGCCAGGTGGGGTTAAAACACGCGCGGAAAGTTTTTTCAGATCAAGGTGTTGACTCTGATTTCAAAGCGCGTATTATTCGCCTCCTCGCAGCGATGAACGCTTCGGGGCAAGCGGTAAGTGTTTGAAGTTGTTAGCTTTCAAAAGAAAGCGGTAGTAAAAACTTCAAAATAAACGCTTGACAGTGAATGAGGAAAGCGTAGAATGCGCGCCTCGGTTGAGACGAAAAGCTCTTAACCAAACGCTCTTTAACAAATCGAATCAAGCAATTCGTGTGGGTGCTT